>CACYHA010000006.1:0-202743 GCA_902774035.1 Oscillospiraceae bacterium | reverse complement strand
TGAGCGGTACGCCGGAGGAGGGGATGTGGAAGTTGACGACCGGATCGCTTTCTTTTATCACCTTTCCGCACGAGGAGGTGAAGGAGAGGCCGCTTTTTGCCACTTCGTACTGGAATCTGCCGTAGGCGAAGCGCCGCATCTTCAGAAAGCCGTCGTACCAGTCGGCGACGAACGTGCCGGGTACGCCTTTGCATTCCATACACTCCAGCAGCTTGCAGCGCAGGTCGTCCATCGATGCAAAAAAGACGCTGTCCTCCACGCCCGCCTCCGCGTACCGGTTCTTCAGTATCTCGGTGCATTTCATCACAAAAATGAAGTCCGTCGTATAAGGGCTGACGCCGAGCGATGGCGACGTTTTTTCGACCCTTTCCAGCGCCTTGCGCATCGGCAGGGCGCGCGGGCCCATATAGTCCTTCACCGCGCGGCCGAAAATCCCGCGAAGGGAGCGGTCGGCGTCGATCCTTTCCGCCATGGCGGAAAACAGTTCCGCTGCCCCGGCGGGAAAAGCGCTGATAAGTTTTTTTAAATATGGTGTGTTGAGCATAGTGTCACTCCGTTCTTGTCCTGCCTGTTCGTCTGCATGACGAGTCTGTTTTACGCTGTCCGTCTGCCGATCGATAACGGCTGTTCAAGTTTCATATCCACCCGCTGTATCAAGTTCCTCCCGCGCGGGAGATCGTGATGCCTTTTACACCTTCGGCTGAAGGAAGTCCCGGACGGTTGGTTTATTACGGTCCAGGTGCTGCTCTTATTATATTAAAAAACGATGGGTTTTTCAATCGTATAAAGAGAAAATGAACTTGCGCCGGCGGGCGGTGCATTCTGAATGATGCCGCTGCCTGCGGCAATAATGGCTTTTCCCAGGACTCCGAGGGACAGCTAATATAGCGTTGGACCTCGGCTCCTAAGGGTTAGATGTGGGTTCGATTCCCATCGGGTGTGCCAACAACCCTTGTGTTACGCAGCGGAGAAGTGATTCAGCGGTTCCGTGTATACACATATTCCATGTTTTCCCTTGCGACCTTCGCCAGCTGGTCATATGTACACCACATCTCGCAAAACGAATTCCTCCGCGCAGTGCCGGTAGTTGTTCATTAGCCCGATCCAGCACATGGGATCAGTTGTCTTAAGTTCCTCTGTCACGCCATCGACCTCCGCCATACGCGCAATGATCGTGTCCACTGTGCTCTGCGCCAGCTCGTCTACTTCCAGAAGGTGCTGCCAAAGCGACCCGTCCATCAGCATCCTGCAGTACAGACCTTTATGCTGTTCCAACAGGTAGGTCTTACGCATTCGTCGCCATGCAGGGTGTAGTGCAGTCCGTTTTGTTCATTATAGATGTGTTTTTTCATAAAGAATGCCTCCTTGTTTTGATTTCACGCAAAGTGTAGCATAAAACCGCAAAGGAGGCAAATGTGCGAATAGGTGGTATTTAGCCGTAGCCTTATCAGCCTGCGACTACATAATTATCATCAGAAGTCATATACAATATCATTTTGGATAGGGTACTTACCGTTGACTTTTCTTTCGAGGATTCTCACTGCGTTTCCGATAAGTGATGTTAGCTTCTGACGTGTTTCTTCATCAGGACATCCCACATAGTTGAACTCGTGTTTGTTGTCAACGAAGAACGTGTCGTATAAATCACTAACAGCCATAAAGGCATCTGTCAACTCCTGATCATCTTTCCATTCAGGTGGATTGTCATTATCGATTACTTCGTCCTTTTCATTGTAGAGCCATACGCAGTAAGTGCTGTATTCCAGCATCAATCTTATTTTGCTAATCATAGCTTTCCTTCCAAACTTTTGAGATTTGCACCGACAATATAGCACCACTTGATTTTCAAACGATCTTAAACTCTCTGATGACAGTTCCGGCGTAATTGCCCTTAAAGATCACCTTAACTTTGTGATTTCCCTTTGATTTACAGTCGGTCAACCACTTCAACTTGAAATCCGTTCCTTTTTGAAGCTGTTTTCCGGATTGATCCATCACGGTGACTTTGGGCTTTCTAATCTTTCCGGAATACTTCAATTCGATTTTTGACAATTTCACAATTCGGATTGCTGGTATACGCTCTTTCACGCGTTCGCCGCATTGCAGACAGATATATTGATTGTAACCGTTTTTGCGATACTGCGCAGGCGTCACATTCTTTTGCATCACATGTCCGTTATTGCAAATCGCAATAAAACGGAGCTGGACTTTCTTGGCCAACGCTTGTGCACAAGAACCGACAGGCGCAAAAACCGAAAGCTCTCTCGGATAATAGACACCAACAAATTCATCGTTCATTCCCTCAAAGACACAGGCCGGATTGCGCACAATCAGCTTGCTCATGTTGTCGCAGTTGAAAAACGCACTGCGGCCGACGGAGCGCACGGATCGAGGCAGACACAGCGTTTGCAGATTGCTTGCGATAAAGCAATCCTCCGGAATCTCCGTCAGACCTTCCGGCAGGGTGATCGTTGAAAAAGCGCAGCCAAGGAACGCAGCTTTTCCAAGCTTTATCAAGCCCTCCGGCAGCGTGATCTTTTTCAGGCTTTGCACAGAAGCAAACGCATACGCGCCGATCGTTTTTACTGTGTTCGACACCACATATTCTTCAGCTGTCCGGCTGAACGGATAGCAGAGCAATGTCAAACCGTCTTTGGAAAACAGACAGCCGTTTTCATCGGAGCAGTAGGCGGCATTGTTTGGCATCACATTGAACGCCTCAATGCTTGCATACTGAAACGCACAGTTCCCGATTGTCGAAACCGTTGCCGGAATGAACAGCTCCTTCATGTGAAGCGCACCGGAAAAAGCCTCTTTTCCGATGCTTTCCAGTTTCGGCGGAAGAACGAAATCGGAAAGCTTGTCACATCCTGAAAACGCCCGCGTGTTTATCGCCGTTATGGTTTTTGGCAATTTGACAGTGCGAAGTTTGCCGCACCCTTCAAATAACCTGGCAGGTAAAACTGTCTGTCCGCCTTTGATGCTTGCACTCTTAAGAGACGCGCAGCTTGCAAAGGCGGCCTTTCCCAATCCAGTCACAGTTTTCGGAATCACAATTTCTTTCAGCTTCCCGCATCCTTGGAATGCACCCTTTTGAATGGACTTCAAACTCTTCGGAAATGTAACCGACTTCAGATATCCGTTTTCATAGAATGCATATGCGGCAACGGTCGTCACACCGTCAGGAAGCACAAGATTTCCAAGCTTTGCACAGGGCGGGCATGCAATTACCGTGGTTCCGTCACGCGAGAGCAGGCAGCCGTTCGCATCGGAACGAAATGTCCGGTTGTTGCCACGCACAGTATAGCTGCGCAGTTTATTATACCCCACAAAAGCGTTTCGGTTCCACTTTCTGAATCCGGAACCAAAGGAAAGATCCTGCAGGTTTTCGCAAAGAGAAAATGCGTTATCTTCCAAAGATGTCAAAGTATGCGGAAAGATCACCTTTTCCAGATCGACAATTTCATCAAACGCACTCTCGCAAACGATTTTTACGCCTTCGGGGATCGTCAGCGTTTTGCTGTGTCCGATATTGAGATAGTACAGCAGTTTCGTCTTATCTTTGGAATAGATACACACATTGTCGCAACTGTAGTTTGGATTGCGCCGATCGATGGTCACACGCTCCAAGGCATGAGAAAAGCTCAGAGAAAACAACGGCATGGTCTGCACACTGGCGGGAACGTCCAGCGTTTTCATTTTCCAGGGGAACATATACCTTCCGAGCTTTGTGACGCCGTTTTTGACAACGATATGTTCAACATCTGATTGCAATGCCATCCAAGGAGCTGCATTTTCGATGCCTTCATCGTATGCATAATCATACATAGCGCCCGTGCCGCTGATGGTTACGGTTTTGGTCTTTCCGTCATAACGCCAGGTAACGTTTTCACCGCAGGAGCCGTCGGTTGAAGACGCGAACGCAAACGGTAATGTCAAAAGCAGAATGACACATGTGATGCCAAGGGTGAAAAAGAATCGTTTTGTTTTCATAATGATGCTCCTTTGGCGAGGTTTTGAAATCACGGATGTCCCGCTGCCTCCAGGTGAGACAGCGGGACAAATTGAAACTTCCGTTGTGATTAGATTTGATTAATACTTCGCGCCCAAAATAGCGGCAAGGATGTTGTGGAAGAAACCGATGATTTTTTGGAAGAAACCTTCGTGCACTTTTCCACACCATTTGCAGATGTTTTGCGGAACAGGAGGTGGCGTAATCTGTTCACCGCAACGCGTGCATTTGCCGTTGCTGTCAGGTTCGGTATGATCAAGTTTGTTGATTGTTTCTGTCTTGGTATGACCTTCAGTGTTGGCATCACAAGTTGTGCAGGTGTAGGTTTTCACACCGGGTTCGGTGCAGGTGGGTTGTGTTGTAATGACGCCGGCATCATAAGTGTGGACATGAGGTGCAGGATTTCCGATTGTGAAAGTTTCTGTTTCGCTTTCAAGTGTACCTAAACCATCAATATCAACATAGAACGTATAGGTATATGTTCCGGCTTCCAAGTTAGGAATGGGAAATCTTCGACCGAATGCCTTGTCATGCAATCCGTTCAAATCATTCTTCTCGTAACTAAACGTATCTTCTGTATCGGCGTTATAGAGGAAGAAGCCATAGGATTGTACCACGAATTCATAGGGGTTTTGAACTCTCATAACTAATTTTGCTGAATCATTTTCAATCGCATATCCATCATCCGGATTTGTGCTTGCAACAACAACGGGCACGCTGGATTCCGGCAGAACATCAATATCGATTTCAACAATATCGCTCGGATTCATATTCTCCTTGAACGCTCTTGCTTTCAGTCTCATCGATCTATTTGCAACAAAGATGTTTTCCTCCAAAAGAATATCATCTTCTGTCGGATCAGAACCGTCTGTTGTCACATAGATTTTGCTGCCGTCTTCCGGAGCGTCGAAGATGATCAAATCTTCTTCGATAATAATGTCATTATCTTCATGAGGAACGAATATCGGAGTTGGAGCAGTTTGTGCAAAGACGAAGACAGGCTCAACAGTCAAATTCTCTGTTACATTCCACCATTTTGCGTTGTTGCTCCAGGCAAGGAACTCGTAACCATCGGCGGTCGGGTTTTCTTCTGGAAGAATCACAGACGAACCGTAAGCGACTCTTTGCGTATCATAGACTGTTCCGTTCTGGTTGAGGAACGTCACATTGAACATGATATCTTCATAAACGCTTTCAATGATCATCGTTCCGGTCACTGTGCTGCCTGCAGGCACGCTCCAACCGACAAAAGTCTTTCCTGTTGCGGAACAGTCTGCCGGGAATTGAATCTCACTGCCATAGAGCGCCTCCTGCGTGTCAACGATGCAGTTGTTTGCCCAGTCAACAAACACGACTGTATAGGTTTTCGGCAGCGGTTCAGCTTTGATAATGGTATCACTGTTGATATTCGTGTTGGTACGATTCCACCGGATATTGTTTCCTTCCACATCAGGGACTTCGGGAAGCACAGCGTCTTCACCCGCCGTCACGTTCTGCGAAGAAATGATATTACCTTCCACATCTTGGAAATCGACCTTATACTCAGGTTTTGGTGCTTCAATCATTTCAACATTGTTGACCAAACCACTTGCGGTTGCAATGCCGAAGGAAACAATGTAATTGCCAGTAGCAACGCTGATTTCTTCGCGGGGAATGAAGCTGAAGTCATAGGCATTGTTTGGGTCGAGGGTAATTGCGCCAACATACTCAATCTGGTTTTCCGTCGGATCTGTGTTGCGATCCTTATAAACCATAACGATTGCGGTTTTTCCACTATAATCTGCATTCACATTCTTCAATGTTCCGCGAACGGAATAGCTCGTTCCGGAAAGATCCTCAACAACGTCATATGCAGAAGTATTGACTGTTGTGGCCGTTTCAAGTGTTCTGTAACGATAAAAAGTCTCTTCGAAAACCTGTCTGCTGTCAGTGCTTGACACAGGAGTCTCACTCCAGTCAGACAACTCTCCCCATTTCCAATAGCTATATGTTACGGTCTTTGTTCTCGTTTGGGTCCGATAGCCGGCGCCATATCCACCTTCCGGACGATAGAACCAGGTTGCCCCGTTTATTTTAACCTTTATCCTACCGGTACCCCAAACATTGCTTGTTCCGGAAGAAGTAGGAACATTGCTCCAGATTCGTTCGTATTCTTGCATTAAGTTCGGATACTTTTTTCCGCATCCGTTGTCAGCCCATGTGTAGCACTCATTACTGACATGTGAATGTTTCCCGCAATTCGGGCATTTGAAATAATAATAATTGTAGACCGTAGCAGTTTGAACATTTTTGACATCAGTTGGGGTAGGCGCACTGCCTTTTGTCCACGCACTCCAACCGCTCCAATTTCCATAGGATGTTGAAGAACCAGATGGTGTCCAACCGGCAAGTGAAGAAGACGAGCTTGTCGTTGTTATTTTGTCCTGATAGCGGTACTTCTTAACGCTTTCCACTTCGACTGTATCGCTTTCCGTTACCGGCGTTGTTGACCAGTCGCTCCAATCACTCCAATAGGTGTACGTATTGGATGCTTCTCGGGTCACTTCTTTGGTTGCTTTTTCAGAATATGCACCGCCGGTGCGATTCGCATTATCAGGATCATTCGCAACAATATAGACTTCGCATTCCATTGCGTCGTTCGTACCGCTGATCGTCGTGTTATAAGCTTTTTCGCTTGCGTTTGCAGGAACAGTGATGGCGTCGATCTCCGTGGCAACCACCTTGTCATTTTTGGTCTTAATCACAGAAATCATCTTTGCGTTCAAAACATCCGACGTGTTATTGGTTACTTTCGCATGAACTTCATAGCTTTTGGCATCCGCGCTGCGCAACGCGGAATCGATGGAAACGCCTAAAGGCATATCGGGGTTGCTCCAAACATAAATCGGTTCAAAGGTCACAGCGCCATTTATTTTTTCATAGCTGTCTCCTTCACCGCTTTTAACACTCCAACCAACAAAAGTGTAACCGGTCTTGACGGGTGCCGCCGGCGGTGTCACGGAAGAATCATAGTCAGCAATTATTTTACTGAGCTGATTTCCATTTTCATCTACAAATTCAACAGCATAGGTCTTCGGTGTATACGTTGCAACGACTTCGGAATCCGCTTTCACATTTGTGTAAGTTCCGCTCCACGCTTTGAAGGTATAGCCTTTCCGTTCGGGTGGAGTTGGCAGCGTTGCTGTGCCACCCCAGTGTATGACATCTTGCCTTAGGCTTTTACCGTCATAGTTTTTAAATGTCACTGTCACATCCGGCTTGACCGTTACAGAAACACTGGTTTGATCTGCGCTCTCGCCAAGGAAGTTCTCTGCTTTCGCAGTAATGGTATAAATACCGGCTGCATCAGTCGCAAAGGATGTCGTTGTTCCTTGCGTTTCAATTACATTCACCGGCTCCTGTGCTCTGAAAGCAACCGGTTCTCCGTCTTTTTCAACTGTCAGCACATATTGGTATGTATACTGGGTCGCATTCCATTTCAAGCTGATGGTGTCGCCGATGCCAATGGTCGCAGGTGTAGAAGCGTCGCGTTCAATGCTCGGAGCAGCAGGAACTTCCACGGAGGGCGTTGATGCAGAAGCAACCTCGCTGTTCGCCATGCCGGATTTCACTGCTTTTGCCTTGACTGTTCCTTCAGTGCCCATAGTGAACCCTTCGTTAGCATTATACGGCAGGCTCGCAGTTGTAGGTGTTGTGCCATCTGTTGTGTAATAGATTTTTGCTCCTGCTGTCGCAGTGGTGATTGTCGTTTTGAAACCGGCATTCGTCACTGCGAATGATATTGTCGGTGTTGCAACCGGAGTGACAGTAATTATTTTGCTTGCAATTGCACTGTTCGTCATTCCGCTTTTTACGGCGATTGCCTTCACTGTTTTCGTAGAAGTCAACGGAATAGGATCAGTATACTTTGTGCTGGACGTTGTCGGGTTTTTTCCGTCAAGAGTGTAGTAAATCGTTGCACCGCTTGTTGCGCAGGAGATCGTAACTTTTTGACCATCATCATCATTAGAAGAAGAAATTGTCGGTGTTGCAACTTTTGAAGATACCGCCGAATCAAAGCCATAAGTTGTTGCTCCCGATCCGACAGTAAATGATTTGGAAAATGTTAGTGTGTTATTATTTGAGTCTTTCGCAATAATTTTGTAAGTATATGTGCCGCTAGTTTTTAAAGATGCAAACTTTGCCTGTGAATCGAGCGAGTTCAAATCATAATAGTACGTATTTGGTGAAGCAGACCCAAAGCTTGTTGAGCTTCCGCTACTGTTCACAACGGATATGGAAACGCTTGAAATCTTGGCATTTGAGGAAACTAAACCAGAAACAATAAAAGCCTCTCCTGACCTCTTAGTCTTTGGATAGCGAACACCTGATATTGCCAATCCAGAACTCGAAGCTGTAGTTTTCGGTTTGCTATAGCTCAAAGACATAGGATTAACTGTGGTGCCACTTTTGTTAGTTACGGATAAATGCAAGTGCACTCCAGCAGAGCAGCCAGTCTCTCCTACATAACCCAAAACGTCACCTTTTTTTACTGTTTGTCCTTGTTTTACCAACGGATCATATGCTAAATGTGCCACGGAAAAAGAATAGCCTGTTGACGTGTTTTGTACAATAACACCGTTCCCAAATCCACCATTGCAAAACGACAAGCCGTTGTAATCTTTAAAAGGATAAAAGCCATTGTTGGGCGTGCATGTTTTTGAACTACAGCTTTGACCCTTTGACAAATTGGACTGACCCCGACATCCGGAATAAACTTTAGTAATCTTTCCATCGGTCGGAGAAAGAATTGCTTGACCATAGGGTGCTCCGCCAATGTCTTGACCGTAGTGTTTTCCCTTGTGTGTGTTACAGGTACATTTATAGACATGACTATTGGCGGTACCGTTAACAACCGGCCATAAGTATGTCGTTGCCGCGCCTGCGTTCATCACACCCAGCGGCACGGCGCTGATGAGCATGAGCAGTGTCAACAACACTGCTAAGGTTCGTTTGATGGTCTTCATTTTTGTTTCTACCTCCAAAATATAAATACTTCTTACAGGGACACCCTGCAAAGCTTGTTTCTATCTTACCAAATTTTCCCTTTCAAAAACAACCCCTTTCGGATGAACGGTCGCTTTTCACGGATGAACGGTCAAAAAGAAAAAGCACCCGAAGTTCGGGTGCAAAAGACTGCAGTTATTCGGTTGCCTGCGCCGTCTTCGGCAGCTTCAGCAGCACATCTGCACAGAACATGCCGTTTTGAATGTCCGTCTGCAGTGTGCCGCCGTATTTCTTTGCCGTGCGCTCCACGTTTTTGAGCCCGAACCCATGGTTGCGCTTGTCGGCTTTGGTCGTTTTGCGTGTGATGTTGGCTACTGCACCGGTCGGATTGGAAACGCTCAGCAAAAAGGTGCCTGCCGATGTTTTGGCCTCCACAAAAATGTCTTGCCTGCCGTTCTGCGCACGGCAGGCCTCCACCGCATTGTCAAGCAGATTGGAAAAAATCGTGCAAAGGTCGTCGCTGCGGATGCCCGCGGCAGGGATCTGCCCGGAAAAATGCAGGACGCTCTGCGCTTCGGCAGCTGTCGATGCCTTATGGTTCAGGATGGTGTCGGCAACAAAGTTTCCTGTCTTGACCTTTTGCATCGCCGCGTGTACCGGCTCCTGCATGGCGGCAATGTATTGCCGTGCGTCCTCCGTCTTGCCGCTCTCCAAAAGCGTTTGCACCACAAGCATGTGGTTTTTGTAATCGTGGCGAAAACGGCGCAGCTCCTCGTCGTCTGTGATGGAGGCTTCGGCGTATTCCTTTTGCAGTGCCATCTGCTGCAAAAGCGCACTTTCCTCATGTGACAGACGCACGATCCTGAACAGCAGATACAGCACTGTCACGATCAGCGCCGCAGAGGATAGCAAAAATGTCAGATCAAAAAACGCTTCTTCTTCCCCGTAAGCCTTGTAATAGCATACAATTTCAAAGAACAGCAGCACGGCATAGGTCCATTTCGGCGTTGCTGCAACCAGCCACGGCAAGCGGTTCCCCCCGGAGCGCCTTGCAAGCAGGCAAATGCCGCCGCCTGTCAGCAGATACAGTGCCGTGCAGACCGCATATTCCAGCCAAAGCGCCTGATTCGTATAGAACGCGATCAGTCCCCAGAAGACCTCTACCGTAAAGGTGTAAAAAACCGTCTGCCACAGAATCGTCAGCGGACGCGGGTGCTGCACAAGCAGACACGCGGTCACAACATAAACAACATTCGCAAGCAGGTCCGGCAGGCCGTCATATGGCTCCGGCAGAGATGGAAACATCAGCACAAGTGCCGTCGGCAGCAAAAGCAGCAAAACAGAAACCGCCACGCGCGGTTTTGTCAGCCGCAGTTCCTTTTGCAAAAGAAAATGAAAAACAGACAGCAGACCGAACACTGCCGCAAAATCTTCAACTGCGCAGAGCAAACCGGTAACCGCTGTCATAACAGAGCCCTCTTTCTCAAGTGGTGGAATATTTCAAATAGTTCATGTAACATTTATTGAACGCTGCAAGGTTGCGGCGGCTGATCTCGATTCTTTCATCATTCGTCAGGCGGATGATGTTCTTATCCACCTCCATGATGTATTTCATGTTGACGATAAAGCGCCGATGTGTGCGGAAGAAAGCATAGCTGTTGATACGCGCCTGCAGTTCGGCAACCGTCGCCGCAGTTTCATAGCTGCCGCCAGTATGACGCACGATTGTGTGCTTTTCACTGGACTCAATATACATGATTTCATTGAGCTTCAAACGCACCATGTGCTTGCTGCTGACAAAATCCAAATATTTCTCACGTTCAAAATGCATAACAAAATCGGACAACGTTTTATGCAGCACAGCCGCATCGATGGGCTTGAGCAGATAGCGGTAGGCGTTGACCTCATAACCCTCATAAACGTAGTCGTCATAGGCCGTAACAAAGATAATGGCCGCGTCTGACCCGCGCCCGCGCAGTTCCCGTGCAACATCGATGCCGGTTCCTTCGTTCAGTTTACAGTCCAACAGCAATAAATCATATAATACCGGAGAATCCAGCAAGTCTTTCGCAGACAAATAGATGTCCGTTTTTGCTGCCACTCCGAAAGCGGCCATCTGCTGATCCACCATAGATGCGAGCTGTTGTGCCGCTGTTTTTTCATCTTCGCAAATTGCAATTCTCATAGATTTTCCCTCGCTTGGAAAAGTATAACATAAAAGCGGAAATAATTCATCTTAAATATAACTTTTTCTTCCTTTTTTTACAATATTTTTCAGATAAACGGTCAAGTTTTCCGGATAAACGGTCGTTTACTTTCCATTATGGAAAGTAAAGGTATTGAAAACTATGAGAGTTTATGATATGCTAAAAAGCGGAAAGCGAGGGATTTTTTATGAAAAAAGCCGCAAAGCTCTTAACGCTGTTTTTATCTCTTTGTGTTTCGATGCTGCTTGCCGCATTCTCTGCTGCGGCGGAGACAGAAGGCATCTTCACCTACACCGTCAGTGACGGACAAGCAACGGTCACTGCAGTGGATTTCTCCGGCCAGGAAGAGATCCACATTCCGGAAACACTGGGCGGATTTCCTGTAACATCGCTTGAAAACGGCTTTATGCGTGACACCACATGGGTCATCGGCGACGATACCGTTGCCGCGCTGTATATTCCGAAAACAGTCACAAACATCTCAGCCTCCGCCTTTGAAATCGCAGATCTGGCGAAAATTATCGTCGATCCAGAAAATCCGAACTATGTCAGCGATGAATCCGGCGTTTTATTCAACAAAGAAATGACCCGTTTGCTTGCAGCTCCGAACGGTATGCCGATTCAAAGCTATACAGTGCCTGACGGAGTAACATACATTGAGGCTGCGGCATTCCGGTTTTCTCAATTTTTGCAAACACTGATTCTTCCGGACAGCCTGACTTCTTTTGGTTCGCAGGCTTTCTATTGGATGAGAAGCTTAAAATCGATCGTTTTACCGGAAGGGATCACAAGCATCGGACAGAATGATTTTGCTTATTGCAGAAGTCTGGAATCCGTCTCGTTGCCGTCTTCACTGCGCACCATTGCGTCCAGCGCGTTCACGGAGTGCTATGCGCTGAAAGAAGTCATCATTCCTGAAGGTGTTACAAGCATCGGAACCTACGCCTTTGAAAGCGATTCTGCGCTCGAGCGAATCGTGCTTCCCTCCTCACTGCAAACCGTCCGACAGGCCATCTGCGGCAACTGTCCCAAACTCGAACACGTCTATTACGCCGGTTCTTCCGAAGATTGGGCGGCACTGAATGTTCAGACCGGCACATATGCCGGCGATCGCACAGACGCGTTTGACGTTGCAGCATTCCATTACAATTTTGATGTCACACCATATAAAACCATCCGCGTTGAGTGCGACAATGATGTTTTGAGCATCAGCGGAAGCGCCGATCTTCCTGCCGCCGACTCTGACACTTTTCAGTTTTGGGATGAACATAAGGAGGCTGTGACAGCCATCTTTTTTGACGGTGAGATCACCGGGGTCGGCAGTCGTGCATTCTCTAATTTCCCAAATCTGAGCTATGTCATTTTCAACGCCCCGTCCGTCACCCTTGCGGCAAACGCCTTCTCGAACTGCCCGGAGCTGGAGGCTGTCCTCTTCTTCGGCGATGCTGCAATCGATGCGGCCGCTTTTGATACCGACGCTTCCACCGTACAGATCTATCGCCCGCAAAGCGCGGCCTTCTCTTTCACACCGAGCGACGGCAAATTTCACACCATCCCCTTCTCCTTTGCGGACGGTGTGCTGCACCTGAACGGCAGCGTCACCTGGGACGGTTATCAGTTTCTTGACACCATGACGGCGTTCTGTCTGCAATTTGATCCCATTGACGTGGTGACATGCACAGACTTTACTTTTGACGGCCTGACGCTTTACGCGGTACAAGCAAGCGGCAAAAAAACACGGATCGAAGACAACCGCCTTGAAAACGCAGAGCTTCGCGCGGCCATCGGTGACCAAGAAGAAACCGTTTTAACATTCAACGCGCTGGTGCGTGGTATTGCCGACGGCAGCATCTCGGATTTCCGTATGCTGGCCAAAGATGAAGATCACGAAGAGATCAAGGATACACCGCTGGAGATCAAGGATGACACGCAAGAGGACGAAGGCGGCTTCGGCGGTTTCATCCGGAAAGCGATCAAGTGGGTCGTCCGGTTGATCGACAGCGTTTTGAAGGTGCTGAAAGTGTTCAGAAAGAAATAAGCCAATATACACGCAAAAGCATGCCCGACGCTGCGCAATCACAGCGTCGGGTATGTTTGTTTCAAACAAATCACATATGATTATGGAACAGGATCATATTTCGTCACGAAATCAATCATTTATCCTGCAAAAACTCCAATGGACGTGACACAAACGAAAGAATCGGCGCTCCGTCCTCGGTTTCACCTGTTCTGATTTCATAACCATCCGGAGTGATATCGGACAGGTCTCCTTTTAGCTTTACTGTATCATAGTATTCAAAATTTCCATCGTCATCAAAGTAACCGATTTGATACTCCCCATCCTCAGTTTTCATCCATGTGACCATAACGCCGTTCACAAATGTCAATTCATCGTAATAACCCGGGTCGACTTCAATCGTTCTCCGCTTGAGCAGATCATAGACCTGATACTCTGTTGCACCATAACTGACAGTATATTCATTTTGCTGCTTAGTGATTTCAGCGCCACACAGGACATAGCGACCCTGGAATTCTGTTCCGCCATAATACATTTCATCCGTCGCTTCAAACTCTTTCAGCCTTTCTTCCGTGCCGTCACTGATTTTGCAAGCCCAAAGCGTAATTGTTCTGCTTTCATCTTGACTGTATGTCTCCTGAACTGAATATGCGTTTATCCCGTCCGTCCACTGATACTTCCCATGCGGCACATCAAATAACTTCACCGGGGTTGCTGCGCTGATGTCATAGATTCCATCTTCTAATTCAATACACGGCTTTCCGAGAATTTCCCGCATTCTGGCATCAAAGCTTCCTTCTAGAATGATTTCTCTCGCCCCTGTTTTTCGATCAAAGCTATACATTGTTCGATTGTAAAGATCGAAGTCATCTCTGTAACCAATTTGCGATTCTTTAATATCATTGAAATAAACTGCGTTTTCATTAAAGTAAACTATACCCCCTCCGGCACAGTACTTTGTAAAGAGCTTTTGTGCTTTTCCGGTTGCAATATCATATTCCATGACATCGTCAACTTCATAAGCTTCCGCAGGCACCGCTTCACCTTCTTCGTTCTCAAACAAATAGCTGCGGTCAAAATCCACTGTCGGGTCCACACGGCTTTGACAATACAAAACCTTCTTGCCGTTAAAAGCATAAACTACGTAGTCTTCTTTCAGAATGAGAGTTTTTTGGTTGGTTGCTGCATCTACATAATACAGTCCGTCTTTATCCAGCTTTACATAACCACCATCGATAACCTGTTCCGTATTCCAATCGTCAAAAGGAATTTCAGGTGTGTCATCGATCGGTGTCACATTCCAGTCTTTGGTTACAGGCTCAGTGGTTAGTTCGGTTATCGATTCTGTTGTTGCAGAAGTAGTTTCCGTAGTCGGACTGTCGGATTTCCTCTGTCCGCAAGCAGCGAACACCATGCATACCAGCAGGGCAAGGATTATTAGAAGGGCTTTCTTCATAATGATTCCTCCGTATTGTTTAAGACATCAAGCGGCAGGTTGTTCTGCCGCTTGAAGGAATGTTTTATTTCGTTTTATGAACTTATTCTTTGACCCAAACAGCATAAAACGTGTAGGTGTCCACATTCTTTGTGCCGTTGATCCAGTCCTCATCCAAAGAGATCTCCGTGTCGCTGTCAAACACGGTTTTTGTCAGTTCTTCCGCTTTGATGACCTTATCTGTCTTCCAGCCGTCCTCTTCGGTGAGCCATTTGCTGTCGGAAGTGCGTTTGACCATCCAACCGTTAAATGTATAACCGGCACGGGTGAACTCACATTCGGAAAGAGTAATCGCATCGTCTTTCAAAACCTTTGTCCCTGTCATCGTGCCCTTGCCGCCATTGGCCGCATATTTGATCTGATAACTCGCCAGCTTCGGGATCTTCTCTGTCTTGGTTGCGCCGCACAACTCACAGGTATAGGTCATCACGCCGGTTGCCTTGGTGGTCGGCTCTTTTGTCACTTCGCCGTCATCCCATTCGTGCTCACAGGCGATCCAAACGGCATAGAACGTATAAGTATCTGTGTTCTTGGCGCCGTTGATCCAATCTTCGTTCAGCTCATATTCCGATTCGGCTTCAAAGACTTCCTTGGACAGGCCATTTGTCGTAATGGCTTTTGCTGTTTCCCATGTACCGTTCGTTGTGTACCATTTGCTGTCAGAGCTGCGCTTGACCGCCCAACCGCTAAAGAAAGCGCCGCCCTTCGTGAACGCACATTCGGGAAGTGTAAACGTGTCACCGGTTTGAACAGTGGTTCCGGCCATTGTTCCCTTTCCGCCGTTAGCCACATATTTGATGGCAAAGGCTGTGATTTTCGGAATCTTTTCGGTTTTTGTTTTGCCGCAGCGTTCACAGGTAAATGTTTTCACGCCGGTCGCTTTGGTGGTCGGCTCTTTGGTGACTATACCATCGTTCCAAACGTGCTCGCATTCTTTCCAGACAGCATAGAAGGTAAATGTGTCAGTTGGTTTTGCGCCGCTTGACCATGAAGAATCGAATGTAAAGGTGATCCCGTTCCCATATACTTTTTTCGTCCATTTGTTTTTGCTGATGTCCGATTCGGTTTTCCAGCCCTGGCCACTCACAAACCATTTGCTGTCGGAACCGCGCTTGACGTTCCAGCCGACGAAATCATAGCCCGCACGCTTAAACTGGTTTTGTGTCATGGTAAGAACCTGACCGCCTTTTGCAGTTTGGTCGGCCATGGTTCCGGTTCCGCCGTTTGCATTGTACTTCACAGTGAAGTTATACTCCGTTACTGGAGTGCCTTTGGTTTTGAAAGATTGTTCGGCACTCTTATATTCCGTTCCGTTCGCAACAATGAAGAATTGATAATAATAGGTCGTGCCGGGCGTCAGCTTACCGTACCATTTGTTCAGGTCATACCACATATCGGTATACGTCCGATTCTTGTTGATGGTATCGTACTTTGCGTTTTTCGTCAGCTTGCCGGACTGTGTGCCCAGATAGAAGCCGCACTTTTCATGCTTGACACTCTTGTTGAACGTCACGCGCGCTTCGATCTTTGCGTTTGTCTCGGTGATGTTAGTTGCGTTGTATTTTGACCAGGAATCTTTAAGAACTGACTTTGTTGTAAATGTTGAAACATTGGAATAATAGTTGGTCCCACCGCTGGTAACAAAGCAACGATATTCATAGGGTGTTCCGGCCGAAAGTGCATAGTTAACTTCTTTGCCACTGCCGATGTCGAAGTAACCGGTGATCTCGGTATCCTTGTTATAGCTCTTTTTAGAAAGGTCTTCGCTGTATGTTTTTGCCCAGGAGGATGCCCCTTTCTTCTTCACCTGCACGCCGCGAGCGGTAATCAGCAACTTGCCGGGATTCTTTGCAGTCAGATGAACAGTTGCGGCGTTGGTTTCAATATGGGACGGAGATCGCAAGGTGACAGTGGGAGTGGTTGCTTTCTCCCACACAGCATAAAGCCAAAAGATTTCACCTTTTGTCTGTTTCCCGTTTTTATCGAATATTGCTGCATTTTTCCATGAACTGTTCAGTTCATACTTCGTTCCGCTGGAATAGACTTTTTTCGTCAGTTTTCCCTTATTTATTTCTGCTTCGGTTTTCCAGCCCTTTCCCGAAACATACCAGGTTTCATCAGACCAGCGAAATGCATTCCATCCGCTGAATATATAACCCTTTCTTGTAAACGCATTTGATTTAAAAGTGACATATTGAGGCCATTTACCCCAATATATATCGCTTTCCATGGTTCCTTCGCCGCCGTTTTTGATATAAGCAAAACTAACAAAATCTGTCTTTGCGGTTGCTTTAGCACTCACGTTGATCATACCCAAAGGTACAGCACTCATGAGCATGAGCAGTGTGAGCAAAAATGCAGTTAGTTTTTTCATAACGATTCCTTCTTTCTCTTTCGTTCAACCACTGCAAGCGGCAGACAAAGCCGCCGCTTGCAGAGTATGTGTTTTTAATACTTTGCGCCAAAAATGGAGGCAAGAATGCTGTGGAAGAAGCCGACGAGTTTCTGGATGAATCCGCTGTCATGTGTTTTCCCGCACCATTTGCAGATGTTGCCTTGCGGCTGGGAGGGAGTTGCCGGTTCTGTGGGGCTTGTTGGGTTCGTCGGGTTGGTCGGGTCATCATGCGGGCGCAATTCTATGGAGCAAAAATCACAATAGCCGTCATCGTCATTATCTTGATGTCCTGTCGCGGAAATAATCTCCTTATAACTGTCTTCACAACGAGAGCACTGATATTTCATGTATCCATCTTTAGTACAGCTTTCAGGCACATAAGTCTCAATGTAATTATGATCGAGCGCTTTCACTTCATTGCCAACATATGTGTCTCCGCAGGATTCGCAGGTGTAAGTTGTGTAGCCGCCCTGAGTACAAGTTGCTTCCTTCACAGTTGCTCGATAATCATGGCCAACCGCAGCAATAAAGTTATCACTGTAGCTATCGCCGCAAATAGAACAGATATATGTTGTATAGCCTTTTTCTGTACATGTAGGAGCTTTCACTGTTTTATTATAAATATGGGAATGAACTTCATTTTTGATCCAATGAGCATAAAGCTTCTGATTGCCATCCAGATTTGAAGGATCATAAAAATCATTTCCTTCCGCAACCTTTTCACCACCAACTCGCTTGGTGTACCATCCAACAAACGAATAGCCTTCTTTCATTACAGACGGAAGCGGTGTCAGACAGCTTTCGGTGTTATATATATCACAAAAAACATCTTGTGAAGAATAATAATCTGTATCACCAATGTAGTAATCATTTGTATCAACGTCATACAATTCAATATCCTTTATTTCAACTGTACAAGCAGAATCAATAAATGGATGAATGTTCAAACCGCTTTTAATAGTTCTAGGGAGCATCACAGAATACTCTTTCCAAGAAGTCGATAATGTGACTGGGTATTGTTCACTATCCCAACCCCAACGGAATACTATTTTTGCGCCCGCCACAGAAGACTTTGCTTTGAAATTCAGCCCCATTGTTCCATCGTTCAAAACATAGTTGTCAAAAGCATAGGAGCCATTCAAAGATGTCTTCCAATCCATATCTTGCGAGGTTGAACCGGCCTTTAAAGCCTTAATTACAAGCCCGTTTTCGCTTGGATTCAACTGAACACTTACAGCGGAAGCGTCTCTTGTTGAGTAGCAATCATTCGTCGGAACTGTTGAACCAATATGTTCATAGACTTCTTTGGGAGACGGCAGATAATTATTATTTAAGTTGTCATAAAACTGAACACGACGAGCAGGTCTTTCAACAAAATAGAACAATTGATTAGCTCCGCGGTGCGAATCCCATTGAACAATTGCCGCTCCTGGTTCGGTTGATGAATCATACACGTCAAGTGCGCGACCTGAATATTTCACATGAATTGAATAATAGTCTGTTCCGTTTCCGTTATCTTCACGTTTAACTAATGAAAACTTTTGCGCATCTGAGTTGCTGGGAGTCCAGAGCTGAAGATGTTGGAGGTAATCATATCTTGGGGTACCATCCATATCCATCGCATTGCAACTATATAACGATTCAAATGAGTAATAGCCATCATCATCAGCGTAAGTCACGCGCCAAAGTTGTTTCGTTGTGCTTTCTTCCTCTCGTTGACAGATATACGCACCCGCGCCTTGTCCATTTGTCTGCAACGGAAGCCCGCTCTTTTTGTTATAAATCTTATATATGTGTCCTACTTGAAGCACATCGGTATTATTCTTTGACCAGTGTGCATATAAAGTGGTCACAGAGGATTGTGCAACCGTGTTTTTACCGCACCAAGTTCCGCCTGAAGCCGACGTATACCAACCGTCAAATGAATAACCGTTTCTCAGTGCAGATGGCATTGAATCACCGTATTTTTCGCCAACATTAAATGTCTCGCTTGTTTTTGATGGTGTGCCACCATTGCCATTAAAGGTAACTGTCACCTTCTCGTCATAGTTTTTCGCGTGAAGAATTTCAATGTTGTAATGCTTTATGTTTTCATACTTGATTTTTGCTTTACGTACGACTCCAGTATGGCTGCTATCGCCATCAACGTTCGCATCAAATACAGTCACGCCGGTGCTGTCTGCGCTGATAAACACCATAGAGTGCTTGTGGTAATAATGATAGTTTCCATCATCACCTTTGGCATAACGGAAACACTTAATAATATCTCCGATCCTTCCATAGCTGAAAAACTCTTTCTTGATTGCAACGCTCTGGTTTGTGAAATCTGTCCTGGTTGAAAACAAATCGTTGGAATCGATTGTTTTTGTATAGTTATCTTTAACGTATGACTTCCCAAAACATTGTGTAAAACAAAACGAAGCAAACGAGAAGCAAGTCCACGTGTTTGCGTTATAGGTGCTATTACTATATTTTTTGATCTTCTTGCAATCGGCACTGTCTAGAATCGTTGCCAGTTTACAGTTGCTACATGTTGACCCACTAGAATGGTTACACGCCTTTCTGTTTGCCGTGAAATACGTCCCTGCACTGTATACACTTTCCACCTCATCTAAAACTGTTTTTACAGAACTGCTTGAAGCACTTGCGTTCATTACACCCACCGGCACAACACCAATCAGCATGAGCAGTGTGAGCACCACTGCAAGGGTTCGTTTGATGGTTTTCATTGTTGTTTCTACCTCCAAAAAATGAAAATTTCGCAGTTTTTTCCTGCGGTTAATCCTTTTATATCACAACCAAAAACCGATTTCAAGCGATTTGGAACCAACGGTCAATATATGGAATTAACGGCAAAAAAGAACGCCGCCGGAGACTTCCGACAGCGCAAAAAACGCGAGGTTTATTCTTCATTTTTCTGCTTTCAAACACAGCCTGACATTCCCTTCAAAAACGTGGTTTTCCACCGTGAAGTTGAACGAGCCGTTATAATACTTTACAACGCGCTGAATGTTTTTCAAACCGAAGCCGTGGTTTTTACGGTCACGCTTGGTTGTTCTTGACGGAACAGCTTCCAGAACAGTCGGATTTTCCATGTGCAGAAGGAAATTGTCATGCTGGCGTGTCCCGCGAACCTTGATAGTCTTTTCCTGCTCTGCCGGCAAAGCTCTGCAGGCCTCGATCGCATTGTCCAGCAAATTGGCAAGAAGCGTACAAAGGTCAGCGTTTTCTATGCCCTTGTCGGGGATGACGCCGTCAAAGGAAATGACAATGTTGTTTTCCGCCGCGGTGACCGCCTTGTGGTTGAAAATTGCATCCGCGACAAAATTTCCGGTCATGATCTTGTCTATTACGCCGTCCAATCGGTCGTTGATCGCGGCGAGATAAGCGCTCGCTTCGTCGATACGGCCGCTTTTCAGATAGGCATTCACAACGATCATGTGGTTGCGGTAATCGTGCCGGAACCGGCGCAGCTCCTCGTCACCCACGATCGTTTTTTCGCCAAACTCCTTTTGCAGTTCCATCTGCTGCAGGATCGCATTCTGGCGATGCGCCAGGGTGAAGATTTTCAGCACGAGGTACAGCATGGTCAGAAACACGCCTGCCGAGGAAACCACATAGAGAGCGTGATACCAGTCAACAGATGCCCCGATTTCCTTGTAGCAACACGTCAACTCAAACAGCAGCAAAACCGCATATAACCATTTGGGGATCTCGCTGAACACCTGCGGCAAGAAAGACCCGATCTCTTTCTTTGATGCAATGTACAGTAAAACCGCTGCGCCGCCGTACAGCGCTGCGCCGATCAGGCATTCGATATAAAGATCATCCGGCAGGTACGGGATCAGCAACGAGTAAAACATATCGGCCGTGAAGCTGTAGATCAGCACAAACAGGATCGTTCCGCCGACCTTGCGCGGCCGGGTCAGGAGCAAAACTGCGATCACGTCAATGCAGTTGGCGGCAAAATCCATGATCGCCTTGTATTCCTCGACCTGCCCCATCAAAACAAACGAACCGACACAGGCGTTGCAGACCATCAGGCCAAAAAGAAGCGCTGCCTTGGGGACGCTGAAACAGACCTCCCTGCGAAAAACCAGCCGCATGAACAGGATCATGCCGACGATTGCAGTCAGGTCGCGCAGCAGATAGGTAACAGCAGTGACGGTTTGGATCATGATGCTTCCTTTCGGTTAAAGGGTCTTCAAAAAAGCGGCAAATCGGGCTTCAAATTCACTTCGGCTGCGGCGGCTGATCTCCGCCTGACAACGGTTCATGTCAAAAACGATCTCGTTTCCTTCTACTCGCACAATATGTTTCATGTTCACAAGAAACCGGCGGTGGACGCGGCAAAAGCTTTTGTTTTCAATTTCTTCGGTATATGAGGCGATGGACTTTTTGGAATCAAACGCCTTTCCGTCCTGCAGATAGACCACCGAATGCTTTCCCTGGGATTCAATGCAAACAATGTCGTCAATAGCAAGCACGAGCTGGTCCGTCTGTGTTGGCACAAGCAGGTATTTCATGGACTGGTATTCATTCACATAGTGCAGCACGGCTTCCTGCAGTTTCCCGGTATCCACCGGTTTGGGCAAAAAACGAAACGCTCCGACCTCATAGCCCTCATAAACATGCTCCTGATAGGCAGTAATGATGATCACGCCGGTGCCTGCGCGTTCTTCTTTCAGTTTGCGCGCCAGTGTGAGTCCGTTGCCGTCGGGCAAATGCAGGTCGAGGATGAGCAGGTCAGTCTGCATCTTTGCTGCGTCAAACGCCTGCATCGTTTCAAATCCGACCACTTCCCACGGGTGTTTCGGCAGGGCTTCTGCCGTAATCTCCATGACTGCTTGTTTGAGCTGCTCCAGCTCCATGGCTTCGTCTTCGATGATTGCGATTTTCATAATCGTACCTCCAAAGAGATTATAGCATAAGTCTGATTCCTTTACAACTTTTTATGTTATCACGATTGTTTGAAAAAATCAATCGGATTGGAATTAACGGTTGAATTTCGGAACGAACGGAAATTCCAATCATTGACAGTATTCGACCTGATATGCTATACTTTAGTATAATAAAGGACAGGAGGGTTTCAGATGAAATCGTTCAATCGGCGAAAGTTTCTTGTTTTTCTTGCAATCATTGCGGTGTTTATCTCGCTGACGGTCTTTTGCGCCAGCGCGGAAACCGAAGGGATTTTCACCTATTCCGTAGCAAACGACGAAGCGACACTGACAAAAGTGGACTATACCGGTGTAAAGGATATTGTGATTCCGGAAACACTCGGCGGCTATCCTGTAACAGAACTCGGAGACCACTGTCTTAAAGATGATGACTCAACTTTAGGGGAGGAAGCAGCCTCTGTTTTTATTCCGAAAACGGTTACATCTGTAAACAAAAGCGCTTTTCAAGACAGCGACATCAAACGTATCATTGTTGATGAGAATAATCCGGCGCTTTCTTCAGATGATTTCGGCGTGCTTTACAACAAAGACAAAACCGTTCTTTTCAACGCTCCCTCTGCATTTGCTTCTGATAACTACACCGTTCCGAGCAGTGTGAAATCTATAAGAGAATGGGCCTTTCACACCTGCATTCTCCTTGAAGAGTTTACGATTCCGGGAACGGTTGAGAACGTTGGCGAGGCTGCATTTTTCCATTGTTTGAATATGAGAAAGCTAACCATTGAAGACGGCGTAAAACAACTGGGCGATGCTCACGGCTGCAATGTGTTTGCGTGGTGTTATGCGCTTGAAGAAGTCCGCATTCCGGCTTCTCTCGGTGTTGTTGCGGCAAGTGCTTTTACGGAATGTTATGCTTTGGAAAGCATTGTGATTCCCGAAGGAATTACGGAGATTCAATGGTGCGCGTTTGAATATTGCCCTGCGCTCAAAAGGGTCTATCTCCCGTCCACGCTCACCACCATTGTCAAAGGTGCTTTCGGCAACTGCACTGCACTGACGGATATTTGCTACGCCGGGTCTGCTGAGGACTGGGCAAATGTTTCGATTGATACTTCGCCCTATGCCGGCAGCAGTCCGGTCGTAATCGATACCTGCAATATCCATTATAACATCTCCACCGAAGCATACAAAGATCTCACCTTTGAAAACGACAACGACATTTTAACCTTCTCCGGCAGCGGCACCATCCCGGGCGGCTGGCACTATTGGGACGCAGACAAAGACACAGTTACAACCGTGATGATCGACGGAGATTATGAAACCATTGAAGCGGGCGCGTTCGCTGACTATCCCGAATTGACAACCGTAATCCTTGATACGGATTCCACAGCCATCGCTGACGGCGCCTTTGCGAACTGCCCGAACCTGCAGGCAGTGATCTTCTTCGGCGGCAGTGACTTCAGCGCAAGTGCTTTCGGCTTTGAAGGCACATGCAAAGTCTATGAAAACGCAGATGCGGCACATACCCTCAGCACATCGCAAGGCGGTTTGACCGTGATCCCCTACCGCTTCTCCGCCAGTGCCCTTTCTCTGCTCGGCGAAGTTACCTTTGAATCCTATGAGTTTTTTGACACGCTGGCAGCCTTCTCTCTGAAATATGATGACATTCAGAAGCTGACCTTCACGCGCTTCACCTTTGACGAGATCCCACTGTACTTCTACCCGATTGAAGGAAAGAAGACTACGAAACGTGTGGAAGACAACACCCTGATCAACGGCGAGATGTATCCGCTGATTTATGAGGACGATGCAGAAACGCCGATCTCTTTCAATCAGCTTGTTGCCGGTATCGCGGATAAAAGCATCACGAGCTTCTCTTTGATTTCCAGCGACGAAGCGCACCCGCAGATCAAGGATACGCCGATCGTGATCGAGAACCCGCAGGAGGAAGAGGACAACAACAACGAAGAAGGCACTGAAAGCGGCATCGTCAGCGTGATCAAAAAAGCCATGCGCTGGGTGATCACACTGCTGAACAAATTGTTTAAGATTCTTGGTAAAAAGTAAGGGAAGAGGAATGGTTATGAAACGTATCTTTTGTCTTTTGCTGGCATGCTGCATCGTTTTATCTCTCTGGGCCTGCGGAAATGAATCCCCCGAGGATACCACTGCGCCCTCAACAACAGAGCCCTCTGCTGAGCCGGTTGCCGTAACCGAACCCGAGCCTGCCGTTTTTTCGCTGAAAAAGCTGCCGGAGATCGGGGAGTTCGTGTCTGATGAAAAGAAAGATTATTTCTTTGACGACGGCGTTCATGAAGAATTTGAACCGCGCGATGATTACGGCGAGATCGTTCCGTATTGTCCGTTGACAGAACGCTTTTTTGCCATTGACTGGAGCTATGAAGATCCGGAAACCGGTGAGGTTTATTCCGGATCAACAGAAAAAAGCGAAGAAGGATACTTTGAAAAATACGGGTTTGCAACAACAGACGGTAAGATCATAACAAAAGGTATCTATGAGGATGTGATAGAAGTTCGTGTCGAATCGGGCGAATGGATCTATGTTGCGTTTCCGAAGCAGACCTATGAAATGTGCGGAGAAATGGATATTATCGGCTCCGATGGCAGTTGGATGCTCCGCTTTGATTCCCAGGTGGATTTTCAATGCTTGGACTACCGCACCTGGACCTATACTCCGATGTTTGTTATCAGCGGAAAGGATCAAGATCAGGTTTTTGATTTCAACGGACATTTAGTGCGCGATGTTACCTGGATAAAAAAAGGCTCCTTCGTTCTTCCGGAAATCTATTATATTGAAAAGGATCAACTTCTTGTTGAGGAACATATCCCCGATGGTGAATACAGCAAAGAGGTCTTCCGTCTTTATGACAAAGATAACAAGCTTCTCTCCACGTTTCCCGAGGAAATCACCAATATCATAGACGTGACTCCAGAAGGCGTAGTGATCGCCAGCCCAGAAGATGAAACGTATCGGCTGTTGGATCTTTCGGGAAAACGTCTGAACGAAACGACATACTATAAGGTTGCTTATGATAAACAAAACGCCTGCTTTTATGCAGGGCCGGATTATGACGCAAGCATCATCGAGGTGCTTGATAAAACCGGAAAAAAGATCCGAACGCTGGACTGCCCTTATGATGAGCTGCAGCAGGATGAAAATATTTTTTGGCTCTTTGATGATTCCGATTATGTCATCCACGATTTTGACGGAAATGAAGTGCTGCTCGATGTTGAAGGTAAAGAGATCGAGAAAACAGAGATCCTTACAGACTGGGATACAGACCATACGCTCAAAGCTTGTTTCTATGCAGTAACGCCAAACGACACGCTGTATGTGTTTGACACAGCGGGACACCGGCTCGCCGTGATCCCGAATGTGGAATATGACGAATACGAGATATATAACGATTATGACGACGAAGATAACGATGAGGATGCGGATGAACCGAAGCAGTTTGAAAAATCATATCACATTGGGCTGGATAACAATTATCTGATTTATGAGCAGAAGGGAAAAGGCTGCGTGCAGTCGATCGATAACGGAACCATACGGAGTTTCCCGATCACAGACCCCGAAAACTACCGCGGCGTCACAATGGCCGGCAACAGTTTGTATGGTGTTGAATACATCACAAAAGACGGCTCCTGGAGCAGTAATATCACCTTATACGATTTCAACACTGACAAATGTCTGTTGCGAAACGCGGTAAAAATGGAGCCATTCGGCAACATGATTCTGGTGTTAACAAAAACACATAGTTACATACTGGACAAATCAGGCAACAAGATCCTTTGCCTGAAGAATGATAAACTGGTATAAAAAAGAGAGGAGATCATTCAAAATGACCATGAAAAGAACCCTTGCAATCCTGTTGGTGCTCAGCATGCTGCTGCTCTGCGCCTGCGGCGCACAACCCGATCCGGCAACAACAACGACAGAAACGACGACCGAAACAACGACCAGCAACCTGAACGGGAATTTCGAATTCACCAAAGAGAACTATCCGCGCATGGGCGGCTCGCTGGCCAATCTGCCGCTCGGGCAGGCTGTGACGGCCACCGTGCTTGGCATCAGCCGTGAAGACGCGAACGAACTGATCACCTTTGAAGGTTCCACCACAGACAATTACAAGGCGATTGTTGACGGAGAGTTTGACATTCTTCTGGCTTATGAGCCGAGCGAAGAGGCAAAACAATACATCAAGGACAGCGGGAAAGAATTGGAAATGACACCCATCGGCGTGGATGCACTGGTCTTTATCTGCTCCAAAGATAATGCTGTCCAAAGCTTGACACTTGACCAAATCAAGTCCATCTACAGCGGAAAAACAACGAATTGGTCCGCCATAGGCGGCTCCAAGGGTGAAATCGCAGCTTACCAGCGCAATCCGGATTCCGGCAGTCAGACCTTGTTTGACAAGTTGGTAAATCTGGGTGACGATCTGATGACACCGCCGGAAGGCAGACAGGTCGGCACCATGATGGGACTTCTGGAAGCGATCGCGGATTATGACGACAGCAAAAATGCACTCGGCTATACGGTCTATTATTATCTGACCAATATGGAAAGTGAAAAGCTGAACCGGGCAAAGATTCTTGCCGTAGACGGCATTGATCCCACCAACGACAGCATCGGCGACGGCAGCTATCCGCTGACCAACGATTTTTATGTTGTGATCCGTAAGTCTGCAGAAGAAAACAGCCCTGAGCGCGTACTGTATAACTGGATCTGCTCCGAGCAGGGCGCGGAGCTAGTTAAACAGGAAAATTACCCTGTACGCGTGGCAGCGGAAAAGTAAAGGCTTTTTAGAGAATAATAAGCGAATTTAGAAATCCATTATTCCGAATTGCTCCTGTTTTTTTCTGAACGGTGCAATCTCTATGTCCAAAATCATCTGGAAGAATACTAACGAACAACCACGCTATAAAGCCCGCGAAATTCGCGTTCACAAAGCAATTGCCGCGACCCGTTTGGATCGCGGCTTCTGTTTTCATTCCAGCTTTATGAATTGTTTCTAAAAAACTTGGAAAACACTCCTGTTGCATTGAATTCGATTTGAAAGAAATCAAGCGCTGCAGATAAATTCAAAACGACCCAGTCTCTCTATTTTCTTGCTTCCAAAGTTTCCGGTAATTCTTTCATCAGTCGGTCCACTTCATATGGCGCACCTGCATTGTAACGTAATTCATTATTCTTTTTGTCCACATGAAAAGATTTTCTGCTGGTCTTCCATGCAGTTCTGATACTATTGATTGCATCCTCAACATCGTTGGGACACGGAAAAATACTTCTGAAACTTGCTTTTCGGTTTTTTCGGGATCGTCATATCGAGTTTGTCTGCATCAATCAGCGGTCTCAAATATTTCGTCACAACATAATACGGTGTTTTTATATGCAGCATTTCAGCAATTTCTTCTTTGCTTTTCGGTTCTGCACAGAAGGAAAGTATCTTTTCTTCAACGGACAAATCATCGGTCTTGTTCTTTTTAACAGTTGTCACACCCGAAAACAAGGTCGCTCTGAAATTTCCTTTGTAGTTTTCAAATAGCGGTGCGGGAAGTCCTGCTTTTTTCATCTCCTCGCGGATCGTCGGAATACCGGAAAACCGATTCTCTGTGTCGATCATCACTTCAAGGTTGCTTGCAATAAACGGATTTCTTGTATCGCCTGGGACTTTGCCGAGATCGTTGATTGTCAATCGGCCGTACAATCCACCAGGATTTTCCACAACAAATCTGTCGCGATAAATGATAACTCTTATGGGAGAATCCTCTGTATGAACGCTGTAATCGCGGTGGATCAGTGCGTTCAGAATCAACTCACGCACAGCCACAAGCGGATACTCCGTTTTATCCGCACGTTTACCGGTTTCATCAATGATAACGGAAGTTTTGATATTGCGCCGCACAAAGCCCAGCGCCGCGTCCAGCATCTCGGGGATCGTACCGTCAAAACGCTTATTGTCTATAAAGCGCTCACCCATCGCGCCAAGTTCGCCAATTTCATATCCATCTACCACCATGGCGGTGATGCCAAGCTGAGGGAAAAAAGCCTGTGGATAATCCCCCACAAGCATCAGGCCTGCAATGGTAGGCTTGTCATGATCGGTCAAGCCCTGAAGCTGTAGGATTCGCTGCTCACTCTGATTTGCAAGCTGCGGCTTTTGTGTTCTCAGTTTTGCAAAAAACAGGTGCAGTTTATCGTTGCTGAAATCATCTTTTTCAGCCCGCTCAACCTGTCGAAGCTCGTCGCGGATCTTTTTCTTATAAACTTCGTAGCTGTATATCTCGTATTCCGTCATCGGCATATCCGCATCACCCACACGCACATAGGAACCGCGAAGCCTGCCGGCGGGTTTATAAAAGCAGGGTTTGTTTTCTGGCTCGCACTCTGGTATCTCTGCACTCACAACAACTTTGCCCTCATATTCAGCAACCGTGAAATACGGGCGAATAACGGGTTCCATTTGCTCTGCGGCGTTTTTTACCTGTGCCTGCAGATCCTGCGCGTCATACACGCCTGTAACCTCATATCCGGCCTTTTCATCAATACCGAACACAATGATTCCGCCATTATTCTGATTGGAAAAGCTTGAAAAAGTGTCATAGAGTTTCTTTGTTGTTCCGCCAAGCGCTTTTTTTGTTTCAACATATTTCTTTTCACATTTTTGACGCTTGATCGTATCAATCAGTTCAATCAAATCTTTCTCGGTCATAACAAGCTCCTTCTGATTTTTCTAAATAGATCATAGCACTTTTCAAAACACTTGTCATGTTTTTCAAAACACTTTTTGTTTTTTCAAAACCGTTCTAAAAAATCAAAATATTTTTTGAATTATCGCTTCCTATTTTATAAAAAACAAAACAACCCCGCTGTGAACACCGCGAAATTTGCGTTCACATCGTGATTGCTTTTTATGTTCTGTCTTGAATCGTCCTCAGACGCCTTCCCGAATGCCCACCGTAGGCCTCGCATGCTTCGTCATTCTGCACAACGAATCCCCATCCGCTCGCCCAACTTTAGGACACCAAGTATAAAAATTTCCTCGTTCGTCAATGTCATCAGTAGCGGGTCGCCCTCGCGGATGCGCATGGTGCGGCGGATCTCCTTGGGGATCACGACCCGACCGAGGTCGTCGATGCGTCTGACAATGCCTGTTGCTTTCACTGTATCGTTCTCCTTTTTTTGCTTGTTTTGCCGTTAGTGTCTGCAAAAAAGAAAAAATTATACAGAGAGATTTGTCGAAGGCGCGCAGCGGAAACGCCGGCGTGTGCCGTGTGTTTTACAATTCGATCGGCTCGCAGACGGTCGGAACGATGAACTCGATCTCCGGGTGGCGCTTTGCAACCGTTTTTTTCAGCCGCTCCACGCTGACCGTCCGCGTCACAGGCGGAAAGGCATTGTCAAAATGGTCGACCAGGATCTTCTTCGGGCGGTATCGGTCGATGAAGCCTTTGACCTTTTCGGGAACAAACACACTGCCCCCGTTCGCCAGCACGAACAGATCCACGTTTTCCGGATACACCTCGCCCGGAAAGGCGCGGAACGAGCCGGTCAAAAAGATCTTTTTTCCCTCGGCTTCGATCTCATAGGCGACAATCTCGCCGCCCTCGGGCATTTTGAGGTTCATATAGGCCTGCCAGAACAAGCGCGGAAACATCACAACGCACTTCGGCACGACCGTAAGGATATAGATCGGGTCAAAGATGATGTGGCGGAAGCGGCGCACGCGGACGGTGAACGCGCCGATCTGAAACTCGTCGTCCGGGCGGATCAGCCGGATGCGCTCCTCCGGCACGCCTCTGCCGACGAGGGTGTTCTTCGGCGTCTGCGTGCAGTAGATCGGAACGTCCCGGTCGACCTGCGCGAGGGCCGGAATGCTGTAGATGTGATCCAGATGGCCGTGGGTGACAAAGACCGCGTCAAAGCCGGCGAAGCCCTCCAGCGGCGTGGTCTCGATGCGCTTGTTCATGCGGACGAAAGGGTCGAACAGGATCTTTGTCTCACCATCGTCGATGCCGACCGTTGCCGTGCCGTACCAGGTGATTTTCATTTTCAAAAGCTCCTTTCCGTTCGGTAACCGCGATAATCACTGATTATCCGGGGTTTATTATACAGCAATTCCGGCACAAAAACAAGTTAAAATTTATTGAAAGCAAAACAACAAGCCCCGCAGGCAGCGAGACTTGTTGATTTTGTTGTTTGAAAAAGGCTTCTCAGTTTTTCCGCCGGAACAACCCGTCCCGGTTGCAGAAAGCGTAAAAAAATTTGACGCGCTCCATCTTGAATCTCGCCTCGGCGCTTCCTTCCGGATAGAGCTTCACAAACTGGAACCTGTGGTCGGAGACTGCGGCGAGGAACGAGATAAAGTGCTCCTTCGTCATGGGATGCTGCACGGTGACGCGGTATTCGTCCTCCGCAGGCTCCACAAGGATGGGGTGGCTTTCGTCCGCCTCCTCCGGCTCCGCAGGCACCAGCGTGATCCCGCAGCAGCTCACGACCGCCGCGCCTACTGACCAGACCGCGTTCCCGCAGACCGGGCAGACATAGATCCGGCTGCGCAGAAGATTGCCGGAACGGTTCCTGTTTTCCACCGATGCGCCGGACAGCAGCTCCGTCACGGAGATCTCCAGTGCCTTTGCCAGCGGCTCCAGCAGGCTGATATCCGGGAAGCCCTTGCCGGTCTCCCATTTGCTCACGGCTTTGCTGCTGACGAAGATGCGCGCCGCCAGCTCCTCCTGGGTCATCTTTTTGCGTTCCCGCAGACTGCGGATCACGGCGCCTGTCACATATTTGTCCATGGGGCGACCTCCTTTCTGTTTGCGTACCCGCAGATTCACTCAGATGCGCAAATCTTGACGGCAAATTTTCACACATCGAGTGAATCAGCGGGTACTTGCAGTATAGCACAGCGGGACAGAAAAAGCTACCCACGCTGCGTGGAGTGTCCGTTCCGCAAAGCGGCCGGAGCGGCGGCCTTTTTTGCCTCTTGCTTTTTTTGAATAGATATGATACAATGCATCTGTCAAGCGCATATTTATTCAAAAAAACGCGAAAGCGGGGAAAACCGATGGAACAAAACACACTGAAACAGCCGCAGCCGCAAAAAAAGGAAGGTCTGCAGCTCGACAAAAAAACGCTTTTCGGCATTGCGCTGCTGCTGGTGTTCATCCTGGCCGTGGCCGGGGCGCTGACCCAGGTCCTGCCGCGCGGCCAGTTCGCGCTGGATGAAAACGGCTCCGTCATACCGGGCACCTACACGGAAAACCCGGACTACCGGGTCCCCATCTGGAAGATCGTCATGTCGCCCGTGCTGGCTTTCGGCAGCGACAACGCGGTCACGGGCTTCGCCATCATCCTGATCCTGATCCTCGTCGGCGGCACCTTCTTGATCCTCGACAAGATCGGCGTACTGCGCTATCTGATGGCCTCCATTGTGGACCGTTTTTCCGCCCGGCGATATCTGCTGATCGCCGTGATGACCTTTGCCTGTATGTTTTTGAGCTCCACCGCCGGTATTCTGGAGGAGAGCCTGACGCTCGTTCCCATTGCGGTCGCCATCTCCCTTGCCATGGGGTGGGATTCCCTGCTGGGCGTGGGCATGAGCTTTGTCGCCGTGGCCTTCGGCTTCACGGCCGCGACCTTCAACCCTTTCAACGTCATCACCGTCCAGAAGCTGGCGGGGCTGCAGGTGTTTTCCGGTCTGTGGCTGCGTCTGATCGTCTTTGCCGTCGTCTATGCTACGCTGACGGGCTTCCTGATTTTTTACGCGAAAAAGATCGAGAAGAATCCGCAAAAATCCCCCGCCTTTGAAACGGATGCCGCCTTGCGAGAACGCTATCCGCTGGAGGACTGCCGCAAAACGCTGGAAGACAAAAGCGTTGCCAAGGCGACGCGGGTGTTTCTCATCGCCCTGGGCTGCGTGCTGGCGGGCACAGTGCTCTCCTTCGTGGTGAGTCTCATCGGAACGAAACACGAAAACGCCGTTCTGAACACCATCGGCAGCTACGGCTCCATGGGCTGCATGGGCGTCTTTTTCCCGCTCGGCGGTCTGCTCGCCGGCCACGCGGCGGGGCTGCGCGGCAAACGGTTGTTTTCCGCCTTCGGCGAAGGGGTCAAAACGATCCTCCCCGTGGTGCCGCTGATCGTGTTCATCCTCGCCATCACCTACGTGCTGGACGAGGGCATGATCATGCACACCATCCTCAACGCGCTGAGCGGCGCGATGCAGGGTCTTTCGCCCTACGGCGTGATTTTGCTGATGTTCCTGTTCATCGCGGTGCTGGAATTCTTTGTCGGCTCCGGCACGGCAAAGGCCTTCCTTGTGGTGCCGCTGATGTCGATCCTCTGCGACCTGCTGGGGCTGACGCGCCAGTCCATGGTCATCACCTTCTGCTTTGCGGACGGCTTCACGAATCTGCTCTATCCCACCAGCGGCCTGATGATCATCGCCATCGGCATGATCGGCGTGTCCTACCGCAAGTGGCTGAAATGGAGCGCAAAGCTCTTTGTGCTGGAGGCCATCGTCTCCGTGGGCTTCATGCTGCTGGCCGTGGCGATCAACTATCAGTAAATCAAAAAACCGTTCAACGGACACGGGGCTTGTTGCGAAAGGAAAGCCCGGTGACATTGAACGGAGAAACGGTCATGCTCTAAGATTACCTGAGAAGAAGGACGCTGTCAAAGGGAACCTCCCTTCCGGCAGCGTCCTTTTTGTGTTTTTTGAAAGCCGATGCTGCGGCCCGACCTTTTCCGCGCAGCTTCGCTGCGCGGCAAAAAGCGGCGGCGGGGCGCCTCGTGCGACCGCACGAGGCACCATGTGCGCGAACGCGCACATGGATCGCGCAGCCCGGGCTGCGCGGTCCCGCCGCCGCATCTCGCACGGCGCAGCCGTGCGAGAAAAAAGGGTGCGTTGCCGTTTTGCCTTGCAACTCACCCTGCGCTTATTGTTTCAACCGATCAGACGATCCCACCGTCCACGCCGAGGACCTGGCCGGTGATGAACGCGGCGCTGCCGGAGGCGAGAAAGGCCACGGCGGCGGCAACGTCCTCCGGCGTGCCCGCGCGGCACAGGGGCGTTGCGTCGATCAGCGCCTGCCGTTCGGCGTCGCTCAGGTGCGCGTTCATGGGCGTGTCGATGAAGCCGGGGGCGACACAGTTGACCGTGATCCCGCTGGGGCCGACCTCCCTGGCCAGCGCTTTGGTGAAGCCGATCACGGCGGCCTTGCCCGCACTGTAATCCACCTCGCAGGAAGCGCCCGCACGCCCCCACATGGAGGAGATGTTGATCACGCGCCCCGTTTTGCGGCCGATCATCGCCGGCAGCAGCAGCCGGGTCAGCTCCAAAACGCTGCGGGTGTTCACCCGGAACAGCCGGTCGGCGTCCGCGGCGTCCACCGTCTGAAACAGGCCGTACAGAGAAAGCCCGGCGTTGTTGACCAGCACGTCCACGCCCTGCGGGAGCACCCGGGAAGCCAGCGCGGCGGGGCCGCCGGGATCGGAAAGATCGGCCTGCAGCGGGATCAGCCCTTCGCCGAGCTCGCGCCGCAGCGCTTCCATGGCGGCTGTGTTTTTGTGATACTGGGCAAAGATCAGACTGCCCTGCGCTGCAAAAACGCGGCACAGCGCCTGCCCGATGCCGCCGGAGGCGCCGGTGATAAGAACCCGTTGCTGCATGAAGTCACGTCCTTTTTCGAGGGATCAGAGGTCGGAAAACAAGAGTTGATAAAACGAAGAATGGGTAGTGGTATTATAACACAGTCTGCCTTCTCTTGCAACCCCTAAGTGGAGCTGTTGCATTTCGCGAAAAACGTCAAAGCAAAGAAAAGAGAAAGCGCTTTCCACAGAGTGATTCTGTGAGTTCAGCGCTTTCTTTCCTTTGTGTTTTTTCAAAAAAGTAAGATTGTTTGCTTTGACTCGACGTTTTTTCGCCCTAGGCGTACTTTTGTACAGCCTTCGGTCGAAGAAAACGCCGTTTTCATCTAACGGTGGCGTCCCATAGCGAGGGATTGCCTGAAAAGCGCCTCTTTTCAGGTGCAAAGCAGTTTTTGAAGGACAAATTTTTTCACAACGCAAAGCCGACAACCGCAGGAAACCTGCCGGTTTTCAAGGATGGCGGCACAGCGTTTGGGAAAATTTGCCTTCAAAAACCAATCCTTCGTTATGGAACGTCACCGAAATCCAACAGCCCCCTGATCCCTTTTACTTTGCCAGAACGCCGCCGTCGGCATAGAGCAAAATCTGCACATCCGTTTCTTGCCCGTTCGTCACAGACGCATAGATCAGCGCCTCCTGCCCGTTTTTGTCGCGGCAGCGCAGCTCATGACAGAGCTGTTCCGTGCCGTCGTCCAGCGGGATGAGCGCGGTCTTTGTCCCAAGCAATCGCAGCTCCGGCGAAAGAGATGCGGCGGCCTGTTCGGCGGAGGCCTTGACCGCGGGGAGCTTGCGCGGGGTGTGGTTCATCAAAAAGCCGCGCGCGTCGAGCGAGACCGGCTGCGCCGTGTCCAGCGCAACGCCGACCTTGATCAGATCGGCATACCAGACCACGCCGTCCTTTTCGAAATGGAACACGGCGGTGCACACGCCGTCATAGGTGCTGTAATAGCTCGGCTGCATGTCCGCGTAGCCCAGCTCCGCAAGATACTTTCCGGCGATCTTCACGGCGGTTTCGGCGCTGATCTGCGCTTCGCCGGAAAAGGCGGGGTTCGTCACATAGGCCGGAAGTCCCCCGCGTTTGGTGACGCCGATGCGCTTGCCGCCTTTGGAAAAGCAGTAGAGCGCGAGGGCGCCGTCGGTGTCGCCTTCGGTCTGCAGGGCGGTCTGCTTGCAGCCGAGCCACTTTGCGGCGCGTTCGCGGGCGGTTTGCGCGTCGATCTCGTCCTTGCCGGCAACACCGAGCGCCTTGCGGTTCAGGACTGTATCGGAAAACGGGCCGTCATACAGCAGCGTCGGCGCATCGGAAAGCGCCTCGGCGGTGCTGTTGAAGCTGTCGTCAAACACGGCGGGCGCGTCCCCGGCAGCCAGAGAAAGGGTTGCCGGCCGCGGGGAATACCGCAGTGCGCCGTCGTCCGTCTCGGCGTCGAGGGCGTGCAGCCCGTCGGAAAACGACTGCGCATAGGCCAGAAGTTCCTGCAGCGAGGCGCGCTGTTTTGCCGTGAGCTTGCCCCCGCGTTCCAGCGTTTTTTGCAGCGCATTGGTGAAATCGCCGACCTGGGAAAGGAACTTATACACGTTCGTGCCGTCGGTGTCGGCGTTGGTGAGCGCGGAGAGGCTGACTTTCGCGCAGGCAGCCGAGCGGGAAAGCTCACGTTCCACCCGCGAAAGCATCGCGCCGCTGCTGACAAAGCGGGCTTTCTGCAGGGCGGTCGCAATGTTGTCCAGATGCTCGCCCAGCTCGCGCAGCGCGTGCTGCGAGGCGGTCTGCGCCTGCCGTTCCAGCGCATGTGCACGGCGGACATGGACGACGGTCAGCGCCGAAAGCGCAAGGAAAACCGCACAAAGCAGGCTGACGGCGCGAATGGCGCCCCGGCGGGAAAAATTGACGTTCATAGAATCGCTCCTTTTAATGTTCAGTTAATCCGGTTCCTGTATGATAGCGTTGCCGAATTCGGCGAAATCATACGCTTTTGATTGTAAGGGCGCGTTTGGGTCCCTTTTCAATTTTCCATTCTTCATTCTTCATTTTTCCGAATCCCTCCCCTTTTTCAATTTTTTTCCATTTTTTCTTGCATCTGCCTTTGATTTATAGTATAATGTTCTGTAACTATAATGAAGAGGTGTGTCCAAATGCAGGCTTATCTTGACAACAGCGCCACCACGCCGCTTTGCGACACGGCAAAGCAGTGGGTGCTGACCGCCATGGAGTCCGGCTGGGGCAACCCCTCTTCTTTGCACGAGCTGGGCTTCGCGGCCGAAAAGCTGCGCGAAAAAGCACGGCAGGCCGTGGCGGGCGCCCTTCGCTGCAGCCCGAAATGTCTGACCTTCACCTCCGGCGGCACCGAGGCCAACAACCTCGCCGTCTTCGGCGCCGCGGCAGCGGGGCGGCGCAAGGGGAACCGCGTGGTGGTCTCCGCCGTGGAGCACCCCAGCGTGCTGCAGGCATACAAACGTCTCGGCGAACAGGGCTTTGAGGTCGTCGTTCTTCCCGTGGATCGCTTCGGCACGGTACCGGTTTCGGCGCTGGAAGACGCGATCAACGAAAAAACGATCCTTGTGAGCCTGATGTATATCAACAACGAGCTGGGTTCGGTCGAACCCGTAGACGCCGTTCCGGCCATCCTCAAACGCAAGGGCGCACCCGCCCTCTTTCATGTGGACGCGGTGCAGGCTTTCGGAAAGATACCGGTCTTCCCCGAAAAAAGCGGCGTCGATCTGCTGACGGTCAGCGCACATAAGATCCACGGACCGAAAGGCGCCGGCGCGCTGTTTGTGCGGCGCGGCGTGCACCCGGTTCCGCAGGCCGTCGGCGGCGAGCAGGAAAACCGCCTGCGTCCCGGCACGGAGCCGATGGTCGCCATCGCGGGCTTCGGCGGCGCGGCCAGCGTGCTGGAACCCGGCAAACACCTGCCGCGCATCACAGCGCTGCGCGACGCGTTTGTGCAAAAGCTCAAAACGCTGGACGGCGTGGTGCTCAACAGCGGCGACGACGCTTCGCCCTATATTGTCAACCTTTCCCTGCCGGGCCGCCCGTCCGAGGTCGTGCTCAACTTTTTGTCCGATCTGGGCATCTACGTCTCCGCCGGCTCCGCCTGCGCAAAGGGGCACCGCAGCCCGGTCCTCGCCGCCGCGGGCATTGAACCCGAACGGCAAAGCAGCGCCCTGCGCGTCAGCCTGAGCGACCGGACGACCGAAGAAGAACTGAACTTCTGCTTTGACGGTCTGCAGGAAGCGCTGCGCGTCATTCGAAATAAACTGTAAGGACACCTGCACATGAAAAAAGTCATCCTTGTCAAAAACGGAGAGATCGTTCTCAAGGGGCTGAACCGCTCCACGTTTGAGGACATCCTCATCAAAAATATGCGCCGACGGCTCTCGTCCCTCGGCAAATTCGAATTCACCAAATCCCAATCCACCATCGTTGCCGCGCCCGAGAGCGACGAGATCGACTTTGACCGCGCCGTGGAGCTGATGCGCCATGTGTTCGGCATCGTCGGCTTTTCCGTGGCCGCCGTGTGCGACAAGAACATGGACGCCATCCGGCAGACGGCGCTGGACTTTCTCGGCGACGAGCTTGCAAATGTGCGCACCTTCAAGGTCAACGCCAAGCGCAGCGACAAAAAATTCGAAAAGACCTCGCCCGAGATCTGCGCCGAGGTCGGCGGCTTTCTGCTTTCACATTATCCCCACCTGAAGGTGGATGTACACGACCCGCAGCTCATCGTCACCGTGGAGGTGCGCGACACCGTGCTTGTTCACGGCAACCAGCAAAAGGGCGCCGGCGGTCTGCCCGTCGGTTCCTCCGGCCGGGCCTGCCTGCTGCTTTCCGGCGGCATCGACAGCCCCGTAGCCGGTTACATGATGAGCAAGCGCGGCCTGATCCTCGACGCCGTCCACTTTGCTTCGCCGCCCTACACCAGCAAACGCGCCGAACAGAAGGTGCGCGACCTGGCAAAGCTCGTGGCGCGCTGGAGCGGCCGGATCAATTTCATGCTCGTGCCGTTCACCGAGCTGCAGGAGGCCATCCGCGATCACGTGCCGGAGGATATGTTCACGCTTGTCATGCGCCGCATGATGATGAAGATCGCCTCGCGCCTTGCCGCAAACGACGGCTGCAAGGCTCTGATTACAGGGGAAAGCCTCGGCCAGGTCGCCTCGCAAACCATCGACTCCCTCGCCGTGACCAACGCCGCGAGCACCCTTCCGGTCTTCCGTCCGCTGATTGGCATGGACAAGGACGAGATCATCGAGATCGCCCGGAAGATCGACACCTTTGAAACCAGTCTGCTGCCCTATGAGGACTGCTGCACCGTTTTCACGCCCAAGCATCCCAAGACACGCCCGACCGTCGATCTTCTGGAGGAGGCTGAGGCCGCGTTTGACTTCGCGCCCCTGATCGACCGCGCCGTGGAGGGCACGCGCTTTACGTCGATCGACGCATGATTGCTGCGCGATCATAGCTGTCAGCAATCCGTCATCTGTGATTCGTCCTGACCGCTGACCGCCCATTTCCCGGAGGTGACCCCATTGACCGCCGAACTGATCTTTGTCGGCACGGAGCTTTTGCTCGGAGACATTCTCAACACCAACGCGCAGTATTTGTCGCAGCAGCTTGCGGCTCTGGGCGTTTCCGTGCTGCATCAGAGCGTGGTCGGCGACAACGCCGAGCGACTGGCGGACGCGTTGCGTCTGGCACTCTCGCGCAGCGATCTGGTGCTCACCACCGGCGGGCTCGGCCCCACAAAGGACGACCTGACCAAAGAAGTCGCCGCCGAAGTCTGCGGGCTGGAGCTTGCGCTGCACGAAGAAAGCCTTTCCGCCATGAAAAGCTTTTTCGCCGCCAAGGGTGTGCAGATGCCGCAAAGCAACGAAAAGCAGGCTTATCTGCCGAAAGGCGCCGTCATTTTCCGAAACACCAACGGCACTGCGCCCGGCTGCGCGATGGAAACCGGCGGCAAATGGATCCTGATCCTCCCCGGTCCGCCGCGGGAGATGAAAGCGATGTTCCGTCTGTCGGCGCTGCCGTTTTTGCGCCGGTTTTCCGACAGCGTCCTCGTTTCCCGCACCGTGCGCACCTTCGGCATCGGCGAAAGCGCCATGGCCGAGCGTGTGAGCGATTTGCTGGATCTGGAAAACCCCACCGTCGCCCCCTACGCCAAAAGCGGCGAAGCCCTGCTGCGTGTGACGGCAAAAGCCGAAACCGCCGAAAAAGCCGAAGCGCTGATCGCTCCGGTGCTGCAGCAGATCGACGCGCGGCTGCACGACGTGATCTACGGCGTCGACGTGGGATCCATCGAAGAAGCCGCCGTTGCGCTGCTCAAAGAAAAGAAGCTGACCGTTGCCACGGCGGAATCCGCTACGGCGGGCCTTGTGGCCAAACGGCTGACCGATCTTCCGGGCACGTCCGAAGTCTTCCACTGCGGCATCGTGTCCTATTCCGACGACATCAAGGCGCGGCTGCTGGGCGTTGACGAAACAACACTGCAGACACAGACCGCCGTTTGCGAAGACGTTGCCGTCCAGATGGCGCTCGGTGCGCTGCGGCAATCCGGCGCACACCTCGCCGTTTCGATCACAGGCCTCGCCGGTCCCGGCAGGGACGAGCTCGGCCGCGACGCAGGACTCGCCTATATCGCGATGACCGACGGCGAAACGCTTTGGAAAAACAAAATCACCACAGGACATACCGAAGGCGACTGCCGCGATTACAACCGCACCGTTTTCGCCTCCCGTGTTCTGTTTGAAATCTACCGCTATGCTGCCGCCTATCCGCGAAAAGCGGCCTTCGGCAGTCCTTTGAACGAATCATTGCGCAAGGAGCGAACCAAATGAAAATCATATATGATGAGGACGGGCCCGACCGTCCGCAGGCCGATGGCCGCCCCGGCGCAGTCCCGACACCGCCGAACGCTTCGGCGCCCGCGCAAGGCGAATTGCCGAACCTGACGCCGGAGCAGATCTCCGCGCTGCTGCAGATCCTTGCCAACCAGCAAACTGCCGGTGCGCAGCCCGCCCCGCAGCCAGACGCGCCGAAAGAGGCGCCGAAAAAAAACTCGTCCCCCGCGCCGGAAAAGGATCCCGGCACGCGGATCCTGTATCAAAGCGCGGACTTTGAACCGCTGGAAAGCAAAAAGAGCAAGACCCACCGCCGCCCCGTGCCCGACCCGGGAATGCGCATCGCCTATCAGGCGAAGGATCCCGACGAACTGCGCGAGGAACGCGAACGCCGACGCACCGCCCAGCAGGGCAGCTTTTCCGTCAACGAATTCAGCCTGATGGACGACACGCCCGACGAGCCGCCTGCCTTCGGCGACCTTGCCGTGGGCGAGGTGGACGAAGCGACGGAGGCTTTCCGCACCCAGCACGCAAAAAGAGTCCGCCCGGCGCCGCAGACGAATCCGCCGGCGCCCCCGGAGCCGCCGCAGAAGGAACTTTCCGAACCGGCCGCACCACAGAAAGCCCCCGAGCCCCCCACTGCCGCGGACATAACCGCGCCCGCGCCGCAGGAGGAACCGCCCGTGCAGGCCGCACCGCAGGCCGCACCGCCGGCAAAGCCGCCGATCACACCGATCCCGGCCGTGGCTGTCGGAGAAAACGCCGACGCCGCTGCGCTCAAAAAATCGGCGCAGGCGCAACACGAACGGCTGATGGAGGCTGCGCGGCGGCGGGAAGCCCTTGACCGCGCGGAACGGGAAGCGCAAAAGGCGGCAGAGGCCGAACGCGCGCGCGAAGAACAGGAGCGCCTTGCGCGGGAAGCGGAAGAAAAGGAAGCGGCCGCACGGCAGAAAGAAGCGGAAAAAGCCGCCGCAAAAGCCGAAAAAAAGCAGGCAAAGCTCAATAGCAAAGCCGAAAAAGCCGCCGCCAAAGCGGAAGAAAAGCAGGCGAAGCGCGACACCAAAGCCGAAAAGGCCGCCGCAAAAGCCGAAAAGAAAGCCGGAAAAGCGCAGGCGAAGGCCGAACGCAAGCCCTGGAGCCCGACGCGCAAAATCGTTCTGACGATCAGCCTCATCGCCATTCTCGCTTCGTGCGGCGTGCTGGCCTGGGAATACAAGCTGCACAAGGACAACCTGAAACTGGAGGACGAGGTCTCCGGCCTGATCCTCGAAACGCAGATCGCTCCGCCGATGGTCGGCGGAAACACGATCGTGCTCACCGAAGAACAGCAGTGGGCGCAACTGCGCGGCGAATTCCCCGGTGTCGTTTTTCCGGAAGGACTGCAGCTCAAATACGCGCGCCTTTACGCAACGAACCCGGATTTCGTCGGCTATCTGGAGATCCCGGGTCTGAACACGAGCCTGCCCGTGGTGCAGACGAACAACGACGCGGACTACCTGAACAAGAACTTCTTCGGCAAAAGCACAAAGTACGGCTGCCCGTTCGTGAGCTGCATCAACAACATCGCCGCCCTGGATTTCAACACCGTGATCTACGGCCACCACATGAACGACCGCACGATCTTCGGCGCACTGGACGCCTATAAGACCATCGACGGCTACCGCAGCGCCCCGGTCATCGAATTCAACACGATGTTTGCCGATCACAAATGGAAGGTCGTTGCCGCGTTTTTGACGAATTCCGTCCCCGCCGACGACAACGGCTATGTGTTCAACTACTATTTCAACCAGCTTTCGACCGACGAGAAGAAGATCGAATACTTCGCTGCGCTGAAGGAGCGCTCTCTCTATGACACGGGCGTCGATCTTCTGCCGACAGACAAGCTCCTGACCCTGTCCACCTGCTCCCACGTGTTTGAAAACGCGCGTCTGGTGGTGGTGGCGCGGATGGTGCGTCCCGGGGAAAGCGCAGAAACAGACACCTCGCTGGCCACGCTGAATCCCGATGTGCGCTACCCGCAGGTTTACTATACGAAGAAAAAGCAGACCAACCCCTACGCGAACTCGCCGCGCTGGGAAGTCGGCTGACGGAGGAACACCATGCTGAAACTATTTACCTTAGAAAATCTTGCGGCCGCTTCTGCCGATGCGGTCTATAAGATTTGCCTGTCGCTGGAAGAATACGGGCTGACCCAGGACAACATCAGCGCGTTCGAAAGCTATGAGGCCATGTTCAACGCGGCCCTCTATGCGCTGGAGGACGGCGACGATGTCCTGCTTGCGGCCGAAAACGAGGATTTCAACGCTGTCAAGCACGTGATCTTCGCCAAGCTCATGCTCGACGCCATCGCCTCCCCCGAGATCGCCGCCCAGATCACTTCGCATTACGATCTGATGGAAGCCGAATTCGATGTGGACGCCCACTGCGCCGTGCCGCTGAACTGCAGCGTACATCTGAGCGAAGACGGCCTGTTCAGCGGTTTTACCACAGACGCCTTCGGCGGCAGTCTGACGGTTTTACCGCTGGATTTCGACCGCATGGATGCCGAGCTGGCCTCCGTGATCCGGCTGATGTTCGCACCCGAGGAGGAAGCGCCCGCAGCGGTGCCCGTGCCGGAGCTGAACGAAACGGCCCTGCCTCCGGTGCATGAGGAAGCCCCGGCGGAGATCGACTTCATCGAGCCCGTGACCCAGATGCTCGAAGCGCTGGCCGGCGCCCAGGAAAAGATCTGTCTGGTCCACGGCCCGGTGACGGACTGGATCTTCGAGCTGCGCGACACGCTGCTGGAGATGGAGGACACGGTGGACTTCGCCTATCCCAGAGAGGAGACCGAAGCGGACGCGCAGGAAAGCGCCTCCGCCCGTCTGCTGCGCCAGGCAAAGCAGGCGCGGCAGGTGTCCGACGCCGCGTTCGGCGCCGCCATCTCCGAGATGTATTCCAACGAGACCGACGGCAACACGGTCTATTACGCCTATGTTGCCATTGCAGACCGCGAGACCGCCAAGGCCAAACGGATCAACACCACGAACCCCGACGATCTGGCGTTGCTGCTGCCCCACTGCGTGACCGTGCTTTGCGATACGATTTGCAAAAAGCTGGCTGCCGCCGCGCCCGCCGAAACGCCGGAGGAAGAACCGAAAAAGGAAAAGAAGATCAGCAAGGGTCTGGTGATCTTTGCGGTGATCGTGCTGCTGGCCGCCATCGCGACCCCCGTGATCCTGCTCAAGCACTTTGTCTTCACCGAGCCGACGACGGACAGTCCCTCTGCGATGAGCTCCACCACGCGCTCCGGCGGCGTTTCCACCGTGAGCATCGCCGACCTGACCTCCACGGAGCCGACCAGCGGCAATCTGCCGGCCGGCAACAACCTGACCCCGGCGGAACCCGGCGCCAGCGACGTTTCCGCCGCGCCCACAACCACAAGCGTGCCTTCCACCAGCGGCACCTTCACCTTCTATGTCTTCGGTTACGGCCACGGCGTGGGTCTGAGCCAGAACGGCGCGGACTACCTCGCAAAGCAGGGCTGGACCTATGCGCAGATCCTTGCGAACTACTATTACGGCACGACCCTCGTCACCGGCGACACCTATCCGCCGACGATCAACTACGCCGGCACGGATTACAACACGCGGGAATACCTCGCCTCCGCGCTGGAGAGCGAGATGAGCGGCTCTATGTCCAAGGAAGCGCTGAAAGCTCAGGCTGTTGCGCTTTACACCTTTGCGAAGTATAACAACTACCGCCTGAACGCCGACGCAAACGCCTACGGAAAAACCGCCTCCGCGGCCTGCACCGAGGTTGTGGACGAGGTCATGAACGAGGGCCTGTATCTTTCCTATAACGGCAAAACAGCCCTGACGCCCTTCCATTCCATCAGCGCCGGCAAGACCACCTCGTATTACAACGTCTGGGGCGGCAGCCAGCTTCCCTATCTGAACGGCGGCCGGCCGAGCTACGGCGACTATGAGGCGGAGGGCTTCAAATCCACCTTCACCATCTCCTCCGAGGAATTCAAGACCATTGCCCAGACCAAGCTCGGCGTCACCCTCGCCGGCGACCCGGCAACCTGGATCCGTATCGTTTCGCACGACCAGGCCATCAGTCAGGACATCGGCTATGTTTCCACGCTGAACATCGGCGGCAAGGAGGTCACGGGCAACGAGTTCCGCGGCAAGGTCATGGAAGGCAAGATCCGTTCCCACTGCTTCATGCTGCAATATACGCCCACGGCGTGATGATACCAGCAAAAAATAAACCAGCATTTTAAGAAAAGGAGATATAAACCATGCCATTAGTCACCACCACCAAAATGTTCGAGGACGCCTACAAGGGCGGCTATGCCATCGGCGCGTTCAACGTCAACAACATGGAGATCATCCAGGGCATCACCGAAGCGGCGAAAAAACTGAATGCGCCGCTGATCCTGCAGGTTTCCAAGGGCGCCCGCGCCTACGCGAACCACACCTACTTGGTCAAGCTCGTGGAAGCCGCCGAAAAAGAGACCGGCCTTCCGATCGCGCTGCATCTGGATCACGGTCCGGATTTCGAGACCTGCAAGAGCTGCATCGACGGCGGTTTCACCTCCGTGATGATCGACGGCTCCTCCCTGCCCTATGAAGAAAACGTCGCGCTGACCAAAAAGGTCGTCGATTACGCCCACGCCCACGGCGTTGTGGTGGAAGGCGAACTCGGCACCCTGGCCGGCGTGGAAGACGACGTTGCAGTGGAAGAAGGCAACGCCAGCTACACCGACCCCGCGCAGGTCTACGATTTCGTGACCCGCACCGGCGTGGATTCCCTCGCCATCGCCATCGGCACCTCCCACGGCGCCTACAAATTCAAGCCCGGCCAGAAGCCGCAGCTGCGCTTCGACATTCTGGAAGAGGTCTCCAAAAAGCTGCCCGGTTTCCCGATCGTGCTCCACGGCGCAAGCTCCGTGCCGCAGGAATTCGTCAAGGAGATCAACACCTACGGCGGCAAGATGCCCGACGCCATCGGCATTCCCGAAGAGATGCTCGCCAAGGCCGCGACCATGGCCGTCTGCAAGATCAACATCGACTCCGACCTGCGTCTGGCGATGACCGCCGCGATCCGCAAGCACTTTGCGGAGCACCCCGATCACTTTGACCCGCGTCAGTATCTCAAGCCTGCCCGCGAAGCCATTCAGGGCATGGTGGAACACAAGATCAACGACGTGCTCGGCTGCGCCGGCAAAGCCTGATCGCCCAATCAAAATAACAATGAACCCCCGCTGCGGATGCAATATCCACAGCGGGGGTTTCTAACTGCGAAGTAATCGCTGATTCACTAACCGCTAACCGCTCTTAGAGATACGCCTCGATCTCCGCCTGCGTCATCGAAAAGCCGGTCTTCATCTTTTCCCTGAACAGGGCGGGCATCTGCTCCACGATGGCGCGAAGCTGCTTGACGCTGCTTTGCCAGCGTTCGTAGCTGATGCTGCTCCAGCGGGCGGTGTGGCGGTGCATCTCCGGCTCGATCTCGGCGACCATGCGGTCAAAGATCTCCAGCAGCCGGTCCTTGTCGAAGGTGGTCGCCAGGTGTTTTTTGTGCGTTTTCAGCACCCGCGCACGGAAGGAGGCGTTCTTCATCAGGTTCACCATCAGCGTGGTGTGAAAGCCGTGGCCCACGCCGTGGCCGGCCGGATTCAGATAGCGCCGGATCGAATTGATCTGATAGGTGGAGGGGAACAGCGCCCAGTCCACATCGAAAAAGATCCACCGCCATTTTGACCCGGGGGTTTTCTCGCAGTAAAAGCGGATGTTGCCCGTGTCGGTGTTGCAGAAAAAGGATTCACACATCCAGTATTGGATCAGATTGTCGATATCCACCCGCTTGCACACGCGCTTGTAAACAGCGTCGTCGCGCAGATCGTGGGTCTTCACATAGTCCAGCAGGGCGGTGTGGCGGTCAAGCGAGCCGAGCTGCACGATCCGGTTGCCTTTGATGAGGTCGGTGTTGTTTTTGTCGATCCCGTGATGGTTTTCCAGATAATCGCCGTTGATCTTTTCACGCAGATCGTAGAGACCGAAATATTCGCCGTTGATATAGACCGCCACGGGCTGATAGTCCATAAAGTCCACATCCACCTGTCCCTTCATCACCATGGCGCAGAAAGCGTCGCGCAGGTGGGCGGAGGAGAAATCCTGGCCGCTGTTGCGCAGAACGAGGGAGGAAAAGACATTGACCGCCCCGTCTTTGAAGAAGGGGCAGCAGATCTCGCCCGGGCCGTATTTGTCACGCAGATAGATCGCGAGGCTTTTTTGTTCCAGCGCACGGCTGTATTGGCCGAAGACCTTTGTGCCGCCGTTGAAGGCGACGACCGGTTCGCCCTCGGCGCTGAGATATTCAAAGTGAACGGGGCGTTCCCAGTCCTGCCAGTAATTCGCGCCGACATGGGGAAACTCCGGAGAAGCGCCGCTGCCGGTGGCGAGAATGCCGCGGCTTTCGCTGAACAGGCCGTCCGCGTCGGTGGAAAGGCAGACCACAGGCAGATCGTGCTTTTCTTCCACAAGGAAGGTTTTGGTCACAACTTCGCTCGGCACGGCTCCGGGCGCGATGGCACGCGCGCGCAGGGTCGTTGTGCCGTTCACGGTGATGCTGCCGGCGTAGGGCGTGCTCTTCGTTGTAGGCACACTGCCGTCGAGGGTGTAATAGACCGGCGAAGCACACGTGATCTCGATCTGTGTCCCGTTTTTTACATAGCCGCTGTCGCGGGAGATCACCGGATCGGGCACCATGGCGGAAAGCCGCCGCTCGGGATTCGCTTTTCCGGGCGTGAGGTCGGCGTAATAGACAGGATCGGCGCTGCCGGCAAGGTCGCGCCCGCAGCAGTAGCCGGCGCTCAGGCGGCCGTAGGAAAGCGCATCCACCACGGCGCCGCCCTTTTGCTTGAGATAGACCGTTTCGCCGTACCGCTTCAGCCCGAGGTCGAGCGCGATGCCGCCTGCGTTCGTTTTTTCGGTACACCAGACGACGGCGTAGGCGCCGGGCGCAAGCGTTTTCTCCGGCAAAGGCAGAAAGCTCTCCGCGTTTTTACTGTCGGAGAGCTGATATGCGTTTAAAGGAATCGCCCGGTCAGAGGTGTTGTAGAGTTCGATGTAATCGCAGGTCACGCCGCCGGGAGAAGCGACCGAGGTGTTGACCGGCGCGACCTCGGAGATCACCAGATCCTTGTTTGCGGTGCGCGCGGCGCTGTCGACGGAATCAAAGGGAGGCGCGGTGTTCGGCTTGCCGGGCGTCGCCGTCGGGAAGAAAGCGAAGGCGCCGTCCTTTTTGCGGCCGCAGGTCAGGTTGGAAAACAGGTCGTAGACCTTGCAGCTATCAACGGTGCGGCCGTGATCGTCGAAGAGAAACAGGCCTTCCTCTTTGCCGTTGAGCTTGAAATCGGCGTGCAGCTCTCCCGTGCCGTCAAAGGCGCGTTCCTCGCCGGAAAGATAAACCACGAGGTAGCCGCCCGCGTCGAGCGTCACATCGGGAAAGCGCCACTTGGTCTTTTTGTTCGGCTTGTCGGAAAGCGCGAAGCCCTTGAGGGAAACGGCAGCGTCCGTCGGATTATACAGCTCGACCCAGCCCACGAACTCGCCGCTGTCGGAAAGCAGCGTCTGCGTTTTTCCCGTCGCGTATTCGTTGATGCGAAGCTCCGCCAGGGGCGCTTCGGTCGTCGGTGCGGCGGTCGTTTCCGTCGTCGGCTCTTCGAAGGCGGTCTGCTGCGCCGGTTCGCCGCCGCAGGCGCACAAAAGCACTGCCGCCATCAGCAGCAGACACACAAGCGCCGACGTTTTCTTCTTTCGTTCTGTGTTCTTCATTCTCCACGCTCCGTTAAAATGTCTTCCACCTTCGCTCCTGTCACCTTCACGAGATCGGCGGGCGCAAGAAAGATCTGCGCACCGAGGCAGCCGCCGCTGAGGATGATCTCATCAAAGCCGAGAACCGAACCGTGGATCACCGTGGGATACTGTTTTTTCATACCGATCGGAGTACAGCCGCCGCGGATGTAGCCCGTTACGGCACGGATGTCCTTAACGTGCAGCAGCTCCACGCTTTTTTCGCCCACAGCCTTCGCCGCTTTTTTCAAGTCGAGCGTTTCGGCCACGGGGATTACAAAAACATAGTATGCGCCGCTCTTGCCGGTTGCCACCAGAGTCTTGAACGTGCAGTCGTAGGGCTGGCCGAGCAGGTCGGCGACATGGACGCCGTCGATGAACTCGCCGCAGTCGTAGTAATTGACCCGGTACGGCACACCCGCCCGATCAAGGATGCGCATCGCGTTGGTTTTTTGTGCTTTTTCCTTTGCCATGGCGATCCTCCTTGACGAAACGGCGTTCTTTCGTTATACTATCATAAAATGTCGAAGATTGCAAGAAAAAGGAGAGGAAAAGTTGAACACGCAGTTTTTTCCGGTTTGTCCGGTCTGCAAAGCGCCGCTGCAGCCTTTCGGCGGCGCCCTGCAATGCGAAAACCGGCACAGCTTTGACCTTGCGAAAGAGGGCTATGTCAACCTTTTGACCGGGCAGCACAAAAGCGGCGAGCGCACCGGCGACAGCCGCGCCATGGCGCGTGCGCGGCACGCCTTTTTGGAGCGCGGCTATTTTGACGCGCTTGCCCGGGAGGTCGCGCGGCAGGCCGCAGCCCTGACCGGCGACGCGCCGACCGTTCTGGACATCTGCTGCGGCGAAGGCCACTACGCGCAGTGTGTCGCCGCGGCAAAGCCCTGCCGTCTGTTCGGCTTTGATCTTTCGAAAGAGATGGTGCGCCTCGCGGCGAAGCGGAAGATCCCGAACGCCCTGTTTTTTGTGGCAAACCTCGCGGCGATCCCCCTGCCGGACGCTTCCGTCGACTTCGCCATGCACCTGTTTGCACCGTTCCACGCGCCGGAGTTTGCCCGTGTGCTGAAAAAAGACGGCGCGCTGATTTCCGTGATCCCCGGCCGCGACCACCTGTTTTCCCTGAAAGCGGCGGTCTATGACACGCCCTACCGCAACGACGAGCAGGCGCCTGACGGCGGCAGGCTGCGATTGCTGGAGCGTACTCGCGTAAAAAAGACGATCCGTCTGCAAAGCGCAGAAGACATCCGCGCACTGTTTTCCATGACGCCCTACGCCTACCGCACGTCGCAGAGCGATCTTACAAAGCTCGACCGGCTGGAAACGCTGGAAACGGAGATCGACTTTGTGCTGCTGCGGTACGGATTCTGAGCTGCAATGCGCGTGCGCGCTTTCCGCGCAGCTTTGCTGCGCGGAACAGGCGGCGGCGGAACGCCCTGTGCGATTGCACAGGGCAAAAACGAAGCACGCTTCGTTTTTCGCGCGGCAAATGCCGCGCGGTTCCGCCGCCGCCCCTGCGCGCTGCGCAGCAGCGCGGAAAACGGCCGCCGAAAACGAACCAGCGCCCCGTTTCCGGGGCGCTGATCCTTATTTGAAAGGAGAGGGAGTGCAATGAGTTTTGTTGAGAGCCGGCGAAAAAATCGGAAAAAACACCGACTGCTCTCATTGCACAATCAAAGTATAGCGAAAGAACCTAAAATGTAGATAAAACAAAAATGAAGATTTTCTTACGCCGCCTCGCGGTTACTTGCATAAAAAAAAGCCCCTTTTTCTTATGCAATTCGTCAAAAACAATGATTGACTTTTCCCTTTTTTCAGAGTAAAATGGTCAAAGTCTGTAAATTATTCTGATCGTTCGGCTCTAATGCGGCCGACAGGAGGTTATCTTATGGCAAGAGTTTACAATTTTTCCGCAGGCCCCTCCATGCTGCCGGAACAGGTGCTCAAAACGGCAGCGGCCGAAATGCTCGATTACAAGGGCAGCGGCCAGTCCGTGATGGAGATGTCCCATCGTTCCAAAACGTATGACGCGATCATCAAAGAGGCGGAAGCGCTGCTGCGAGAAGTGATGAACATCCCCGACAACTACAAGGTGCTCTTTTTGCAGGGCGGCGCGTCCTCGCAGTTCGCGATGGTGCCCCTGAACCTGATGAACAAAAACCACAAGGCCGACTATGTGATCACCGGCCAGTGGGCCAACAAGGCTTATAAGGAAGCCGCCCGCTACGGCGACGCCCATGTGGTCGCCTCCTCCGCCGACAAGACTTTTTCCTACATTCCGAAGCTTGACCCGGCGACCTTTACCCCCGATGCGGACTATTTTCACATCTGCATGAACAACACGATCTACGGCACAAAGTACCACACCCTGCCCGAGACCGGCAATGTGCCCCTCGTCGCCGACATTTCCTCCTGCGCCCTCTCCGAGCCGATCGACGTCAGCAGATTCGGTTTGCTCTACGCCGGCGCCCAGAAGAACATGGCGCCCGCAGGCCTGACCGTGGTCATCATCCGTGAAGACCTCATCGGCAACGCCATGGACATCACGCCGACCATGTTCAACTATCAGACGCACGCCGACAACGGCTCCATGTTCAATACCCCGCCCTGCTACACGATCTACATCTGCAAGCTCGTGCTGGAATGGATCAAGAACGAGATCGGCGGACTTGAGAACATGAAAAAGATCAACGAGAAAAAAGCTGCCCTGCTTTATGATTTTCTCGATCACTCCAAGCTCTTCCGCGGTACCGTCGTCCCCGAGGACCGTTCCCTCATGAACATCCCCTTCGTCACGGGCGACGCCGACCTTGACGCAAAATTCGTCAAAGAGGCCACGGAAGCCGGCTTTGTGAATCTCAAGGGCCACCGCACCGTGGGCGGCATGCGTGCTTCCTGCTACAACGCCATGCCGGTCGAAGGCGTGGAAAAGCTCGTGGCCTTTATGAAAGCTTTCGAGGCGGCAAATCTGAAATAAAGAGGTAAACCCCATGTTTGATATTTTAACGCTCAACAAAATCTCTCCCCTCGGCCTGGAGCGGCTCGAGCCGGAAAACTTCAACATCGGTTCCGACATTAAGAACCCCCACGGCGTGATCGTCCGCTCCGCTTCCATGCACGACATGATCCTGCCGGAAAACCTGCTGGCCGTTGCCCGCGCCGGCGCCGGCGTCAACAACATTCCGCTGGAACAGTGCAGCGAACACGGCATCGTGGTCTTCAACACGCCCGGCGCCAACGCCAACGCCGTGAAGGAACTCGTCCTCGCCGGTCTGCTGATCTCCTCGCGCAAAGTCATCCCCGCCATCGAATGGGCCAAGACCCTCAAGGGCGAAGGCGACCAGGTGGGCAAGCTCGTTGAAAAAGGCAAGAGCGCCTTTGCCGGCGGCGAGATCAAGGGCAAGAAGCTCGGCGTGATCGGCCTCGGCGCGATCGGCGCCCTCGTTGCCAACGCCGCCGAAAAGCTGGAGATGGAAGTTTACGGCTACGACCCCTACCTTTCCGTGGACGCCGCGTGGCGCCTGTCTCCGACGGTCCACAATGTCACGAAGATCAACCAGATCTTTGCCAAGTGCGACTATATTACCCTGCATCTGCCGCTGACCGACGGCACAAAGAACATGGTGTGCGCCGAGACCCTTGCCCAGATGAAAGACGGCGTACGCATCATGAACTTTGCCCGCGGCGGTCTCGTCCACAACGGCGACATGAAAGCCGCCCTCGCCACCGGCAAAGTCGCCACCTATGTGGTCGACTTCCCCGACGACGAGATGCTCGACGTGGAAAACGTCATCGCCATTCCCCACCTCGGCGCCTCCACCCCGGAAAGCGAAGAGAACTGCGCGGTCATGGCCGCCAAGGAGCTGCGCGACTATCTGCGCAACGGCAACATCAAGCACTCCGTCAACTTCCCCGACGTGTCCATGCCCAAGAGCGGCAAAGCCCGCATCTGTGTGCTCCACCGCAACATCACCGGCATGCTGTCCAACATCAACGCTGCCTTCCACGGCAACAACATTGAAAGCCAGACGAACCGCTCCAAAGGCAACTACGCCTACACCCTGCTCGATCTGGCCGACGTGCCCGGCGAGGCGACCCTTGCGAAGGTCAAGGAGATCGAGGGCGTCATCCGCGTGAGAATGGTTTGACTGGATGCCGGATTCTAGATGCTAGATACTAGATGCTGGATGCTAGATCGAATAAAAAGAACAAAGCAGCAGACAAAGTGACGTGTCTGCTGCTTTTACCTTGCAACAAGTGTTTTTCCGACTATTCAGATAATTGCCAACTCCGTTCAGGGCACATGAACTTTTTTCGAATTATACAAATATATCCTATGCTTTTCTTGACAATTATCACAACATGTGATATTTTTTTTTATGGAATCATTCTGTCGAGCTCGGCGCTTTGGCAGAATGATATCAAAACCAAAAGGAGACGAAAAAAATGAACGCAAACACCCGCACCAACCGCACCGCAAAACGCGCCATCGCTTTCCTGCTGTGCCTGATCACCGTCTTTTCCGTTCTGGCTTTTGCCGACGGCGCCGTGTTTCAGACATTCGCAGCCGCAGAGACGGAACCAGTAGTCATCATCCCGACGTACACCTACAACTTCGACCAGAAAACCTATAATTCCCTGCTGAAGCAACTGAATGCACAACTGAAGAAAAAGGACTTTTCCAAGCTGACAAAGACATTTCTTCGTGAGATTCTGTTTTGCGAAGTTGCAAACTACCCACAGTGGAAAAGTGTTTATCCCGACCTTCCTTCCACCGCCGCCTTGATCAAAGACAATCTGATCAACGTCATTCCGCTGATTCAAAAGATCAAATTGATCGACCGCAGCACAGAAGAAGGGCGCATTTTTGCTGAGAAAGTCGACTATGTGGGAGATACACGTCCTTCGTCAAAGGGATACATAATCCGTTCTCTTTATACGAATCCTGACAAATTAGATTTATCTACCGACGGTCTCGACGAATACCTTTATAATTTACAGACATTGGCTCACGAAATTCGCCATGTGAGAGATATGGAAGGCTTGTCAAAACAGAAGTTCTCTTCCTACTTTGTCGATATGGTCATCTCGGACGGAGCAACTACTTTCCATGAGCGTTTTGTATCACCGATACGAACGTTTCAGGGCGGTAGCATTGAAAAGATTTATACAAAAAAAATGGCATACATTGAATTTGACACTGAAACCAACTGTAGTTACGCCTACTATCGTTGCTTCTATGACGCTTTGGTGTATCTTGCAGGCTATCCAACCATGAATGCCGTCGGAAAAGGTAAATCTCTCAAAACAATTACGCAGGCCATTTCAAAGCGTTACGGGAAAGAAACCGCAACTTCCATTTGGAAGATTCTGAAAGCTTTGCCGGATGATACAACAGACGATCATAATGACGAACTTTGGCTTACTTCCAACAAAGCAGTTACTCTCAGCACGCAATTTTTCCAGATTTTACTTCAATGCATCAAAAAGGATATCCAAAATCTCGATCTCTCAAAACCGGAAGCCCTTCGCAAATTCATGGATATCTACAGAAACGTTAAGTTAAAGGTTCTTCCAAATATTTATAACGCTAAGAAAAAGTGTGTAAATGAAAAGTATTTTAACACAAAAGAATTGGATTCCCTTTTGGCTGAAAAAGTGATCGCTTCCAAAGCATTGCCGCCTTTGTTTGACAATCCCGCTTTCAATCGTCAAGCCATTATCGAAATGCTATACTGTGACGAGTTCTACTATGAGACAACGTCTGATTATGTCTGCCACCTTCCCGCCACAATTGCTATGACCGAGTACACGTTTACAATGGATAACGGTAAACCAATGGTTGTTGAATACTTTGATGACGAATACGGCTGGGATGTTTTGTTCGTATGCACTATGAACGAGAAAGGAACCGTTTCCCGTACGTGCGATTCTCCGAATTATCATTAACACTCCCCCAACACAGCAAACCCCGCCATGGCACGTCCACGGCGGGGTTAAACATTCTAACCGCTGACAGCGACCGGCTCCCGACGGTCACTGCAAAAATCCGTTGATGATCTGCTCCTCGGCCTCGGCCTCGGTCAGACCGAGGGTCATGAGCTTGACGATCTGCTCCCCGGCGATCTTGCCGATGGCGGCCTCGTGCACCAGCGCGGCGTCAAGGTCGTTGGCTTCGAGACCCGGCACCGCGAGGATGCGGCCCTCGTCCATGATGATGGAATCGCATTCCGTGTGGCCGGAGCAGGGCGCGTTGCCGACGATCTTCGCGTCGAACTTCTGGAAGGACTTGTCCCGCGCGACGGAGCGCGAGACCACGTCTGCGCTGGCACCTTCGCCGTTGAGAGCGACCACATAGGTGCTGATCGCGCGCTGGTTCTCGTGGGTCATCAGCCGTTCGCGCACCAGCAGTTTCGCGCCTGCGGCAAGTTCGGCGGTCGTGGTGCGTTCGGTGTCGTCCACGCCCTTGATCTGCACCATCTCCATCTCCATCACGGAGCCTTCCTCCTGATAGACCTCGGTGCCGGGGTTCAAAATGCGCTTACCGGAACCGCTGCCGGAGCCGTAGTGCTTTTCCACATATTTGACCTTTGCGTTTTTGCCGACAAAAAAGCGGTGGATACCGTCGTGTTCGGAGTCCTGAACCCCGCAGTTGTCGATTCCGCAGCCGGCAACGATCACCACGTCGGCGTCTTCGCCGATATAGAAGTCGTTGTAGACCACTTCCTTCAGGCCGCTTTCCGTCAGCACCACGGGGATGTGCACGCTTTCGTTCTTCGTGCCCGGTTTGATGCGGATGTCGATCCCGGCCTTGTCGGTCTTCGGCGTGATCTCGATGTTCGCCGAGGACTGCCGTCCGGCGGCGTGGCTGTTGGAACGGATGTTGTAGGCGCCCTCGGGCACGGTGTGCAGGTCTGCGATCTCTTCGAGCAGACGCATTTGAATGGGATCCAGATTCAGCATGTCGCGTTTCCTCCCGTCGTGTTGTCCATCCTGCTGCAGTAGTTCACGGCCGCCGAGGTGCCGATCAGCGAAGGCAAGATCTCGTCGCGGCTGCCGCGGCGGTCCACCGTGCCGTCCTTGAGCACGATGATCTCGTCCGCGATCTCGAGAATGCGCTCCTGGTGCGAGATGATGAGGATCGAGCGCGCCTCGGCGCTTTTTCGCAGATTGCGGAAAACCTCGATGAGATTCTGAAAGCTCCAGAGGTCGATCCCGGCTTCGGGTTCGTCAAAGACAGACAGCACCGCTTTTCTTGCAAGCACCGTGGCGATCTCGATGCGCTTGAGCTCGCCACCGGAAAGGCTCGCGTTGACCTCGCGGTCGATATAGTCGCGCGCGCAAAGGCCGACGGAGGAGAGATACTCGCAGGCGTTGGCAATGGAGATGTGCTTGCCCGAAGCGATGCGCAAAAGGTCGAGCACGCGGATGCCCTTGAACTTCACCGGCTGCTGAAAGGCGAAAGCGATGCCGCGCCTTGCGCGCTCCGTGACGGAAAGGCCGGTGATGTCTTCGCCCTGAAACAGGATCCTGCCGCCGGTCGGCGTTTCCACCCCGGCGATCAGCTTGGCGAGCGTGGATTTTCCGCCGCCGTTGGGGCCGGTCACGACCACCAGCTTGTCATCCGGAATGGTCAGACTGACGTCACGGATAATATCTTTGTCTTTTCCGTCCACCGGAACAAGGAAAGAAAGATGTTGCAGTTCCAGCATTTGTGTCACCTCTGTTTTATTTTGGCATTTTATCATAGCATAAATTCCGCCGTTTGTCCACCGTTCCCCGATTTTTTCCGAAAATAATTGCAACGAAACAGGATTTGTGATATAATAAACCGATACTATTGCAGGAAGAGGTGAGTCCTTTGGCCGTACCCAAAGAACGCATTCGCAACTTTTCCATCATCGCCCACATCGACCACGGAAAATCCACGCTGGCGGACCGTCTGCTGGAGCTGACCGACTCCGTGGCGATCCGCGATATGACCGCCCAGCTCCTCGACGACATGGAACTGGAGCGCGAGCGCGGCATCACGATCAAGGCCCACGCCGTCAAGCTCGATTACAAGGCCAAGGACGGCAATCTGTATGAGCTGAACCTCATCGACACGCCGGGCCACGTGGATTTCAACTACGAGGTCTCGCGTTCGCTCGCCGCCTGCGAGGGAGCGCTGCTGGTCGTTGACGCCTCCCAGGGCATCGAGGCTCAGACGCTGGCGAACACCTATCTCGCCCTCGATCATAATCTGGAACTGGTGCCGGTAATCAACAAGATCGACCTACCCGCCGCCGACCCCGAGCGCGTGGCCGCCGAGGTGGAGGACGTGATCGGGCTGGACTGCGCAAACGCGCCGCGCGTGAGCGCCAAAACCGGCGAAAACGTGGAGGAAGTGCTCGAACGCATCGTGCAGGACATCCCCGCGCCGGAAGCGAACGACGACGCCCCCCTGCGCGCGCTGATCTTCGATTCCGTCTATGACAACTACAAGGGCGTCATCGTTTACGTCCGCGTGATGGAGGGCACCCTCAAAGCCGGCGAAACCATGCGTATGATGGCCACGGGGGCGCAGTTCACCGTAGTCGAGGTCGGCTACATGCGCGCCACGGGTATGGAACCCTGCGACGTGCTGTCTGCCGGCGAGGTCGGCTACATCACCGCCTCCATCAAAACCGTGCGCGACGCCAAGGTCGGCGACACCGTGACCAAGACCCAGCGTCCGGCAAGCGAACCCCTGCCCGGCTACCGCAAGGTCAACCCGATGGTGTTCTGCGGTGTCTACCCTGCCGACGGGGCGGACTACGAAGCCCTGCGCGACGCGCTGGAAAAGCTGCAGCTCAACGACGCCTCTCTCTCCTTTGAGCCGGAGACCTCGGGCGCGCTCGGCTTCGGCTTCCGCTGCGGCTTCCTCGGCCTGCTGCATCTGGAGATCATTCAGGAGCGCCTGGAGCGCGAATATGACCTCGACCTTGTGACGACTGTGCCGAGCGTCATCTATAAGATCCACCTGCGCGACGGCACCGTGGTCAGCGTGGACAACCCCACCCACTACCCCGACCCGGCGGACATCGACTTTGCGGAAGAGCCGATCACCAACGCCCACATCTACGCCCCGGCGGACTATGTCGGCGTCATCATGGAGCTTTGTCAGGATCGCCGCGGCACCTTCAAGGACATGACCTATATCACGCCCGAGCGCGTGGACATCCATTATCTGCTGCCGCTGGCGGAGATCATCTATGACTTTTTCGACGTGCTCAAATCCCGCACCCGCGGCTACGCTTCCTTCGACTATGAGATCGCCGGCTATGAACGCGCGAACCTTCAAAAGCTCGACGTGCTGCTCAACGGCGACGTGATCGACGCCCTCTCCTTCATCATCCACGCCGACAAGGCTATGGCCCGCGCCCGCCGGATCGCCGAACGGCTCAAGGAGACCATCCCCCGCCAGATGTTCGAGATCCCGATCCAGATCGCCATCGGCAGCAAGGTCATTGCCCGCGAGACCGTGCGCGCCATGCGCAAGGACGTGCTTGCCAAGTGCTACGGCGGCGACATCACCCGCAAAAAGAAGCTGCTGGAAAAGCAGAAGGAAGGCAAAAAGCGCATGCGCCAGTTCGGCACCGTGGAAGTTCCGCAGGAGGCCTTTATGGCGGTGCTCAAGCTGGAAGACACCTGATGCCGGGCCTGTATTTTCACATCCCGTTCTGTGAAAGAAAGTGCGGCTACTGCGACTTTTATTCCTTTGCGCCGACACCGGAGCAGATGGACACTTACCGCGACGCGCTGTGCCGCAGCATTCGGGATTTTGCGTCCGACGTGACAGAACCGTTCGACACCGTTTACTTCGGCGGCGGAACGCCCTCGTTTTTCGGCGGCGAACGGCTCTGCGCCGTGCTGGAGGAAGCAAAAGACGCGTTTCCGATCGAAGAAGACGCGGAGATCACCGTGGAGTGCAACCCGTCTTCGACCTCTCTGCCGCTGCTGCAGGCACTGAAAGCGGCCGGTGTGAACCGCATCTCGCTGGGTGTGCAGTCCGCGCTGAACAGCGAACGAGCGCTGCTCGGCCGCGCCAGCAGCGCCGAACAGGTGCGCCGCGCCGCCGGGGACTGCCGCAAAGCGGGGATCGAAAACCTTTCGCTCGACCTCATGCTCGGCATCCCGGCGCAAAGTGAAACAAGCTTAGACGAGAGCCTCGGCTTTCTGTTGTCGCTGCAGCCGCAGCACATCAGCGCCTACCTGCTCAAGCTTGAGGAAGGCACGCCGCTTTTTCAAAAAAAAGACTCGCTGCCCCTCCCCGACGAGGACAGCGTGTGCGAGATGTATCTGCACACCGCCGACGTGCTCGAACGTCACGGCCTGCGGCAAGTAGAAATTTCGAATTTTGCCCTGCCCGGCTTTGAAAGCCGCCATAACCTGCACTACTGGCGCGACGAGGCATATCTCGGGCTCGGTCCGGCGGCGCATTCGTTTTGGAGCGGGAAGCGGTTTCACTATCCCCGCGATTTCGACGCCTTCTTGCGCGGCGACGCTCCGATCCAGGACGGGGAAGGCGGCGGCAAGGACGAATTCTGTATGCTGCGCCTGCGCCTGACGGAAGGGCTTCGCGATTCCGCTTTTTTTGCCCGCTTCGGCGAATCTCTGCCGCAAAAAATGTTCGACACTGCGCGAACACTGGAGCCTTACGGCCTGCTGCATATCAGCGGCGACACGATCGCTCTGACCAAGCGGGGTTTCCTCGTGTCGAACAGCGTGATCGGAAGACTGATAGGATAACAACCGAATAAAAGCCCCGACCGTTTGCGCCGAAAACGCGGTCGGGGATTATATTTGTTCGGGGTCTTTTTTCAGATGATCCAGCGCAAAGAGGATGCACTGATTGATCAGCTCGTTGCGGCTCAGATCGGCTTTCGCCGCGTTTTCGTCCACTTTTTTCAGCAGCGTGCTCGGCAACCGGATGGAGATGACCTCTTTTTCTTCTTTTTTGGTGAGAAAACTTCCATTATTTCAGCAAACCTCCTTGACAATATTATATTCAATTTGATACAATTTTTGTGTATTCAAAATATGATATTGAAATACAAATACGAACCAAGGAGGATTTGTTATGAAAAAGGCAAAGCTACTTTTATCCGTTTTATTGGCCGTGGTGATGGTCGCGCTGTCGGTGCCGGCGGCGTTCGGCGCAGGCGTCGTTGCGAGCGGTTACTGCGGAAACGACCCCGGTGTCAATTACAAAAACATCTACTGGACACTGGACAGCGACGGAACCCTGACGATCACCGGTGAGGGCCCGACAAATTATGTGTACGACGAAGTTGATGTGAGCTGGAATCCGTACAAGAGCTCCATCGTTTCCGTCGTCGTGAACGAAGGCATCACGAGTATTTACGACGGCGCTTTTGAAGAATGTAATTCCCTGGCAGAGGTGTCCCTGCCGAGCACATTGAAAAGCATTCATTCCCATGCTTTCTCCGGCTGCCCCAGCCTGAGCGAAATCGTTCTGCCCGCGAACCTGGTCACCATCGAAGCCGGGGCTTTCTACAGCACCGGTCTGACAAGCCTTTCGATCCCCAACAAAGTGAAAAGCATCGGCAACGAAGCTTTTGGGAACTGCGATTCCCTGCTGTCCGTTTCCTTCGGCAGCGGCTTGACCGGCTTGGGTATCAGCGCTTTTGCAAACTGCACAAGCCTGACGGCAGCCGCGTTGCCTGAAAAAGTTACAAGTATCAGCGAAGGTCTTTTCTGCGGCTGTTCCGCTCTCACAAGCGTGACCATTCCAAGCGCCGTAACAAGCATCGAACCGAGCGCGTTTGAAGGCTGCTCCTCGCTGGTGAACGCTGCGCTGCCTGCCGGTTTGACGAGCATCGGCACCAGTGCTTTTCACAGTTGTTCCTCACTGAAGCGCGTCGATATTCCAAACAAGGTGACAAACATCGGCGCCTATGCTTTCTCTGCCTGTACCGCGTTAAAAACCGCAACGATCGGAAATCATGTTGCAAATATCGATGAACAGGCATTTTCAGAGTGCAGAAGTCTGGCTGCGCTGGAGATCCCCGGCAGCGTTTCAAGTATCGGGTGGCGTGCTTTTGCCGGGTGCGCCGGATTGAAAACATTGACCATTGCTGACGGCGTTGCCAGCATCGGCGATTCCGCCTTCGCCGATTGCCACAGCTTGACGGAAGTGGTACTTCCGAACAGTGTGACCAATTTGGACAGCGGCGCTTTCAGCGGCTGTTCGGGGCTGAAGCGCTTCACCTTCTCCGACGGACTGACATCGATCCCGGAGAACTGTCTCATCGACTGCGCAAGCCTGACCGACGTTGTGATCCCGGTCGGCATCGAATCCGTTCAGGAAAACGCGTTTTGCGGCTGCGATCATCTGGCGGACGTTTACTATAAGGGTTCGCAAGGGCAGTGGAACCGAATCCTGATCGCGGAGGGAAACGAACCGCTGCTGCGTGCCACGATCCACTTCAATTATAATCCCACCGCGCACACCCATACCCCTGCCGCCGCCGTGAAAGAAAACGTCGTTCCCGCGCAGGGCAACCGTGCCGGCAGCTACGACGAGGTGGTTTACTGCTCCGGCTGCGGCGCCGAACTCAGCCGCACAAAGGTGACGGTTCCGCCGCAGGATCCGGAACAGCCGACGAATCCGTCCGATGAAAAACCCAGCGAAAAACTCAACATCTTCCAGCGTATCCTGCAATGGTTGCGCAACCTCATCGCGAAGCTGCTCGGGAGATAACCGAACCTCTCTTCCGCCTTTCTCTTGCCAAGAGGAAGGCTTTTTCTTTTGCGCCGCTTTTTTCGGTTGACCTTCCCTTTTGTTCGTGATATAATAGAAGAACAGATTTTTCCCGGAGGCGAACAACCCATGAAACCCTACGGACTCGTGCTTGCCGGCGGCGGCGCAAAGGGCGCCTATCAGCTCGGCGCGTGGAAGGCCATGCGTGAACTCGGCGTGCAGTTTGACGCGGTGGCCGGTGTTTCCATCGGCGCGATCAACGGTGCGCTGGCCGTGCAGGACGACTTTTTGAACGCCGAAGCGTTCTGGAACGAAGCCGAACTGGCCAAAGGCGTCCACTTTGAAACCCCGCTGAAGGATCCCGACAACCTGTTCAGCGTCAGAAACTATCCTGCCCTGCTGCGCGAGATCCTCAAAAACCGCGGGTTTGACGCCTCCCCGGTCAAGGAGCTGCTTGAGCGGCACATCGACGAAGCAAAGGTGCGCGCGGCCGGCATTCCCTTCGGCCTGGTCACGGTGCCGCTTTCGCAGGGAAGCGAGCTGCGGCCGGAGCTGTTTCTCGACGATATTCCCGAAGGCCAGCTTCTCGACTACATCCTCGCTTCCGCGTCCATTCCGCTGGCCAACAACATCGGCCCGCAGGGCGAACGCTTTCTCGACGGCGGGATCTACGACAACACCCCGGTTTCCATGCTGCGCCGCAGCGGCTTCAACCGTATCGTTGTGGTGGACATCGCCTCCATCCGGGGCGTGAACCACAACCTCGATTTCCAGAACTGCAAAGTCGTGTATATCCGGCCCCATAACATTGACGAATTGGGCGCGTCGTTTGATTTCAGCAAAGAGATGTACGAGAAGCGCAAAATTCTCGGCTATCTTGACGCGAAAAAAGCCTTTTCCTATCTGCTGGGCAAGATCTACTACTTTGAACCGGACGTGTTCCGCTCGCTGGCCGCAAGATTCGGCTTCCGCACCTTTGAACAGATGGAGGAGCTCGCTTATGCGCTCGGGGTTGACGTGCTGCGCGTCTACAGTGCCGATGACTTCCTTTGTGCGATGCAGAAAGAATATGAAGAAAAGCGCGATCTGCTGCGTCAAAACGAGCAGATAAGCGAAAAGGAACCCAACGGCGCCTATGAAAAGGAATGGCGCAACGCCTTCCTGCGCCGGTTCGTGCAGCGCCGCAGCGAAAGCGAGTACGCCGACGCCATCAAAGCGTTGGAAGCGCTGTCAGCAGTCAGCAGTCAGTAATTCTTCATTCTCTCTTTTTATAAAGTACTATGTCCGCATTTACCGCACTTTTGAAAACCAGCCGTGAATTTCAAAGGCTCAGCGACGACCTGCAGCAAGGCAGAACGCCGCTGGGTCTGCTTGGGCTTTCCGGCGTGCACAAGGCGCACTGGATCGCCGCCCTTTGCGAAACGCTCGGCAAAAAGGCGCTGATCGTTTGCCCGGACGAGGCGCACGCAAGCAAGCTCTGCGCCGATCTCAATGTGTTTTCCGGCGGCGCAGTCGTCTACCCCGCCCGCGATTTCCATTTTCGCTCCACCGACACCTGCTCGCGGGAATACGAGCAGCAGCGCATCGGCGTCCTTTCCAACATCCTCGCCGGCGAAACCGCCTTTGTGCTCTCCAGCGTGGACGCCGCCTGTCAAATGACGCTCCCGAAACAGGAGCTGCAGTCGCGCAGCCTTGTTTTGCGCGAAGAAGACGAGATCGCGCCGGAAACGGTGGTGAAGCGCCTGCTCTGCGCGGGCTACACCCGCACCGACCAGGTGGACGGCGTGGGGCAGTTTTCGCTGCGCGGCGGCATTCTGGACATTTTTCCGCCGCAGGCGGCCGTCCCCGTGCGGCTGGAATTCTGGGGCGATGTGATCGACACCATTTCCGTCTTCGATCCGGAGACCCAGCGCCGCACCGACCGGATCCCGGCGGCCAACATCACCCCGGCAACGGAGGTGCTCTTTGATTCCGACGCCGTGCTCTTGGAAAAGCTGCGCGCGTTTCTGCCGCAGATCAAGGGCAAGGGCAGTGTCAAAGCCAAAGCGGAGGTTTCCGGCGACATCGCCCGGCTGGAGGGCGGCGTGCACCTTTCCTGCGCGGACCGCTATCTGGCTCTGGCCTATGACCGGACAGCGACCCTCTTTGATTACACGGAGGACTACCTGCTGTTTGTCAGCGAATCCGGCGCCGTAAAGCAAAAGGCCGAGGGCGCACAGAAGCTGCTGCACGAGGATCTCAAGCTCATGCTGGAAGAGGGCTGTCTGACAAAGGAATTGTGTCGTTTCTCCCTGTCGTGGACAGATCTGGTCGGCGTCTATGAAGCGCGGGGCGCCGTGTTTGCGGACAACCTCGCCCGCGGCTCGTTCGATCTCCCCGTCAGGGATCTTCTGAGCGTCAACGCCCTGCCCGGCGCGGCCTGGGACGGCACGCTGAGCTATCTGCTGGAAGATCTTGCGCCCCTGCGCGGCAAGGGCGCGTGTTGCGTCGTTGCCGCCGGCACGGAAAAGAGCGCGAAGGAGCTGGCCTACGATCTGGAGACCGAGGGCGTTCCGGCGCATTACTACCCCGTGGTCCCGGCGGAATTTTCCGCAAACAGCGTCAACGTGATCGCCGGCTCGTTCAGCAGCGGATTTTCCTATCCCGATCTGAACGCCGCACTGATCACGCTGCGCAAAGCCGGCGCCGCGGCTTCCTCCCGAAAAAACCGCCGCCGCTTCAAGCAGGGAAAGTCCATCACCAGCCTGGAGGAGATCGCCCGGGGCGACTATGTGGTGCACGCCGTGCACGGCATCGGCATCTTTGACGGCATCAAGACCATGACGGTGGACGGCAGGATCAAGGACTATATCAAAATCAACTTCCGCGGCACCGACGTGCTGTATCTGCCCGTGAGCCAGCTCGATCTGGTGGCGAAATATATCTCTCCCAAGGACACCGACAAGCCGGTCAAGCTCAACCGTCTCGGCTCCGACGAATGGAAAAAGACCAAGCAGCGCGTGCGCACCGCCGTGAAGGACATGGCCGCCGAACTGGCAAAGATCTACGCGCAGCGCATCCAGGCCAAGGGCTTTGCCTTTTCGCCGGATATCGACATGCAAAGCGATTTTGAGCGCCGCTTTGCCTTTGACGAAACGGAAGATCAGCTCGCGGCCGCCGACGAGATCAAGCGCGACATGGAGCGTCCCTACCCGATGGACCGCCTGCTGTGCGGCGATGTGGGCTTCGGAAAGACGGAGGTCGCTTTGCGCGCGGCCTTCAAATGTGTTGCCGACGGCAAGCAGTGCGCGATCCTCGTGCCCACGACGATCCTCGCCTTTCAGCATTTCCAGACGATTCAAAAGCGCTTTGACGGCTTTCCGATCGAAGTGGAGATGCTCTCGCGCTTCCGCACGCCGACCGAGCGCACAAAAATCAAAAAGCGCCTGCTGCGCGGCAACATCGACCTGATCGTCGGCACCCACGCCGTCCTTTCCAAAAACGTGGAATTCAAGGACCTCGGGCTGTTGATCGTGGACGAGGAGCAGCGCTTCGGCGTTGCGCAAAAGGAAAAGCTGAAGGCCCGGTTCCCGATGGTGGACGTGCTCACGCTTTCGGCAACGCCGATCCCCCGCACGCTGAACATGGCGATGAGCGGCATCCGCGACATGTCGATCCTCGAGATGCCGCCGGCCGACCGCCATCCGGTGCAGACCTACGTGCTGCCGCACGACATGGATGTGCTGGGCGAAGCGATGGAGCGCGAGCTGCGCCGCGGCGGTCAGGTCTACTATCTGCACAACCGCGTGGAATCCATTGACCGCACGGCAGCGAAGATCAAGCAGCGTCTGCCCGACGCGCGCATCGCCACCGCCCACGGAAAAATGAGCGAGGAAGAGCTGTCCGAGATCTGGCGGCAATTGCTGGAGGGCGAGATCGACATCCTCGTCTGCACCACGATCATCGAGACCGGCGTGGATGTGCCGAACGTGAACACTCTCATCATTGAAAACGCCGACCGCCTCGGCCTCGCCCAGCTCCATCAGATCCGCGGCCGCGTGGGCCGTTCCGCCCGCCGCGCTTTCGCCTATTTCACCTATCAGCCCCAGAAGCAGCTCTCCGAGGAGGCCGAACGCCGCCTTTCCGCGATTCGGGAATACACGGAGTTCGGTTCGGGCTTCCGCATCGCCATGCGCGATCTGGAGATCCGCGGCGCAGGCAACGTCCTCGGCGCCCAGCAGCACGGCCACATGGAGGCCGTGGGCTACGATATGTATCTGCAGCTCCTCAAGGAGGCTGTGGAAAGCGAAAAGGACGACGGCGAAGCGCCGACGGAACCGACGGACGCCGAATGCCTGATCGACCTCGCCATCGACGCCCACATTCCGGAAACCTATATCGACAATGTGCGCGGCAGGATCTCCATGTACAAGCGCATCGCCTCCATCCGCACCGACGAAGACGCCATGGACGTGCTGGACGAATGCATCGACCGCTACGGCGATGTGCCGCCGAGCGTGCAGGGACTCATCGACGTTTCGCGCATCCGCAACCGCGCCGCCGCCCTCGGGATCACCGAGATCTCCCAGCGGGGCGATTCCCTGCTGCTGTTTTTGCCGCGGATCGACCCGCAGACCATCGGCGTACTCAGCAAATGTATGCGCTCGCGCGTGATGGTTTCCGCCGCCGGCGCACGCTCCTACCTCACGGTGCGTATGCGCGGCCAGAGCGCCCTGGACGTGCTGAACGAAGTGCTCAAGCTGATGGATTCGCAGGAAGCAGGGAACAGGTGACAGTCAGTGGACAGTGGGCAGTGGACAGTGGACAGTGGACAGTAAAAGACCGTTGTGGGAATCACAACGGTCTTTTTTCATACGGTTTTGCTGACTGCTGACCAACTCAGCCCTGCGTCAGCTCATAGGTGTCCTCGGCGATCATCAGCTCTTCATCCGTCGGGATGACCAGAAGCTTGAGCGCGGAATCTTCGGTGGAGATCTCCACTTCCTTGCCGCGCAGAGCGTTCGGGGCCTCGTCGATCTCGGTGCCGAGGAAGGCGAGCTTCTTCGCAACGCGGGTGCGGTACTGGGGATTGTTTTCGCCGATGCCGCCGGTGAAGACCACGGCGTCCGCGCCGCCCATGGCAGCGACAAAGCCGCCGATGAGCTTGGTGAGCTGGTGGCAGAACATGGATTCCACAAGCTGCGCACGGGGATCGCCGGCCTTGGCGCGGTTTTCGATCGTGCGGTTGTCGGATGTGGGTTCGTTGTTCGGATCCTCGGTGGTCAAGCCGAGCATACCGCTCTTTTTGTTCAGCAGGGTGTCGACCTCATCCGGAGTCAGGCCCTCTTTTTTCATGATGAAGGGAATGATCGCCGGGTCGATGGAACCGGAGCGCGTGCCCATCATGATGCCCTCCAGCGGGGTCAGGCCCATCGTGGTGTCGAAGCACTTGCCGCCTTTGATCGCGGCGAGGGAGGAGCCGTTGCCGAGGTGGCAGGTGACGATCCGCAGGGTGTCGGGGTCGTATTTGCCCGGATACTTTTCGCAAAGGAAAGCGGCGGTGCGCTTGGCGATATAGCGGTGAGAGGTGCCGTGGAAGCCGTAGCGGCGGATGCCGTACTCCTTGTAGTATTTATACGGCAGCGCATACATATAGGCCTCCTCCGGAATGGTCTGGTGGAAGGCGGTGTCAAACACGGCGACCTGGGGAATGCCCGTCATGATCTTTTCGCAGACCTCGATGCCCATCAGGTTCGCGGGGTTGTGGAGCGGGCCGAGCGGAATGCATTCGCGGATGGCGTCTTCGACGGCGGGGGTAACAAGCACGGAGCCGCTGAATTTTTCGCCGCCGTGCAGCACGCGGTGGCCGACGGCCGCGATCTCGTCCATCGAAGCAATCACGCCGAACTCGCTGCCGGTCAGGGTCTCGATCAGGGTGGTGATGGCGGCGCTGTGGTCGGCGCCGGGGGTGAGCGCTTTCTTGTCGATCACCTTTTCCAGCTTGCCGCTTCCGTTCGGCAGCTTATGGGTGAAGGTGGGCAAAGGCGTGCCGAGCTGCTCAAAAATGCCGTTGCAAAGCACTTCGGCCTCCGGCATCTGAAAGACCGTATATTTCAGCGAGGAGCTGCCGGCGTTGACGATCAATTCTTTTACACTCATGTTGGTTCTCCTTTGTTTCTTTTTTCGTCCGTAGCGAACAATTCGGTTTATTATATCATATTTTTTCGCGTATTTCTACCTGTATTTGAAAAAAATATTCTTGACAAAGCAAGTGGGAAAGATTACAATGATTTTGGTTATGCAATGCTGCGGCCTTTGCCGCACAGCGGAAAGGAAGTTTTTCATGCAGGAAAAGATGCAGAAGCTCAAGCAGGTGCTGCAAAGCACTTATTTCTATACCGTTTATCTGTTTTTTGTGCGCAATTTCCGCAAAGCAAGAAAAGGACTCAAAAAAATGCGCAAAAGCATCCGGCGCAGCGTTCGCCGCACGTTTGACCCGCTGTATAAGTGGTACGTGTTCAAGCACCTTTATCCCCGCGTCTACGCGAAGCACGCCGCAAAGCCCGTGGACGAGACCAAGGTCGTGTTCGTGGAGCTGCGTCTGCCGAAGCTGACCAACAGCTTCAAGGTGCTGTATGACACGCTCTATCGCGATTACGATTTTGACATCCACTGCCACTTTTTGCGCAACACCTATGTTTCCCGCCGGGAATACCGCAAAAACGTCAAGGCCATGCTGGCGGACATCGCCACGGCGAAATATGTCTTTTTTGACGAAGCGACCAATGTCAACGGCTGCTTCAAGATGCGAGAAGAGACCGTCGTCACCCAGCTCTGGCACGGCTGCGGCGCGTTCAAAAAATTCGGTTTTTCCACAGCGGACGCCATCTTCGGCGCCTCCCGCGAGCAGATGGAAAAATATCCCTTCAACCGGAACTACACCCGCGTGACGGTCAGCAGTCCCGAGGTGATCTGGGCCTATGAGGAGGCCATGCAGTACAGCAGCGAAAGCGGCGTCGTGCAGGCCCTCGGCTCCAGCCGCACCGACATTTTCTATGACCAGAAGGTCATCGACAAGGCGTATGAGAACCTCTATGCGCTCATGCCGCAGGCCAAAGGCAAAAAGGTCATTCTCTACGCGCCGACCTTCCGCGGCCGCGTTGCAAAAGCGACCACGCCCCGGGTGCTGATCCCGGAGTTCATGAAATATGAACTGGGCGACGACTATGTGCTGCTGTTCAAGCATCATCCGCTGGTGCGCAAGCGTCCGAAGATCAGCGACTTCTGCGCCGATTTCGCCATGGACGTGACCGACACCATGACGATCGAAGACCTGCTGTGTGTGGCGGATATCTGCATTTCCGACTACTCCTCCCTCGTGTTCGAATACTCCCTGTTTGAAAAGCCGATGCTGTTTTTGGCGCATGACCTTGAAAACTTCTTTGACTGGCGCGGCTTTTACTACGACTACAACGAACTGGCGCCCGGCCCGATCGTGGAGAACACCACCGGCGTGATCGACTTCATCAAGCACATCGACGAGCGCTTTGACCGAAAGCGTGTTCACGAATTCCGCAAAAAATTCATGCTTTCCTGCGACGGCCACGCCACCGAGCGCATCATGCTGGACGCCTTCGGCAATGAGGCGCTGGACGCCCACCGCAGAGCCGAACCGCTGGAAGATCTCCCCTATCACGACGTTCCGCATTCCAACGATTACACCGAACCGGAGGACGAAGACGAGGACGAAGACGCCGCGGCCGAAGAAGAAGCGAACAAGAAAGCTGAACCCGAAGAATAAACACTTTAATGAACGGAGGTAGATCTCTATGAAACAAACGAAAAAATGGCTTGCGCTTTTGCTGACTGTCCTGATGCTCATCGGTCTGCTGCCCGCAGCGTTTGCCGCCGATGACAAAGTGATTGCAAAAGGCGAACTGAACAAAATCTCGTGGACGCTCACCGAAGGCGGCGTTTTGACCGTCAGCGGCAACGGCCCCATTACGGACAAAGAAAACTATGAGTACGACGAAAACGGCGAAGTCTCTTCCATTGAAAAGATTGACTGCATCGGCTGGCAGGTCAGCGCGTTCTTTGAACAGATGACCGAGGGCTTCGGCGTTGCAGAATTGGAACGCGCACGTTTTGATTTTGTGAAAACGCTGGTGATCGAAGAAGGCATCACTGCGATCCCCGACGACGAATTCTCCGACGTCTATCCGCGCACCATCACCCTGCCCTCTTCGCTTGAAACGCTCGGCGCCGCCGCCATCAACGCAAAGTACGCCGAATCGCTGACGATCGGCAGCAGCGACCTTCCGATGTTCGGCGGGATCTATATCCCCGGCTGCCGTGACGGTCAAAAACCGTTTGCGTCCGTTGACGAGGCGATCGACACCACGGTCAATGCCGAAGTAAAGATCGACAAGATCAGCAGGAAGACTGCGTTCGTCTATGACCTGCAGGCCGCCTATGAGCTTGTGAAAGGGATCGACAACGGCCTGACAAAGAAAGAGTTCCTCGCTTATTTCAACGAAACCTACGGCAAGAGCTATACCAAGCTTTCTTCCTGCATCAACTTCTGCCTCAAGAAGACCAACAAGTATTTCGGCACAAACTATACCAGCGCCGAGCAAGTGTTCAGCCTGGTCAAAGACGAGTTCTTCACCTATCTGGAAAGAGACCCCGCGCTGGACGAAAAGATCCAGTCCATGTATGACGCGGTCGACATTTCGGACCGCATCGTCTTCATCTCGTTCGGCAACGAGGAATGCACGGACGTGACGCCCTATCACTGGCTGACCGTGAAAGCGCCCTCCGGCAGCCCCGCCGAAGCTGCGGCAAAGAAATACGGCCTGACGTTCGAGTCAACGGCTCCGGCAAAGAAACTGACCTTCCTTGAAAAGATCCAACAGTTCTTCGACAAGATCAAGGAATATTTTGAAACGCTGTGCTTCATGACGAAGCTGCAGCTCGGTCTGCTCAAATAAGAACACAAACACACGAGACAGGGCGTTTTGAATTCCAAAGCGCCCTGTCCGAGAGGTTATTTATGCTGCAGCGCATCAAACAACTTTTGCAATCCACAGCGCTTTACCGGCTCTATCTGCGGCTGGTCAAGCGCTATCGCTTTTGGGTGCAGGATCGGCAGTATCCCGCCATTTACCGCCGCGCGGCGAAGCAGCCCGTGGACGAAAACAAAATTCTGTTTTTCGAAAGCAGCCGCCCGGTGCTTTCAAACAGCTTTTCGGTCATGTTCGACCGCCTGCAAAAAAACGGCTACGACCTGCGCTGCCATTACCTTTTGCACACCACGGCAAGCCGAAGGGAACAGCGCAAACGCTGCCGTGTATTTTTCCGCGACCTCGCCACAGCCCGGGTGCTCTTCCTTGACGAAGGCACCGACCTGCTCTCGCACATCCCGATCCGCCCGGAAACCAAAGTCGTGCAGCTCTGGCACGGCTGCGGCGCGTTCAAAAAGTTCGGCCGCAGCACCGCCGAAAAGCAGTTCGGCGCCTCGGGCGATTACATGGACACCCACCCGTTCCACAGCCACTACAGCCTCGTCACGGTCAGCAGCCCGGACGTTGTTTGGGCCTATGAGGAAGCGATGGATTACAGCCACGACAGCGGCGTCGTCCAGCCGACCGGCATCAGCCGCACCGACGTGTTCTTTGACGAAGCGTTTCCGGCGCGGGCAAAGCATGCTGTGCAGGCAGCTGTTCCGCAGAGCAAAGGGCGCAAGATCATCCTTTACGCCCCGACCTTCCGCGGCGAAATCATGGACGCCCGTGCGCCGGACAAGCTCGACCTTTCCGCGCTGTGCAAAGCGCTCGGCGATCGTTATGTGCTGCTGCTCAAGCAGCATCCCCACGTAAAACACCGCCCGACCATTCCGGTGGACTGCGCGGACTTCGCCTTTGACGTGACCGATGCGCTTTCCATTGAGGATTTGCTCTGCGCGGCGGATCTCTGTATCTCAGATTATTCTTCTCTCATTTTCGAGTATTCCCTGTTTGAAAGGCCCATGCTGTTTTTCGCTTATGATCTGGAGGACTATTTCGACGTGCGCGGGTTCTATTATGACTATGACGCGCTCACACCCGGCCCGGTGCTGCGCACGAGCGAGGAGGTACTCGACGCGCTGGAACACATCGATACGCGCTTTGACGTGCAGCAGATACGCGCATTCAAAGAACGGTTCATGTCCGCCTGCGACGGCAAAGCGACAGAGCGCATCGCGCGGTTTTGCGGGTTGACCGTTTGATTCTGTTTTTTCAAATTTCATTTGCAACAAAAAAGCGGTGTTCGAAACAACACCGAGGGGAGGAAACAACATGCAAATTCAAAAACGTCTGCGCGGACGTGCGCTATGCGCAGTTCTGGCAATTCTTCTGCTGCTTGGCAGCCTGATGTCGGCGTCCGCAGCCAAAAGCGAGAAAAACAAGGTGCCGGTGATCTTCGTTGCCGGCTTCATGTCCACAAACACCATTGACAAGGCAACCGGTGAAACACTGTTTCCGCCGAGCAAAAACCTGATTGCAGCCGCTATAAAGGATGCGTTGGCGCCTGCGGCAAAGAATCTGACCCGCGGCGCCTCTGTCAACTGGAAGTATCCGCTGAACCAAGCGGCGCTGCGCCTGATGAACGGCATCCGCTGTGACGAAAACGGCGTTCCCATCAACGACCACAGCGGCACGGCTTATTCCTGGCCCACACCGGAAGAGGTCCGCGAAAAATATCACAAGGACACGGGCTACACCGCCGAGGATCCGATCTATTACAGCTATGACTGGCGGCTGGATCTGAAAACGCTTGCGAACAAACTGCACAGCTTTATCGAATATGTACGCGACTGCACCGGCGCAAAAAAAGTCAAGCTCATCTGCCACAGCATGGGTACCTGCGTCGCTTCCACGTATATGTACCTTTTCGGCGACGAGTATCTGGACGACGTGATCCTTTACATGGGCGCGCTGAACGGCTCCAGCTCCTGCGGCGACCCGTTTGAAAACAACCTCGGCATGGACAGCGAGACCACCATGGCCGCCGTCAACGCCATGCTCGGCACCGACCTGAAAGGCGAGCTTGCCAAAGCCGCCGTGGACGTGCTGTATCAGGAAGGCGCCGTGGATCTGCTGGTCGGCGTTACCGACAAGCTCCTGTTCGGCCTGTTCGAGCGGCTGTATGAGGAATCCATGCCCTACATCTTCGGCCGGATCCCCGGCTTCTGGGCGCTGATCCCCGCCGAGCACTACTACAGCGTGCGCGATGGGTTCGCCGCAGGCGTAGTGACGGAGGAATTCTATGAAAAAGTCGATTTCTACCACACCGTGCAGGAGCACGAGGTCGAGACCATGCAGTCGGTGATGGACAAGGGCGTCGGCCTTTCCGTGGTTGCAAAATACGGCTATCCGCTCGCGCCGATCGTGGAGTCCCGCCATACGGAGTCTGACTTCGTTGTCGATGCGAAATACAGCTCCATGGGCGCCACCTGCGCACCGTACAATGAAACGCTGCCGGCAGATTATGTCCAGGCGATGCATCCGGAAAAGGACTACATCTCCCCCGACCGTAAAATCGACGCCTCCACCTGCGCCTTCCCCGAACAGACGTGGTTTATCAAAAACTCCATGCACACCGACACGGTCACCGGCAAGCCGGAAAAGACGCCGGAAGAGCAGAAGATGCTGCAGTGGATCCTTTGCGCCGACGGCCAGCCGACGGTCCGCGACAACCCGGATTATCCGCAATACATGGTCTATCTGCCGGACGGACACCTTGTGCCGCTGACAGAAGAGAACAACTGCGACCTTTTGGGCAACACAGTGCGCGAAACGAGCTTTACCGGCCGGATCAAGCGCATTTTCGAGGACCTGCAAAGCCTGTTCCTGCTGCCGATCAAATCGAGCAGGATATTCTGATGCTTACATTTTCACCATCGCCGGAGCGGCGAAGGCGGCGGCGGAACGCCCCGTGCCATGCACGGGGCAAAACGAAGCCCTGCTTCGTTTTCGCGCGGCCCGGGCCGCGCGGTTCCGCCGCCGCCCTTTTTTCGCGCTGCGTTGCAGCGCGAAAAAGCGGCTGGTGCATTTCGCGAAAAACGTCAAAGCTAATAAAAGAGAAAGCGCTTTCCACAGAGTGATTCTGTGATTTCAGCGCTTTCTTTCCTTTGTGTTTTTTCTAAAAAGTAAGATTGTTTGCTTTGACGTTTTTCGATAAATCCAACAGCCCCGTCACCTCATGGATGTTGTTTGTTCAATCACTGATCTTGCTCAGGAACGCCTGCAGACGCTCGGTTTGCGGATGCTCGATCAGTTCTTTTGCCGTGCCCTCCTCTGCGATCACGCCCTGATCCATGAACACAATGTAATCCGAAACCTCTTTGGCAAAGGTCATTTCGTGGGTCACGATGACCATTGTCATATGCTCGTCGGCCAGTTCCCGAATGACCTTGAGGATCTCGCCGGTCAGTTCCGGATCGAGCGCGCTGGTCGGCTCGTCAAAGAAGAGGATCTTGGGCTCGAGCGCCATGGCGCGGGCGATGGATACGCGCTGCTGCTGGCCGCCGGAAAGCTGACAGGGGTAAAAGTCCAGCTTGTCGGAAAGCCCCATTTTTTCCAGCAGAGATTTCGCTTTTGTGTCGATCTCGGCAAGGATCTGCTTTTTGTTTTGCTTGTAATCCGGTCGCTCTTTGGCCCGCAGACGCGGCGCAAGGGTCACATTGCGCAGCACCGTGTACTGGGGAAACAGATTGAACTGCTGAAATACCAGCCCGAAATTCAGTTGCTTTTCGCGGTGTTCTTTGGCGGTCAGTTTGACGGTGCTGTCGCTGTCAAAAATCACGTCGCCGTCCACAAGGATCTTTCCGCTCGTTGCGGTCTCCAAAAAGGTGATGCAGCGCAGAAGGGTCGTCTTTCCGCTGCCGGAGGAGCCGATGATCGACAGGACATTGCCCTTTTCCAACGAGAAAGAGATACCCTTGAGCACTTCGTGTTTGCCGAAGCTTTTGTGCAGATCGCGCACTTCCAGAATTGCCATATCGCCGCCCCCTTTACACCTTGAAATAGCTGAGTTTCTTTTCGAGTTTTCCGAGCAGCACCGTCAAAATGCCGCTGGCAAACAGATAATAGACCATCGTGAAGAACATCGGCCAGATCGCGCCCGAAATCCCGTGGGAGCCCTTCATGAACGCCTGACCCGCCCAGATGATCTCCTGCAGGGCGATGATGCGCGCAAGGGATGTGTCCTTGACGAGCGTGATGATCTCGTTGCTCATCGGCGGAACGATGCGCTTGATCACCTGCAGCAGCACAACGCGGAAGAAGGTCTGCGTCTTGGTCAGCCCGAGCACCTGCCCGGCCTCATACTGGCCGATGGGGATGCTCTGGATGCCGCCGCGGAAGATCTCGGAAAAATAGCAGGCATAGTTGATGATGAACGCCACCGTTGCCGCAAGGAAACGGCCGTCCTCGCCCCCGCCCCAGATCGGTTTGTGCCAGACGAGGCCGGGAAAGTAGTAGATGATGAGAAGCTGCAGCATCAACGGCGAGCCGCGCACGATCCAGACAAAGACCCGTGTGATTTTGTTGACGACCTTGGCCTTCGACATGGAACCGAAGGAGATCAGAAGTCCCAGGGGCAGCGCACCGAGCAGGGTTGCAAAAAACAGCTTCAGCGTCTGCAGAAAGCCCACGTTCAGCGCCTGAAAAACCACAGGGAACTGCGTAAAGAAAGTGCTGAAGTTCTGCTGGATGGAATCAAAAAAAGCAGCCATAAAAAACAACGTCCTTTAACAGAAGATGGTTCCGGCAGCACAGAGCTTCCGGAACCACCGGTCGATTCGTTTTCTTATTTGATGATCGCGTCGGCGGCGATGCCGTACTGTGCGGCGATCTTGTCCACGTTGCCAAGCTTGATCTCAGAGGCAAAGAACGTGTTGAAGTAGGTCACAAGGTCGGAGCCCTTGCGGAAGCCCACGCCGTATTCTTCGCTGTTGAGGGAAGCGGTGTAAGCCAGGTTGGAGAAGCCCGTGCCTTCGCCGATCATGGCGCCCGCCATCAGCAGGTCGATGATCGCAGCGTCGGAGGTGCCGGCGGCAACTTCCTGCAGCGCGGTGGCCTGATCCTTCACTTCTGTCACGGAGAAGCCGTTCTCTTCGGCAACCTCTGCGCCGGCGGAACCGGCTTCCACAGCGAACTGCAGCTCTTTGCAGGCTTCGGCGGTCTGATACTGTTCCGCCTTGTCTGCGGGAACCACGATGACCTGCGCGTTCTTGCAGTAGGGATCGGAAACGTCCATGGATGCCTTCACTTCGTCGGTGATGGTCATGCCGTTCCAAACGCAGTCGATGGATTTGCCATCGAGCTCAAGAATCTTGTTGTCCCAGTCGATCTCGGTGAACTCCACGTCCACGCCGAGGGTCTTTGCAAAGGCTTTTGCAAGATCCGCGTCAAAGCCGACCCAGTCTTCGCTGCCTTCTTCTTTGTAGTCCATCGGAGCAAAGTCTGTGATGCCGACAACGAGCTTGCCCTTGCTCTGGATGTAGGCGAGGTCGGATGCCGCAGCCGGATCGTCAGAGGCATTGGTGGGGTCTTCGGCGGGCTTGTCGCCGCAGGCGGCCAGCGCGAAGCAGGCAACGACCATGATGGCTGCGAGCAGAAGTGCGATCAGTTTTTTGTTCATAAGAATGTCTCCTTTTTCTTGCGCCTTTCAGCGCTTTATTGTGCTATCAGTTTACCACGATAAAGGGAAAGTGTCAAGGGATTTTGAAAAAAACTGGAAATGAGAATCGCCCCGCCGCGAACAACATCCCCGGCGGGGCAATTTTCAATTTTCAATTTTCAACTTTCAATTCTTGATCTTCACAGCCTCGTCCCCGAAGTATTCGGCGACGAACTGATCCACCCGGTTCCAGTATTCCTCGTGGAACCAGTGGGAGGAAACGGCGTGCTCCGCCCCGTGGATCACGTATTTTTCCTTCGGCGCGGCGCAGGCGGCATAGACCTTGTCGAGATTTTCAAACAGCACAAAATCGTCCGCGTCGCCGTGCATGAAGAGGGTCGGGGTCTTGCTCTTTTTGAGCTGCTCCACCGCCGAGGCTTTTTTGAAGGAAAAGCCGTTGAGGATGCGGTTGGCGATGTTCGCCGCGGGCATGATGATCTTCGGCGGCACATGGTAGGTGCGGATGCACTGGTCGGTGAAAATGTCGTAGACGCCGGTGAAGCCGCAGTCCTCAACCGCGCAGAGCACGTTTTTCGGCAGCTCTTCGCCCGTGGTCATCATCGTGGTCGCCGCGCCCATGGAAACGCCGTGGATCACGATCTTCACCTTCGGGTTCTCCTTCACCAGGCTGTTGATCCAGTCCACGATGTCCAGACGGTCGAGCCAGCCCATGGAGACATACTTGCTTTCGCTGGCGCCGTGGCCGCGCAGGTCGGGGATCAGCACGTTGAAGCCGCGGCGGTAATATTCCATGCCATAGCTTGCGATCTCGCGCTTGCAGTTGGTCCAGCCGTGGATCACGATCGCCCAGTTGTTGCTGTTGGAGGGGTTGCGGAACTCCATCGCGTGCAGGGTCTTTCCGTGGGTTCCGGGAATGGTGACGGGCTGCTTGTAGGTGTTGTCGTACCATTTGTAGCCGTTCTGAATGTTGACGTTGTCCTTGTTGCGGTCAAACAGGCTGCCTTTGTTCGGCACGGTTTCGTCTTCCCGGCGCTTGGAGCCGAGGCCGATGAAGAAAAAGACAAAGCCGACGCCCAGCCAGACCACCAGCAGCACCGCGAGAACGATGAGCAGGGTCGTGACCGTGACCTTTCCGGCGTGAGAGAGTGCGAGATACAACATGTTTCTTCGTTCCTTTCATTTCTTGATCGTCCCCATTATACAACAGTCGGGCGCAGTTTGCAAATTATTTGCAAAAATTTGGCATTGTGCCGAAAAAAAGATGCTTTCCTTTGACAAATTGACTGTTTACTTTTCAGCTTTAAAATGTTAAAATATCTTTGATTTACTCGTGATAGGAGCGCGACTTATGCCCAACAACAACGAAAACAACATTCACTTTTTGTACGAACTGGTGCTGCTGCTGAAAGACGAGGAGGAGTGCGCCGCGTTGTTCGACGACCTGTGTACGCCGAATGAGCTTTCCGCCCTCGCCCAGCGCGCCGTTGTGGCCCGGATGCTTTCGCAAAAGCGGGTCTACAGCGAGATCGTTTCCGAGACCGGCGCGAGCACGGCGACCGTCAGCCGTGTCAACCGTTCGCTGACCTACGGCAAGAACGGCTATGAAAAGCTGTTCGCCCGGCTGGACGGCAAGGAGAACTGATGGCCGGTTACGAGGCGCTCGCGTGTTTTTACGACGCGCTGACCGCCAATGTGGACTATGACGCCATGGGCGAAACGCTGTGCGCCCTGCTCGCCGAAAACGGCGCGGGGAGCGGGATCCTGCTGGATCTTGCCTGCGGCTCCGGCACGCTCAGCGCTCTGTTCGCGAAGCGGGGCTACGAGGTGATCGGCGTGGACGCCAGCGAGGAGATGCTTGCCGCCGCGCAGGAAAAGCGCATGGAAGAGGGGTTCGATGCGCTGTTTCTGCAGCAGAAAATGGAGGCGCTCGATCTCTTCGGAACCATCGACGCCGCAGTCTGCACGCTGGATTCCCTAAACCACCTGACCGACGAGGCCGCGTTTTGCGAAGCGCTGCGCCGTGTGGCGCTGTTCATGAACGACGGCGGCGTGTTTCTTTTTGACGTCAACACCCCCTACAAGCACGCGCAGGTGCTCGGCAGCCACACCTTCGTCTATGATCTGGACGAGGTCTTTTGCGTTTGGCAGAACAGCTTTGACCAAACGACGCAGACCACACACATCACGCTGGATCTGTTCACCCCCGACGAGGCGGACGGCGAGGTCTATTCTCGCGAAACGGAGGAATTCTCCGAGCGCGCCTATGACCTCGGGTTCATCGCCGAACGGCTGAAGGCCGTTCACTTTGAGGTGCTGCAGATCCTGGACGCCCACACGCGCGGCCCACTCAGGGAAACGAGTGAACGCGCGCTCTTTGTTTGCAAAAAACACGGCACACAGTTTCAGTTTTAAGGAGAATCTCCATGGCTTTTTCCGTTCGCTGCATCACCACCGACGGCACAGTGTCCGCAACTGCGATCGACGCGACCGACATCGTCAACCGCGCCGCCGAGATCCACAAAACCTCCGCCGTCGCCTCGGCCGCCCTGGGTCGGCTGCTGAGCGCCGCGTCGCTCATGGGCAGCGCCCTGAAGGGCAAAGACGACAGCCTGACGCTGCGTATAAACGGCGGCGGCCCTGCAGGGACGGTGCTTGCCGTTTCCGACGCGCAGGGCAATGTGCGCGGTTATGTGCAGCAGCCCGTGGTCGAGCTTCCGCTGAATGCCAAAGGCAAGCTGGACGTTGCAGGCGCCGTGGGCACAGACGGCTTTGTGACCGTGATCAAGGATCTCGGCCTGAAGGAGCCTTATGTCGGCCGAACGCCCATCGTTTCCGGCGAGATCGCCGAGGACATCACCGCCTATTTCGCGGCGAGCGAGCAGACGCCGACAGTCTGCGGCCTCGGCGTGCTGGTGAATCCCGACCTCACGATCAAAGCGGCGGGCGGCTTCCTTGTGCAGCTTTTGCCGGCTGCGGGAGAGGACACGATCACGAAGGTCGAACAGTCCATGGAGGGTCTGGAATCCGTCACTGCCATGCTCTCGCGCGGAATGACGCCGGAAGCGGTCTGCCGCAGGGTGCTCAAGCTGTTTGACCTGGAGGTGCTGGACGCCGCCGCGCCGACATATCGCTGCACCTGCACCCGGGAACGGGTCGAGGCCGCCCTTTTGAGCACCGGCAAAGATGCGCTGCGCGAGATGGCGCAGGACAAACAGACCGAAGTGCGCTGCCAGTTCTGCGACAAGGTCTACCGTTTCACGCCGCGGGAAGTGCTGGCGCTCATAAACAAAGCAACCGATTGATGTTCACGTTGCGTGGATCATCGGTTACCAAAGTAACCGTCTGAAAGGAGCTTGCAAATGTGTTTCAAAAAAAAGCAGCCGTTCCGCCATGTGATCGTTGTCGGCGTGGACGGCGCAGGCGGCTATTTCAAAGACGCCGACACCCCGAATTTTGACCGGATCTTTGCCGACGGCGCGGTGACCTACCGCGCTTTGGCCTCCAACCCGACCATCAGCGCCGAATGCTGGGGCTCCATGCTGCTCGGCGTCGGCCCGGAGATCCACAAGCTGACCAACGACATTGTCAGCACAGAGCCCTATCCCGCCGACAGCCCGTTTCCTTCGCTGTTCCGCCGCATCCGCACGGCGATGCCCAAAGCCGCCCTCGGCTCCTTCTGCGATTGGGATCCCATCACGACCGGGATCGTGGAGCGCGATCTGGGCGTTGCCCACGACACGGCGCCGGACACCGAGCTGACCCCGAAGATCTGCGATTATATCCGACAGAACAGGCCGACGTTTTTGTTCATCCAGTTTGACAGTGTGGACGGCGCCGGTCACTGCCACGGCTATGGCACGCCGCCCTATCTGCAGCGCATCCACGAGGTTGATGTGCTGGTGAACGACGTTTACACCGCCGTTTTGGACGCCGGGATCGCGGACGACACGCTCTTTCTGCTCATCGCCGACCACGGCGGCGCCGACCACGGCCACGGCGGTTGGACCGACACCGAAAAATATGTCACCTTTGCCGCTGCGGGCAAAGGCGTTTGCCGCGGAGAACTGCAGCAGATGAACATCCGGGATCTCGCCGCCATCGTGCTATACGCCCTCGGCATCCAGCGGCCGGCGCTCGACGAACAGGGCTGGACCTCGCAGATCCCGACCGGCCTGTTTGACGATCCTTCCCTCCCGGCCTACCGCGACCTGTCGCACCTGACCGGCGCGGCGCCGCGCATCTCCAAAGCGCCGCATACCTCCGAACCGGTTTAAGCAAGCTTTTTATAAAAATGAAAGGAGTTTTTTCCATGAAAAAAACACTGTCCCTGATCCTCTGCGTCCTTCTGGCGCTCTCCTGCGCGACTGTTGCCTTCGGCGCGGACGGCGGCAAAAGCTTCGGCGCCTACGACCATGTGATCATTGTCGGCGTCGACGGCGCCGGCGCGGCGTTCAGCAAGGTGGAATCCCCCTGCTTCGACGCGATCTTCGGCAATTTTGCCTTCCGTCACAACGCCCACACGGAAAACGTGACGATCAGCGCCCAGAACTGGGGTTCCATCCTCACCGGTGTGGACTACCGCACCCACGGCTTCACCAACACCAACCTGAAGCTGCGCGCCCGCACCTCCGCCGCGAAAAACAACAGCATCTTCTATTACGCTCGCCAGGCCATGCCTGAGGCTGAGCTGGTCTCCTTCAACAACTGGGGCGCGATCAACCACGGCATCATTGAGACCGACATCGGGGTGAAAAAGATCAACAACAGCATCGATCCCGACCTCGTCGGCGACATCGAAACCTATCTCGCCGAAGGCAATCAGCCCGCGCTGATGTTCGTTCAGCTCGACAGCGTGGATCACGCGGCTCACACCCATGGCGGCTTCAGCGACGAATACTTCTGCGCCGTCCGCCGCGCGGACGCGCTGGTGGGCCGCATCTACAACGCTGCCGTGTCGGCCGGATTGATGGAAAACGGCCTGTTCCTTCTCGTTGCCGACCACGGCGAAAGCACCCACGGCCACGGCGCAAGCTCCAAAGAGGAAAGCTCCGCCGTGCTGGCGGCGGTCGGCAAAACCGTGCGAAAGACCGCGATGAACGCGAACATCCACAACCGCGACGTTTCGGCCATCGCCCTGTACGCCCTCGGCATCCAACAGCCGGAGCACTTCGTCACCTGCGTGCCCACGGAGCTGTTCGGCAAAAAAGAGCGTGCGCTCCCCGGCGCCGTCGCGATCCCGAACGGCGACTTCGCCCTCGCCGATCTGGACGACAACCCGCCCTTCGGCCGCCGGGTCACGAACTTTTTTGAAAAAGCCTATCACGCGGTGATCTGCTGGCTGATCATGCAAAAGGAAAAGTTCATTTGATTTCATAAAGCATCAGGGGCTGTCGCATTTCGCGAAAAACATCAAATCAGAAAAAAAGAAAGTGCTTTTCGCAGAGAGATTCTGTGATTCTGCACTTTCTTTTTACGCTTCTCAAAAAAAGTAGGATTGTTTGCTTTGCCTCGATGTCTCCATAAAACGCAGCCGCCCCTCCTTGCTGCGGTCTTCCGACGTAAAAATCATGGCCGGGGCGTTTTCTGTCTGTCTGTCGGTTGCCTGAATCTCAGCGATAAACGACCCCGCCGCGGACTCGCATCCACGGCGGGGTTCACTTTGCTTTGCTGATTGCTGACTGCTGACAGCTAACCGCTGATCAGTCGGCCTTCGGCGCGTAGAGATCCTTCAAACGAAGCAGATGCTCGTAGCGCTCCACGCTCTTGTCCTCGGCCTCGGCGAAGAGCTTCTCGGCTCTGTCGGGGAAGGCGCGGGTCAGGGCGGAATAGCGGGCCTCGTTCAGCAGGAAGGCGCGATAGTTCTCCTTCACGCCCGGCTTGGAATCGAGGGTGAACGGGTTCTTGCCTTCGGCCTTGAGCGCCGGGTTGAAGCGGAACAGGTTCCAGTAGCCGCATTCCACAGCCTTCTTCATCTCGGCCTGGCAGTTGGTCATGCCGCCCTTGATGGAGTGCATCTCGCAGGGTGCGTAGGCGATGATGATCGACGGGCCGGGATACGCCTCGGCCTCGGCGATGGCCTTGATGGTCTGGTTCATGTTCGCGCCCATGGCGATCTGGGCAACGTAGACGTAGCCGTAGCTCATGGCGATCTCGGACAGGCTCTTCTTGGCAATGGACTTGCCGGCCGCAGCGAACTGGGCCACCTGGCCGATCTGCGAAGCCTTGGAAGCCTGGCCGCCGGTGTTGGAATAAACCTCGGTGTCGAAGACCATGATGTTCACATCGTCGCCGGAGGCAAGGACATGGTCCACACCGCCGAAGCCGATATCATAGGCCCAGCCGTCGCCGCCGAAGATCCAGACGGACTTCTTGGCGAGGTATTCCTTGTTGGCAAGGATGGCCTTGACGTTTTCGCAGTCGCAGTCAAGTGCTTCGAGCGCGGCGACAAGGGCGTCGGCAGCGGCGCCGTTCTTTTCGCCGTCAGCGAGGGTGTCAAGATACGCCGCAGCAGCAGCCTTGACGTCCTCGGGCGCTTTTTCGGAAGAAGCGATCTCCTTGACCTTCGCGATCAGGGAGTTGCGGATCGCGTTCTGGCCGAGCAGCATACCGTAGCCGTGTTCCGCGTTGTCTTCAAACAGGGAGTTTGCCCAGGCGGGACCGTGACCCTTGGCGTTCACGGTATAGGGCGAAGTGGCAGCGGGGCCGCCCCAGATGGAGGAGCAACCGGTCGCGTTGGAGATGTACATACGGTCGCCGAAGAGCTGGGTGATCAGGCGGGCATAGGCCGTTTCGGCGCAGCCTGCGCAGGAACCGGAGAACTCAAGCAGCGGGGTCTTGTACTGGGAGCCGATCACGGTGTTGTCGGCTACGTCGTCCTTGACGGAGACATTGGCAACCATGTAATCGAACACCGGCTGCATGTCGTCCTGGCTCTCTCTGGAGACCATCTTGAGCGACTTGGTCGGGCAGACGCCGACGCAGACGCCGCAGCCCATGCAGTCCATCGGGGAAACCGCGAGGCTGTACTTGTAGACGCCCTTGCCCTTGCCGGCCTTCTTGTCAACGATGATGGCGTTTTCGGGTGCGGCAGCGGCCTCTTCTTCCGTCAGGCAATAGGGACGGATCGTTGCGTGCGGGCAGACATAGGAGCACTGGTTGCACTGTGCGCAGGTGCTCGCGTTCCATTCCGGAACCATGACGGCCACGCCGCGCTTTTCGAATGCGGCAGCGCCCTGTTCAAAGGTGCCGTCTGCGTGGTCTTCAAAGGCGGAGACCGGCAGCGCGTCGCCGTTCATCAGACCGACGGGCTTCATGATCTCATCGACCTGTCTGGCAAGGGCGCTCTTGCCCTCGTCAGCGGCGCAGCAGCAGCAATCCTCGGCGTTCGCCCATTCGGCGGGCACGTCGATCTTGACGTAAGCCGTGGCGCCGGCGTCGATCGCCTTTTCGTTCATTTCAACGATCTCTTTGCCCTTCTTCATGAACTTCTGGGCCTTTTCTTTCATGTAGCCGATGGCGTCCTCAGCGGGCAGCACCTTGGCAAGAGAGAAGAACGCGGACTGCAGCACGGTGTTGGTACGCTTGCCCAGACCGATCTGCGCGGCAAGGTCGATCGCATTGACGGTGTAAAGCTGGATGTTGTTCTTGGCAATGATGCGCTTTGCTTCGGCGTTGAGCTTTTCAGCGAGCTCTTCCGGGCTCCACTGGCAGTTGATCAGGAACACGCCGCCGGGCTTGACGTCGTTGACCATCTTGTAGCCCTTTTCCACATAGGACGGGTTGTGGCAAGCCACGAAGTCCGCCTTGTTGATGTAGTAGGGGCTCTTGATCGGTGCGTCGCCGAAACGAAGGTGGGAGATCGTCACGCCGCCGGTCTTCTTGGAGTCATACTGGAAGTAGGCCTGGACGTATTTGTCGGTGTGGTCGCCGATGATCTTGATGGAGTCCTTGTTGGCGCCCACGGTGCCGTCGCCGCCGAGGCCCCAGAACTTGCACTCGATGGTGCCGGGGGCCGCGGTGTTCGGCGCTTCCTTCTCTTCAAGGGAGAGATAGGTCACGTCGTCGTTGATGCCGATGGTGAAGTGCTTTTTCATCTCCGCCTTGGCAAGCTCGTCGTACACAGCGAACACGCTGGCCGGCGGGGTATCCTTGGAGCCGAGGCCGTAACGGCCGCCGATGACCTCAATGCCGGTGCGTCCGGTTTCGTTGAGAGCGGCGATGACGTCGAGATAGAGGGGTTCGCCCAGCGCGCCGGGTTCCTTGGTGCGGTCGAGCACGGCGATCTTTTTCACCGTTGCGGGGATTGCTTCGGCAAGGTGCTTTGCGGAGAACGGACGGTACAGGCGGACCTTGACAAGGCCGACCTTTTCGCCCTTGGCGGTCAGATAGTCGATGACCTCTTCGGCCACGTCGCAGATAGAGCCCATCGCGATGATGACCTTTTCGGCGTCGGGTGCGCCGTAGTAGTTGAACAGTTTGTAGTCTGTGCCCAGCTTGGCGTTGACCTTGTTCATGTAATCCTCCACGATGGCGGGCATCGCGTCGTAATACTTGTTGCAGGCCTCTCTGTGCTGGAAGAAGATGTCGCCGTTTTCATGGGAGCCGCGCATGACCGGGCGCTCCGGATTGAGGGCGCGCTTGCGGAACGCTTCCACAGCGTCCATGTCGCAGAGCTCTTTCAGGTCTTCATAGTCCCAGATCTTGATCTTCTGGATCTCGTGGGAGGTGCGGAAGCCGTCGAAGAAATTGATGAACGGCACACGGCCCTTGATGGACGCAAGGTGCGCCACGGCGCCGAGATCCATGACCTCCTGGGTGTTGGTTTCTGCAAGCATGGCAAAACCGGTCTGACGGCAGGCATAGACGTCGGAGTGGTCGCCGAAGATGTTCAGCGCGTGAGACGCGACGCAGCGGGCGGACACGTGGAACACCGAGGGAAGCAGCTCGCCGGCGATCTTATACATGTTCGGGATCATCAGCAGCAAGCCCTGGGAAGCGGTGTAGGTCGTGGTCAGCGCGCCGGCGGCCAGAGAGCCGTGCACGGTACCGGCCGCGCCCGCTTCGGATTGCATTTCCGCAACCTTCACGGTGGTGCCGAAGATGTTCTTCATGCCCTGCGCAGACCACTGGTCAACGTAGTCCGCCATCGGGCTGGACGGGGTGATCGGATAGATGCCCGCAACCTCGGTAAAGGCGTAAGACACATACGCGGCGGCGTTGTTGCCGTCCATGGTTTTAGATTTTCTTGCCATTGTTTGTCCTCCTTTGAATTAGGTTCACCGAGTATTGTAACACGAATTAAAAAAGATGTAAAGGGCTAAACTGTGAAAAATGTGCGAATTTATCCGGAAAAACAGACGGAACCCGAATTTCGGGAAAAGAAAACCGAAGGTTTCCGTCCCGGCTCCCGCATCTTTTTAAAAACCGTCTGCCGGATTCGACAAATTTCTTGACATGCGCACAGCGGGATGCTATGATAAGAAAGCAATACAGAAGGAAAAGAAGGTCCGCACATGAAACTCGATCGCAAACGGCTGCTTCTGCCGGGGCTGGTTTTTGCCCTGTCTTTTTTGTTTCTCCTGCCCGCCCGCGCCGAATGCGCGCACAGGGGCGAGCTGCGCGTGCGCATGGAGCCTTCCTGCACGGAAGAGGGAAAAGAGGTATATTATTGCAGCATTTGTGATGAATACACCTATCGGACGCTGCCCAAGCTCAACCATGATTTTCCCTCGAATTGGACGGTGGATCGGGAACCCACCTGCGAAACGCCGGGAGAAAAATCGATCCACTGCCGCCGCTGCGGCGTGCGCACCGATTTTGTCGAGATCCCGGCCCTCGGCCACAGCTTTTCGCAGCAAGCCGCCGTCGTCGCGCCGACCTGCACCGACTGGGGCTATACCGAAGGCGTCTGCGAGCGCTGCGGCCTGTGCGTCAAAAGCAAATACACCGAACCGACCGGCCACACGCCCGGCCTCTGGCAGACCGACAGGCGTGCGACCTGCACGGAAAAGGGCGTGAGCAGTCTGCACTGCGCAGTCTGCGACGCCGTCATGGAGCAAAAGCTCCTTCCAACCGTTGAACACGCCTATACGGAGCAGACTGTCGCCCCGACCTGCACACAAGCGGGCTGCACCCTGCGCACCTGCCGCGTCTGCGGCGCGCAGACCAAAACGAACACCGTCAAGGCGCTCGGCCACAGCTTTCCCGCTTCCGGCGTCCAGACCAAAGCGCCCACCTGCACGGAAAAGGGCGAAGAGACCCTGACCTGCACGCGCTGCGGCGCGGAAAAGACCCGCAGTCTTTCCGCCCTCGGCCACAGCTACGGCGAAAGCTGGATAACCGACAAAGCCTCCACCTGCACCGCCCGGGGAGAAAAATCGCACCACTGCATCCGCTGCGGCAAGCGCAGGGATGTGACAAGCCTGCCCCTTGCCGAACACGTTCCGGTCCCCGACGCCGCACAGACAGACGCGGCGACCTGCGAAAAGGCCGGGAAAAGCGGCGGCACCCATTGCGCGGTTTGCGGAAAGACGCTCTGCGCGGCGACCGTCATTCCCGCCCTCGGCCATGCTTTCGGGGAACCCGTCGTTTTGACTGCGGCGACCTGTACGGAAAAGGGCAGCGCGCAAAGCGTTTGCGCCCGCTGCGGTAAGACCGAGATCACATCCACGCCCGCCCTCGGCCACAGCTACAGCGAAAGCTGGACGACGGACAAGGCGCCCACCTGCACCGCCCAGGGGGAACAATCGCACCATTGCACCCGCTGCGGCAAGCGCAGGGACGTGACGAGCCTGCCGCGCACGGAGCATTTTGACGTGACGGATCCCGTGGTGGAACCGACCTGCACCGAAAAAGGAAAAACCGCCGGCGCACACTGCAAATACTGCGGCAAGGTGCTGATCGAACAGACCGACATTCCGGCAAAGGGGCACGACTTCCGGCGCATCTCCACCCTTCAGGAACCGACCTGCACGGAAAAAGGCCGGGCGATGATGGGCTGCACCGTCTGCGGCGCGGCGCAGGAGACCGAGCTCCCCGCCCTCGGCCACAGCTACGACAGCGCGTGGACGGTCGACGTTCCGGCGACCTGCACCGCCCGGGGCGAACAGTCGCATCACTGCATCCGCTGCGGCAAACGCGCGGATGTAACTGCGCTGCCGCGCACCGAACACAGCATCGTCTACGAAGGCGTTGTGGAGCCGACCTGCACCAAAGCCGGCCGTGCCGACCGCGCCTATTGCAGCGTCTGCGGCAAAGAGCTTTCCGAAAAGACGGCGATCCCCGCCCGGGGCCACGCCCCGCAGGTCACCGTCACCGCAGCCACGACCAAACGGGACGGCAGCGCCGTGACGACCTGCGAGATCTGCGGCGAAACCCTGAAAACCGCCGTGATCCCGCGCATCAAAAGCGTCGCCCTTTCCGCCGACAGCTTTGTCTTCAGCGGCAAAAAGAGAACGCCTTCCGTCACGGTCAGGGACAGCGGCGGCAAAACGCTCAAAGCCGCGAACTGCTACACCGTTCAGTACGCGCCCGGCCGCAAAGAGATCGGCCGCTACACGGTGACCGTGAACTTCTGCGGCGACTATGCAGGCAGCGTGACCCGCACGTTCAAAATCGTTCCGCGCAAGCCCGCCGGGCTGGAGGTCTCCGCCGGGGAAAACCGCCTTGCGCTGCGGTGGAAGCCCGTCCGCGGCGCCACCGGCTACAAGGTCTATCTCTTCAACGCCGAAACCGGCGGCTATACCCTGCTGAAGACCACGAAGAAACCGGCCTTCTCCATGAAAAAGCTGCTGCCCGGCGCCGTCTATCTTCTGCATGTGCGCGCCTTTACAAAGTGCGGCGACTGCGTTCTGGCCGGACCTCTTTCCGCCCGGAAAGCCGCCGCAACAAAGCCCCTCGCGCCGAAGGTTGCGGCAAAACGGCAAAACGGAAAAGCCATCCTCTCATGGCAGCCCTGCGGCGACTGTGTCTATGAGATCTACGCTGCGGAAAAGAAAAACGGAAAGTTCACCCTGCTGGGCACCACGAAGAAGACCGCATTCACCGCCGGAGCTTTCCCTGCCGGGAGCACAAGATGCTTCAAGGTCAAGGCCGTCGTTCGCCAAAAAACGCGCGTTTTGAGCGCCGCCGCCGGAGAAATCCGCGTTTTGCAGTTTTGAAAGAGACCGCGCGGCTGAAAAGTTGCATAAATTTCCACCCGGAAATTAAGAAGATTTAACAAAAACACGCACGCTTTGTTGACGATTGCAGCAAAGCGTGTTATGATAATATGAACGGGAAGATCGGCAACGGTCCGCCCGGGAATCGGAGAACGAAACGGAGGAATCTCAGATTATGCAATATGATGTTGTTGTGATCGGTGCCGGCGTTTGCGGCGCCATGATCACAAGAGAACTGTCCAAGCTCGATCTGAAAGTGCTGCTGCTGGAAAAATGCAACGACGTTGCCATGGGCACGTCCAAAGCCAACAGCGCCATCGTGCACGCGGGCTTCGACGCGGAACCCGGCACCCTGAAGGCCAAGCTGAACGTGCAGGGCGCCTCGCTGATGGCGTACTACTGCAACAAGCTCCATGTGCCCTACAAGAACATCGGCTCGCTGGTCGTGGCCTATTCCTGGGACGACATGAAGACTTTGGACGAGCTGTTTGAGCGCGGCTTTGCCAACGGCGTGCCGAACATGGACATCATCAGCCAGGAACGCCTGCGCGATATGGAGCCCTATATCAGCGAAGAGGCCGTGGGTGCGCTCTGGGCGCCGACAGCCGGCATCGTCAGCCCCTATGAGCTGACCATCGCCGCGGTGGAAAACGCCGTGCTCAACGGTGCGCGCGTCAAGCGCAACAGCGGCGTGTTCGCCATCGAGCAAAAGGACGGCATGTTCATCCTTTCCACGGCGAGCGGCGTGGTCAAAGCCAAATACGTTATCAACTGCGCCGGCGTCTTTGCCGACCAGATCGCCAAGATGATCGGCGACGACTCCTTCCGCATCATTCCGCGTAAGGGCGAATACTATCTGCTGGACAAGAACGAAAAGAAAATGGTCAACCACGTGCTGTTCCACTGCCCTTCCAAGATGGGCAAGGGCATTCTCATCACCCCGACGGTGCACGGCAACGTCCTGATGGGTCCGACGGCTATCGACCTCGATTTTGACAGCAAGCTCGACGTTGATACCACGATCGACGGCCTGAACACCGTGAAGAACGATGTACGCACCGTCATCCCCGCGCTGTCCACGCGCAACTGCATCACTTCGTTTGCGGGTCTGCGCGCCCACATCGCGGACGGCAACAGCGATTTCCTGATCGCGCCCAGCAAAGCCAACGATCACTTCATCAATGTGGCCGGCATCGAATCGCCGGGTCTGACCGCTGCGCCCGCCATCGCCCGCTATGTGATGAGCATTTTCGGCGAGGTCGCGCCGCAGTATCAGCGCAAGGAACACTATGACACGACCCGTCCGGAACCGATCCATGTGAACGAGCTTTCCAACGAGGAACGCAAGGCGCTTGTGGAAAAAGACAAGCGCTACGGCCGCATCATCTGCCGCTGCGAAGGTATCACGGAAGGCGAGATCATCGACGCAATCAAGGCGCCCTGCGGCGCCAGAGATGTGGACGGCGTCAAACGCCGCACCCGCGCCGGCATGGGCCGCTGCCAGGGCGGCTTCTGCGGTTCCAAGGTGGTGGAGATCCTCGCGCGCGAGCTTGGCGAGGACATGAACGAAGTGACGAAATTCGGCAACGATTCCGTCATTCTCTACGAAAGAACAAAGTGAGGTGGGAAGTATGCTGAAATATGATCTGGTCGTCATCGGCGGAGGTCCCGCCGGCATGGCCGCCGCGCTCAAGGCAAAAGAATGCGGCGTTAAAAAAATTCTGATCCTCGAACGCGCCGAGACCCTCGGCGGCATCCTCGAGCAATGCATCCACGCGGGCTTCGGTCTGCACTACTTCGGCGAAGAGCTGACCGGCCCCGAATATGCCCACCGCTTCATTGAACAGGTGCAGCAGACCGATATCGATGTCAAGGTGGACACCATGGTGCTGGAGATCCGCACCGGCAACGTCGTGGTCGCCACGAACAACATCGACGGTATGCTGGAGATCAGCGCCACGGCCATCATCCTCGCCATGGGCTGCCGCGAACGTCCCCGCGGCGCGCTGGATATCCCCGGCTCTCGCGCCTCCGGCATCATGACCGCCGGCACCGCGCAGAAATATGTGAACCTTGACGGCTATATGCCCGGCAAAAAGATCGTTATCCTCGGCTCCGGCGACATCGGCCTGATCATGGCCCGCCGCATGACCCTCGAGGGTGCAAAGGTGGAGATGGTCTGCGAACTCATGCCGTTTTCCGGCGGTCTGCAGCGCAACATCACCCAGTGCCTCGACGATCTGGGTATTCCGCTGAAGCTGTCCTGCACCGTGATCCAGACCCACGGCATCGAGCGTCTGGAGGGCGTCACGATCGCCAATGTGGACGAAAACCGCCGTCCGATCCCCGGTACGGAGCAATATGTGGAATGCGACACGCTGCTGCTCTCGGTCGGTCTGATCCCCGAAAACGAGCTGACCCGCATGGCCGGCATCATCATCGACCCGGTGACCAACGGCGCCATCGTGGACGAAAATCGCCAGACGAGCCGCCCGGGCATCTTTGCCTGCGGCAACGTGCTGCAGGTCCATGACCTGGTGGACTACGTCACGGCGGAAAGCCAGATCGCCGGCGAAGGCGCGGCGGCCTACATCGCCAACCGGCCCCGCGGCCGCAACCACTATGTTTCCGTCAGCGGGAAAGACGGTGTGCGCTATGTGGTGCCCCAGAACATCAACGAGAACCCCGACGGCGACGTGAAGCTCTATTTCCGCGTGGCCGACGTGTTCCGCAACACAAAGATCATCGTGGAAAGCGACGGCAAGGTGCTCTATTCCAAGAAAAAGCCGAAACTCGCTCCGGGTGAAATGGAATATGTGATCATCAAGGCCGACGACATCCGCGCCCTGGAAAAGAAACAGCTCACCGTCAGACTGGAGGTGCCGACGAAATGACCAGAGATATGATTTGTGTGTCCTGCCCCATCGGCTGCGCGCTGCATGTGGAGCTGGACGACGCGGGCAAGGTGGTTTCCGTTTCCGGCAACACCTGCAAGCGCGGCGAAAAATACGCCATTGACGAATGCACGAACCCCGTGCGTATGCTCACCAGCACCATCCGCGTGAACGGCGGCGTTTTGCCGGTCGTTCCGGTGAAGACGAGCGTGCCCATCCCCAAGGGCAAAATGTTCGAATGCATGAAGGCGATCAACAACGAGGTCGCCGACGCGCCGATCAAGCTGGGCGATGTGCTGATCGCCAACGTCTGCGACACCGGCGCCGATATCATTGCGACCAACGAGGTTTGAGGAGGGCTGTCTCTGTGAATATGAAAGAGAACCTGAAAAAAATCCTTGCCGTTCTGCTGTGCGCTGCGCTTGCGGCGGCGCTTGCAGGCTGCGGCGGCGAAAAAAAGGCGCAGGCTGTCAACCTTTTTGAGCGCCTGAACGACCTGAAAACGACCCGGACCGCGCTGGAGCTTCCCCAGGTGAACACGCCCATCGGCACCTTCAGCGACGGCAAGGCCGACCCCGCGCTGTTCGGCGTTTGGAAAACCGCCGACGGCAAATATACCTATACCTATGCGGAAGACGGCACCGCCACAGCGACAATGGCGGACAGCGAACAGACAAAAGCCGTGCCGTTCACCTGCCTTTCCCGGCAGGGATACAACATCCTTGTGGAAGAGCTGGAATTGATGAACTATGACGCGGAGGGCAACGAAACGCCGGGCGACAAACAACTGCAGTATTCTACCTATCTGATCGACGGCGACGCGATGTATACGCTTTCCGTGGAGGATATCAGCGAGGACAGCTCCAGTTATTACGGCACCCTGCAGTGTCTCTTCCGCGCGGACGAAGCCGGCAGCATCGACAGCGCGCTGGCTGCGCACCCAGTCGATCCCGCCTCATTCTTCGGCGAATGGGAGGGCGAAAAGGGCAATATCGTCATTGACGAAAACGGCCTGACGCTCGACGGTGCAGTCTATGCGCTTTCCGTGAACGACAGACATCAGCTTGTGGCTGAAAAGGACGGCGTTTCCACGACCTATACCTTCGGCGTCGGTTACAGCAAGACCGCCCCGGACGAAGGGGAAGGCGAGTGGAACGAAAAGAGCGCGTTCGCTTTGAACTACACCGGCGCCGACGAAGCCGACAAGCCGAACCTGCTGCCCTGCCTGACAGACTGGGCCGCCGAATACGGCTGGGAAGCGTATCTCTATTCCGCCTCCTTCACCCGCAGCGAAGCAGTCTGACCGAACTTTTGGAGCCTGCTGCATTTCGCGAAAAACATCAGAGAAAAAGAAAGCGCTTTTCGCAGAGGATTTCTGTGATTTCAGCGCTTTCTTTCTTTTATGTTTTTCAAAAAGTAAAATTTTTTGCTTTGACTCGACGTTTTTTCGCTCTCGGCGTATTTTCGGAAGCGGCGGTTCTCTGCTGCCGCGCAGCTTCGCTGCGCGGTGAAGGCGGCGGCGGAACGAACCGTGCCCCGGCACGGTTCAAAACGAAGCCTTGCTTCGTTTTCGCGCGGCCCGGGCCGCGCGGTTCCGCCGCCGCCCCTGCGCACGGCAAAGTCGTGCGCAGAAAGTCGGACACATAGCACGCAGTTCACAAAATATTTACAAAAAATCCGGCATTTTTTGTTGATTTTTTGGACAATTTTCGGATGAAATGTTGTATAATGTCTGTGTATCTTTTCAGAATCGCAAAAAGGAGCGTGACGCATGAAAGGAAAAACGTCTTTTTATCTGTTGACGGATACCCACTATGTTTCCAAACGCAACTGGGTGGATGGCAAGCCGTTCACCATGCGTGAGCGCGGCGATCAGATCGCGCTGAAGACCTCGCCGGAGATTCTGGAGGCGTTTTTGGAAAAGGTGCTTGCCGATAAGGATACCGACACCGTGATCTTTACCGGCGACAACGTCAACAACGGCGACATGAATTCCCACGAGGATTTCCGCGCCCGGCTCGCTCAGCTTGTGCAGGCGGGCAAAAAGGTCTATGTCACCACCGCGACCCACGATTACTGTGGCATGGGCGACGACGAAAACTTTTTCTCCTCCTGCGTCTATACCGAGACCGGGAGCGAACCCACGCCCTCCATGCGCAAGGCGGAGCTGTTCGATTACTACTATGACTACGGCCCGAAGCAGGCGCTCTCCGTCCACCGCGAGAGCGGCTCCTACATCGTCCAGCTCGGCGAAGGCGTGCGCATGGTGCTGATCAACGACAACGGCAACGGCCGCAGCCACTGCGGACTGTTTGAAGACGGCGTGGCCTGGCTGACCAAGCAGATCAAAGCGGCAAAGGACAGCGGAAACTATGTGCTGCTGGCCGTGCATCACCCGGTGATCGCGCCGTGGGAGACCTACCGCCATTTGGTGGAATTCGAACTGTACGGCGGCTACCGCGAGCTTTCAAAGCTGATGTGCGAGACGGGCGTGCGCGTGGTCTTCACCGGGCATACCCATGTGCAGAACATTCGCAAATACACTGACGAAGCGGGCCGCTGGTTCCTCGATGTTTCCACCACGGCCGCCGTCAGCGCAAAGGGCAAGATGCGCTTTGTGACCGTGGACGCCGATGCGGGCGTCTGCGACGTGCAGAGCGTCGGCATCGAACGCCTGCCCGGCGTCGACACAGGCGGACTGAGCGCTTACGATTATCTTTACGGGCTCAACTTTGCCGGCAGGGTGGAAAAATTCTTTCCACTGCTCAAAACCGATTTTGACCGTTTCCTTGACGAAACGGACGGCGTACTGCCGGCGGAAAAGCTACGTGGGCATAAAACGTTGGCAAAGCTCGGCCTGCGCTTCGCGGCGAGCCGCAAGCTCTCGTTTGCCGCAAAGCTCGGCAAATCCTGGCGCAGCCTGACGCCGGAGCAAAAGAAGCAGGCGAAGGAAACCGGTCTGTTCGACGTACTGTTTGTTATCTTCCGCCACATCTATCCCGGCAACGCGCCTTACACCCCCGACACGCTGGAATACATGGTGCTGCACGCGCTGACGCAGCGGGCGGATCGCTTTGTGGAAAAACACAAAATTGAAAAAGTGCAAAAGTTGATCCCGCCGGGTTCGTCACTGACGGAGATCGCAGAGGATTTCCTTTATAACAACCGCACGGGCGACGACGACGCCATCCGCTTTTCCCTGAACTGAATCTTTTGACGGAAAGGAACGTGAAACGAACCCATGAAATGTCCGAAATGCGGGGGCGAGATCCCGTTCTATGATCTCAGACCCAACTGCAAACATTGCGGCGTCAACATCTTCTATTATTCGCAGGACACGCTGTTGGCGCGCGACGCCAAACGCACCGAACTGGAATCGGCGGTCGCACGGATGGTGGTTGCCCGGATCAAAGCCACCTTCATCGGCGGCGGGCTGCAGATCGCGCGGATGATCTTTGTGCTGGCAGCCGCCGCGGCGCTGATGCTGCCGTTCGGCACGCTGAAACTCTTTGTTCCGCTTGACGGCTCTCTTTACAGCGGCAATCTGGCGGTCGGTCTGATCGGCGTGATCCGGGAGATCAGCGGGCTGGTGCTCCTGCTTCCAAAGCTGCTCTCCGGCGCAGTCATCGGGCTGGACGCAAAGCCGCTGGCCATGATCCTCTGTCTGGCCTTTCTGCTGGTGCTGACCGTAATCGCCCTTTTGATCCTGCTGTTTTACCTTCTCAGCTTCACCGATCCGGACAAATGCACAAAAACACTGCGGAATCTCTCCTTCCTCGGCTTTTGGGTCGCTTTGGCGGCGCAGGGCGCGTCGTGCCTGATGCTGGCCGTGACCCACGACACCACGGTCGCCTCCTTCCGCCCCGGCTTCGGCGGTGCAGCCGTAGCCGTCCTCTTCCTTGTGCTGTTTTTCCTGAACCGCGCACTGTTGAAAAAAGGGATCACGCCGACCTATCGCGAATACGATTTGAAACGCAAAGCCCTGCTCAAACAGGTGCGCGCCGGCGAGGTCGATCTCGACAGCTTGCCGCTGCCCGTGTTTGAAAGCGAAGAGGAACACGAAGAACGCATGAAAGCGCTGCATCAGGCGCTGCAAGCGGAAGGAGAGGAGTGAGCGGCATGGCAAAAGAAAAAAAACCGATGAAAAAGGGCCTCAAGGTTTTCCTCGGAATCCTGATCGCCACGCTTGTGGTCGCGCTTTGCATGGGCGCCGTCTGGCTCTATCTGATCCACGAGAAGAACAAGCCCGTGTTTGTGCCGCCGGAGATCGACCCGATCCCCTCGGCAACGGAGCTTCCTGCGGACGGTGCGGAAGGTGCAGCTTATCTGGAACGCCTCTACGCCGCAATGCTCGAAGCTGACGACGTGGAAGGCGCCTGGAAAACCGACGTACATATCGGCGCGATGACGACCTCCCTGAAGGAGGCGGATAAAGCCGTTGTGCAATACATCGCCGAACAGTCCTGCGGCAGTATCAGCGCGCTCTACCCCGCAGCAAGCGAGGTCGTGATGGCAAACATCGAGGACGCACCCGCGTTCGCGCTGCCTGCGGAAAGCGTGACGGACTACAAAGCATCACAGGGCGTGCTGAACGAAGAAGAGGAAGAGGACGACACCGCATCCTATTATCTGGACTTCACCTGTACGCCCACGGAGATCGATCCTGCCGACGTGCAGGCCGGAGAGGTCTATCAAAAGCTGACGGATATGCTCAAAACCGAGCTGACTGTTGAAAGCTTTGATTTGAAAGCGAACAGCGAAACCGTTCACGCCCACACCGACCGCATCAGCGACGATCTGCTGGAGCTGAAAATCACAAAGGATTACACGATCAAAGCCAAGGTTCGCCTGGTCGGAGACAGCGCCGCGCTTTCGGACGACGGATTTGCTGAAGCGGAAATCCCGTATCAGACCGTGCAGACGATCAAATTCTCACACTACGGTCTGCGGTTCCTGGAGCAGCAGATGGCGGTCCGCGAAAGCGACCTGAAGGCGCTGCCGATGAACGTAACCGTGCACTCCACGGCAACCAAGGAAGATTATAAGCTCACGTTTGATATTTCCGATCCGGATGCGCTTACGGTGGACGATACCGGCGTCATGAGCGTCCATGCGGCGCGCGAGGAAGCGATCACGATCACCGCAACGCTGGAATATGACGGTCATGTTTATTCGGATACCATCACGGTCTATGTGACCGAACTGGAGGTGAAGAAAGATGTCTGAGCAGGAAGTAAAAACCATGGAGCCGGAAAAGCAGACAGATCTGGACGCGCAGTCCAAGGAGAACATCTACCGCAGCTATAACTATGTCGGCACCAAGGAGACCATCGCCTATCTGTTCAACGACTGGTCCAACTCCTTCAACATCGGCGGCAGCCTGCAGAACCGCTTTATCCTTGACGTTGTCAAGATCGACTTCGGCGTCAACGCCATCGTGAACCTGTTCACCGGCGTCTGGGATATGCTCAACGACATGCTGTTTGCCGGACTGGTGGACAACACCCGTACCCGCATCGGTAAATTCCGCCCCTATATCGTTGCGCTGCAGATCCCGCTGACGCTGTTCGGCCTGTTGTACTGGTTCCTGCCGTACTTCTTCCCGAATTCATCCGCCACCTTTGTGCCGAAGCTGATCTTCTATTTCGCTTTCGGCATCATCAGTGAGACCTCCGGCACCCTGACCGGCCTTGCAAAGGGCGGCTATATGGCGACCATCACCCCGAACCCGAACGAGCGTGTGCGGCTGATCACCCTCGCCGAACTGCTCACGGGCTACATGGGCGAGGATATGCCAAGCTACATCATGGGCTTCATCTATGATATGATCATCACCGGAAAATGGAGTATGCAGCTTCGCACCGCGTTCATGACCATGGGCGTCTCCTGCGCACTGATCTCCTCGGCGTTTTCCTTCTGGTTCTTCCTGCAATCGAAGGAGCGCGTGCCGCAGACCGTTGAAAAACCGAACATCAAGGAAGGCATGAAGGCCGTTTTGACCAACTACCCGGTGCTGCTGATGTGCCTGTCCGATTTCCTCGGCGGCTTCGGCGTCGGCACCGACGAAAACAACTACTGGATCGACGTGCACGGCAGCACCCACATGATCAACACCCTCAAGGCGCTGGTCAGCGGCATCTCCGGCCCCGTCGGCTCCATCAGCTACGCGTTCGTCGCCCCGCTGCGCAAGCGCTTCTCCTCCCGCTTTTTGTGGGTGGGCGCCGATTTCTACGGCGATATGTGCGTGCTCGGCTTCTTCCTGTTCGGCATGTATAAAAAGAATTACCTCAAAACCTGGCCGATGCTGATCGCCTACGGCTTCCGCGAGTTCTTCTCAAAACTGCTGTTCGGCGTCAACAAGGTCATCAACGCCGACCTTTGGAATCAGGCGATGGACTACTGCGAATGGAAGAACGGCTACCGTATGGAGGCAACCACAAGCGTTGCAAAGAACCTTGTGCTGAAGCTGCAGGGCATCGGCATGACCTCGATCCGTATGATGGTCATGAAGAAGATCGGCTATGTCCAGGGCGCGAAGATCGGCACCCAGGACGAGCGCACCAAGTTCTGGCTGTTTGCGCTGGCAACGGTGGTTCCCTTCGTGACCAGTATCCTCGGCATCGTGCCGAAAATGCTCTGGCCGCTTTCCAAGGCCAGAGAACGGCAGATGTATTACGAGCTTTCCGAAACAAGACGCCACCGCATCAACGCCTACAAAGAGGGGCTTGATGAAAACTCCGAACCCGCAGAAGCATAAACAGAAAGGAACCCACACCGGACAATCTGACGTGTTGTCCGGTCGTTTTCTTAAAGCACCCCCTTGAAAGGAGCTTTCCATGTATTACGAAAACCTGAAAAACCGTATCTACGAGCGGCTCGAACACGCGCTGAAAATCTATGAGTCCCTGATCTATGTCCCCGCGGCCGAAGCGGAAGACGCGCAAATGCTGCTGACAACGGAGCATCTGCGCACGGTTCCGGAAAGCGGCTGGATGCCGGCCAAGCCGGGGACCGTCTGGGGAAAGGAATGGGAAAACCTCTGGCTCAAATGCTGCTTTACCGTACCGGACGCTCTGGACGGAAAGGAGCTCTACGTGCTTTCCGACTGCGGCGGCAACGAGCAGATGTTCTTCCTGAACGGCGTGCCCAAGGGCATTTTCAACACGAAAAATCGCGAGTATATCGGCGGCCGCCACGCGAGCCAGTATCTCGGCAGGGGCAAGACCGGCGAAACGCTGAAGCTCGCCTTTGAATGCTACGCCGGTCACTACGACCCCAATACCGACCCTTACGACGATTACTTTTCGCCCGACCCGACGCAGAGCTTTTCCCATTGCTATCAGGGCGTACATATCTGCACGCGCAACGAAGATGTGTTCACCATGATCTTTGACGTGCGAGAGCTTCTGAATGCGGCGCGCCGTCTGCCCGGCGACAGCTTTGTCGCGGGAAAGGCAAAACGGCTGCTGGAAGAGATCAACACCGTTTTGCCCCTGTTTCCGAAGGACGCGAGTGACGAGGCCGTGGCACAGGGTGTACGCAAAACGCTGGAAATCTCCCGGCCGTTCTTTTCCGGCGGGAACTCCCGCGTCTTCGGCCGGGTGGGCATCATCGGCCACAGCCACATGGACACGGCCTGGCTCTGGCCGGTGGCGGAGACCGTGCGCAAATGCGCGCGCACCTATGCCAACGCCCTGCACCTGATGGAGCAGTATCCGAGCTATAAGTTCATCCAGTCCTCCGCCCTGCACTGCGAGTGGATGAAGACGTACTACCCCGCCATTTTCAAAGAGATGCAAAAGCGCGTGGCCGAAGGGCGCTATGAGCCAAACGGCGGCGTCTATGTGGAATGCGACTGCAACATCACCTCCGGCGAGCTGATGGCGCGGCAATTCCTGAAGGGGCAGCAGTTCACCCGCGAAAACTTCGGCTACACGGCCGACAGCTTCTGGCTGCCCGACACCTTCGGCTACAACGCAAACATTCCCCAAATCATGCGCGGCAGCGAGGTCAAATACTTCTACACCACCAAAATCGGCTGGAACGAGCTGAACCGTTTCCCGTTCGAAAGCTTTGTCTGGAAGGGCCTCGACGGCAGCGAGGTACTCACCCACTTCAACCGCACCCACTGCTGGCCCGACGTGAACGAATGCTTCCACAGCGTGCACGGCCTTTCGCTCAAAGACACGACCGACCTGCGTCTGGTGGCCTACGGCTTCGGCGACGGTGGCGGCGGTCCCACCCCGGCAATGATCGAATCCTCCCTTCGTTCCTCGCAGATGGAGGGAATGCCCGAGGTCGAAAGCATGACCGTCAGCGATTTCATGAAGGAGCTGGAATTGCAGAGGGCGCAGCTCCCCGTCTATGACGACGAGCTGTATCTGGAGCTGCACCGCGGTACGCTCACCCAGATGCACGACATCAAGCGCAAGAACCGCAAAGCGGAATACGCCCTGCGCAACATGGAATACTTCAACGTGCGTTCCGGCAGGGCGCGCCACGCCGAAAGCGACGCGCGGCTGAAAACGCTGCTCAAGAACCAGTTCCACGACATTCTGCCCGGCACCTGCATCAAGCCGGTCTATGATGTGTTCAACAAAGAGATGGACGACCTGCTGCGCTTCTACGAGGAAGCTGCGGCGCAGTATGCCGCTACGCTCACCGACAAAAGCGACCGCGTCACCCTGTTCAACACCCTCTCCTTCCCGCGCTGCGACGCCGCAGTGCTGGACGTTTCCGGCTTTGCGAAAGATTTCCCCTCCCAGCGCTACACCGACGTCTGCGGCAGAGAAAGGCTCGCCGTCGGCGGCGTGAAGCTGCCGGGCTTCGGCGCCGCAGTGCTGGAGTTGAGCGATGCGCCGCTGGACGCGCCCTCCCCCTTCCGGTACGACGGCGCAACGCTGGAAACCCCGTTTGCCGTGCTCACCTTTGATGAAGGCGGCTACATCGCCTCCCTGGTCGACAAAGGCAGCGGCAGAGAGCTGCGCAAGCCGGGCGGCGCACCGCTGGGCGTGCTGCTGTTCGGCGAAGACGTGCCGCTTTGCTGGGATAACTGGGACATTGAGCGCGACGTGATCAAAAACCTGCAGCCCGTGCGCGGCTTCCGCGGCAGGACCCTCGTCACCGACGGCGCGGTGGAGCTCCGTCTGCGCAGCACCTTTGAAATCGAAAACGGCACAACGGTGACCCAGGATCTGGTCTGTTACGCGAACTCGCCGCGGATCGACTTCCACACCCTTGTTCGTTGGAACAGCCCACACCGTCTGCTGAAAGCCGGGTTCGACCTTGACATCTCCGCCGCCCGGGCGCGCAGCGAGATCCAGTTCGGCTCCATCGAACGGCCGACCACGGAAAACAACAGCCTGGAATTTGCAAAATTCGAGGTCTGCAACCGCAACTTCACCGATCTCAGCGAGCCACGCTTCGGCGCGGCCCTGCTCAACGACTGCAAATACGGCATTTCCGTCGGAGGCTGCAATCTGCGCCTGTCGCTGCACCGCGGCGGCACCCATCCCGATTACACGGGCGACCGCGGCGTGCATGAGATGACCTACGCCCTGCTGCCCCACAGCGGCGCATTCAGCGCCGAAGCCGTGGTGCATCCGGCCTATGCGCTCAATGTGCCGATCGTCTGTGCCGCAGGCGCGGCGGACACCGCGCCCTTCGCCGTCGTCGGCGCACCGAACGTGATCGTGGAGGCGGTCAAGCCCGCAGAGGACGGCAGCGACGCCTTCGTGCTGCGTCTGTATGAATGCGAGGGCAGCAAAACCGTGACCGACGTCGCCCTGTCCGCTCCGGCAAAAAGCGCCGTTTTGACGAATCTGCTGGAGGACGAACAGGAAACGTTGGCGCCGGAAAACGGCAGATTCAAGCTGTCGTTCCGTCCGTTTGAAATCAAAACCGTCAAAGTGGTGCGCTGAACCGCTTTGCACTGAAAGGGTGACATCGTATGAGCTTTTCCGAAATCAAACAATGGGTGATCGGCGTCATTTTCGGCGTGTTCTCCGTGCTGCTGGTCGTTTTGCCCGGCCAGAGCGTACAGCATCTGTTCGGCGCGGTCAGCAAGGAGCTGCCGCAGACGCCGGCGTATTTTCAGCCGACGGTGCGTCTGGTGATCTTCACCGACACCCACAACCACAACGACCGCGTGGCGGACGGCATCGACACGGCATATGCCCTGTTCGATGACGCCGAACCCTATGCGGGGATCGACGGCTTCTTCTGCCTTGGCGATTTTTCCTCTGTCGGCGAAGAGAGCGCCTATCCGAACTTTGTGAACACGCTGAAAGCGCATGTGCGCCCGGAGACCCCGGTCGTGACCATCCACGGCAACCACGAATTCAAAAACGACAACTACCGCGAATACTTTGCCAAATATTTCGGCTATGATCCCGACACCGTGACCGAGATCAACGGCTTTTCCTGCATCGCCTTTTCCGGCGAGCGCAGCATGACCGAATGGACCTTTACGCCGAAAAGCCTCAAATGGCTGTCGGATTCCATCTGCGCCGCAGAAAAAAAGAGAACCGACGGCCGCGCGATCTTTGTTTTCCAGCATCCGCATCCCTGGGGCACGGTCTACGGCAGCACCACCTGGGGCGATCCGCAGCTCAATCCGATCCTCACCGGTCACAAGGCGGTCGTGGATTTTTCCGGCCACTCCCATTATCCGATGAACGATCCACGCTCCGTCAACCAGACGACCTACACCGCCGTCGGCTGCGGCGCAATGGAATACTATGAACTGGACAGTCACGGCATTCCCGGCCAGCACCCGGACGGTTACGATCCGGCCGACACGCTGACCGTTGCGGAAGCGGACAACGACGGCAGCGTGCGCATCCGCGGCTACGATCTGCTTTCCGACACCTGGTTCTACGATTACTATATCGACAACGTGAACGATTGCAGCAGCTATGCCTATACCTACAACAACATGGCGCTGCACGACAAGGCGCCCGTCTTCCCAAAGGACGCGAAAGCGAGCGCCGCGAAAAACGAGAACGGCGAATGGGTACTCTCCTTTGACGACGCCGAGGCTGCCCCGGGCTATATCGTCCACAATTACAACGTGACGATCTTCGGTGAAAACGGTTTGCCGAAATTCCACAAAAGCTTCATCAACGATTACTTTGTGCTCGACGGCAGCAAGACCGCTTCCTTCCGGCTGGAGGCCGATACGCTGGAAAGCGGAAAAACCTATAAGCTGCTTGTGGTTGCGGAAAGCGCCTACCACAAGCTCTCCAAACCCCTGTTCGTGACCTTCACGGCCGCATAAAGCAAAGGAAAGCCTATGGAAAAAAAGACGAAACAATCCGTTGCCCTCGGCGCGGCGATCGCGGCGATCGCGGCTGCGATCATACTGTGTATTGCGGTGCCCTTGCTCTGCACAGATCAGGCCGCGGTCTCTCTTGCCGATGTGCGCCTGATCGCCCACCGGGGCTATTCCGCCGCCGCGCCGGAAAACAGCCTGGCCGCCTTCCGTCTGGCAGGGGAACACGGCTTTTGGGGCGCGGAATGCGACATTCAGCAAACCGCAGACGGGCAATGGATCGTCATGCACGACGACGATGTGGACCGCACGACCGACGGCGCCGGCCCTGTCCGGACATTCTCCTTTTCCGGAATCCGGACACTGCACATCGACAGCGGCAACGGCCTTGACCGGTTCCCGAACGAGAAAGTGCCGACGTTGACGGAGTACCTGGATATCTGCAGGGAATACGGGATCCATCCCGTGATCGAGATCAAGAAATCCCCTGTGGAACAGATGGACGGTCTTGCCGCGCTGCTTTCGGCCCGCGAAGAAAAGGAGCGCTTTGTTGTCATCAGCTTCAGTCGGGACGACCTGGCGCGCATCAAGCAGTTGATGCCGCAGACGGAAATGTATCTGCTGACCCAGAAGGCCACCCGAAACGACATCGACTTCTGCCTGCAAAACGGCATCAACGGGCTGGATTTCAAACACAAAACCGGAAACGACGTGATCCGCGCAGCGCAGGATGCCGGGCTGAAAACCGTTGTCTGGACCATTGACAGCACCAAAAAAGCAGCGCGGTTTTTGAAGCTCGGTGTGGACGGCATCACTACCAACGCCCTGCTGCCGCCGGAGGAATGAGGAAGAACAGCTCCGGATGAAAAAAGGCCCGACTTTTTCTTCGTTTTCTTCGCATACACCCATCTTGCCGGTCACACCACCGGCTTCACCCTGCAGAGCCCTGACTATGTTGGCGCCTTCCGCGACGCGGACGCCACCGGCGCGGATCTTGTGGAAGCCATCCGCAGCCGCAAAACCTACGACAGCAAGGACCGGCTGATCCTCATCACCTCCGACCACGGCGGCGAAGAGCGCATCACCTTCCTCGTTTCCAACAAAATCATTCCCTTTGAAAAGGAGCAGAGCAAATGAACAACATCTTCCTTGCAAGCTGGATCAAAGCAAAGCGCAGCAACAAACTTTGCGTCACCGAATTTCACCGCGCTTTCGCCCCGAAGGCGGACGTGGTGCGCGCCGAACTGAGCCTGACGGCCCATGGCGTCTTCATCGCCCGGCTGAACGGCCGACGCATCGGCGAAGACATCCTCTCTCCGGGCTGGACCGTCTATCAGAAGCGCCACCAGTATCTGACCTACGATGTGACGAAGCTGCTGCAAAGCGGCGAAAACAAGCTGACCGTCAGCGTCGGGCGCGGCTGGTTCTTCCACTCAAACAAAAAATATGAATCCAAAGACCTGAAGTACGATGAGGCGGCGCTGATCTGTGCGCTGACCGTGCGCTATGCCGACGGCAGCGAGGACGTGATCCTTTCCGACCGGCAGTGGCAGACCTCGCGCAGCAACGTGGTCTTCAACGATATCTACGACGGCGAGACCCTCGATCTGACCGCCCGCAAAGGCGCTTTGACCGACGCGGTCGAGGCCGTCTATCCCAAGAACATTCTGATCCCCGTGGAGGGTGCGCCGATCCGCGAACAGGAGCGCATCCCCGGCCAAAAGCTGATCGTGACGCCGAAGGGCGAACTGGTCGTGGATTTCGGCCAGGAGGTCACGGGCTATGTGGAGTTTTCCGCAAAGGCGCCGCGCAAGACCGAGATCTGTCTGCAGCATTTTGAGATGCTCGACAGGGACGGCAACGTCTACACCGAAAACCTGCGCTCCGCGAAGGAACAGTTCCGTGTGATCTCCGCCGGAAGCGCCTTCACTGCCAAGCCGCAGTTCACCTTTTACGGCTTCCGCTACATCCAGATCAAGGGGCTTTCCACAATTGCGCCCGCAGACTTCACCGCCATTGTTGTGCATTCTGAAATGAAGCGCACGGGCTATTTCTCCTGCGCGAACGAGCTGCTGAATCAGTTTGCCCACAATGTCCTCTGGGGCCAGAAGGGCAATTTCCTCGATGTCCCGACCGACTGCCCGCAGCGCGACGAACGTCTGGGCTGGACAGGCGACGCGGAAATGTTCTGCCGTACGGCAGCCATCAACTACGATGTGCGCGCCTTCTTTGACAAATGGTACAACGACATTGCCGCCGACCAGCACGACGACGGCCTGATCCCCCATGTGGTTCCGAACCCGGGCCGGTTCATCGGCGAAAACGCCGGTTCTCCCGCCTGGGACGACGTTGCGACCGTTCTGCCCTGGGAGCTTTACATGGCCTACGGCGACAAAGAACGGCTGCGCCGCCATTTTCCGACGATGAAAAAGTACGTGGACGGAATGCTCGCGAAATGCCGCAGCAAGAACGCGCCGGCGGAAAAAGAGTTCGCCCGCCCCTGGACGACCGAGGGCTACGGCGACTGGCTGAGTCTGGAAGACCTGAGCCGGGAACACGGCGTCGGCGAGACCGACCGCGGCATGATCGCCACAGCCTACCTCGCCTACGGTCTGCAAACCGTCATCAAGGCCAGCCGCATCCTCGGCTATGATTGCGCGTGGTATGAGTACGCGCTGCGGGGCGTGCGCAGCTTCTTCCTGCGCGAATACATGGAAAACGGCCGCACAAAGCAGGACTTGCAGACTGCGCAGGTGCTCGCTTTGATCTTCGGCCTGACCGATAACCCGGCAGAGACCGGAAAACAGCTTGCCGAAAACGTGCGCAGACTCGGACGTCTGACCACGGGCTTCATCGGCGCGACCCATCTGCTCGACGCGCTGACGCTGGTCGGCGAGGACACGCTGGCGGTCGATCTGCTGCTGCGCACGGAGTATCCCTCGTGGCTCTACGCCGTAACCATGGGCGCGACCACGATCTGGGAGCGCTGGAACGGGATGTATCCGGACGGCCGCTTCGCCACTCCGGCCATGAATTCCTTTAACCATTACGCATACGGTAGCGTCTTTTCCTGGATGTTCCGCCGTCTGGCCGGCATCGCGCCGGTGGAGACCGCGCCTGGCTACGCAGGCATTCGCTTTGCCCCCGCGCCGGACGAACGCATCCCCTGGGTAAAAGCCGCGCTGGACACCGACCGCGGCACCATTCGTTCTTCCTATGAAAAGACGCAGAGCGGCTGGAGCTTCACCTTCACAGTGCCCTTTGGCTGCAAAGCTACGGCAGAAGTCTTCGGCAAGATCTATCCGCTGGAGCCGGGTGAAAATCGCATCACCGTTTAAGGAAAGGAGCATTTCATGGATCTGTCTGCTGCGCGCCGCACGGCAAAGGCGCTGGTCTCGCAGATGACGCCGGAGGAAAAAATGTCGCAGCTTCTGTTTGAAGCCCCCGCCATCGATCGCCTCGGCATCCACGCCTACAATTGGTGGAACGAGGCGTGCCACGGCGTCGCCCGCGCCGGCGTCGCAACGGTGTTTCCCCAATCCATCGGCATGGCGGCGAGCTTTGATCCCGCGCTGGTGGGCGAGGTCGCCGCAGCGATCGCCGAAGAGGGACGCGCCAAATACAACAAAGCCGCATCTCACGGCGACCGCGGCATCTATAAGGGCCTGACCTTCTGGGCGCCGAACATCAACATCTTCCGCGACCCCCGCTGGGGCCGCGGTCAGGAGACCTGCGGCGAAGATCCGTTTTTGACCGCAGAGATCGCACGCGCCTATATCCGCGGCCTTCAGGGCGACGGCGCATTTCTCAAGGCCGCCGCCTGCGCCAAGCATTTTGCGGCCCATTCCGGCCCCGAGCGCAGGCGCCACGGGTTTGACGCCGTTGTGAGTGAAAAGGATCTGAACGAGACCTATCTGCCCGCGTTTCAAAAGACTGTCGAAGCAGGTGTCGCTGGCGTAATGGGCGCCTATAACCGCACGAACGGCGAACCCTGCTGCGCCAGCCCGACGCTGATGAAGATACTAAGGGAACAATGGGGCTTTGAAGGCTACTTCGTCTCCGACTGTGGAGCGATCGGCGATATCTATGAAGGCCATCATGTTGTCGACTCCCTGACCGAAGCGGCGGCCGCCGCGCTGAACGCCGGGTGCGAACTGAACTGCGGCGACGCCTACCGCCATCTCTGCGAGGCCTACGAAGAGGATCTCATCACCGAAGCGGAGATCACCGCCGCTGCCGAGCGGCTGTTCACCATCCGCGCGAAGCTCGGCGAATTTGAACCGCAGCGTCCGTTTTCGGACATTCCTTATTCTGCGGTCTCCTGCGAAGCGCACAAGGCGCTGAGCCTGAAGATGGCCGAAGAGACCCTTGTGCTGCTGGAAAACAAAGGCGGGTTTTTGCCGCTGGACCCGACAAAAAAGCAAAAAATCGCCGTGGTCGGCCCCACCGCGATGAACATCTGGTCGCTGGAGGGCAACTACAACGGCCACGCTGATGAATACATCACCCTTGCCGACGGCATCCGCCGCGCTTTCCCGCACGCGCAGATCACAGTGGCGGACGGCGCGCCGGTCTGCGACGGCGTCCGCGGCCGCTGGAACGATTTCGCAGACATGACGAGCGAGGGCGTCGCCGCCGCCGAGGAGGCGGACGTGACGATCCTCTGCCTCGGTCTGGACCGCACCGTGGAAGGCGAAGAGCTGGGCTTTGACAACGCGTTCACCGACGGCGGCGACCGCAAAACGCTGCGTCTGCCCGCCTGCCAGCAGGTTCTTGTCGAACAGGTCTGCAGCGTATGTGAAAATGTGGCCGTTGTGGTGCTGTGCGGCTCCTGCGCCGACCTCGGAGAAATGGTGCGCAGCAAAGCGAAGGCCGTGCTGCACGCCTGGTATCCGGGCGCCCTCGGCGGTCTTGCCGTCGCCAATGTGCTCAGCGGAAAGGTCAGCCCCAGCGGGAAGCTGCCGATCACCTTCTACCGCGACGGGGAAGCTCTGCCCCCCATGGAAACCTACGACATGGCCGGGCGCACCTACCGCTTTTTGCAAAGCGAACCCCTCTACCCCTTCGGTTACGGCCTGAGTTATACCGCCTTTGCGTTCTCCGACCCGGCAATTACCGCAAGCAGCGACGCTTCCCTCACCTGCAAGGTCAGTGTCGCCAACGTCGGCCGCTGCGCCGGCCGCGCGGTCGTGCAGTGCTACGCTGTCTTCTCCGACAGCCGCACGACCACGCCGAACCGCCAGCTTTGCGCCGTGGCGTCCGTGCAGCTCGCGCAGGGCGAAACCAGACGTGTCGCCCTGCAGATCGACCGCTTCTGGCTGAAAGCCGTGCTGCCTGACGGCAGCCGCACCGACCCCGACGGCGGCGTGACGCTGCGGATCGGGGAGGGACAAAACGGATCCTTGCGGCTGAAGCTGTAAAATGGCCGTTGCGTGATCACCGATTCGCGCAGGGCTGCAAATCCCGGCGGAAAAACAGACAATTTTTCGGAGGTTTCCCATGAGCGGATTGTTTCAGAAGATCAGCGCATTTTTTATGGCGATCCTCGCAAGCATTTTCAGCCTGTTCGGCATCGAACAGCCAAACCGGTCGGGCGTTCCCGACGACCCGCCGCAGATCCGGGAAGAACTCGAGGTGCGGGGCGACTGGCTGCTGCATGGTATCCCGGCTTTTGACGCGGGGTACTATTCCTCTGCCCTTTACAGCACCGGCACAGGCCTGTTTGACGACACCGCCGAGCGGGAGGACGATGATTTTGAAGACGGCGATCTGAGCGCGCTGGCGGATTCTGTTTCCGGCCGGATGCAGATCGTGCGCAAAACGAACCTTGCCGACGCGGAAGCCTACGGCGAAAAACTGCGATCGGCGGGCTACACACAGACCTATTCCCATCAGATCGAAAACAATTACTATTATGCCTATGAAACGACGGACAGCAGCGTGTACTGCTATTTCAACGGCAACAGCGGCGAGACCCGGGTGATCGACGACCGGGGCAGCACCGCGTCGCTGCAAACCTTCAGCTACAGCACGGACGAGATCGCGTATGTCGATGAGGAACCCCTGCAGCCGACGGTCTGGCAGTTCAGCTACCCTTACCGCGACGTGGAACACGCCGGAAAAAAGAATTACGGCAGCAACGGGATGCTCTACGCCGTGACCCTTTCCGACGGGCGGCTGATCGTGATCGACGGCGGCAACCGCTGGCAGGCATCGGAGCAGAATGTGACGGAGTTTTTCCGTTTCCTGCACACCGTCAGCGGCACCCCGGAGGACGCGCCGCTGCACATCGCCCTCTGGTACTGCACCCACAGCCACGGCGACCACAACGCCTTTTTCTATAAGCTGCTGCGCCGCTATTCCGACCGGATCGCACTGGAACGCGCCATGTTCAACTTTCCGGCGGAAGGCACCATGACAAAAAACGCTTACGCCACCCGCATCCGCAGCATCCTCGCCACCCGCTACCCCGCGCTGCAGTATCTCAAAGCGCACAGCGGCGCCGCATTCCGCCTGCAGGACGCCTTCTGCGAAGTGCTCTATGCTCCGGAAGATCTGGCGGACCCGGAAACGGCAGCCGTGCCGGTGGATAACCTGAACGAGGCCTGCTGCGTGCTGAAGCTGACGCTGGGGCAAACCGCTTTTCTCTTTCCCGGCGACGCGCTGGATCTGACGCAGAATACGCTGCTGAAAAACTTTTCGGCCGAAACTCTGCGCGCGGACGTTCTGCAGGCGTCTCACCACCTGCTGGCGAACCTGCCCGCGCTTTATGCCGCGGTCGCGCCGACTTATGTGATGTGTCCGGCGTCAAAGCTGCGCGCCGAGACCACGCCGTATGAAGCATACCTGAATCTGCTGCAGACCGTCCCGGCGGAAAACTTCTTCTTTGCGGGCGACGGCGTCGCCTACGGGTTCGCGCCGCAGGCAGGGGGCAGCATCGCCCTCCTGCAGACACCGGTCGATTGCGGCGCCTATGACGGCACGACCCTGCATTGAGCCGACGCCGAAAAAATTTTTCGAACTTCAGAACCCTTTTAGGTTCTCTTTAGGTTGACATGGTAAGATTCTAACAGAACAAGGGAAGAACAAGCCCTTCTGACAACGACCCCTTCTTCACAAGAAAATAGTTCTCTCCGATTTTCTTGTTTGTTTGTTTTCATTTTCTTTTCCTCTCCGTCAACCGCTCCCGTTTTCCGGGGGCGGTTGGCCGTTTCGGAAAAAGACTCAGACAGTTTTTCACATCACGAAAAAAGGTACGGATCGCTTTCCGTACCTTTTTGATCGTTTGTGTGAATCAGCCGACTTCCTTTGAGTAATACAGGGTGGTCTGGCAGTAGGCCGTGACGTCGGTTTCGCTGAAATCATAGATGCGCGCAAAACGCTCGTCGCCGTCGCCGTAGGAATCAAAGCCGAAGCCGCCGTTGTAGCCCATAACGATGCCGTCCTCTGTTTTGCCCACAAAGGTGTTCACATGGTCGTGGCCGAAGTAGGCGCCGATGATGTCGCCCTGCTCCACCCAGGCCTCATACTGGCCGGTGGAGACCTTCGGGTTTTCGCAGCAGATCGGTTCTTTGATCACGGTGCGGTCGCCAACGAACACCGCCGCTTCGTCCAGCACGTATTTTTCGTCGCCGAACATGCTGTCCACGGCGCCCGGCGTGCCGGCCGGCACCTTCTTCAAAAAGCGGAACATCTCCTTGACGGGGATGTGCTGAAAGAGGAGCGAAGGCAAAGGGGTTCCGCCGTTGGCGGCCCTGTTTTTGCTGCCGGTTTTGCGGTACCACCGCACCTGCGCCGCATTCACGCCGCAGTCCATGAAGTCGCCGTACCACAGGTTGGAATCCATCATGTAGACGCCAAACTTCGGCGTCACGCCGTCGGCGCCGAAGATCACGTTGTGATAGGTGCCGGGGTCTGGACCGTTGTCGGCAGAGGCGCACATTCTGTAGCTGTGATAGATCTCTGCCTGCGCGGCACAGTCCAGCGCACGTTCGTTGTCGTGGTCGTGGTTGCCGAAGGTAAAAAGAAACGGGATGCCGCGTTTTTCCATCGGCTCCAGCTCGTTTTTGAGCGCTGTCCGGATCCTTTCAGCCGTCATGTCCTCACCGGGCGTGAGCTGATCGCCGACAAGCACCACAAGGTCGGGACGGTATTTGTCCAGCACGGCGTCCAGAAACGCTGCCGATCTCGGGTCGACATCGTCACTGTCCTGAAAATCGTTGATCTGCAAAAGACGGAAGGTTCCGTCGTCTTTGAATTTTAACATGCGTTCTCCCTTCGTTGACTGCCCGCAGGCACCGAAAAGGCAAAACCGAACCGGCACACAAAGGCCGGTCTTGTCGGCAAACGGCGCTTTGCTCAGGCTTCCGCAGCCGCGGGCGCATCTTCAAGCACAGCTTCCGGCGTTTCTTCCGCAGGCGCTTCTTCCGCTTCGCTGTCCAGATACTGGAAGGCGCTGCCGTAGACCAGCACGCTCCGTCCGGAGAGCTGATAGCGCAGATGCATCACGCCGTCGGCGCCCAATTCCTGGGCATAGAGCTTCATCTCTTCGAGCGCTTTTTCCTTGGCGCGCTCCAGCTTTCTGCCGACAAAGATCGAGCTCTTGCCGAAGATCTGGCAGATCATCCAGCAGATCGCGGTGAGAAGGCCCATACCGTAAATGCAAACGCCGCTCACTTCACCGAGATCCTTGACATCGTACAGGGTTACCGTTGTGAGTTTCATTGGAAAATCCTCCTTTGAAGTTCCGTTTTTTATTATTTTATGATTCCGCCTGCAGGCGGTAGATCGCTGCGCTGCCCGTGCCGTTGAGGCCGTAGCAGATATAGGGCACATCGCCGAAAAAGAACAGACACTCCGGCTCTCCCGTTGCGACGGGGAGCGTATAGGTGCCGACATATGCGCCGGCGGCGGTGTATTTTACGATGCAGTTCGGCGAAGAATAAAGGAAAAAGACCGCGTCGCCTGCAACCTCCATCCCCTGCCGCACCGCGCCGATGTCGCGGCCGGAAAAGGCGGTCTCGCGCTGCAGGGAACCGTTGTAGCGCACAAAATCATAGCTGCCGGAAACGCCGAGAAAATAGCAGTTCTCCAGCGTATCATAGGCGATGCCGTAGACCTTGTCGGGAATCTTTTTGGTCTTGGTCACCGTCATCGTCTTCGGGTCAACGAAGGAAAGGATCCGTCCGTTGGGCGCATTGTGGGCAACAACGAGCTTTCCCGTTTTGGGGTTGTAAGTCACGTCGTTGCCGTGGTCGATCTCCAGCGGCTCGCTCATCTGCTCCACGCTCTGCTGGGCAAGGTCGATTTTGAGCAGCCGGTCCTTCGCGCCGCTGCTCGCCCCGTCCGTGAAGATCAGGTAGACATAGGTGCCGTCGGTGCAGCCGCCCTGCAGGATGCTGCTTTTCGAGGTGCCGTAGACCTTCATCACAAGACTTTGCGCCGGCTTTTTCGGCGCGTTGGGGTCCTGCCCGGCGGGAAGTCCCGTGAGAAACCCGGCGGCAACCAGCAGCGCCGCCACCAGCGCCGGCCATTTTTCCAAAAAACGCTTCCAGAAAACGAGCACGAGGCGACCTCCAAACACTTTGATAGTTTAGTATAGCACGAAAGAACACGAACGTCAAGAACCGGAGGGATGAAAATCCGCCCGCCAACAAAAAGGGGGCTGATTCAGCAGCCCCAACGAAACAAACGGTTCGGTTATCCGGTAATCTTTCCCTTCACAAAGGAGAAGAACAACGGGAGAAAGCGCTTCAGCGCGTGCAGAAAGGCGGTCATCTTTTGAAGGACCGTCTGCGGGTGATCCTCGGTCCGGTCTGCGTTCCAAAGCTCGGTATGGCAGTTCTCTTCGGTCATCGGTTCCATCGTGCCGGCGTCCTTGTCATAAACCATGAACTGCGTATATTTGATATCGTCGATCGTGAGCTGGCGGTCGGCCGTGGTCACGCCGAACAGAATGTCATCCTCATAGCCGGTGCGCTCGGAATGGCTCGCGCCCTTGACGAACCAGGTGTAATCCGGGAACTGACAGGTGGAAGCGTCCACCTGCTTGTCGGGCGAGATATATCTGCCCTTGCCTTCGGCCACACGCTGCGCGATGTAATCTTCCGGGAGGGTATCATAGATCGTGGGCGCGGTTGTTGCGCCGAAGGATGAGCTGGTCAAAGACGAGAACTGGTCGCCGATCACTTCGTCCGATTCGCAGATGGCAACCATCTGGAAGCCGTATTTCGCGGTGATGCACAGTTTTACGCCTTTGTCGTAAATGGACTGCATCAGCTCCGTCACATGGGTGGAAACCGTATTGTGATAGTTGTCGAGCTTTGCGATCAGACCCGCATATTTCTGCCGCTTTTCGCTGCCCTCGGGACCGAAAACATAACGGAGCGCGGTGTCATAGCGGTCGGCGGAAATGCAGGCCCAGTAACCGGGCATGGTAAAGAATGTGGCGAGCGCGAGCGCAGAGGTGACGCCCTCAACCATCTTGTCATACAGCGTTTTGCGCACAAAAGCGCTCAGGCCGTCCAGCGCGCCGCTCTTTTCCGCAAGGTCAATGGTGGCGATGACGAGCTCCGGTACATCCAGCCAGCCCCAGGCATTTGCGTCCGTAAACAGGCGGCACAGGCCGTTGCCTTCCAGGCGGAATTTTCCGCTGATGGCCTCGCTCATGAATTCCGAGCCGTTGATCAGCGCCGCGTTGACGCCGAAGCCGTTCAGCTCCAGCGGAAAGGCGTCGTTATACTTTGCGATGTAGGCCATGCAGACGTTTGTGCCGAGACAGGCCGAGATCAGACCGACCTTTTCGGCGCCGGTGATCTCGCGCACGTTCAGAATGTATTGGTGCAGGTCGTCTGCGATCTGCATCGGGTCGAGCCGCCAGTCATACCAGAAATGATAATCATAGCAGCCATAGGTGCCGTTTTCGTCTTTTTCATCCTTGATGTTCTCTTTCAGCATGGAATCTCTCCGTCCGGAAGAGACGCCTGTGCCGTACTGCGGGTCGCCGTTTTCATCGAGCCGCACCTTCTCAAACAGTTCGCCGATCTCCTGTTCCAGCTTTTCATAGTATTCGTCATAGTTCCCGCCGAGCAAGCCCTTGGTCAAAAACGGCAGAAGGACATTTTTCATGGATTCCTTCAAATTGCCGTCCTCCACATTGTCGAAGGTCTCGCCGAGGGCGCCGATCTGAAAGACCGTGTTGTCGTCCGCGTCGCGGATCGGCTCCGCGTCGCCGGTGATCAGCACCACGGGCATTTTACCGCGACGCGTGTCAATGTCCACATAGGCAAAGGCATTTGCGCTGACGGAAAACACCAAAAGCAGTGCAAGAAGCAGAGAAACAAGCTTTTTCATCACAAGGTCTCCTTTTTATGAAATAAAGGAAGGTGCTGTTTCATTATACCTTGCCCGTTTGTCCTTGTCAAGAACATTTCCACCGCTTGCTTTTTCGGCGCTGTTATGCTACAATACAGGTGCCGGACGATTGACTCGATGTGTGAAGATCGACGTGTGATTTTTTCGTCAGACGTAACAGACACATGAAAAGGAGCTTTGAACATGCACAACTTTTTCGCCATGCACGCGCGCATGAAATACATCGACCGCTGGGCGCTGATGCGTTCCACCCAGCGCGAAAACCTCAGCGAGCACAGCAACGACGTGGCTGTCATCGCGCACGCCATCGCCCTTTTGAAGAACGTCCGCTTCGGCGGAAACGTCAACGCCGAACGCGCCGCCCTGCTCGGCCTCTACCACGATATGCCGGAGATTCTCACGGGCGATATGCCGACCCCGGTCAAGTATCACAGCCCCGCCCTGCGCGAGGCTTTTGCCGAGGTGGAGACCAAAGCGTGCGACCGGCTGCTTTCCATGCTGCCGGACGATCTGCGGCCGTACTACGAGAGCTGTTTCTTTCCGCAGGAGGGCGACGCCGAGCTCTGGAAGATCGTGAAAGCGGCAGACAAGATCTCGGCGCTGCTCAAATGCGTGGAGGAGGAGAAGGCCGGCAACGGCGAATTCCGCCAGGCGCTGGAATCCACCCGCAAAGCCATCGACGCCATGGGCTTGCCCGAAGCAAATGCCTTTTTGGAAGACTTCCTCGCCGGGTTCTATCTCAGTTTGGACGAACAGAGCAAATGAGCGCGGCACGCGGGGGCGGGACTGTGCAGCGAAGCTGCGCGAAAAAGGAGCGCCGGCGCGCCCGGTTTTCGACGGGCGGCTGCCCGCTCCTTTTTCAGCCTCGTGCAGGGCACGAGGCGTCCCGCCCCCGCGCGCCGCGCTTCTTTGCGACCGGCTTTCTGTTCAAAAATATTTCATTGCATTTTCCCGGAAAGTATGTATAATAGAGATAATTACAAAAAGGAGTGTACACTATGGATCCCATTCAAGTTGATTTCACCGGCGGTTCCTCCGGCAAAGGCAAAGGCAGCGGCAAGGACGCTTATCTCGCCCCGAAAAAGGCCGGCCTGAAAACCGTGCTCAGCCTTGTCGGCACCGTTCTCGGCGCGGCGATCGCCTATTACTTCATGCTGCCGCCGCTGAACTTCAAGAGCACACAGCTCTACCTCTTTCTCGGCGTAGTCGCCGCAATCTATGTCGTGCTGCAGGCGCTGCTGTCCGGCATCATCACGAAACCGGAATACGGCGCGTATGTGAAGAAAAAAGCCCTCATCCCGGGCGCGATCATCGCGCTGCTGGCCGTTGTGGTCGGTATCGGCATGGTGATCTCCTCGGTCGTTTTCCGCGCCGGTTCCTACAGCCGCATCATCGACGTGGATGAATCCAAGACCTTTGCCGGCGACGTTGCCGAAGCGAACTTCCAGAGCGTCCCCGTCCTCGACGACGCGGCTGCCGCGGCGCTTGCCAACCGTGCGCTCGGCGACCTGAGCTCCATCAACAAGGTTTCCCAGTTCGAGCTTTCCGGCAAATTTACCCAGATCAACTACAAGAACGCCCCGGTGCGCGTGACCACGCTCGCCTACGGCGATATCTTCAAGTGGTTCAAAAACACCTCCACCGGCTTCCCCGGCTATATCGTTGTGGATATGGTGACCCAGAAGGCCGACCTCGTGCTGCTTGACGAGGGCAGCTATATCCGCTATTCCACCGAGGAGCATTTCAGCAAGTTCCTGATGCGCCACCTGCGCTTCAAGTATCCGACCTGCATTTTTGACACGCCCCACTTTGAGATCGACGAAAACGGCGAGCCGTTCTGGATCTGCCCGGTGCTCGACAAAACCATCGGCCTCTTCGGCGGAACGGACGTCAAGGGCGTTGTGCTGGTGAACGCCATCACCGGCGAAAGTATGCAATACAGCATAGACGAAGCAAAGAGCGAAGCCTCCCTGCAGTGGATCGACGTGATCTATTCCAATCTGCTGCTTGTGGAACAGTACAATTATCACGGCAAGTATTCCGGCGGCTTCATCAACTCCATCATCGTGCAGGACGGCGTGAAGGTCGCCACGGAAGGCTCCAACTTCCTCGCCGTGAACGACGACGTGTATATGTACACGGGCGTGACCTCCGTTTCCGGCGACCAGGCGATCATCGGCTTCGTGCTGGTGAATATGCGCACGAAGGAAGCCAACTTCTATGAGGTCTCCGGCGCGAAGGAATACTCCGCCGCCTCCTCCGCGGAAGGCGTGGTGCAGGACTACGGCTATATCGCCACCTTCCCGATCCTGCTGAACATCAGCGGCCAGCCGACCTACTTCATGTCGCTGAAGGATACCGCGAACCTTGTCAAACGCTACGCGATGGTCAACGTGCAGAACTATCAGGTCGTTGTCACAGGCGACACGATCGCCGAATGCACCGAGGCCTATGTCGCGAAACTCAAGCAGAACAACATCATCATCAAGGTGGACATCGACGAGATCAAGGAAGCCACCGACAACCAGGGCAGCGACACGCCGGATACGCCCGCTGTGCCCGACGATACCGTGAAATCGATCACCGGCGCCGTCAAGGATATCCGCTCGGCCGTGATCGGCGGCGAAAGCGTCTACTTTATCCGCGTGGAGGGCAGCAAGAAGTATTTCAAGATCCCCGCCTCCGATGCGGAGAATGTGGTCATCCTGAATGTGGGCGACGAAGTAACGATCCTCTATGAGAAGGGCGACGGCAGCATCCTTCCCGCAAAGGAAGTACAGTGACCCTCCCCCACGAAAACAATCGACCCCGCCGCGGATCGCAATGCCGCGGCGGGGTTCTTTCTGTTTTATGAAACTGCCGAAAGCTGAAAAGCCGCTCAGCCTTCCGCTTTTCCGGTCAGCGCCTTGAAGTTTGCGCCCTTGAGCACAAAGATCTCGCGGGAAATGATCATGCAAACGAACGCGCAGGTTCCGCCGACAAGAACGTCGCTGAAGAAGTGGGCGCCCACAACGATCCGGCTGACCGCAACCAGACCTGTGATCACGACCGGGCAGATCCAGAGCAGAGCGCGTACGCCCTTGTTTTTGATGTGCAGCGCGTCGTTGAGCATCGGCAGGAAATAGGACGCGCCGGCAGCGCAGGTGTGGCCGCTCGGGAAGGATTTGAGCGCGTCGGTCGTGCCGAAGAGGGTGAGCATCTGATCTTTGGAGATCCACTGGCCATTGATCTCATACCAGCGGGCAAATTTTGCAAAGCCGTAATCCGGTGAATCGGGATACATATTCATGGCGCGGTAACGGATCCTGCCGACAGGGCCCTTGACCAGATGCAGCGCGACCGTGGAAACGATCACGAACACCAGCGTTGCGACCGCGAACCCAAAGAGATTTTCGATCTGTTCGTCGGAAAAGTTGCGAACAGCCAGCAGACCCAGCGCACAGAGAAACGCGGCGGAAATGATCTGGATCACCGTCAGCCACGCGGGCGCGGAAAGCTGGGAATGTTCAATGTTGACCAGGTGTTCATGGATGTATTCCATCGTGTCGCTGCAAAGCACATAGCACGCGATGAAAGCGCAGACCGCCATCACCGCCGCAAAAATCGTTTTCGGCGCGGCGGAAAGGCTCTTTTTGCGTGCGCAATACCAGAACAGGATCATGAAGGAAAACGCAAAGGCAAGGTAGATCGGGTTGCTGCCGACGGATTCCAGCGCAACGCCGAAGGTGTCGTTGGACAGGTAGTTGGTATGATCGGCAAGGGCCGTACGGGTGAGGATGTTACTGACCTGAAGGTCGGTGAAAGTCGCCGTTGTGAGCAGGGCGCCGAAAATCAGAACAAACAACAGGATGGACAGAATGCTTTTTTTCTTTCGTGTCATAGTCGTACCTCCAATAAAGATTGTAAAATCATTTTAGCACGGATTCCAAAAATATGCAAGGGGCTGTTACCGTTTTCGGAACAACCGATAGACCAGCCAGTCGCGCAGCGCAGCGCGAAACTCTGCCAGCGCCCGGAAAAAGTCCGGCCGGACAAACTGCGTCTGTCGATCCTGCGGCGTCATCGGATCCCAGTGTTCCGCGCCGTTTTCCCGGTAAAAGACCAGAAACTGCGGATACGCGGGGTCGTCCTCCACCGTGAGCTGGCGATCCGACCGAATCAGACGCATCACGAATTCGTGGAACTTCGACGGAAAATCGTTGTGGCGGATATTCTTGACGAACCAGGTCGTATCCGGGAACCACGCGGTGGAAGCGTCAATGCAGCGGTCGGGCGAAAGATAGCGTCCTTTGCCGAGCAGCTCCTGCGCTGCGATGTGCGCCGTGCTCAGCGTATCGCCGAAGGTAGCGGCCGTTGCGCCGAAGGACTGGGCCTCCATGGTGATCTTGTCGTCGGAATGGGTGCGGCGGGACTCCGTGAGCGGAATGAGCTGAAAGCCATATTTCGCAAGGAAGCAAAGCTTGACCCCGTCGGCTTTCATCCGGTTGAGGATGGTGCGCATCGGGCGGCGCACCCGCGCGTCATAGGCGTCGAGCTTTTCGATCAGCTTCGCATATTTGCCGCCTTCGTTCCAGAACAAAAAGGTTTTCGCTCTCGCATAGTCCGCCGGAGCCACCATGCTCCAGTAGCCCGGCGCGGTGGCAAAGCTGGCTTTCAGCATCCGCGGCAGGGCGTTGGTGCGGACCTTTTCCGTCAAAGCGTTGCAGACGGCGGAGGGCAGGCCCAGCGCATGGAGCTGCTGCAGCGCCTCCAGCAGCGTGCGCACAAGGCGGATATCCGGATCCTCTGGCGCATCGGGCGCCTGGGCGTGCTGCTCGGTCAGATAGTTGCCCACACATTCAAGATCGAGGTTGAGCAGCCCCGCAAACAGCTCGCTGAAGATCGTGGCGCCCAGGGCGGCGGAGCTGTAGGAAAAGAAGGTGTCGATGTCCTTCCAGCCGTATTTTTCAAAATAGGCGAGCGCCATCTCGGTTCCCATGCAGCGACTAAGAATGGCGACCCGGCGGTGACCGGTCACGCGGCGGACAGCCTCCACATAGGCATTCAGCTCGTCGGCGATCTCAAAGGGGTCTTTGCGGCCGTCGTAGGAAAAGGAATAGGCGTACGGGTTATCTTCCCTGTGCGCGTCGCGCAGCGTCTGCGGCGACCACGACCAGTCCACGCCGGAGCGGTTGTTCGGCAGCTCGCCGTTTTCGTCGCAGACAAACTCGCGGTAGCGCTCGGCGAACTGCTCTACGATCTCGTCGCAAAAGCCGTTGTAGATCCCCAGATTCAGCTCCGCCTGATGATGCTCATAGCTTTTGAACATCATGTCCTTCATCCACATGGCGTCATAGCCGCTGAGGGCGCGGCGGTTCGGCGATCTCGGGTCGTCAAAGATCTCCTGCCGGCCGAGGACATAGATCATCGGCGTGTGTTCGCAGCCGCAGACCCGGCCGCTTGCGGCAAAAACGCCGGAAAGGCCGCCGAAGGCTGTCAGCAGCATTGCCGCGGCAAGAAGCACAGATAAAAAGCGTTTCATCTCGTTCTCCCCTCAGGTTTTTCAAAGCTTTTCGGCAACGGCCAGCAGCCGGCGCACCAAATGATCCTCCGCGCGGTCGTTCATTTCACGATAGGCTTCGCCGGAAGCATCGTCGGCGTCGTCGCTGATCTGACGCAGCGACAAAAACGGAACGCTGCAGCGCAGGCACACGCCGGCGATGGCGGCGGTCTCCATGTCGAAGGCCGTCAGACCAAAGGTTTCTTTATACAGCGCCTTGCGCGCCGGGTCGGTCAGGAACAGATCGCCGGTGCCGAGGCGGCCGACCGTCACGTCGTCCGCCTTTGCCAGCGCCAGCAGCGCCGGGTCGGCCTCATAGATATAGGGTACGCCGTCGCTCTTTTCGCCGAGGGCAAGTCCCAGAGGGGTCAGATCGAAGTCGCATTCCACAAAGCTGTCGCCGGCCACGATGTCGCCCCGGCGCACGCCGGAGATCGCGCCGGAAAGCCCTGCGTTAAAGATGCAGTCCACCTTGTCGTCGGCGATCAGAAACGCAGCGGCGGAACCGGCGCAGACCTTGCCGATGCCGCACTGAACGCCGATGAGCGTCACGCTGCCGCTTTTGCAGGGAAGCGCGAAGCTGATCGAGCGGTTGCCGCGGCGGAGCTGTTCGGCGCCGCCGTATTCCTTCGCAATGTTGAGGAAGGGCAGATATTCCATCCCGTCCGCAAAAAGAATACCGATCGTTTTGCTCATTTTTATCATCCTTTCTGAAAAAACCAGCCGCAGCAGACCTGCTGCGGCTATCTAACATCTAATTTCTAATATCTACCATCTAAAATCACACGCCGCCGCCGACGGAACCGTCCCAGGTATCCACGTTTGTGGCTTTCTTTTCTTCTTCGTCGAACCAGCGCACGGTGACGGCCTTGGTCTCGGTGAAGAAGCGGAAGGCGTCCTTGCCCAGACAGTGCAGATCGCCGAAGAAGGACTTCTTGTGGCCGGTGAACGGGAACACGCCCACAGGCACGGGGATGCCCACATTGACGCCGGTCATGCCGCCGTCGGTGCGCTTGGTGAACTCGCGGGCATAGTAGCCGCTCTGGGTGAAGATCACGGAGCCGTTGGCAAACGGGTTGCGGTTCATCAGAGCGAGACCTTCTTCAAAGGTCTTGACGCGCTTGATGCAAAGCACGGGACCAAAGATCTCCTGGGTGCCGACGGTCATGTCTTCGGTCACATTATCAAGGATCGTCGGGCCGATGTAGAAGCCGTTCTCATAGCCTTCCACCTTGACGTCGCGGCCGTCGAGCACCATGGTCGCGCCCTCTTCGAGCCCCTTGTTGATCCAGCCGAGGACGGATTCCCTGTGTTTTGCGGAGACCACGGGGCCGAGCTGGCTTTCCGGCAGATAGGCCGGGCCGACCTTCAGCTCACTCGCGTATTGCTTGATGAGGGCGACGAGCTTGTCGGCGATGGATTCCTGGGCAACGACCACGGGCAGCGCCATGCAGCGCTCACCGGCGCAGCCGAAGGAGGAGTTGATGATGCCGCGGGCGGAACGCTCCAGCGCAGCGTCCTCCAGCACAAGGGCGTGGTTCTTCGCTTCGCACAGGCACTGCACGCGCTTGCCGTTGGCGGCAGCGGTGGAATAGACGTGCAGACCGACCTTGGTGGAACCGACAAAGGTGATGCCGCGCACATCGGGATGCTTCAGGAAAATGTCCGCCTCCACGCGGGAACAGGTGACAAGGTTCACAACGCCCTTCGGCAGACCCGCTTCCACCAGCAGTTCGCAAAGACGCATGGCGGTCATCGGGGTCATGGAGGCCAGCTTCAAAACGATGGTGTTGCCGGCAGCGATGCAGCAGGGCGTCATCCAGCCCATGGGGATCATGCCCGGGAAGTTGAACGGAACGATGCCGGCAAACACGCCGACGGGTTCGTAGTAAAGGGTGGTGTCATAACCGGCGGAGGTGTCGCGCATGGCGTCGCCGAGGGTCAGCGACGGAGCGGAAAGCGCCAGCTCCAGCGGCTCCTTGACCTTGAGAATATCGCCCTTCGCTTCGGAGAGGACCTTGCCGTGCTCCAGCGCGCAGAGCTTGGTCAGCTCGTCCATGTGCTCGATCAGCAGCTCGCGGAACTTATAGAGCACCTGCACACGCTTCATGACCGGGGTGTTGGACCAGGCGGGGAAAGCGGCCTTCGCGGCAGCGATGGCTCCTTCGACTTCCTCCTGCGTGCAGCAGGGCGTCCTGGCGATCACTTCGCCGGTGCTGGGGTTGTACACGTCCATGTACTTCTCGGTCTTGGAGGTGCGCCATTCCCCGTCGGAAAAATATTTCAGTTGTTTGATTTCTGCCATGATTACAACTCCTTTAAGATATGATATCTTATTTATATTAAACCGTTTTCAGGAAAAAATCAATACCGATTTTTGAAAAAGCAAATTATTTTGCTCCAAAAAGGGAGAATAAGATGCGATGCACCAGACGAACCAGCCAGCCGAAGATGCCGTCATGCGTTTTGCCGCAGTAGGGACACCCGCTGTTTTCTGCCGGGCGCAGCGCCGCGCCGCATTGGTCGCACACACCGTCGTCGTTGCTGTCGGAATGCGCAGCTTTGGAAAGGGTCTGCTCACGTACCGCGCCGCAGACAGTGCATTCCGCCCGGGCGCTGCCCTCAGCGGTGCAGGTCGCGGGAACAATATCGGTCAAAGGCCCGAACCTGTGGGCGGCAGTCTCCGTTTTGCCGCAGCGGGCACAGATGCGCTCGTGGACGTCGCCGTGTTCCGTCCAATCACCGAAAGCGTGTCCGAGGGCGGCGATTCCATGGCCGGATTCCAGCGCTTGCCCGCAGCCGTCGCAGATCACGAACCCGGAGTAGCCGCTTGTGGTGCAGCCTGCCGGGATCTCGTTTGCAAGGTGTGTGCCGTAATCGGCGTGGTTGGCAGGATCCTTTTCCGTCGTTCGAACCTTCTCCCCGCCGCAGACCAAACAGGCGTGTTTCACGGTTCCCACCTCCCTGCACGTCGCGACGGAAACGATCTCGCCGCCGTCCCAGACGTGGGCTGCCGCTACTTCCCCGCCGCAGCGGGTGCAGGTGCGGATGTGCGTCTCACCGCTGCTCTCCCAGCCGCCGAAGTTGTGACCGAGCGCTGCAGTCGATTCACCGTATGCGAGGATCGCGCCGCAGCCGTCGCAGATCGTGTCTCCGGTATAGCCGCTTGCGGTACAGTCTGCCGCAGAGATGTTCGCGATATGCGTCCCGTAGTTTGCATGGTTTGCAAGGTTTTTCTCCGTCTGCTCCGTTTTCTCCGCACCGCAAGCGGAACATGTGTATCGCACCGTACCCGGTTCCTTGCACGTCGCGACGGAAACGATTTTTCCGTCACCCCAGACGTGGGCTACTTCTTCTTCCTCGCCGCAGCGGAAGCACGTGCGGATGTGCGTTTCGCCGTTGTCCGTCCAATGAAGTCGTGGCCAAGTGCAGCGAGTTCTTCGCCCGCTTCCAGCACAGCCCCGCAGCCGTCACACACTGTGTCGCCGGTGTAGCCCGGTTCCGTGCAGCCAGCAGCAACAGCGTTTGTAAGGCGCGTCCCGTAGTCGGCGTGGTTCGCCGAATTTTTCTCTGTTTGCTCCGTCTTTGTCGCAACGCAAAGGGTGCAGTTGTATTTCACATTGCCCGGCGTTTTACATGTCGCGACGGAAACGATTTCACCGTCATTCCAAACGTGGGCGGCTTCTTCTTCGCAGCCGCAGCGGAAGCATGTGCGCAGGTGCGTTTCGCCGTTGTCCGTCCAGTCGTCGAAGTCGTGACCGAGGGCAGAGATCGCCTCGCCTGCTTCCAGCACGGCGCCGCAGCCGTCGCAAACCGTGTCGCCGGTGTAGCCCGGTTCCGTGCAGCCTGCGGTAACGGCGTTCGCGATATGTGTTCCGTAGTCTGCGTGGTTGGAGGAATCCAAAGCTGTCTGTTCCGTTTTGGTCGCAACACAGAGGGTGCAGTTGTATTTCACACTGCCCGGCGTTTTGCACGTCGCAACAAAGACGGTTTCGCCGCCGTCCCAGATGTGGGCGGCTTCTTCTTCCTCGCCGCAGCGGAAGCAGGTGCGAATATGCGTCTCGCCGTTGTCCGTCCAATCGTCGAAGTCGTGGCCGAGGGCGGAGAGTTCTTCGCCCGCTTCCAGCACAGCCCCGCAGCCGTCGCACACCGTGTCGCCGGTGTAGCCAGGTTCCGTGCAGCCAGCAGTAACAGCGTTTGCAAGGCGCGTGCCATAGTCAGCGTGGTTGGAGGAGTCCAAAGCTGTCTGCTCTGTCTTTGTCGCAACGCAAAGTGTACAATTGTATTTCACACTGCCCGGCGTTTTACACGTCGCAACGGAAACGGTTTCTCCGCCGTCCCAGACGTGGGCGGCTTCTTCTTCCTCGCCACAGCGGAAACAGGTGCGGATGTGGGTTTCGCCGTTGTCTGTCCAGTCGTCAAAGTCGTGACCGAGGGCAGAGATCGCCTCGCCTTCTTCCAGCACGGCGCCGCAGCCGTCGCAAACCGTGTCGCCGGTGTAACCGGGTTCCGTGCAGCCAGCAGCAACGGCGTTCGCAAGGTGCGTCCCGTAATCGGCATGGTTCGCCGAATTTTTCTCTGTTTGCTCCGTCTTTGTCGCAACGCAGAGGGTGCAATTGTATTTCACACAGCCCGGCGTTTTGCATGTCGCGACGGTCAACACCTCGCCGTCACCCCAAATGTGGGCGGCTTCTTCTTCCTCGCTGCAGCGGAAACACGTGCGGATGTGGGTCTCGCCGTTGTCCGTCCAGTCGTCAAAGTCGTGGCCAAGTGCAGCGAGCTCTTCGCCTGCTTCCAGCACGGCGCCGCAGCCGTCGCAAACCGTGTCGCCGGTGTAACCGGGTTCCGTGCAGACCGCGGCAACGGCGTTCGCAAGGCGCGTGCCATAATCGGCGTGGTTCGCCGGGTTCTTCTCCGTTTGCTCTGTTTTAGTCGCAACACAGAGGGTACAATTGTATTTCACGCTGCCCGGTGTTTTGCACGTCGCAGTGGAAACGATTTCGCCGCCGTCCCAGCCGTGTGCGGCTTCTTCTTCCTCGCCGCAGCGGAAGCACGTGCGGATGTGGGTTTCACCGGAAGTCGTGGCCAAGTGCAGCGAGTTCTTCGCCCGCTTCCAGCACAGCCCCGCAGCCGTCACACACTGTGTCGCCGGTGTAGCCCGGTTCCGTGCAGCCTGCGGTAACGGCGTTCGCGATATGTGTTCCGTAGTCTGCGTGGTTTGAGGAATCCAAAGCAGTCTGCTCTGTCTTTGTCGCAACGCAGAGGGTGCAATTGTATTTCACATTGCCCGGCGTTTTGCACGTCGCAGTGGAAACGGTTTCGCCGTCATCCCAGACGTGAGCTGCTTCTTCTTCCTCTCCGCAGCGGAAACATGTGCGAATATGCGTTTCGCCGTTGTCCGTCCAATCGTCGAAGTCGTGGCCGAGAGCGGAGAGTTCTTCGCCCGCTTCCAACACGGCCCCGCAGCCGTCGCAAACCGTGTTGCCGGTGTAGCCCGGTTCCGTGCAGCCAGCGGCAACGGCGTTCGCAAGGTGCGTCCCGTAGTCGGCGTGGTTCGCCGGATTCTTCTCCGTTTGCTCCGTCTTTGTCGCAACACAAAGTGTACAGTTGTATTTCACGCTGCCCGGCGTTTTGCATGTCGCAGTGGAAACGGTTTCGCCGCCATCCCAGACGTGGGCGGCTTCTTCTTCCTCGCCGCAGCGGAAGCACGTGCGGATGTGGGTCTCGCCGTTGTCCGTCCAATCGTCAAAGTCGTGGCCGAGGGCAGAGATTTCTTCGCCTTCTTCCAGCACAGCCCCGCAGCCGTTGCAAACTCTGTCGCCGGTGTAGCCCGGCTCTGTGCAGCCTGCGGCAACGGCGTTCGCAAGGTGCGTCCCGTAGTCGGCGTGGTTGGAGGAATCCAAAGCAGTCTGCTCTGTCTTTGTCGCAACGCAGAGGGTACAGTTGTATTTCACATTGCCCGGCGTTTTGCATGTCGCAGTGGAAACGATTTCGCCGTCATCCCAGACGTGGGCTGCTTCTTCTTCCTCGCCGCAACGGAAACAAGTGCGAATATGCGTCTCGCCGTTGTCCGTCCAATCGTCGAAGTCGTGGCCGAGGGCGGGCAAGATCCGGGTCTCGGTCAGCGGACAGGTCGCACACCGAAGCACGGCCGCTCCGTCGGTTTCGCAGGTCGGCTCGGTTCGGCGCACGGAAACGCTGACGTCGTGGAGCTGCAGCGGCAGCCCGTGTCCGGCGCAGTAGTCCGCTTCCGCGGAGGCAGCATAGGCGTGGAAGGTCAGCCCCTGCGGCGTGTCCGTCGGCTCCGCCTGCGTCAGTGCCAGCTCCCGGAGCCGGTCGAAATCTTCAAAATCGGAGATCTCCTCCCCCGTGACGGCGGAAAGGCGGTCAAACAGCACGCTGTCCTCCAGCAGCAAAACGTCCCGCTTTTCCCAGCGGCGAACCAGCGCATAGAGCGCACGCAGCGTCGCCGCGTCATAGCCCTCGGCTGGCACAAAGCGCAAAAAGCCGGAGGCGGCGCTCGCGGTCTGCATACCGGCGCTGCAAAGCTCCGTCAGCGCATAGCAGCGCGCAAAAGCCGTTCGGCCGATCTCTGTCAGGGAAGCGGGCAGCACCAGCTTTGTCAGGGTGCAATTGTCGGAAAACGCGGCCGCGTCGATCGTTGTCACGCCGTCCGGCACCGTGCAGACCGTTGCGGGCAGTGCGGCAGGATAAAACAGCAGGGTCGTTTTTGCCTTGTCAAACAGCATGTTGTCCTGCGCGGAAAACGCCGCGTTCTCTTCGCTGACCGTGAGGATGGTCAAATCGGAAAACCGTGGCAGCGCCGTGGGATCGATGCTGGAAACACCGCTGCCGAGCTGCAGCGACTGCAGGGAAACACAGTCCGCGATCGCGTTCGGACCGAGCGCTTCCACGGAATCCGGAACCTCCAGCGCCGTCAGACGGAAGCAGCCCTTTAACGCGTCGGCGCCAAGTCGCTGCAGCCCCTGCGGGAGAACCAGACTTTGCAGACCGGGCGCAGGTTCAAAGGCGCGGGGCGCAATGGATATGACCGTGTCCGGCAGGGTATAGCTGCCTTGACTCCTGCCGCCGGGATAGCGCAGAAGCTCCGTTTTCTCTTTGTTGAACAACGCGCCTGCCGCGTCGCACGAAAAGCAGGGGTTCTCCGGGTCAACGCGGATCGCCGTCAGCGCAGGGCAATCCTCCAGCGCGTCGGGAACGATCGACGTCACGCTCGCGGCGATGTCCACCGTTTCCAGCACGGTACAGGCAGTGAACGCCCCGGCGCAGACGCTCGTCACGCCGGGCTCCAACACCACAGCGTATATCTCGTCAGCATAATCCAGCCAGGGCACGTCTTCCATCTCTCCCGTGCCCCAAATGCGCAGAACGCCGGTTTCGCTCAGCGCCCACCGCAGCGTTTCGCCGCAGCTCCCCTCGTCCAAAAGTGCTTCTGTCCCAAAAGAAAACGGCACCGACAGGAGAACTATCAGTGCCGAAAACAGAACACAAGCACAGCGTTTGCAATGTTTCATTTCGCCAGCCCCTCTTTTTTTATGATTATGTAACCGATGATTGACTCAGATGCACAAATCTTTACGGCAATTTTTCTGTCATTTTGCACAGAAATCTCTTGAAAGTCAACAGGCTTCCTGCGAAAACTCTGTTACATGTGACAAAAAATTGCTCGCAAATCTTTACATGCCGAGTAGATCATCGGTTTCTTATGGTGTAATGACAGAAACGCTCAGAACATCCTCGCGGTTGTTGAAAAACAGCAGGATCTCCTGGGTGCTCAGCGTGTGCGACGCACGCAGGGAGATGTCATACTGCATTTTCCCCTCCTCGAGCTTGGTCATTTTGGTATCCACCAGATGGATGCTCCATTTGTCCAGTTGCTTGGCCAGAGCATCCTGAAATTCCTGATTGCTCAAGACAACGAAGGAGATCTGAAACAGCGGCATGGATTCCGCGCCGATCTTGAATTTGTGCAGCAAATACTGGAAGAGGATGATCATCACGGTGGTAAAGATGCCGAGAATGTACATGCCGCCGCCGACGGCAAGGCCGATGCCCGCCGTTGCCCAAAGGCCGGCCGCCGTCGTCAGACCGCTGACCGCGCCGTTGTTTTTGAAGATCACGCCCGCGCCGAGAAAGCTGATGCCGCTGACGACCTGGGCCGCGATCCGCGCCGGATCCGATTCCTTTACGCCGGAAAAGAAGCCGCCGAGCGCCGGCGTGATGTCGGCAAAGGCATATTTGGACACGATCATCATCAGCGCCGCCGCGCAGCAGACGATGATATGGGTGCGCAGACCCGCGCCCTTGAACCTTCGGGTGCGCTCATAGCCGATCGCCGCGCCGCAGCCCATGGCAAGCACAATGCGCAGCGCAAAATCGAGGATCTGCAGCCAGGTAAATTGTTCATGCAAAAAAACGGAAAACATGCTATCAAACTCTTTTCACGAAAAAATACCGCTCGCGCGGCTGGGGAAGATAGGCGTATGTTATCCCGAACGCAACGGGGTCTCCTGCGTTTTGCAACGGTTCCGGAGCCCCGGGTTCAGTTCTTTTTCGTTGTGGTTTTTGCGTCGTCTTTCTTTGCTTTTTTGGTCGTTTCTTCTTTGCTGTCCTTGCTGTCTTTTTTCGCTTTTTTGGTCGTTTCTTCCTTGTCGTCCTTTTCGGTCGTTTCCTTGTCGTCCTTCTTGTCCTTTTTGTTCTTCTTGTCTTTCTTTGTCGTTTCCTTGTTGTCGTCGCTGCGCATGGTGATATGCACCGGCTCGGCGGCTTCCGTGGTCGCCTCGGTGGGGCCGATGTTGATCCCGCGCTTTGCGCCGAGCGTAAATCCGAGCACGAAGGAGAGAAGGATCACAAGCACAAGCGCCAGCGTCAAAATGTTTTTGTTCATCAAAACCGCTCCCTTCCGGAGAATCAAAAACCATCTGGTTTTATTATTATATTATACTATACACGAAACGGGAAAAAAAGTCAAGACGGCCGGCCGGAAAAATCTGTTTTGTATGTGCCTTTCGGAAAAGCGCGGCGAAACGCTTGACAAACGGCCGCTTTTCCTGTAGGATAGATTTGTATTTTTATCAACAGGAGGGAAAGAAATGAAAAAGAGCATCGAAGTGACCGGCATGCACTGCGGCCATTGCGCCGCGGCGGTGGAAAACGCGCTGCTGAACCTTGTGGGCGTGAAAAAGGCCAAAGCGAACCACGAAACAAACGAAGCGGTCGTCACCCTTTCCGGCGACGTTGCCGACGAGGCGATCCGCGCCGCTGTGGAGGGCGCCGGCTTCACCTGCGGAACCATCACGGAGAAAAAAGGGCTGTTCGGCTGATAAAAACCGGAGACATCAAAAACAAAGGCAGCGCAGCCGTCTGAAAACGAGACGTGTTCACGCTCGCAAACAGGAGGAACCCATTATGAAATTCAACCGTATTCTCGCATTGCTGCTGGTTGTGCTGTTATGCTTCAGCGCGGCGGTTCCGGCACTTGCCGCAAAAAAAGACCCCGGCGGCGAAGCCTATCCCACCATCTATATCTTCGGAAAAACAGACGACCTGTATAACAATATCGGCACAGAAGAGGAATATATGATCTCCAATTCCTTCCGCGTTTGGTCGCGGTCCGTCCCCGACACCGGCGAATACGCCAAGGAGCAGGCGAAGATTTTGCTGCCGAAGTTTGCAAAGGCCCTCTTCACCGGGGATTACGAGGACTGGGCAACGGAGTGTTCTGCGGTGCTTGCTCCGATCTATGAGGATTTCGTGCTCGACAAAAACGGCAAGCCCCGCGAGGGCAGCGGCGTTAAAAGCTGGGAGATCTCAGACCTGAAGCAGCCGGATGGCACCTTCCCCATGCCGGAAGGACTCGACTACGAAAGCGCCAATGACTATTTCTATCGCTTTCACTGGGACTGGCGGCTCAGCCCTCTGGACGTTGCGGATTCTCTGCGCGATTTTATCGAAGTGGTCCTGCAGAAGACCGGAACGAAAAAGATCAACCTCATCAGCCGCTGCGAGGGTTGCTGTGTCGCGCTGGCCTACCTCTACAAATACGGGGAAGAGAAAAAACTCTTTACCAACGTCTTGCTTGGCTCCAGCGCCAACGGCGTGTGCTACGCCAGCAACATCTTTGCCGGAAAATATGAGATAACCGCCGACAACCTGAACCGTTACATCGGCCACAATTTTGCAACCGGTGCGGACAAGAGCTTCGGCGACGACTTTGTGGAAGACGCCTTCCTTCGCGCTTATCTGCGCGAATCGCTCTGCCTGCTTGCCGAAAGCCATAGCCTGGATCGGCTGATATCCCTTTTGCGCAAGCTGGTGAAAAAGGTTTCGCCGATGATCTATCCCGGCCTGATGATGTCCTCCTACGGCACCTGCCCGGCCTATTGGGCCATGGTGCGCGACGAGGACTACGAGGACGCTAAAAAGCTTGCCGGCCTGACCGACAACCCCGAATGGGCGAACTTTGTTGCCCTCATCGACGAATATCACTACAACGTGCAGCAAAAATCGAACAACCTCCTGAAACTACTGCAAAACCGCGGCACAAACACGGCGATCATCTGCAAATACGGCTCCGAGACCCTGCCCTTCGTCGAGGTTGCCGACGAGCCCAGCGACAACACCACCCTGCTGAAGGATGCCTCCTACGGCGCGACCGTCGCCAAGATCGAAGCACCCTTCTCCGACGACTATGTGAACGCCGCCGCCAAAGCCGGCAAGAGCGCATACATTTCCCCCGACCGCTTGGTCGACGCTTCCACCTGCCTGTTCCCGGAGCGAACCTGGTTCCTCAAATATCAGGATCATGACGACTGGGTGAACATCATGCTTGCCATCTACCGCACGTTCATCCGCTCCAATGGCACGATGCAGATCGGCGATAAGTACGGCTTTGCTCGCTTCTATGTGCGTGACGGCCAGCGCTATGCGGTCATGACCGAAGAAAACGCCAACCTGCATTCCGATTATTACCAAAGCGGCGTGAAAAACGTTTTCCGCGCCTGGCTCGCCTCTTTGTTCGCGCTGCTGCGCCATCTGCCGGCGCTTCTCGGCGCGAAGATTCAGGAAAAGCTGCCGGTGAAGCTCGGCGCATAACCAAAACACACCAAATCGCCCGACAGGACATGACGCCTGCCGGGCAATTTTCTTTCGTTGCCTCTTGTTTTTTTTTGCATTTCATGCTATCATTTTCCGTGGATGGATGTGTTTTTCCGTCCGCGGATTTTTTGAAAAGGAGAGATTCGCCATGACAAAAGAGAAAAAGAAGGCCGAACAGGGCGCGCCCCACCCGAATAAGATCGGCATCAAGGAGGGCATGGGCTACATGCTCGGCGACGCCGGCAATCTGTTCGTTCTGACCTACGTATCCTCGTTTTTGAAGATCTTCCACACGGACGTTCTGGGCTTCAGCGGCACCCGCTCGGGCAACCTGTTTTTGTTCACCCGCCTGTGGGACGCGATCAACGACCCCCTGTGGGGCATGGTCGTTTCCAAGCGCAAGCCCTCCACCGACGGCAAGTTCCGCCCCTACCTCAAATGGGTCAGCGTGCCGCTGGGCATTTCGGCGATGCTTTGCTTTGTGGACTTTTCCAAATTCACGAGCAATCAGGCGATCATCCTGCTGCTGGCCTATGTGACCTACATCGCCTTCGGGATGCTCTATACCGGTATGAACATTCCCTTCGGTTCGCTGGCCTCCGTCATCACCGACGACCCCGAGGGCCGCACCCTGCTTTCCACCTTCCGCTCCATCGGCGGCGGGATCGGCGGCGCTGCGCCGCTGCTGGTTGCGCCCTTTATCATCTATGTCAAGACCACCAACGCCGCCGGCGACGTTGTGAAAACCGCCAGCGGCACGCGGATGCTGCTCTTCGGCGCGGTCATGGCGGCGCTTTCCATCGCCTTCTATCTGGCGTGCTACAAAACGACCAAAGAGCGCGTCCCCTCGGAGGAAAACCCGAACGTCGACCTCAAAAAGACCTATCTCGGTCTGCTGAAAAGCCGCCCGTTCATCTCCGTCGCCCTCGCGGGCATTTTGATCAGCGGCCAGCTCCAGTTTGCTTCCCTGAACCAGTATCTGTTCAAGAACTACTTTGAAAACCCGAACCTTTCCGTGGTCGGCACCATGGCGAACTACGCGCCCATGGTGATCATGATCCTGCTCACCCCGCGTCTGGTCCGGCGCTTCGGCAAAAAGGAACTGGCGGGTACCGGCTCCTTCTTTGCGGCCGCCGCTGCGGTTGCCATGTTCTTCGTCACGCCGCATCTGGATCGCCACGGCGCGGCTCCGGGCGTGTTCTTTGCCCTGCTGTTCGTGATCGGCTTCGGCTACTCCTTCGTGTCCATCACCAACTGGGCGGTGGTTGCCGACGTGATCGACTATCAGGAATACAAGACCGGCCTGCGCAACGAGAGCGCGATCTACGCGGTCTATACCTTCTGCCGCAAGCTGGGCCAGACGCTGGCCGACGTGGGCGGCCTCTATCTGCTGGAAAAGTTCGCCGGTTACGACGGCGCCACCATGAGCAACCTCGCCTATATCGACCTGCCTGCCAGAAGCGGCATGGTGAACACCGTGTCCGACGGCATCCTCTTTATCTGCACCCTGATCCCCGCCATCGTCTATACCCTTGTCTGGGTGCTCATGCAGTTCGGCTATCCGCTGACCAAGGAGCGTCTGGAACCGATCTACGCCTATATGCGCGAAAAGCGCGGCGAAGCCGTCGTCGGGGAATAAAACGCGCCCAACCGTCAAAAAGTTCTGCTGCGCAAAGCAGCAGAACTTTAATTTTTTCTCATTGCATCGCGCTTCCTTTTCTGCTATAATACCGGGGTAAACCCGAAAAACGAGGTGAACCGATGAGAAAGCGAATCGCAGATCAGTGCTTTGACGGGGAACGTGCCCTTTACAACGCGCAGCACATCGAGCTGTTCAACGTGCGCTTTGCGGGTCCGGCCGACGGCGAGTCCGCCCTCAAGGAGGCGCGGGACATCTCGCTGCAAAGCTGCGTGTTTTCCCTGCGCTATCCCCTGTGGCATACGCGGGATTTTTCTCTGCGCGGCTGCACGATGGATGAAAAGACCCGCGCCGCGATCTGGTACGCGGAAAACGGGGCGCTCGAAGGCTGTTCCCTCTGCGGCGTCAAGGCTGTGCGCGAATGCAGGGGGCTGCGCCTGACCGACTGCGAGATCACGTCGCCGGAGTTCGGCTGGAAATCCCGGGATCTCACGCTGGAACGCTGCAGCCTCACAGCGGAATATCCGTTTTTCGACAGCAGCGGACTGAAGCTGAAACGCGTGGAGCTGCACGGAAAATATTCCTTCCAGTACGTTTCCAACGTGACGGTCGAACACAGCGACCTTGACACGAAAGACGCCTTCTGGCACAGCAAAAACGTCACGGTGACCGACACGGTCCTCCGGGGCGAATATCTCGGCTGGTATTCCGACCGGCTGACCCTCGTGCGCTGCAGGATCAGCGGCACCCAGCCGTTGTGCTACTGCACGAATCTCACGCTGATCGACTGCGAGATGGAGGACGCCGACCTTTCCTTCGAGTATTCCGACGTTACCGCCGACATTCGCGGCCATATCGTCTCCGTGAAGAACCCGAGATCCGGCCGCATCACCGCGGATTCCGTCGGCGAGATCCTCACCGACGATCCGGTGATGAAATGCAGCGCAACCGTTCAAATTCGAGACCCCTGACCCCTGTTTCCTGTCCCCCTGTTCCTTAAATACAAAAATGATCCCCCGTTCTTTCGGGGGATCATGATTTTTTATTCTGTACTATCAGACGAGCTCAATGATGCACATCTCCGCTGCGTCGCCGCGGCGCGGGCCAGTCTTGATAATACGGCAGTAGCCGCCGTTAACATCCTTATACTTGGGGCCGATCTCGTCAAACAGCTTTTTGACCACATCTTCCTTGGTGATGTAGGCCAGCGCCTGACGTTTGTTGTGCAGCGTGGGTTCCTTGCCGAGGGTAATCATTTTCTCAGCCATGGCGCGCACTTCTTTTGCCCTTGTAACGGTGGTTTCAATGCTGCCCTTTTCCAAGAGATAAGTAACCAAGCCTCTGAGCATGGCCTTGCGATGATCACTGGCTCTGCCGAGTTTTCTGGTACCTGCCATTTGAAATCACTCCTTTTGCAAATGTTGAAATCAATTATTCGTCCTCACTTCTGAGGTCGAGACCGAAAGAATGCAGCTTGTTGATGACTTCGCCCAACGACTTTTTGCCGAGGTTGCGGACTTTCATCATGTCGTCTTCCGTCTTTGTGGTCAAGTCTTCCACCGTGTTGATGCCTGCGCGCTTCAAGCAGTTGAAGGAACGCACAGACAAGTCAAGTTCCTCAATGGTCATCTCAAGGACCTTTTCCTTTGCGTCCTCGCCTTTGTCGACCATGATCTCAGTCTCATACGCCTCTCCCGACAAATCGCCGAATAGAGCGAGATGTTCGTTGAGAAACTTGGCTCCCAGAGAAATGGCCTCTGTTGCCGAGATGGTCTTGTTTGTCCAGACCTCAAGCGTCAGCTTGTCAAGGTCTGTGACCTGTCCAACACGGGTGTTTTCGACGGTATAGTTAACCTTCAAAACCGGGGTGTAGATCGAATCGATCGCGATCACACCGATGACCGGCTGCATCGCCGCTTTGTTCTGCTCTGCCGAAACATAGCCGCGCCCCTTGCTGCAAGTGATCTCCATGTTGATGTGAGCGTCCTTGTCCAGGGTGCAAATGTGGCTCTCCGGATTGAGAATCTCCACTTCCGAATCGCACTTGATGTCGCCGGCGAGCACTTCGCCTTCGCCGCTGGCGTCAATGTAAATGGTCTTCTGGCCTTCGCCGTGAATCTTCAAAATGACCTTTTTGAGGTTCAGAACGATCTCCGTCACGTCTTCCTTGACGCCGGGCACCGTGGAAAATTCATGCAAAACGCCGTCGATCTTCACACTGGTGATCGCGTAACCGGGCAGCGAGGAGAGAAGGATCCTTCTCAGGCTGTTGCCGAGCGTGATGCCGTAGCCGCACTCCAGCGGTTCAACAATCACCTTGCCGTAAGTGCCGTCTGCCGACAGCTCTGCGGTTTCGATTCTGGGCTTTTCAATTCCTATCATGCAAAACCCTCCTTATTCTATTGTGGAACTGCGTTCGGGATATTCTATGTGATTACTTAGAATAGAGCTCGATGATGAGGTGTTCTTCCACGGGGAAGTCCACATCTTCGCGCACGGGCATTCTCAGCACAGTGCCTTTGAGCTCGTTTCTGTCAAGCTGCAGCCATTCGGGAACAGTGACAAACGGAGCGTCGGCGCCGGTGAGCTTTTCGAACAGCACGGAAGAGCGGCTGCTTTGCTTCACAGCAATGACCTGACCCGGTTTCACCTGGTAGGAAGGAATGTTGCACTTTTTGCCGTCAACGGTAAAGTGCGCGTGGTTCACGAGCTGACGTGCCTGACGGCGGGTCTGCGCAAAACCAAGATGATACACCACGTTGTCCAGACGGCGTTCGCAAAGGATCAAGAGGTTGTCGCCGGCTTTACCGGGCATCTTGGAAGCCTTTTCATAGTAGGAGCTGAACTGTTTCTCCAGAATGCCGTAAACGAACTTGACCTTCTGCTTCTCGTTGAGCTGCAGCGCATATTCGGACTGCTTTCTTCTCAAGCCGCCCTTCGGGTTGCGGTTCGTGTTCTTTTTGGCATATCCCATTGCGGTCGGAGATACATTGAGTGTTTTGCAACGCTTTGCAATCGGCTGCGAATTTTTAGCCATAAAGCTTTACCTCCTTGTAAAAATCAAACACGTCTTCTCTTGGGCGGACGGCAGCCGTTGTGCGGAATCGGCGTAACGTCTTTGATCATCGTCACGTCCAGACCGGCGGTCTGCAATGCGCGGATGGCAGCCTCACGGCCTGAACCCGGGCCCTTGACATAAACTTCAACAGTCTTCATGCCGTGTTCCATCGCAGCCTTGGCAGCGGTCTCCGCAGCGGTCTGCGCAGCGAACGGCGTCGATTTTCTGGAGCCTCTGAAGCCCATCTCACCGGCGCTCGCCCAGGAAACAGCATTGCCCTGAGTGTCGGTAATGGTCACGATCGTGTTGTTGAAGGTGGATTGGATATGGGCCGCACCGCGTTCAATGTTCTTGCGTTCACGGCGGCGGCGAACGGTGGCGCCTTTTTTGCCTCCCTTAGTAGCCATAAAGATTCCTCCTTTTGCTTATTTCTTCTTGTTTGCAATGGTCTTCTTCGGACCCTTGCGCGTACGTGCGTTGGTCTTGGAACGCTGGCCTCTCACGGGCAGGCCCTTTCTGTGACGCACACCGCGATAGCAGCCGATTTCGATCAGTCTCTTGATATCGAATGCGGTCTCTCTTCTGAGATCACCTTCCACCTTCAGGTTGTGGTCGATGTACTCACGAAGCTTGGAAACGTCTTCTTCGGTCAAATCCTTGACGCGGGTGTCCGGATTGACGCCGGTTGCGGCGATGATGTCGCCGGCAGTTTTGCGACCGATGCCGAAAATGTAGGTCAGAGCGATCTCCACTCTCTTGTCTCTCGGCAGGTCAACGCCTGAAATACGAGCCATTTGTCAGTTACACCTCCAAAATTGGGTTTGCGTCATTAGCCCTGACGCTGCTTGTGCTTGGGATTTTCACAGATGACCATGACCTTTCCCTTGCGCTTGATGATTTTGCACTTCTCGCAAATTTTCTTGACAGAAGGTCTGACTTTCATTAGAACTACCTCCTTTTAATGGTAACCTTGGTTGGTTATTTGGATCTCCACGTGATGCGGCCGCGGGTCAGGTCGTATGGAGACATTTCGACCGTGACCTTGTCGCCGGGCAGAATGCGGATATAGTTCATCCGCAGCTTGCCGGAGATGTGGGCCAGAATTTTATGACCGTTGCTAAGCTCCACCTGGAACTGGGCGTTCGGCAGTGCCTCCACCACAGTGCCTTCCAGTTCGAGCATATCCTGTTTTGACATAACAAATTACCTCACTTGCGCATCAGCTCGCCCAGAGCCTTTTTCAACTTGCGGTTCGTTGCCATTGCGTTTGTATCCAATGTCATGGTTGTCTTCTGCAGGTGGCGGGGATTCTTCGCCTTCGGTTTTTCCAGCGGACGTTCCTTCCCGTCGCACACGAAAACGCGCGTTTCGTCGGTTCCCGTGACCGCCAGCAGTCTGCCTTTTTCGCGGCCGGCTGTTGCCAGCACGACCTGTCCTCTCTCGAACTCCATCTCATTCCACCGTCAGGATCACGGGACCCTGCTTTGTGATGGCAACAGTGTGTTCGAAGTGGGCGGAAAGGCGGCCGTCTTTGGTTTTCACGGTCCACCCGTCCGACATCTGCCGGATGGCTGCAGTGCCTTGGTTGATCATCGGCTCAATGGCGATTGTCATGCCCGGTACCAGGCGAACGCCTCGGCCGGCGGTACCGTAGTTCGGCACGCTGGGGTCTTCGTGCAATTCCTTGCCCACGCCGTGGCCGGTGTATTCGCGCACCACGCCGTAGCCCCTTGCCTCGCAATAGCGCTGCACTGTGGAAGCTATATCGCCGATCTTGCCGCCGGGGACCGCCATCTTGATCGCCTCGTAAAGGCTCTCTCTGGTGGTGTCCATCAGCCGCTGTGCCTCGTCGGAAACGGTTCCGCAGGCAAATGTGGCGGCGTTGTCGCCGTTATAGCCGTGCTTTTTTGCGCCGAGGTCGATACTGACGATGTCTCCCTCGCGCAAAATGCGCTCCTTGCTCGGAATGCCGTGGATAATCTCATCGTTGACGGAAATGCATGCCGTGGCGGGAAAGCCGTAGAGATGCAGAAAGTTGGGTTCCGCACCCTGCCGCTTGATGTATTCATAAGCGATCCGGTCGATCTCCCAGGTGGAGACGCCCGGTCTGACCGCTTCCCCTGCCACGCGAAGTGCTCCGGCAGAAATTCTGCACGCTTCTTTCATCAGGGAAAGTTCACGCGTTGTCTTGAGCACGATCATGCGTTAATCCTCCAACGCTTTGAGGGTGAGCGCCGTGGTATCGGCGATCTCGTCCTGACCCTCAACAACGTGCAGCTTGCCTTTGGCGCGATAGAACGCAATGAGCGGTTCCGTCTGTGCGTGATAGACCTTCAGCCGTTCCAGAACGGTTTCGGCCTTGTCGTCCGCACGCTGCACAAGCTGCTCGCCGCAGTTGTCGCAAACGCCTTCCGTTTTCGGCTGCTTATACAGCAGATGGTAGGAGGCGCCGCAATGGGCGCAGACTCTGCGGCCGCTCATGCGCTCGATGATCTTTTCATCGGGGACCTCAAGGTCGATCACGCGGTCGATCTCGATGCCCATTTTGTCCAGCGCTTCGGCCTGCGGCACGGTGCGCGGAAAGCCGTCAAGAATGAAGCCGTCTGCGCAGTCGTCCTCGCTGAGTCTGTCTTGAATGATACCGATCACCACTTCGTCGGGCACAAGCAGACCTTTTTCGATATAGTCCCTGGCCCGCAGCCCCATCTCCGTCTGCGCTTTGAGCGCAGCGCGGATGATGTTGCCGGTGGAGATGGCGGGAATGGAGCAGTGTTTACAGATGATTTCGGCCTGGGTGCCTTTGCCGGCACCCGGAGCGCCCAATAAAATCAGTTTCATCTGTGCTTACCTCTTAGTCAAGGAAGCCCTTGTAGTGACGCATCATCATCTGGCTTTCGAGCGACTTGACAGTTTCAAGCGCAACGCCGACAACGATGATCAGGGAAGTACCGCCGAGAGAAAGGGTCATGGGCTTGCCGATCAACTGGGTGAACTGCGTCATGAGGATCGGGAACAACGCAACAACGCTGATGAGCAGCGCGCCGAGCAGCGTGATGCGGGAGATGATCTTCTGAATATAATCGGCAGTCGGTTTGCCCGGACGGATGCCGGGGATCATGCCGCTGTTCTTGCGGATGTTGTTGGCCATTTCCACGGGGTTGTACTGAATGCTCGCATAGAAATACGCGAAGAAGAGAATCAGCACGAAGTACATCAGACCGTACGCCCAGTGGCTGGATTTGAACACGCCGAAGAAGTTTTTCCAGCCTTCGGAGAGATTGTCCTCGTTGAGGAACATCAGCACTGTCGGCGGGAGAGAAAGGATGGAGGAGGCAAAGATGATGGGCAGAACGCCGGACATATTGACCTTGATGGGGATATGGGTGTTCTGGCCGCCGTACATCTTGCGTCCGACCACACGTTTTGCATACTGCACGGGGATGCGGCGTTCGGCATTGTCCATCCAGACGATGAAAGCGATCATCGCGAGGAGCAGGACGATGACGATGGGCACCAGCGCGAAGTAGGCGCCGCCCTGCATGAGGTAAGCATACATCATGTAGACGAGGGTCGGCATACGCGCAACGATACCTGCGAACAGGATGATGGAGACGCCGTTGCCGATGCCTTTGTCGTTGACCTGTTCACCGAGCCACATGATGAACGCGGAACCCGCGGTGAGCACGGTGATGACCACAAGACCCTGCAGCACTGCGGAGAAGCCGGTGAAGAGCTGGCCCTGCGCGTCTGTGACCACATAGCCCTTCGCACGCAGATAGATGAAGTACGCGGTACTCTGCAGCAGCGCGAGCGCGATGGTGGTGTAGCGGGTGATGGTAGCGATCTTCTTTCTGCCCTCTTCGCCTTCCTTCGAGAGTTTCTCAAGATAGGGAATGGCGACAGTGAGGAGCTGGATGATGATCGAACTGTTGATATACGGGGTGACGGACATTGCGAAAATCGTTCCGTAGTTGAACGCGTCACCGGTCATCATGCTCAGATAGTTCATGAAGGTTTCCGCCGTCGGATCCACGATGCCTTCCGTAATGTTGGTGAACGGAATGGGGATCGCAGCGCCGATTCTGAAGATCAGAACGATCAGCGCCGTGAAGAGCATCTTCTTACGGAGATCCGCGATTTTCCAAGCGTTGATAAACGTACCAATCATCTCAGATCACCTCGGCCTTTCCGCCGGCCGCCTCGATCTTTTGCTTTGCGGTTTCGCTGAATGCGTTCGCCTGAATGGTGAGCGCCTTGGTGATCTCGCCGTTTCCGAGCACCTTTACGCCGTCAAGCACCTTCTTGACAAGGCCCTTTTCGACGAGCGCGTCGATCGTGACTGTCTCGTCCGCTGCAAAAGCTTTGTCAATGGCAGCCACGTTGACGATGGCCATCTCGGTTCTGAAAATGTTGTTGAAGCCGCGCTTCGGAACGCGTCTTTGCAAAGGCATCTGGCCGCCTTCAAAGCCGGCGCGCATACCTCTGCCCGCACGGGCCTTCTGACCCTTATGACCTTTACCGGCGGTTTTGCCCTGGCCGGAGCCTGCGCCGCGGCCGATACGCTTACGCGCCTTGGTGGCGCCGGCTGCAGGTGAAAGTTCGTGCAATTTCATGTGTCGCACCTCCTCATCTTAGCTTTCGGTGACTTCGAGCAGGTGAGAGATCTTCTTCACCTTGCCCTGCGTCGCCGGGTTGTTCGGCTGAATTGCCTCGTCCCCGATCTTGCGAAGACCAAGTGCATGGGCGGTGGCAATCTGATCTTTTTTGGAACCGATCAGACTCTTGACAAGCTTGATTTTGAGATTTGCCATTGTTGCGCCCTCCTTAACCTAAAATTTCCTGCTCGCTCTTTCCGCGGATGACCGCGACTTCTTCGAGGTTGCGAAGCTTTGAAAGACCGTCAAGTGTTGCTCTGACAACGTTGCAGGGGTTGTTGGAACGCAGAGCCTTCGTACGGATGTCCTTGATGCCGACCGTTTCCACAACGGCACGGACCGGGCCGCCGGCGATCACGCCGGTACCGGGAGCGGCGGGCTTCAGCAGCACAACGCCGGCGCCGAATTTACCGATGATCTCGTGGGGGATCGTCGTGCCCTTGAGGGCGATCTTCATCAGGTTCTTCTTTGCGTCTTCAATGCCCTTACGGATCGCGTCGGGAACTTCGCCGGATTTTCCCATGCCGAAGCCGATGATGCCGTTGCCGTCGCCAACGACGACGAGGGCTGCGAATTTGTAGATACGGCCGCCCTTCACGGTTTTGGATACACGGTTGATCGCGACAACGCGTTCTGTAAGTTCATAAGCCGATGCATCAATTTTCGTCATAATCAATATCCTCCTTGCTTAGAACTTCAGGCCGCCTTCGCGCGCGCCTTCTGCAAGCGCCGCAACACGACCGTGATAGATGTAACCGCCTCTGTCAAAAACGCATTCTTCAATGCCTTTTTCCGCGGCGCGTTTTGCAAGAAGCTCGCCAACCTTTTTGGCCGCTTCGATGTTTCCGCCGTACTCAAAATCCTTTTCAACGGTTGCTGCGGATGCAAGCGTAACGCCGTTTACATCGTCAACAAGCTGCGCATAGATGTGGTTGAGTGAACGGTAAACGCTCAGACGCGGGCAGTCGGGTGTGCCGCTGATCTTTGCGCGCACACGCGTATGACGCTTCTGTCTTGCTTTGTTGCTGTCTTGTCTGCTGACCATTGTAATTTCACTCCTTTACCAATCTTATTTACCCTTGCCGGCCTTGCCTTCTTTGCGGCGGATGTGCTCGTCGGCGTACTTGATGCCCTTGCCCTTGTAGGGTTCCGGCGGACGCTTTTCGCGCACTTCGGCGGCAAACTGGCCAACCTGCTGCTTGTCAGCACCGTTGATGATGATCTTGTTCGGTGCGGGCACGTCAATGGTGATTCCGTCAACCTCGGGAACGATCACGTCGTGGGAATAGCCGATCTTCATCACAAGATCCTTGCCCTTCTTTTCGGCGCGGTAACCGATACCGTTGATCTCCAGCTCCTTTTTGAAGCCGTTGGAAACGCCTTCGACCATATTGGCAATGAGTGTACGGGTCAGACCGTGGAGCGATCTGTTTTCCTTGGCATCGTTCGGACGGGAAACGGTGATCTCCGCGCCGTTCTTCTCGATGCTCATGCTGCTGTTGAACGTCTGGGTCAAGGTGCCCTTCGGACCCTTCACAGTCACGGTGCTGCCGTCAACAGTCACGTCAACGCCTGCGGGGATCGCAATGGCTTTTTTACCGATTCTTGACATCTCAGCACCTCCTTACCAGATGAACGCAAGAACTTCGCCGCCAACATTGGCTTTGCGCGCGTCCTTGTCGGTCATGATGCCCTTGGAAGTGGAAAGGATCGCGATGCCGAGACCCTTCATCACCTTGGGCATATCTTCGCAGTTCGTGTAGATTCTCAGGCCGGGCTTGGAAACGCGGCGGAGACCTGTGATCACGGGGGACTTGTTGGCGCCGTACTTCAGCTCAACAGTGATCATCCCCTGTTTGCCGTCTTCTTCGACGGTGTAGTTTTTGATGTAACCTTCATCCACAAGAATCTGGGCAATTGCTTTCTTGGTGTTGGATGCAGGAATTTTCACCGAATCGTGTTTTGCTGAACTTGCGTTACGGATTCTCGTAAGCATATCAGCGATTGCGTCTGTCACTTGCATGATTCCTATACCTCCTGTTGCAATTGCTTACCAGCTTGCTTTCTTCACGCCCGGGATCTGGCCGGCATGGGCAAGTTCTCTGAAGCAGATACGGCACACGCCGTACTTGCGCAGATACGCATGCGGTCTGCCGCAGATCTTACAGCGGTTGTACTGTCTTGTGGAATACTTAGCGGGTCTTTTTTGTTTCACCTTCATAGATGTTTTAGCCATAAGTGATTCCTCCTTACTGTTTCTCGAACGGGGCGCCCATAAGCGTGAGCAGCTCTCTTGCTTCTTCGTCGGTGTTTGCGGTGGTCACAAAGCAGATGTCCATACCGCGCACCTTGTCGATCTTGTCATACTCGATCTCCGGGAAAATCAACTGTTCCTTGATACCCACGGAGTAGTTGCCTCTGCCGTCAAAGGCGTTCGGGTTGATGCCGCGGAAGTCGCGCACGCGGGGCAGCGCCAGGTTGAAGAAGCGGTCGATGAACTCATACATCTTTTCGCCTCTGAGGGTCACCTTCGCGCCGATGGTCATGCCTTCGCGCAGTTTGAAGTTCGCAACGCTCTTCTTCGCCATGCAGAGCACGGGCTGCTGGCCGGTGATCTGGCGAATGTCGGAAACGATCGCGTCAAGGATCTTCGCGTTGTCTCTGGCTTCGCCGCAGGCAACGTTCACAACGACCTTGTCGATCTTCGGGATCTGCATCACGCTCTTATAGCCGAACTTCTTCATCAACGCGGGTGCGACCTCGTTGACGTAAGTGTCTTTCAATCTTGCCATCACATGTGCCTCCCTTATTCAAACTTCGCGCCGCAGTCTGCCTTTTTGCAGACGCGCATCTTCTTCATCTCGCCCTTTTCTTCCACAAAGACGTGGCCGACGCGGGTCGGTCTGCCGCACTTCGGGCAAATGAGCTGAACCTTGGAAGCATACAGTGCGCTTTCCGCCTTGATGATGCCGCCCTGTTCGCCCATTCTGCGGGGCTTGACGTGCTTGGAAACGATGTTGATGCCTTCCACGATCACTTTGCCTTCGCTCGGGCTGACCTGAAGGACTTTGCCGCGGGCGCCACGATCTTTGCCGTTGATCACGACGACCTGGTCGCCAGTTTTCACATGAACTTTACTCATTCTCGTGACACCTCCTTAAAGAACTTCCGGCGCGAGGGAGAGGATCTTCATATAGTCCTTTTCACGAAGCTCTCTCGCGACAGGTCCAAAGATACGGGTACCTCTGGGGTTTTTGTCATCTCTGATGATGACGGCTGCGTTTTCGTCAAAGCGGATGTAGGTTCCGTCTTCGCGGCGAACGCCCGTTGCGGAACGGACGACCACGGCCTTGACGACTTCGCCCTTTTTCACGACGCCACCCGGTGCTGCCTTCTTAACAGAAGCAACAATGACGTCTCCGATATTCGCATATCTTCTTCCGGTGCCGCCCAGAACGCGAATGCACATGAGCTCTTTCGCGCCGGTGTTGTCGGCAACTTTCAGATAAGTCTGCTGTTGAATCATTGTAGTTGGCCTCCTTTAAGCTGCACCAATTATTTGGCTTTTTCGATGATCTCGACCACACGCCATCTCTTGTCCTTGGAGAGGGGGCGGGTCTCCATGATAAGCACACGGTCGCCGATGCCGCATTCGTTGTTCTCGTCGTGGGCCTTCACCTTCACGGTGCGGTTGACGATCTTTTTGTAAAGCGGGTGACGGACCTTGTCCTTGATCGTCACGACGACGGTTTTTTCCATCTTGTCGCTGGTGACGATGCCGACCTGTGTTTTACGAAGGTTTCTTTCCATTTGTCAGTACCTCCCTTTCCTCAAGAATTCGCGCCGTGAAGCTCAATGTCGCGCTGCACCGTCTTGATGCGGGCGATGTCCTTTTTCACAGCACTGATTCTCATCGGGTTGTCAAGCTGGTTCACAGCCTGCTGGAAGCGAAGATTGAAAAGCTCCTTCTTGAGCTCTGCGAGCTTGGCGTCCATCTCTTCGGCGGACAGTTTTCTGATTTCACTTGCCTTCATTACTGTTCACCATCCTTTGCCTGATCTGCTTTCGCAACAAACTTGCACTTGATCGGCAGCTTGTTGGCGGCAAGACGCATGGCCTCGCGCGCCAGCGCTTCTTCAACGCCTGCGATCTCGAACATGACTCTGCCGGGCTTCACGACCGCGACCCAGTATTCGGGGGAACCTTTACCGGAGCCCATGCGGGTTTCGGCGGGTTTCTGGGTGATCGGCTTATCCGGGAAAATTTTGATCCAAACCTGACCGCCGCGCTTGATGGAACGCGTCATGGCGATACGGGCGGCTTCGATCTGGCGGGAAGTGATCCACGCGGGTTCCAGTGCAACAAGACCGAAATCACCGTAGGTCACCTGGTTGCCCTTGTGCGCTGTGCCTTTCAGACGGCCGCGCTGCACTTTACGACGTTTAACACGCTTCGGTAATAACATTATCTGTTGCCTCCTTCCCGACGGTCTTCTCTACGCTGTCTGGGACGACGGCGGTCCGGGCGGCGGCGGTTCTCGTTGTTGGAAACCTGGAGAACTTCGCCGGCATAGATCCAGACCTTGACGCCGATGCGTCCGTAAGTGGTTTTCGCTTCTGCAAATCCGTAGTCAATGTCTGCACGGATGGTCTGCAGGGGGATCGTACCCTCTTTGTAAGTTTCGCTTCTCGCGATTTCGGCACCGCCCAGACGGCCGGATGCCTGGCACTTGATGCCTCTCGCGCCGGCCTTCATGGCGCGGCCGATGGACTGCTTCAGTGCGCGGCGGAAGGAAATTCTGCGTTCGAGCTGGCCCGCGATGCTTTCCGCAACGAGCTGCGCGTTCACGTCGGGATTCTTGATCTCAACGATGTTGAGCGAAACGGCTTTGCCGACTCTCTTTTCAAGGTCTGCCTTCAGCTTTTCGATCTCCGCGCCGCCGCGGCCGATGACCATGCCGGGCTTCGCAACGTGGATGTTGATGCGCACGCGCTTGGCGTCGCGCTCGATCTCCACCTTGGGAACGCCTGCGGGAGCAAGGGTTTCGAGGAGATATTCACGAAGCTCATAGTCTTCCACGAGGGTGTCGCCGAAGTTCTTTTTCTTCGCATACCAACGAGATTCCCAGTCTTTGATAACGCCGACTCTGTAGCCGTTCGGATTTACTTTCTGGCCCATTGTTTAACCTCCTCTTCGATTATTCCGCTTCCTTGAGAACAAGGGTGATGTGGGATGTCTTCTTGTTGATACGGTTTGCGCGGCCCTGCGCTCTGGGACGGATGCGCTTGAGGGTCGGGCCCTGGCCGACGTAGCACTCGGCGACGTACAGTCTGGACGTGTCCATATCTTTGTTTTCCGCGTTTGCAATCGCGGATTTCAGCAGCTTTGCAAGAACCTCACACGCAGCCTTCGGCGTGTATTTGAGGATCGCCATCGCCTTGTCCGTCGGCTGGTTGCGGATCAGGTCAAGGACGATTTTCACTTTACGCGGCGCGATGCGCACGAACGTAACTTTTGCAGTTGCTTCCATTACAATACACTCCTTTCCGCTTATTTACCGTTGTTTGAGGTTTTGGAACCGGCATGTCCGCGGAAGGTACGTGTCGGTGCAAATTCGCCGAGCTTATGGCCGACCATGTCTTCCGTCACATACACGGGCACGTGCTTGCGTCCGTCGTGAACGGCGAAGGTGTGGCCGACAAATTCGGGGAAGATCGTGGAGCTGCGGCTCCAGGTCTTCAGGACGATCTTTTCGCCCTTTTCGTTCATCTTCACGACTCTCTCGTATAACTTCGGTTGCACGAAAGGTCCTTTCTTAGTGCTTCTGCTCATGATTTTTAGCTCCTTTCCTCAACCGTTATTTGTCGTTGCGACGCTTGACGATCAGCTTGTCGGAACGGTTCTTCTTGGCGCGGGTCTTGTAGCCGAGTGCCGGTTTGCCCCACGGGGTGACAGGGCCGGGACGGCCGATGGGCGACTTGCCTTCGCCGCCGCCGTGCGGGTGATCACACGGGTTCATGACGGAACCGCGGACGGTCGGGCGGATGCCCATGTGACGGGTGCGGCCGGCTTTGCCGATCTTCACGTTTTCGTGGTCGGTGTTGCCGACAACGCCGATCGTTGCCATGCAGGTCTCGGGAACCTTGCGCAGTTCGCCGGAGGGCAGTCTCAGCAGCGCGTAGCCGCCTTCCTTCGCCATAAGCTGCGCCGCGTTGCCGGCGGCTCTTGCAAGCTGGCCGCCGCGGCCCGGATACAGCTCCACGTTGTGGATGAAGGTACCGGTCGGGATGTTGGTCAGCGGCAGGGCGTTGCCCGGCTTGATATCGGCAGAGGGACCGGCCTCGACTTTGTCGCCGACTTTCAGTCCTTCGGGGGCGATGATGTAGCGCTTCTCGCCGTCTTCATACTGCAGCAGCGCGATGTGCGCCGAGCGGTTGGGGTCATATTCGAGGGTGAGCACGGTGGCGTCAACGTCGAACTTGTCTCTCTTGAAGTCGATGATGCGGTACTTTCTGCGGTTGCCGCCGCCGCGGTGGCGGACGGTGATGCGGCCGTAGCTGTTGCGGCCGCTCTTCTTGTTGAGGGGCGCCAGCAGGCTTCTTTCGGGTGCGCACTTGGAAAGTGCGGAATAGTCTGTGTACGACATGTTTCTCGTGCCGTTGGTCACAGGCTTCAAAACACGAATTGACATTTGATTCACACTCCTATCAGTGGTTTCGCGGAGGATGTCAGCCTCCATACATTACCACTTGGGTTCAGTTTGTTTTTCTTACAGCAGACCGTCGAAGAAATCGATGGTTTTGCTGTCTTCGGTCAGGGTGACGATGGCCTTTTTCCAGGAGGGCGTGTAGCCTTCATAGCGGCCGTATCTTCTCAGATGACCCTTGCAGTGCATGGTGTTGACCTTTGCGACCTTGACGCCGAAGACTTCTTCCACAGCGGCCTTGATCTCGGCCTTGTTCGCGGTCTTGAGCACCTTGAAGGTGTACTTTTTGAACGCGGTGCCCATCATGGATTCCTCCGTGATGATCGGCTTGATGATGATGTCATGTGCAAGCTTGCTCATTATGCGTAGACCTCCTCGATTTTGCTGACTGCATCCTTCAGCACGACCATGCTGTTGCAGTTGAGAATGTCATAAACATTCAGCGTGTTCACAAGCGTGACCTTGACGCCCGCAATGTTTCTTGCGCTTCTGTAAAGCACGTCGTCCTTTTCGGGCAGAACAAGCAGCGTCTTCTTGCCGGTTTCCAGCGCGGCAAGCACTTTCGCGGCTTCCTTGGTCTTGATCGCGTCGAGCTTGAACGCGTCGAGCACGATCAGCTCGTTATCGAGCACCTTGGAAGAAAGGGCGGACTTCATGGCGAGTCTCTTGACCTTCTTGTTGATGCTCAAGCGGTAGCTTCTCGGCTTGGGGCCATGAGCGATACCGCCGTGGTACCACTGGGGCGCTCTGGTGGAGCCTTGTCTTGCGCGGCCGGAGCCTTTTTGTCTCCAGGGCTTTTTGCCGCCGCCGGAAACTTCCGAACGGGTCTTGGTGGACTGGGTGCCCTGGCGCTGTGCTGCCAGATAAGCGACCACTGCCAGATGCATGGCCGAGGTGTTCGGTACGATGCCGAAAATGCTCTCGGCAAGCGCAAGCTCGGAAACTTTGTTCCCGTTTACATCAAAAACTGTTACGTTAGGCATTGATTAGGGCTCCTTTCGTTAAGATTTTTTCACGCTGTTGACGACCATGACGATGCCCTTCCGGGGACCGGGGATGGCGCCCTTGATCGCGATGAGGTTGTTTTCCGCGTCGACCTTCACAACGTCGAGGTTCTGGATGGTCACGCGTTCGGAACCGAGGTGACCTGCGAGCTTCTTTCCTTTATATACGCGGGAAGGATCGGAGCAGGCGCCCAGGGAACCGGCGTGTCTTGCAACGGGGCCGGTACCGTGGGATTCCTTCAGTCTGGAGAAGTTCCAGCGCTTGATGGAACCGGCGGTTCCCTTACCCTTGCTGGTGCCGACAACGTCGACTTTTTCGCCGGCGGCGAAGACGTCAGCCTTCAGGATATCGCCCACGTTCAGCGCGCTGATGTCGTCCAGACGGAACTCCTTGAGGACCTTCTTGGGGGCGACGTCCGCTTTCTTGAAGTGGCCGGCGTCGGGTTTGTTGGTTCTGGTGACTTTTTTGTCGTCGAAGCCGAGCTGAACGGCGTCATATCCGTCGTTTTCCACGGTTTTCTTCTGGACGACTGCGCACGGGCCAAGTTCCACAACGGTAACGGGGATCACATTGCCCTTTTCGTCGAAGACTTGCGTCATGCCGACTTTTCTGCCGATAAGACCTTTTTTCATTCTGATGTTCCTCCTTTGGTTATTGGTTGGATGTTTCCAACATGACCTTCTGGTAGCATTGAGGGTATAAATCGATGCTTAGCACTTATCTTTTGATTTCGATTTCAACGCTTGCCGGAATTTCAAGATTTGTCAGAGCCTCCACGGTCTTGGGTGTCGGTCTGATGATGTCGATGAGACGCTTATGCGTTCTCTGTTCAAACTGTTCACGGCTGTCCTTATACTTATGAACAGCGCGCAGGATCGTCACGATCTCCTTCTCGGTGGGAAGGGGGATCGGGCCGGAGACCGTTGCGCCGGTGCGCTTCGCGGCTTCCACGATCATCACAGCGGCCTTGTCGACCAGGTTGTGATCGTAACCCTTGAGTCTGATACGAATCTTTTCTTTTACTGCCATTGATGTTTCGCCTCCATAAAATTTGGTTGGGCGGGCGCACATTTTTGCCACTCTTCCGGGTGTTTCTGCCTTTCCCATTGAAAAACCGGAAAGGCGTTATTTCCGGCAAGGCGCAAAAATGCGCAGATCACGCGTGTGTCGCTTAGGCTGAGCCTAACGCAAGATGCGGCGCACGCATCAGTGACTATGGATCGCCCGGTTTTGAATCGGACATACTCCGCGGAAATTCCCTGCCTCTTCGGGCAGCCACCTCCCGCATCATCGCATATCGTTTGGTTGTGAGAAGGCATAGTTATACCCACCTACGCAGACTCACAGACTCGCCTATTTTAGCACACTTCTTGTGGAATGTCAACGATTTTTTCAAAAAAACTTTGTACAAAATGCAGAATTTTTTCGCCGCTTTTTTGACCACTATATCGGGTGTTCCAAACGCGTTTTTTCACTAAATATAGACAGCCGTCAGTCGTTAGTCATCAGTCGTCAGCCTATATATAATAGAAAAGGCCGCGGAAGGGGTCTCCGCGGCGGAAAAAAACTTATTGGCTGGTACTTTTTGCTAAGCTTTTCTGTAACACATTTGCTTATTCACTTTGGTGTAATGTTTCAATAACAGCATTTAAGCTTTGCATGTCAATTTCTTCATCGCCAATAGTAACTGCATGTAAATATGCCTCAGTCGTGTTAATTGGAACTATAATCTCTCTCCCGTATCTATTCCCATATGAGCCGTCAGCTAACTTTCCTTCTGTCTCAAAGTATTGCTCGCAATATTCAAAACCGTTTGAGTGTTTCCATTCCGAAAAAGTCATGTTCACCAGACTTATAGATCCATAAGAATACTTCTTAACAACATCGTCTTTTGTTTTAATGCCTCCGTCTCCTGTGTCCAATTTCATTATTTCAGGGATCTTTTCATAACGAATGATTAAAGTATCCTTGACATCTTTGTCTACGTCTTCAGAATTCTTTACAAACGAAATCTCGTTGTCTTCTGTTTTTTCCTCGTTCAGAATCCAGTCATCTAAAACACTAAATGACCAGTTATTCAGAAAGTATTCTTGTGTCTTTTCTTTATTGTTTGTAGTTTCAGAACAACCTGAAAAAAGCACAACCATCAAAAGGGCACAAACAAAAATCACCGATAATCTCTTTCTCATAATCTACCTCTCCGTCAATATGATTCCAATATCTTTTTAATATCGCTTATTTCTCCCATTGCATTTGTAACATCACTAATGATATCTTCAATCTTATTTTTCGATTCAACAAAACTTTGCGTTGAAACCGCATCTCCAATAGTTTCATACCACATATAAATCTCTTGAGCTGCAGTTTTAAAGTCCATACACAAATACCCCGTGTACTTATTAGCTTCTCGATAAATACTCTCCATATACTCTTTTCCCTTTTGGTGGTATGTATACAAACTGCTACTACTTGAATTCATAGATGCTTTAAAATAGTAGAGGAAGTTTTGATAATCGTCTGTTATGTTATACACTAAGGTAATTATGTTATTGTACTTTGCAAAATCTTTTAATTTCAAAACTGTTTTAACATAACGAACTGCTTTGTTATCCTCCGAGTATCCAGCCACCTCAGAAAACTTTAGATATTTTGAATATGAGTCGAACTGATCCTCAGCAACTAAACCCGAAGACACTGATCCAAAAGAATATTTATTACTAAACACTAAACTTGAAAACTCGTCCTCAATATTGGCGTTATATCGTTCAATAACAGTTTTGTTCGCTTGTTCATATAGTTCAATTGCTTGATCTATATTTCCAGCTTTCAAAGCTGTAATAATGCTTTCTCCCTGGAGTTTTTGATTGTGAGTGATTCCCAAAAAGATAGCTCCTAAAACAGCAAGAATACATATTGCAACAATAGATAAAAAAATCAGCCTTTTGTTGTTCTTTTTTTGAGATACAGGGTTCCCGTGTTTTTCTAATTCAGTTTCATTTGGAGATATAGGCTGAAAAGCAACAGATGACATGTTGTCTATCTTCTCAGACATTGGATTTGGTTTTTCGCTTTCAGTTTCTACATCACAGGCGGGTTCATACGTTTTTGTCTCTTTTTGCTCTTGAAAAGAATCATTTTCTGTTTTAGAAGAATTTTCTCCCATTGCCTCTTTATTAATCAACTCATCCATAAAACATCCTCCTTTTTTCTTTATAATACTCGATCTACGAGTGTTTGTCAATACTCAAAACTTGAGTAATCCATAATATAGGGGAAGGTGATATTATGGATTACATTGACCGCCTAACCGCTATGAGAATCGACCACGACTTGACGCAGACCGATGTCGGGAAAATCATTCAAAAGTCCCAGCAAGGCTATGACCATATCGAGAAACGCCGCGTAAAGCTCTCCATTGAAGACTTCATGACGCTCTGCGAATTCTACAACCTCTCTCCCGAATACTTTCTCGGCTATACAAAAGAATTGAAACCGTTAAAATAACCGCCCCGGATTTCGAGGCGGTTGTTTGCTGATTTGAAAATGCAACGGAGCTCCTGTCGCCGGAAGAACCGTCGGCTGTTTAATAATTGAACGTCCAGGTGGCGGAAACGTCGCCGGAAAAGCTCGCCGTGCCGCTGAAGACCGTGACCTTGGCCTTGCCGTCGCCCTGCAGGGGGAGATATTCGCCCAGCTTGATGACCTTGCCGCTGCTGTTCACCGTCACGGTGACCACGGAGCCGGGATAGGTGATGTTCACTTCCTCCAGCGTGACGCCGGAAAGCTCGCGCTTGGAAAAATCCACATAGCCGATGGCCGCGGCGTTGTTGGGCGGGACGGGGTTCGCAAGGGTCGTTTTCTCCGGCAGCAGCTTCACGGTGTAAACGGTGTCGCTGCCGCTCTTTTTCGCCGTTGCGCTCTCCACGCCGGAAGCGGACAGAGCAAAGTCCTTGCCCGCCGGAGGGATCACGTCGCGCGGGGTCACGGTTTTTCCGCCGTCCGCCGCTTTTCCGTTCTCGTCCGCGCCAACGGCTTTGCCGCCGCGGAAGTTGTAGGTCACGGTCTCGTTGACGCCGGCGTTTTCCAGCGCCCTGTTGACCAGACCCGTCGCTGCCTTGGCCGAACACTCGGTCAGGGCGATCTTCGTGGCCTCCGTTTTCCGCGCGGTCATGTTCTGCTCGCTTCTCAGCGTGCGCATCGCCGCCGTGACCTCCTTGATCACCTCGTCCTTGGAGAGCTTGGACGGATCCCCGGCCGCCGCTGTCGTCGGGGCCGGCGCAGCAGTCGACGCCGAAGCCGGGGCGGCGCTCGTCGGCGCCGTGGTGTCGGGGACGGCCATGGTGGTCAGCAGCGAGGAGATATCCTCCGCCTGGGTCGTTCCGTCGGAAAGCACATCGTCAAAGGAGAACAACGTCTGCTCCTCGGGGGCGGTCGTCGGCGCCGTCGTCGTCGGAGGGGCTGTCGTTGCCGGAGCCGTCATCGGCGGCTTTTGGGCGATCGCCTTTCTTTCTTTATAGGAGCCGAGCTCAAATCCCATCACAAACAGCCACACGCTCAGAATCACGGCGATCACGGCTTTCCATTCTTTTTTCATGCGGATACCTCCCGGGGTTCAAAACAAAAAAATCAACATGAACTACCATACTGAAAAACGGCCGGTTTGTCAATAGGGTGCGGACATTTTCGGCGGAAAAAAGATGAAAAATTTTGTCCTGAGCCCTTGACAATACCGTTCGTTTGTGGTAATATATCCCGGCAAATGCGAAATGCGCTGGTAGCTCAGCTGGATAGAGTGTTTGGCTACGAACCAAAAGGTCGGGGGTTCGAGTCCCTTCCAGCGCGCCAAGAGAAGCAATCCGTTTCGGGTTGCTTTTCTTTTTCTTAACAAAAACATATCCGGCATCTGTCGCTGGAAGGGACTCGAACCCTGAGAGGGCGAGGCGCGAGCAGAAAAGCTGCCCGCGGCAGGTTTTCCGCGCCGAAGCTCGAGGCGGCAATTCTCTGCCGCCGAGGACGGCACACGCAAGGCGTCGCCGCAGCGGGTGCGTCCCTCGCAGCACGCCACAGAGAAGCGATCCAGTCGGGTCGTTTTTCTTTTTTTGTTGACATTTTTGCCCGGTGTGTTATAATGTTTTTGAGAAAAAAGAAAGGATGATCTCCATGTCAAAGATGAAAACGATCCTCTCCGTGCTTCTGGTCCTTACCATGATCGTGCCGACATGCGCGTTTGCTTCTGCAATGCCCGGCACTGTTTGCGTCACGGACTATGTTGCCGCAGATACCGGCAAAGACGTTGCGGACGCGCTGCAGGCCGTCATCGATGCAAACCCCAACCGCACCATTTATTTCCCCGACGGCGTCTACCTTTTATCCCATCCGCTGCGCACCCCTGCCGATCCTTCCAAAAGCGTTGATCTGCAGTTGACAAACTATGCGGTCATTCGCGCAACCAGCGGATTCACAGGCGGCGCGCTGATCGCGCTGGGCGGCAAGGATCCTTACAATACGATAAAAAAGGTCGGCAGCAACTACTCCCTGACCGGCGGCGTTATTGACGGAAACAAGGTCGCAAACGGCGTGAGCATTGATTCCGGCCGGGAAACCAAGGTGCAGAACACGTCGATCAAAAACACCATTGTGGGTCTGCATATCAAGTACGGCGCAAATTCCGGTTCCTCCGACGCGGATATCAGAGACATCAACATCTTTGGAGCCGGCACGGCAAACTCCGTTGGGATCAAGATCGAAGGACACGACAACACCGTCACCAACGCCCGCATTGCCGGTGTGCGCACAGGCGTGATCATCCATTCCAACGGCAACAGCCTGACCAATATCCACCCGCTGTTCAACATCGCCTGGAACCAGTACAACGGCTCCTGCGGCTTTGTGGAAGAGAGCACCAACAACCTTTTCACCCACTGTTACAGCGATCAGTTCCAGACCGCGTTCAAGATCACCGGCAGCGGCCGCAGCATCTATGACAACTGTACCGCGTTCTGGTGGAGCGGCGAGGGCGGCAACTGCACCGGCTTCAAAGTCGGCAACAGCAACTTCAACGCCACTGTAACGAATATGCGCATGGACTTCAGAGATGATACGGACAATACGCTCTATGACGGCCCCACGACCGGAAGCGGCGCATTCATCCGACTGCTGGTCAATGAAGATCGGTTGAATGCAAACCGTACTTATCGCACGTTTGTGGATGAGGGGATCATCGTGCACAGTCTGACCTATGTTCCGGAACAAAAAGCAACGGTTGAAGCGGAAGGCACCGTGGCGCATTATCATTGCATTTCCTGCGGAAAGAATTACGCAGACGAAAACGGAACCGAAGAGCTGGCGAATATCACAACGGAAAAGCTGCCCCAGCCTGAGGAACCCCAGCCTGAGGAACCCCAGCCTGAGGAACCCCAGCCGTTTGAGCCGCAGGAAGTGGAGCCGCAGCGCGGCAGCTGCAAGTATTGCGGCCAGACCCATGAAGGACTGTTCGGCTTTTTCATTCAGCTTTTCCATGACATTTTAGCGCTGTTCGGACTGCACAAATAACAGCGAAATACTGTTTTAAGGGAAAACGATCCATCCGGGTCGTTTTTCTTTTTCAGAAGACTTTTGTTTTCCGTCTCTTTCGCTTGACAATTTGGTCAATATCCTCTATAGTATTCATAGAATCTTCTCTGATTCTGTTGAAAACAAACAATCAAAGAAAGGAAACGCTGCAATGGAAGAAAATAAAAGCGGCTTCGGCGGCAAGGTCAAGGGGCTGCTGCGCGAGATCCGGAGCCACTGGAACACTCCGGCGCCGGGGAAGTATGTGCCCTACAAGGAATACAAGGACGTCATCGTCTCGGTCGGCAGCAACTACGCCGGTTCCAAAACGCTGGAATACATCGCGTTCGCCGCGTCGTGCTATCTGATGATGTACCACTACAAGCTGCCGTACCTGACGTTTTCCGTCATCAACATCATCAATATGCCGCTGGGCTATGTCTGGACGCTGATCTGGTGGTTCGTCTGCGACAACCTCGGCTTTTTGCCGAAAAAGACGGAACGGAAGCTCGTCATCACCTACGTGTCCATGGTAGTCATCGGTCTCTCGCTGATCATCTTCGACATCACAAGATTCTTCGATCAGAGCGGCTGGTTCGTCACCTACATGAACTCGCTGGAGGGCATCTCGTGCGCCTCGGCGTTCAAGATCCTCGGCACGCACACCTTCTTCAACGGCTATGTCGGCCTGCGCAACATCTTCTGGCGCAAAAAGCTGATCCCGAAATTCGGCCGCTACAAATACTGCCTTTACAGCGACGTTGTGCCCAAGTGCATCATGGTCGTGCTGATCGGCTGGCTGCCGTTCTATAACATTCCCGATGTGGTCACCCGCGTTTGGGTCGCGAACCTGCTGTTTGCGGTCTATAACATGTTCGGCTTCGGCGAACAGATGGAAGCCGCGGCAATGAACATCAGCCCCAACGTGCGCGAACGTATCCTCGTGCGCTCCTATCCTATCAAGATCTCCCACATTTTCAACTCCATTCTCGCGATCATTCTGCCCGTGTTCATCGGCATGCTGCGCTACAAATGGGCGGATATCAACATGTTCCGCTATGTGATCCCCATCACCTTCATCACCTTTGCAACGCTGACCATCGTGTTTGCCGGCCGCGTGAAAGAGCGTATCCCTCAGCCGCCACTGGAAAAGAAAGTCCAGATCAATTTCTGGGACGGCATGTTCGGCGTCATGGGCAACAAGTATAAGTGGATCAACACCGTCTATCAGCTTCTGGACTCGCTGGGCAACGGTATGCTCGGCATCACAACGATCCTTTATCTTTACACTTTCCGTCTGAGCGGCCTTGCCTACAGTCTGATCGTGGCGCTGATCTCGTTTGCGGGAACGCCGCCCGACCTGTTTGCACCCTATTTTCTCAAACGGTTCAAGTATAAACACCTGATGATCTTTTTCCAGCTTTCCCGCGCCATCGGCAACGGGATCATCGTGCTGGCGATTTTGTTCTGCGGCGAAAATCTGACGCTGTGCGGCACCCTTTGTGTGGTCGTGCTCTTCCTGATGGAAGTGTGCAAGACCGTGCCTGTCACCGCGCAGCACGATATGGACGTGCGTATCAATGACTATCAGATGTATCTTTCCGGCGAACGGCTTGAAAACTTTTCGGGCGTGTTCGGCTGGTTCACCGGACCGATCACCTCGTTCGTGGGCCTGATTATTCCGCTGCTGCTGCTGAAATACGGCTTCAACAGCAACTGGGATATTCTGTTTGTGGACGCCTCGCGCATCAAAATCATCGTCATTCCCATGATCATTGACATTGTGGGCTATGTGCTCATGGCCATCCCCTTCTTCTTTTGGGATTACACCGACGACAAACAGTTCAAGGTCATTGAAGTGCTGCGCCGCAGAGAAGAAGTGACGCGCAAACAGTTGGAGGAAGAACAGAACTCGGCAGCGGCACAGGAAACGCAGGAAACCGAGGAAGGCGCCGCCCCCGTACCGGTGTCCTGCACACAGGAGGTGACGGAATGAAAAAGGAAAAAGCAAAGAAGAACAGCGAAGACTTCCTTGCCAAAGAGGCAAAGGAGGAAGCCGCCCAGGCGCCGGCCTATACGCTGGACATTCCGGAGGATGAGATCTGGACCTACCAGATCGAAGGTCTGCATGCGCCCCGGATCGGAAAGCCGATCAAAAACATGCGGCAAAAAAAGATCCTTGTGGTCGTCATTCTGCTGATCGCCATCGGCCTTGCCATCTTTTTCAGTATTCGCGCTGTTCACACCGTGCCGTTTAAATATGCCGTTCTGGAGGACGGCAGCAGCGAGCTGGTGCGCTTTTCCAACCCCGGCGACGTGACGACGCTGACCATTGACCGCACCGAGGACGACGCGAAAACCCCGGTCACCGCCCTGCACGAATTCGCCTTCAACTGCGACGAAAAGCTGACGGAGATCCGCCTCGGCAAAAACGTGGTCTCGGTCGAACCCACCTCCTTCTATAGCTGCTGGGCGCTGCAGACCATCCGGGTCGACCCGGACAACCCGGCTTACTGCGACCTCGACGGCGTACTCTACACAAAGGACCTGACGCGCGTCGTCTGCTATCCCATTGACCACGACAAATATCTGCGCAATTCCCGCGGCTACGGCGACCTCAAAGATGCCGCCGGAAAACCCGTGGAAGAACTCTGGGGCCCGACGGAAGTCTATGACGAGGCGTTCTATGAAAAATACAACGCCGACACACGCACCTATGTGCTGCCCCCGTCAGTGACGGTCATCGGGGAAATGGCGTTCAACTACGCCAATCTCACCGACCTGTATCTGCCCGAAGGGCTGCGGGAGATCGAGACGCTCGGTCTGTTCAAGTGTACGTCGCTGGAACACATTTTCACCTGTACCCATCCCGCCGGGCTCGAAGCCCTTGCCGATCTGTCGGTCATCCAAAAGGATGCATATCCCTCTTTGCCGGAAGGCCTTGAAATCATCGGTTCCGATGCACTCACCGGCAACCAGGCGCTGACCTATCTCTTTGTTCCCGCATCGGTGACGAAGATCGGCCACCACGCCTTCTGGGACACCTGCTACAAGGAGGACGGCGAGATCAAGGGCGTCAGCGAGATCTGCATCGCGCTGGAGGAAGAAGCCTTCCGCGCGCAGACGACGCTGGGCGACCACTGGCGGCCGCAGATCTCCACCGGCCTGTTTCCGAAGAACATCGCCGTGCGCTACGGCGCCGAACGCGAAGGCTGAGCCCATGCCGTATCTCTTTGTGCACTTTCGCGAAAAACTGACGCCCGACGGCGAGCAGGTGCATTTTGCCGTCAGCGAAAACGGAACCGACTGGAAAGCCCTGAACGGCGGCAAGCCCGTTTTGACCTGCACGCGTGGCGATCTCGGCTGCCGCGACATCGAGCTTGTGCGGCTGCGCACGGGCGGCTTTGTGATCCTCGCGACGGACCTTTGCATCGTGCGCCACATGGACGCCGGGCACAACGTGGACTGGCGGCAGCTCAACCACGCCGGCAGCAAACACCTTTCCCTCTGGCGCTCGGACGATCTGGTGCGTTTTTCGCCGCAGGAGCTGTGGTTCTCCGGCTGCGGGGACTTCGGCTGCCTCTGGGCGCCGGAGGTCTTCTTTGACGAAAGCAGCGGGACGTATCTGCTGCACTGGAGCGCCACAGTGCGTGAAACAGGCTTCGAGCACATGTCGATCTACTGCTGCACCACAAAGGATTTCCGAGATTTCTCCCCGCCGCGCCTGTTTTTTGACCGGCCGACGGAGATCCTCGATTCCCATCTTGTCAGACACGGCGACACCTATCACCTGTTCTATAAAAACAGCCAAAACCCCTCCGGCGTGATGCACGCCACGGCAGAAACGCTGTTCGGCCCCTATGAGGACGACGAAGCCTTCACCGCGCGCATCCAAACCATGCGGGATCCCGGCGCCTATGAAGCGCCGACGACCTTTGTGCTTCCGGACGGCCGCTGGTGCCTGCTGCTGGATTTTTTCGGCTGCGAAAAAGAAAAGATGGGCTATGTGCCCTTCCTTTCCCCTGCCGCCGGCAACGCGGCGTTTTGCCGGGCCGACGAAGCCTTTTCCTTCCCCTACGGGTTTAAGCACGGCCATGCCGTGGAGATCACCGACGCCGAGCTGCAGCGGCTGACCGCTCATTTTTCCTGACAGGTCATACATTTATACACAAATATACACAAAAAAAGCCCTGCTGAAAACAGCAGGGTCATGAGGTTAAGAACCATCGCGCAGGGGCGGCCGCACGGGGCGACCCCTGCGCGGTTTCTTCTTCGGGGCACCGGTTGTTTCAACAGGCCCTTTTTCTTTTGTTTATTTCCCGGCGGAACTCAGGAATGTCTGCAGCGCTTCGCGCAGGCTCAGAATGATCTCCGCAAGGGAGGTTTTCATGAGGAAGTTGCCGATGTCCGCGCCGACGCCGGTGATGACCAGCGGCTTGCTTTCATCGGGATCTCCGCCGCCGGAACCGGAACCGGAGCCGCCGCCTTCAATCTGTGCGGGCTCCTCTTTCTTCTGCAGGCCGAGCAGCTCGAACAGACGGCGCAGGAAGGAACCGAACTTCGTATCCTTCAGATTGTCCTGCGAGACCTGAACCACTTCCTGAACCGTGTCCGGGGTGTCGTACTGCGGCTTGTTCTCGTCGGGGATACGCTCATAGCCGTAACCGTTGGCAATGGCAAAGTTGTCGGCCTTGGAGTTGTAGACGGAATAGAAGGTGATCTGCGCTTCCGCCGGCGGCGGGAAAGCGCCCGAAACGATGTTGCACTCGTTGTTCTTGACCGTAACCTTCTTGAGCGCTTCGCAGTGGGCAAAGGCGTTCTTCGCAATGTTCTTCACCGAGAAGGGCAGGAAGATCTCCGTCAGACCGCACTGGTTGAACGCATAGGTCTGAATCTCTTCCACCTTGTCGGGGATCGTGATGGCGGTTAGGGCTTTGCAGCCGCTGAATACGCCGGTCTTCAGCGCGGTCAGCTCCGCGGGCAGGGTGATGGTCGTCAGCGCTTCGCAGCCGAGGAAAGCATAGATGTCGATGTCCTGCACGCTCTCGGACAGCGTAACCTCGGTCACCTTCGCCAAATCCTTAAACGCGTAGGGGCTGACATTGGTGCAGCCCTCCACCACGATGGAGGTGATGGAATCGGCAGAAGCCGCCCAGGGACGGTCGGTGTACTGGAAGCTCGGCATTTCGCCGCTGCCGGTAACCGTCAGAACACCGTCGGCAATGTTGTAATCCACTTGTGCAGCAAAGGCGAAGGGAACCGCCGTCAGCAGCATCAGCGCCGCAAGCAGAACGGCAAACAGTTTTTTGGTCAGTTTCATGGAATGATCTCCTTTCCAAAGTTCAATGGTTATTCAAAGGATAAAATCTCATCCTTATTGTAGCACATTTTTTGAAAAAATCAAGGGGCAATTTTTTTCGCGGCATTTCACCAGACAGCGCTGACCGTGTTGCCGTTCAGCGTGTAGCGCACGTCGTGGAGAATGTGGCGGTCCACGGCGTCGGTGAAGGCCTTGCGCATTTCGGCGTTCGGGAAGTCGATGGAGAAGCGCAGCGTCAGCGTGTCGGGCAGATACAGCGTCTTACCCGCCTTGAATCCTGTGAGCCACCAGTGCTTTTCGGGGCCGACGGTGAACAGCACCTCATCGCCGTGGGAAAGCTCCATGGTCATATCCATCAGCTCTTCATCCTTCGCGCAGTCGTAATAGGTGCCGAATCGCCATTTTTCGCGGTTGTAGACGCCCAGCTCGCCGCCGTTCGTGATCATCAGGTAATTGCCCTTCCAGATTTGGATCATCCACTCCTTGCCGGCGTAATCAAACTTGAAGCGGCGAGTAGTAAAATTGAACAGGGGCGACGTATCGGCCAACAGATCGTAGAACAGCATGAAGCCGAACTCGCGCTGCCAGGCGTTGATCGCGCCGCAGGCCACCATCTGGTTCATGTCCATGTCCACGCCGGTGGCGAACATGCCCACGCCCTCCTTGCTGTAGCATTGGCCGGTGGCGGTATTGATATAGGTCGCGGGGTAAAGCACGTCCTCGGTGCCGTCGTGATAGATCAGACGCAGGCAGACCTGGATCTCATCCGGCTCGCCGGTGGGCGTGCCGAAAACCTCGGCCTCCTTGACAACGCTGAGGAAAACGCCGAACATCCGGAAGGCGATGGCCACGCCGTTTTGGCCTTTGGCGTTGTATTTGTCGCGCTGTTCGATCGTCCATTCCCGCAGCGCCGCCGTGTCGATGCGCAAGCTTCTGACCAGCAGGGAAAGGGGATCCGAAAGATCGGGCACATGGTTCAGGATCGAAAGCACGTCGAAGCCGGAGGCGTCGAGAACGCTCTCATACATGGCGGAGAAGGTCTCGTCCGCCTTCACCTGGATGAAGGCCTCCTTTTCTTCGGAGAAGATCTTTCCGGTGAGGATGCGGCGCAGGGTCGTCAGCGGCTTGGTGGGGCGCAGCAGCGTTTCCGTGGCCAGCACGGGTGCGCCGTGCTCCTGCACATAGTTCACATAATCGGCCGGAGAGCGCAGATTCTGCAGGTCGGCGTCGGAAAAGGACTGGTCGTTCCTTGCGCCGAGGAAGGCGGGCGTCAGGGTCTGGAAAAACAGCAGCGGCGCCAGCAGAAAGGCGATGATTTTGTTCAGCATGGGGCTCCTTTCAAAAATACAGGCGTCAGATCAGTTCATCAAACCGCTGATATCCACAACCTCGGAGGCTTTCGGTTCGACGAACCAACTGTCGTTGGCCTTGGTCGAGAAGGAAAGGATCTCCATCGTCGCGTCCGCGCCGCCGCCGGAAACCACAATGCGCTTCAGGGCGCCGGTGTTGTCGATATAGAAGGTGGTGTCGGCGTTCTTGCCCTTCACGGTCTCGGTCGTGTACATGGTCGTGCCGATCCGTTCGGTGCTCAGCTCCACGTCGTCCAGATTGTCCAGATCCAGCGTACCGAAGATGTTCATCTGCGAGAACATGCTGTCGTCTTCACCCAGCAGGGTGTTGCCGTCGATCCACATGCCCATGGCGTGGACATAGAGCTTGTTCTTGCTCTTGATATAGAGCATTTCGGCGTCCATGTTGCCCAGGCTGTCGTCCTTGATGGTGGTTCTCATGTTGAGGTTGCCGTTTTTGGCGGCGAGGGTCATCTTATCCATGGAAAGGCTCGGATCGTCGGCAAGGATCCGCATCTCTACGGTGTACTCGCCCTTTTTGAAGACGGCGGCATAGTAATCCGCATAGTAAACGGTCTGTTCCACGGTTTCGCTGTAGGCGCTGTATTTGGTGGCGCCGTTTGCCGTCTGCAGAGCGCGTACGGAAAAGTAGTTGGGCTGCTGCTTTTTGAGACCGGTCACCGTGGCGGTGTTGGTCGCCGTGGTCTGCAGCGTCTTATAGCTGTTGTTTACGCGGTCATAGGTGCAGACCTCATAGCCCGTTGCGCCCTTCGCTGCGTTCCAGGTCAAAACGACACTGTCGCCGCTCTTGCTCGCCTTCAATCCGGTCACCGGGCCTTCGTCCAAAGGCTCTGCCGGCTGGGTCGGCGTCGTCGGGGTCGTCGGATCCGTGGGATTTGTCGGCTCCGTAGGATTCGTCGGCTCCGTGGGCGTTGTCGGCTCTGTCGGGGTCGTCGGCTGCGTCGGCTGCGTCGGCGTCGTCGGCTGCGTCGGTGTGGGCTGGGTCGGCGTCGGCTGGGTCGGCTGGGTCGGCGCGGGAGCGGCGGCCGTTGCGGCCTTGCGCAGCTTGGAATAAGTGCCGAAATAGTTCTTGTCGCCCACGCGGGTGTAAGCGCGCACGGCAAAGCGGTAGGTCGTGCCGGCGGTCAGCTTCGTCGCGATGGCCGAAGTCTTTTTCACCGCCTTGATCCGGGTGTAAAGACCGGTCGCCGGGTCATAGCGATACAGCACATAGCCCGTGGCGCCCTTGACGGCGTTCCAGGCGAGCTTGATGTAGGTCTCGGCCGTCTTGGTGGTTTTCAGTCCGCCGACTTTGGCGGGCTGGATGCGGAATTTCGCGATTTTGCTGCCGGTGAAGTTGCTGCTTTTCAGCGCGATGACCTTCACCTTCGCGATGCCGACGTCCACATTGTTGTAGTACTTGACTCTGTAGTGCACGCCTTCCGTGAGCGTCTTTTTGCCGTATTTCACTTCAACGATCGGCTGCTTGGCCTTGCCGGTATATTTGACCGGGCTGGTGACGGTGATCTTCGCCTTGCTCATCTGCTTGGTTTTGGATGCGCTCGTGCTCGGCGCAGCGCCGGCCGATAGCAGTGTTGCCGCCGGAACGACGGAAAACAGCATCAGCACCGCCATCAGCATGGCGAGCAGGCGGCTTGCGGTGGTTCTTGTTTTCATCGGGAACACTCCTTTTTATAATGCCTGCAAAAAGCGGTCGAAGCCCTGCTGTCCTGCAGCGTCGCGCTTATAGACGCCGGCGTGTTCCAATACCTTGGCAAACACGACGCCGATCTCTTTTTGCAAAATTACCTGTGTGTTTTCGGGGGTAAAGCTGTAGTTTTCGCGGAAGGAGGCGACCCAGGCGGCGTGCTTTTGCAGCGTTTCGTCTTTTTCGAGGTCGTCGCCGTTCAAAATCGCGCGTTCCAGCAGCGCCATCTCGTTTTTGAGGCGGGCGGGCAGCACAGCCAGACCCATGACCTCGATGAGGCCGATGTTTTCTTTTTTGATGTTGTGCAGCTCCTTGTGCGGATGGAACACGCCGAGGGGATGCTCCTCGGTGGTGATGTTGTTGCGCAGCACCAAATCCAGCTCGAACCGGTCGCCGCGCTTGCGGGCGATCGGCGTGACGGTGTTGTGGGGTTCGCCGTCGGTTTCGGCAAAGATAAAGCAGCTTTCGTCGCTGTAGCCGCGCCAGACGTTCAGAATGCGGTCGGCGAGCTCCACAAGCTGCGCGCGGTCGGCGCTCTGCAGACGCACCACGGACATCGGCCATTTGACCACGCCGCAGGTCACGTTCTCAAAGCCCTTCACGGAAAAGCTGCGCTCCACCGGCGCCTTTGCCATGGCGAACTCGTAATTGCCGCCCTGAAAATGCTCATGGGAAAGGATCGAACCGCCGACGATGGGCAGATCGGCGTTGGAGCCGACAAAGTAATGCGGGAACAGGGCGATGAAGTCCAGCAGCTTTTCAAAAGCGCTGCGGTCGATCTTCATCGGGATGTGCTGCTTATTGAACACGATGCAGTGCTCATTGTAATAGACATAGGGAGAATACTGGAATCCCCAGTCGCTGCCGCCGACGGTGATGGGAATGATGCGGTGGTTCTGCCGCGCGGGATGGTTCACCCGACCGGCGTAGCCCTCGTTCTCCGGGCAGAGCAGGCATTTCGGATAGCCGCCCTGCTTGGCCTTTTTCGCCGCGGCGATCTCCTCCGGAGTCTTCTCCGGCTTCGAAAGGTTGACCGTCACATCCAAAACGCCGTATTCCGTCTCGGTCTGCCATTTCAGATCCTTTGCCACGCGATAGGTGCGGATGTAATCCGTGCTGCGGCTGAAGCGATAGAAGTAGTCCGTCGCTTCCTTCGGCGAGGCGTCATAGCGCCGGCGGAACTCCTTTGTCACGGCGGAGGGCGGCGGCGTCAGCGCGCCCATGAGCTTCGTGTCAAACAGATCGCGGCTCGTCACATCGTTCTTGATGAGGCCGCGGGCGGCCGCGTCATCCAGCAGGACGCGGAGTATGTCCTCCAGCGGCGGCTGCGCGTCGGTGAGCGCAGGATCGTCAAAGGTCTCCTTTTGCAGCACCTCAAGCAGACGGTTGACCGCCCAGACGCGATCCTGCGCCTCGAGCAGGCCGGCCGTTTCGGCGTAGCGGACCAGTTGTTTGATGGCAGTGTCGATCATAAAGTTTCCTCCAAAATAGTGATACTTTCCAACAATACCTATAATATACACGATGTGCTACCACAAAATCAAGATTGTGTAAAAAAATTGTGACATTTTTTTGGGGAAAGAATAAGATAAGAAAGAGATCAAAGGAGGTCTGCACATGGCAAAACGAATCGACACCTTTCTCGGCGCAAACACCCCCGCGGGCTTTGTGTCGCTGTTCGAAACATCCTACGACCCCTACGGAAGCAGCCGCGCGTTCATTATCAAAGGCGGCCCCGGTACGGGGAAATCGACCCTGATGCGCCGCGTTGCGAAGCAGACGCTGGAACGCGGCTTCGACACGGAGTGCGCCCACTGCGGCAGCGACCCGGGAAGCCTGGACGCGGTGCTGGTTCCGGGGCTGCATCTGCTGGTCTGCGACGGCACGCCGCCCCATGTGGTGGAGCCGAAGTTCCCCGGCGTGTGCGAAAACATCGTCAATCTCGGCGACTGCTGGAACAGCGAAGCGCTCCGGGAAAACGCCGGAGAGATCCGCCGGCTGAGCATCGAAAACAGCCTTTGCCACCGCCGCGCCACCCGTTTTCTGGCGGCAGCCGGCAGCCTTTCCGACGAGCTGCGGGCCTTCTGCGCACCGCATGTGCTGGAAGAGAAGCTCAACGGTTACGCCCTGCGCTTTTGCAGCCGCGAGCTTCCAAAAAAGAAGGCCGCCGCCCCGGGTGTGCGCCATTGCCGCTTCTTTGCGGGCTTCACCCCCGAGGGAAGGCTCTTTTTCGAAAGCGCCCTGCGGGCGTTGGGCTGCCGGTTTTTTGCCCTGCACGATGCCGGCACCGGCACGGCAAACCGCCTGCTGGCCTATCTTGAGACCCGGGCAACGGCCGCCGGCTACGATGTGATCGTCGGTCTCGACCCTCTGCACCCGAAGGGAGGACCCCAGGCGCTGGCCGTTCCCGAAGCGTCTTTGTCGCTGGCGGTGTTCGGCGACCGGGAAGCGCCGCAAACGCCGCCGGACCGCACCCTGCACATGCGCCGCTTTTTTGAACCGGAGTTTTTGCGCGAACACAAAAACTACCTCGCCTTCCAGAACGGAATGCTGGGCACACTGCTGGAACAGAACCACCTGCTGCTGCACAAGGCCAAAGCCATCCATGACGCGCTGGAACGCCATTATATCGAAGCCATGGATTTTGGCGCCCTGCAAACCGTCGGCGACCGGCTTCTGGAGGAGATCGGGACGGCGAAATAAGCTGACTGGGACGAATCCCCACTTTTTGCAAAAAGCCGCCCACATCTGCCCGCATTCCCCCACGAATCGCAACAAACCCTGCGCTTTTCCGCCCCCGGCGCCCCACAGCGGGCAAAAATCGCCCACCTTTCCCCTCTTTCGCCCACTTTGCGCACAGTTTCCCCACATCTGCCCGCATTTCCCCACGACAACCGGTATTATCCTGTAGTTTACCTCCCCTTTCGCCCCACGGGTGTGGGAAAACAGCCCACGATCCCCCGCTTTCACCCACGCAGGCCTGCTTTTCGAAAAAAAAGCTGCTGTCTGCTTTGCGCAAACGACCGTTTGCGGCCGAAAGGCGGCGGAACGCCTCGCGCAGGCGCGAGGCCGCCGAAGCGATTCAGCGCTTCGGCGCGCGCGGCCGAGGGCCGCGCGGTTCCGCCGCCGCCCGCGCACGGCGAACGCCGTGCGCCCGGTTCCCCGCCCAACACAGCAACCCCCTGTCCCCTGTTTCCTGCCCACTGTTCACTGTTCACTGTCCACTGTTCACATTTTTCCCTCCGGGTCTTGCCAACCGGAAAAGAATATGCTATACTGATTTGAAAGACTGCCAAATGTGAGGTGTTCACCATGATCCTGCAGGAATCCGGCGAAATGTATCTTGAGACCATTCTTGTGCTTTCGAAGCAGCAGACGCACGTGCGCTCTGTGGATGTGAGCGAATATATGGGCTACTCCAAACCGAGCGTCAGCCGCGCGGTCGGGCTTCTGCGCGACGGCGGCTATCTGAACATGGACCGCAACGGCTATCTGACTCTCACCGATGCCGGCATGGAGATCGCAGAAAAGATCTACGAACGTCACCAGTATCTGACCGCGTTTTTTCAGTCCATCGGCGTTTCTCCCGAAACGGCGGCGGCGGACGCCTGCAAGATCGAGCATATCATCAGCGACGAGACCTTCCGCGCCATCAAATCCATCGGGCTGAACCGATAAACCGCTGCAGGTCTTCTTTGCGCACTGCGGCTTTGTATGCGCTTTTTCGGCTGCGGCATTTTTCCGCAGCCGGTGTTTCTCTTTTTTGATTTCTTTTTAGGTTGTGCCGCCATAATTGGTGAAACAAAAACGAAAGGGGACTTTCCCATGCGACTGCTGCTTGCAGAAGACGAAAAGGAACTGTCAAAGGCTCTGTGCGCCATTTTGAAACACAACAACTATTCCGTGGATGCCGTTTATGACGGTCAGGATGCGCTGGATTACGGGCTGGACGAAAACTACGACGGTATCATTCTGGATCTCATGATGCCCAAAAAGAACGGGCTGGAGGTGCTGGAGGAACTGCGCAAGGCCGGCGTATCCACCCCGGTGCTCATTCTCACGGCGAAATCGCAGATCGAAGACAAGATCGCCGGCCTCGACAAAGGCGCGGACGATTATTTGACCAAACCCTTCGCCACGGGCGAGCTGCTGGCCCGCATCCGCGCCATGACGCGCCGCAAATCGGAATTCACGCCGAACCTGATGACCTTCGGCAACCTCACCCTCAACCGCGAGACCTTTGAGCTTTCCTCCCCGACGGGGAGTGTGCGTCTGGGCAACAAGGAATTCCAGATGCTGGAGCTGCTGATGGACAACCCCGGCCGGCTGATCTCGACCGAACAGTTCATGGAGCGCATCTGGGGCTATGAGACCGAAGCCGAGATCAATGTGGTCTGGGTCTATATCTCCTATATCCGCAAAAAGCTGGCGGGCCTCGGCGCCAATGTGGAGATCAAGGCCACCCGCGGCGTGGGCTATTCTCTCACCGAGATCAAGTGACCGCCATGAAACGCAAAAAGAAAGAAAGCGGCCAAAACCGGATGCTCAAAAAGCTCCAGCACAAATTCGTCGGCATCGCCATCATCTCCCTGGTCGCCATCGTGTTTGTGGAGCTGGTCTCCGTCAATCTCGTGAACATCTATCAGCACGACAGCGACTCCCGCAGCATCCTGCTGCTGATCGCGGAAAACGACGGCGTCTTGCCCGGAGGCAACGGTTCCAGTGCGTTGGGCGCGTTTTTGAACCCCTTCGGCCGTTCCGCCATGACGACGGAAACCAAGTATTCCACCCGCTATTTCGTGGTCAAGCTCCACGAAAATGTGGTCATGGCCACCTATACGCAGAACATCAGCTCGGTGGATACCGACACCGCTTTCCAGTACGCCCAGCGCATCTACGACAATGAGCGGGGCTTCGGCTTCATCGATCTGTTCCGCTATTATTACGCAACGGACCCCGCAACCGGCAACTCCATCATGGTATTCCTGGACTTTGAAAAGGATCTGGTGGATTCCCTGACGCTGGCGTCCATCTCCTTCCTTGTGGGTTTGCTGTGCGTTGCGCTGCTGTCCTTTCCGGTCTATCTGCTTTCGAAAAACGCCCTCCGCCCGGTGCGCCGCAGCATTGAACAGCAAAAGCAGTTCATCACCGACGCCGGCCACGAGCTGAAAACCCCGCTGGCCATCATCTCCGCCGACGTGGATGTGCTGGAGATGTGCGAGGGCGAAAACGAATGGCTGGATTCCATCAAGAGCCAGACCCGGCGCATGGATTCGCTGGTAAAAGATCTGGTGGAGCTGTCCAAGCTGGACGAGATCGCGCCGGAAACGGAGCATGAGCTCTTTGACCTCAGCGCCGCCGTTCTGGATACCGCCATGGGTTTTGCGCCCATCGCCAAATCGAAGGAGCTGCGCTTCGATGTACAAGTGCAGCCGGAGCTGCGCTGCAAGGGCAACGAGGGCGAGCTGCGCCAGCTTGTCTCGATCCTCTGCGACAACGCCGTGAAATACTGCGCGCCGCAGGGCAGCATCGTGGTTTCGCTTTACAAGAGCGGCAAAAACATCTGTCTGGACGTTTACAACGACTGCGAACACGTGGAGCGCGACAAGCTGCCGCGGCTGTTCGACCGCTTCTACCGCGCCGATACCTCCCGTTCCCGCGACACCGGCGGCTACGGCATCGGCCTTTCCGTGGCGAAAGCCATCGTGACCCGCCACAAGGGCAAGATCACGGCGACGACGGAGGATGAAGCGTCCATTTTGTTCCATACGGTGCTGTAAGCGCAGCGCACGTTTGGCACAGCCAAACACATCGTATTGCGCAGCCATCTGTCGCGTGTGCGCAACGCGAACACATCTCGCTTTTTCGCGGCTGCACATCTCAGAATAAAGGATTTGGGATTATCCAACCCACAGAAAAAATATAAAATAACAGGAAGTCAAAAGGAGGGAGCAACGATGGAAAACTTCAAAATGACGTTTGCGCGCTACGAGAAGAAATACGTCATCACCCGCGCGCAGAAGGCCAAGCTGCTCGCTCTGATCGGCAGCCGCCTGACGCCGGACGCCTACGGCGAAAGCACCGTATGCAACCTCTACTTTGACACGCCGGACTACCGGCTGATCCGCGCCTCGCTGGAACGCGGCGTCTTCAAGGAAAAGCTGCGCATCCGCGCCTATAACTTTCCCACGCGGGAAAGCAACGCCTTTGCCGAGATCAAGCGCAAGTGCGAAGGCGTGGTCTACAAACGGCGCGTGGCACTGCCTTACGGAACCGCCTTCGATTACCTTTGCGGCGACGAGCGTCCTCCGGCAAACAGCCAGATCCTGCGCGAGATCGACTACTTTCGTTCCTTCTACGGCGAGATCCGTCCGGCGGTGGCTCTGTTCTATGACCGTATGGCCTATTACTGGAAGGAAAACGAGGACCTGCGCCTGACCTTTGACGACAATGTGCGTTACCGCTGCGAAAACGTTGACCTTTCCTGCGGCGACCGCGGCACGGTGAACATCAGCGGCGAGCGGATCATTCTGGAGATCAAGCTCATCGACGCGTTTCCGCTCTGGCTGAGCGAAGCGCTCGACAGCCTCGGCATCTATCCCGCGTCGTTTTCCAAATACGGCGCCGCATTTCAGGATATGCAGCAAAAGCAGATGCTTCCTCCGGTGCAGCTCCCGTACCTGCACCGGATCATGACCGCTTGAAGCGCCGCAGCTTTTCATCGACCGCATCCCAAAGGAGGGTTTTCACATGACAAACATTTTTGCTTCCATCATCACCTCATCCATCACGCCGGGGAACTTTGCGATCTGCACAGCAGTCTCGGTCGTGATCGGCCTTGCCATTGCGTTCATCTATATGTTCACCTGCAAAAAGCATTCCTCCTCCTTTGTGACCACGCTGGCGCTGCTGCCCGCTGCGGTCCAGATCGTCATCATGCTGGTCAACGGCAACCTCGGCGCGGGCGTCGCCGTTGCGGGCGCGTTCAGCCTGGTGCGCTTCCGTTCGATCCCCGGCACAGCCCGGGAGATCGCCATGATCTTCATCGCCCTTGCGGCAGGCCTCGCCACCGGCATGGGCTATGTCGTCATCGCCCTGATCTTCACCGCCCTCATGGCCCTGCTGAGCATCCTTTATGCCAAGGTCGGCCTCGGCGAAAAGGGGAACCGCGGCAAGCGCGCCCTGACCGTCACGATCCCCGAATCGCTGAATTACACCGAGGCTTTCGACGATCTGTTCTTCAAATACACCGATTTTCACGAGCTGCAAAAGGTCAAGACGACCAACATGGGCAGCATGTTCAAGCTCTCCTATGAGATCCGCCTGAAAGACCCCTCCAAAGAAAAGGAGTTCATCGACGCCCTGCGCTGCCGCAACGGGAACCTCGAGATCTCCTGCGGTATGCTGCTGGAAAATCCGATCGCGAACCTGTGATCACAACGAAAGACGAAAAACAGCAGGCAAACCGCCTGCTGCTTTTATAAAAAGGAAATCTTAACAAACTTCCATGTTTTTGAAAGAAGGCACAGCCATGAAAAACAGAACCCTGAAAGCGCTTTTCGCCCTTGCGCTGGCGCTGATTTTGACCCTTGGCGCACTGAGCGCCTGCACGATCTCCTTTGAGACGGAAAAGGGCGCGGCCCCCGGTGCCGCCGACCTCGCCGCGGCAAAAAACGCCGGCGGCGATGACCTCAAGGATCTCGTCATCGACACCACGATCGATCTGAACGACGAAAAGACCGCTGTCACCGGCAACGGCGCGGTCTTTGAAAACGGCGTACTGACCATCTCCAAGAGCGGCGCCTACGCCCTCAAGGGCAAGCTCTCCGACGGACAGATCCTCGTTGACACCGAAGACGAAGCCAAGGTCAAGCTCCTGTTCGACGGCGTAACCATCCACAGCAGCACGAGCGCTCCCCTGCTGATCCTCTCCTCGCCGAAGGAGACCAAGCTCCTTCTGGCCGAAGGCAGCGAAAACACCCTGTCCGACGAAAGCGGCCGCACCGCGCAGGAGAACGACGACCCCGACGCCGTGATCTGGAGCAAAGACGACCTCGAGATCTCCGGCACGGGCACGCTGAACGCGGAGGCGAACTATGCGCGCGGCATCGTCACCAGGGACACTCTGCAGATCTCCGGCGGAACGCTGAACGTGACGGCGGCGGACGACGCCCTGCGCGGCAGGGACGGCGTGGACATCTCCGGCGGCGTGCTGAACCTTCGCAGCGGCGGCGACGGCATTCAGGCCAGCGACGAAGACAAGGGCAGCCTGACCGTTTCCGGCGGCGTGCTTTCGCTCAACACCGACAAGGACGGCCTGCAGGCTGCGGCGGCGCTCACCATCAGCGGCGGCGTGCTGGAGCTCACCAGCGGCGCCAGCGCGATCAAGGGCGCGGCGGATGTGAAAATCTCCGGCGGGAGACTTTCCGTCGACGCCGCGAACGACGGCATCCACGCCGACGGCAGCCTGACCGTTTCCGGCGGCAGCATCCTGATCAGCGAATGCGACGAGGGACTCGAAGGCACGACCGTCACCGTTTCCGGCGGGAGCCTCGACATCACCGCCTCCGACGACGGCATCAACGCCGCAGCCCCGGGCAGCGCGGACAACGACGGCTTCGTGTCCCCGACGAGCGAAAACGGCGCACCCGCCGAACCGCCCGCAACCGGGGTCTTCACGCCGCCGACCGGCGAAGACGGCAGACCGCCCGAACCGCCGACCGGCGAAAGCGGCAGCTTCACGCCCCCCGAACGCCCGGAACCCGGCGAGTTCACGCCGCCGACCGACGGAACCGGCAGACCGCAAGGCGGCTTTCCGGGCGGAAATCCCGGCGCCTTCGGCTATGACGCAGCTTCTTCCATCACGATCTCCGGCGGTAGCATCACGGTCAGCACCGGCGGCGACGGCCTCGATTCCAACGGCGACATCAAAATGACCGGCGGTTCTCTCACGGTCTTCGGCCCCACGAACAACGGCAACAGCGCCGTCGATTACGGCGGCAGCTTTGAGATGACCGGCGGCACCCTGCTGGCGGTCGGCGCAGCAGGCATGGCGCAGAGCGTCAGCAGCGGCTATGCGGCGATCGCGGCGGCCTGCGAGATCGGCGAGGGTGACAAGGTCGAGCTTCGTGCGAAAAGCGGCAAAACCCTCACGAGCTTTGCCGCGCCGAAAAAAATCGGCCACATCGTTTTTGCCGACGGCGCGGTCAAAGCCGGGGAAAGCTATTCGGTCGTTGTGAACGGAAACGTCGTTTCCGAAGTCGTTGGCCGGTAACAAACAAGTCCAGTAAAAACGGGCGGCAGAAGAAAGAGCCCTCCTAAGATATAATGAAAAAAGCATTGAACTGCCCCAATTGTGCGGACATCACAAATTGGGGCAGTTCACTTTTTGCATGGATAATTCTTTATTTTTTTGTTTTCCCAACATCCTTTGCTTCTTCATCTGGAGGTAAACTAAAATTGTCAAACGGAGAGCGCACAGCGCAAGCCGTTGACGATTCTGAAAGAGGGAGGAAAAAAGAATGTTTCTGAAAATCGCGTTCGCAACCGCATATTTCGTCTTTCGTTTCCACAACTATGTGTATTGATCCCTGAAAGCATAAAAATCTCAGCAAGGAGGTGAAAACCCATGTGGGGAGCAATTTGTTCTTTCGCTATTGGCTGGGCAATGAAACGTGCAGTTGTCGGCATCTACAACCACTACTACGATAGGTATCATCCGTAATCAGCCACAGCACAAAACTCTCGGCGGAAACCCTTTTCGCCAAACATGGAAAAAGGGATCCGCTGGGAGTTGCGCCGGAATTTTGAAGCATCGGATCCTGATCCGCATTCCTGGAGAGGAATCAAAACAAACTACTTTTTTTACAAAGGAGTATCTCTCTATGAAAAGAGTTCTTTCTGTTTTTCTTGCAATCGTAACGGTTCTCTGCGTTCTGACCGTTTTTGCCGGTGCCGCCTACGCAAACGGCTCCTACACTGTCAACACTCGCAGCGGCGTCAACGTCCGTTCCGGCCCCGGCACAAACTATTCCATTGTCGGCGCTTCGACAAACGGCACATCTTTCTCCGTGTCCTATACCTCAGGTTCCTGGGGCTATACATCAAGTATTCAGACGACCTCTGGCAGAAAAGCCGGCTGGGTCTGCCTCAATTACTGCAGATTCAACGGTTCCGGCGCTGAAAGCTACCGCGACACCTACAACGATGTTTTTGCAAGCGTGAGAGGATACGGCTATCAATTGTCACAGGCCAGAAAGACAGAAGCAAACACGTTTACCAAGGGAACCTTTGTCTATGTTTGGGGTTTTCTGCACGATAAAAACGATAACCTGTATAAAACTTACGGCTCGGGCACCTGCAATATGAAGCTGTCCATCTACCGTCCGAACGGCTCATGTGCCTTCTCTTACACCTACGAGAACTGTGACTGCAACTGGATCGGTCAGGAGCTTGACGAAGCCGGCACCTGGAAGATCCAGAGCGAGATCTCCGGCGCACTCTATGGAAACAACACGGCTTCCATCTATGTAACCAATCCCGCGCCCTCCAGAGTCGATCCCACCGGCATCTCTCTGAATTACAGTTCAATCACCCTCAGTAAAGGCTCTTCGAAACAGCTTTCCGCAACAGTTTACCCCTCAAACGCATCCAACAGATCCGTTTCCTGGAGCAGCAAGGATTCCAGCGTAGCCTCTGTCTCCGGCGGATCCGTCTACGGCAGAAAACCGGGCGTCACGACAGTTACGGCAAAAACGTCCAATGGAAAAACGGCTTCCTGCACCGTGTATGTCAAGGGCATAACCATCAGCCCATACTCCGCAGCCTATATCAACGTCGGCGACACCTACTACCTCAGCACCTCTTCCTATGGCGTTTCTTCCTCCAGAAAATGGACAAGTTCAAACAGCAGTGTTCTCAGCGTGAATTCCTACGGCACAATCACCGCAAAAAAAGCCGGAACGGCAACCATTACAGTGAAAACCTCCGACGGTTATTCCGATTCCATAACCTATACCGTTCACGGAACAACCTTGAACAAGTCCGTCAGCTTCAGCAGCAATTCTTATGTAACCGTAAAGCTGAATATGAACTGCGGCGCGGGCTATGTCAAGATCTTCACATATGACCTGTACGGTTGGAAAACCGATGCAAAGATTCATGTGACGCTGCGCGACACCAACGGTAGATGGATCTGGGAAGGCGACACGACTTCCGGCAGCAGACTCAAGTTAGGCAGCGATCACAGCGCTTACAGAATCTATGTGCGTCCTGCCTCCTACCCCAACACGATCCAAGGCCAATCGGATTCCTTCATCAATAACGGAAAATGCTCGACCTGGATGGCGCAATGTACCTCCGGCGCCTATATTATCTGACAATCCACCCTTGTCAGAACAACACCCGAAGACGCTTGTCTTCGGGTGTTGTTCTTATACTTTGACAAACCGTTTCACCATCTGTGCGACTTCGCTGTCGCTGAAGGGGCGCGGGTAGCCGGTGATCCTCGCCTCGTCCTGCACCTTGCGCACCACCTCGTCCAGCCGGTCGGGCGCGATGCGCAGGCCCGAAAAGTCAAGCTGTGCGCCTTCGATCAGCGCGTCGACCGCGGCAAGAAAGTCTTCGGCGCTCGCGCCGCAGCCGCACGCCCGCGCGAGGGTTTCCAGCGCAGCGTCGGCAAAGGGGCGGCTGGCGCGCAGAACGTCCGTGAACACCGCCGCAATGGCGAGGCCGTGGGGCGCGTGGCATTCTTCGCCGAGGCGGTGGGCGATGGCGTGGATGTAGCCGGTGCTGGCGCGGCGGAAGGCGATGCCGGCCTTGTGGGAGGCCAGCAGCAGCGCCGTGCGCGCCTCGAGACTTTGCGGTTCGGCCAGCGCGGCGGGCAGGGCGCGGAAAATGTCTGCGGCGGCCTGCGGCGCTTCGGCGAGATCTTCGGCGAACGCGGGCGCATAAAGGCTGACCGAGGCTTCCACGATGTGGCTGAGCGCGTCGATCGCCGTGTGGGCGGTCATTTTTTGCGGCACGGTGAGCGTCAGCGCCGGGTCGAGCAAAATCACATCCGGCAGGAACTTTGTGCTGGCAAAGGGCTTCTTTTTGCCCTCTCCGTCGGTGATCACGGCAAAGAGCGTCACCTCGGAGCCGGTGCCCGCCGTGGTCGGCGCGGCAAGGAAGGGCACGCAGCGGTGCGCCTCGGAATCGACCTTGCAGATGTCGTCGATGTCGGCGCCCGGATTGCCGGCACGCAGCGCCGTGATCTTCGCAAGGTCCAGCACGGAGCCGCCGCCGATGGCGATCACGCCGTCGCAGTCCGCAGCTTCATACGCATCCAGGATCCGGTCCGCGTCGGGGAGCGTCGGTTCGCCCGCGATGGCCGTGAAGGTCTCATAGCCCGCGAGACGCGAAAGTGCAGCCTTCACGGACGGCATGGCGAGCGCGGCGTCAAAGGAGAGCACCAGCGGACGGCGCATCCCCAGTTTTGCCGCAAAGTCCGGCAGACTTGCGATACAACCCGGGGCGGCAGCGGTCTCGCTTTTCGGAAGCTGCGCGTCGCGCAGCACGCCGAGAAAGAGCTTCTGGATATAGGTCATCGTGCCGCCGGTCCTGCGCATGGGCGCCGGCACATAGGCGTCAAAGCCGAGGCAGTGGTTCCCCAGCCGCAGATAGCGCGCGTCGGGCTTTGTCCAGGCAAAGCCGCAGCGCTGCAGCGCCCGTACGGTGAACGCCGTGTCCAGTTCCACGTTTTCGCTGCGCGCGGAGATCAGAGAATAGAATTCGAACACATGCACGTCGCGGTCGCCGTTGTTGGCCATCACGGTCTCGATCGTTTCGGCGGTGGAAGCCTCGCGGCAGGGCACGCCCAGCAGCGCGAACATCTCGCGCGTCGGCAGGTAATTCGGGTTGAGAATGTGATAGATCTCGTTGACCTGCGGCTGCAGCGTCAGCGCCGCAACGGCAAAAGCGGCCTCGTCGATGGCCGTCAGATCCATCGGGAACTTGTCCATGTTGTCGTTGACCAGCCCGAGCTTGAGGATCGCGCGGACGCGGTGCAAAAAGCCGTTGTCGGCCGCGTTGGGCTGGAACACGCCGTCACGCTGCCGCCAGGTCAGGTTGCCCATGCGGAAGATGTTGGCCTGCAGGCCCTCGCGTCTGGCCTGCAAAACGGCGCGTTCGGCCTCGTATTTGCTGTGGATATACACGTTGTCGGCGTAATGCTGGCCGATGTAGAGCGTCCCCTCATCCAGCACGGCGTGCTTGTGGTTCTCGATCACGGTGCCCGCGCCGTGCAGACTTGTGGTGGAGGTGTGCGCAAGCACCGCGTTTGCCCGCTTCGCAAAGGCGATCACATGCTTTGTGCCCTCCACGTTCGTGCGGGCAAGGTCGGCGTAGTCGCCGGCATGGTGGACATTGGCCGCCGTGTGGACCACGGTGTCGATCTGCGAAGCAAGGCTGTCATAGAGCGCTTCGGTCAGACCGAGCAAAGGCTGCTCCACGTCGCCGAGGACAAGCTGCACCCCCGAAACGTCAAGGTCGCCGAAATAGTAGGCCATGCGGCGAAGGAAGCGTTCGCGGCTGCGTACCAGCACCCAGAGCTTCACGTCCCGTTCCAGCAGGGTGCGCAGCACGTGAGCGCCGAGGAAGCCCGTGGCGCCGGTGAGCAGAATGTGCTTCGCCGGGCTTGTCCGCGTTCCGCCCCTGGTCTCCTTGATCCAATCGTTGACCTCGTTCTCGTTTTCGGTCCCGGCGTCCTTGTGCATCTCGTCGATCGCCGCGGCCAGCAGGCCCAGGAAGGGCTTGTCATAGACGAGCTGCGGTTCGATGTTCAGCGCAAGGGCGAACTCCACGGCGGAAAGGCTACTGCCGCCGAGGGCAAAAAAGTTGTCGTCGATGCCGACCTCGCCGATCTGCAGCAGGTCGGCGGCCGCCGCGCAGACCTTTTTCTGCGTCGGCGTAACGGGCGGCGCGATCCTGCGCTGCGCTTTCGTGTGTTCAAAATTGCGGATGATCTTCATCGAGGCGTTGCGGCGGAAGGGCACCGGACGGACCACATAGCGCGAAATGCGCTGGAAGGCGGCAAGGCCGCTGTTGACCCGCTGCAGCAGGGCGATCAGGTAGGCGTCCGTGTCGGCGACCGCGTTCGCTTTCAAAAAGTCCGTGTCAAGGAAGAGCTCGGCAACGATGGCGTTGCCCTCGCCGTAGCAGACCACTTCCTTCACGGCGTGCTCGTTTGCGAACCGGTCCTCGAGCTGTTCGGCCGAAACATTCTCGCCGTTGTCCAGCAAGATCAGGTTTTTGCTGCGGCCGGTGAGATACAAAAAGCCGTCGTTGTCAAAACGGCCGAGGTCGCCGGTCTTGAAATAGCCGTCGGACGTAAAGGCCTCGGCGGTGGCTTCTTCGTTTTTATAGTAGCCCCTGAACACCGTCGGCCCCTTGACCAGCAGCTCGCCGCCGCGGATGACGGTCTGCATACAGGGAATGGGCTTGCCGACGGAGCCTGCCCGGTGGCAGAAGGTGGCGTTGTTGGCAATGATGGGCGCGCACTCGGTCATGCCGTAGCCGTTGAGCACGGGTACGCCCGTCCGGTCAAAACGAATGGCAAGCTCGGGTTCCAGCGGCGCGCCGCCGGAGATGATGTCGATGATCCTGCCGCCGAAAAAGGCTTTGACCGCTTCGTTTTCACTGAGATCCGGCCGCGCTTCGGCAAATTTCAGGGCGCCGGCCATCAGCTTTTTTGCAAGCTGCGGCACAACGGCCGTGGATTCCGGCTTGAACAGGCGCATATTTTCCAGGATGTTCGGCAGGCTGTCGTTGAGAAAGATCTCCTTGCCCTTGGCAATGCCCTTTGTGATCACGGCCGTAAAACAGAAGGCGTGGCTCAGCGGCAGCACGCACAGCAGCGAGTGGGTCGGGCAGGTCACATGCACGCTGGTTGCGGAGAGCACAAAGTTGCGGTGCGTCAGCATCACGCCCTTCGGGAAGCCCGTGGTGCCGGAAGTGAAGAGGATGGCGCACATGGCGTCGCCGTCCGGCTCGTCGGGGTAAGATCCGGCATACTGCGCGAGGATGTCGCCGAGCAAAAGCGCATCGCCGTCCCCCGCTTCGTCAAGAAAGATCACTTGCCGCACCTTGGGGGCGTTTTCCCTGAGCAGCGGCACAAGGCCGGCGTGGGCTTTGTCGAGAAAAACGACGCTGCAATCGGCAAAATCGGTCAGTCTGCAAAGTTGCTCCGGCGTTTCGTTCGCCGCCAGCGGCACGGCCACGCTGCCGCAGTTCGCTGTGCCGAAATACGCCGCAAGCCAGGCGTAGGAGTTCGCCGCAATGATAGCGGCGTGAGCGCCCTGCAGACCGTTTTGCAAGAAAAAGCGGCCGAGCGCTTCGGTGTCAGCCTTGAAATCACAATAGGTGCGGCTGACGATGCCGTCCGGCGTTTTCCATGTCACAAACGGATCACCACCGTAGTTTTCGGCGGCATAATCGACCATGTGCTTAAGCGAGCGCAGGGTCGTCAGGTCTTCCAGAATCATATCCAGTCCTTCTTTTTCAAAAAATCAGCTACGGCAATTCTACCATAGCTGATCTGATTTTGCAATGCTTTTGTTTCGATTATTCTTCCGGCGCAAACTGCGAAAGCTTCATGAAGTCCACCTTCTGCAGCTTGGTGCGCGGGATCTCGTCGATGAACCGGATATCCTTCGGCACATTGAAGGTGGAGAGGTTCTCGGTGATGATCTGCAGGATCTGCGCACGGAAGTCGTCCTCGTCGCCGTCTTCGGCCTTGACCACAAACAGACGCACGATCGGCTTGTCGCCGAGATAGCCCTGCACGGCGCAGCATTCGTGCACGAAGGGCAGCGTCTCCACAAGCTGTTCGATGTCCACGGGATAGACGTTGTAGCCGGAGATGATGATCACGCGCTTCTGGCGGCCGATGAAGGTGGCATAGCCCTCCTCGTCCAGCTTGCCGAGGTCGCCGGTGAGGACCCATTTGGTGCCGAACTCGTCGCGGTAGATCCCGGCGTCGCTCGGGCCGTTTTTGGTCAGGTAGCCTTCCATCAGGGAATTGCCGGTGATCACGATCTGGCCGATCTCGCCCACGGGGAGCGGCCGGTTGTTTTCGCCCCAGATCTCAAAGCGCAAATCGCGGATCGGCTGGCCGATGGTGCCGGTCTTGTTGGCCCAGGGGCGATTGGCGGAGCAGACCGCGCCGCATTCCGTCAGACCGTACCCGGCGCAGAATTCCGCCCGGGAGCCGTTTTTGCGCATAACGCTGTAAATCCTGTCCAGAAGCTGCGGGCTGACAAAGTCGCCGCCGGAATACATCACGGTGATGTTCGCAAGCACGGGATCGTCAAAATCCGGGTGCTCCACGAGCTTTTTATACATATTCGGCACGCCGTTGAATTCCACCACATGGTTGGCCTTCATCAGCGCGATGAACTGGTCGGCGTCGAATTTCGGAAGGAAAATCACGCGCGAGCCCTTGTTGAGGGCGCTCAGGCCGCCGGCACACAGGCCGAAGGCGTGGAAAAACGGCATGGTGCAAAGCTCGGTGTCAAAGCCGATCCGTTTCACGGGGGTGGTCACGCCCGCAAGGCCGTAGATCACATTGTTGAGCGCGAGATTCGAAAGCTTGATCGTCTTGCTCTTGCCGGTGGTGCCGCCGCCGTTCATATAGACGGCGATGTAGTTTTTGCCCTCCGAGACGGAGTTGACGTGCTGGCCGGCGTAGCGCTTAAGGATCGTCGGATATTCATAGACGTTGATGCTGCCGGAGGAAAGCGAACGCAGCGCCTCCGGGTCGATCGGGCAGGCGGTCTTGTCGGGGAAAGCATATTCCTTCGGGGAGCAGAGCACCACGGGCAGCCCCTTCTTTTTCAGCATGGCCGCATATTTCGGCGCGAACATATCCAGCAGCATGATGCCCTTGGAATTTGTGAAGTCCAAAATCTCCTCCACGCTCTCGGGCGGCAGCAGCGGATGCACAAAGTTGACGATGATGCCCATTTTGTTCAGAGCAAGGAAGGTAATGATGCTTTCGGCGTTCGTGGGCATGAAGATGGTGAACACATCCTGCTCCTTCAGGCCGAGCTCCCGGTGAAAGAACGCGGCGAGGGCTTCCACGTCCGCAACGAATTCGGCCTTGCCGTGGTCTCTGCCCGCGTGGCAGAACACCGTATATTCGCCGTATTGCGCGGTGTTGCGGATAAAGTATTTCCAGCAGGTGATATCCGTCGGGGGATATTCTCTGATCTGTGCGGTAACCGGAATGTTGGTCATCTCGATTCTCCTTTTTCGGTCGGTTGTGAAAAGAACGCTTCACAGCTCGGATTTTTTTCCATTATAACAACATCACCCCCGAAAGACAAGCACAGATTTCAAACATTGTGTAACAATTTTCAAAAAAACTTTCTCAATTGCCGCTTTTCGGTTGAAAAGCGCAAAAAAAGTGCTATGATGGTATTTGTAAAGCACTTTTCAGAAAGGAATGACCGAAATGAAACAAAAACTGCTTGCGCTGCTCCTGGCGCTCAGCCTGCTGCTCCCGCTTGCGCTGCCCGCCTTCGCGCAGACGAACGACGAGACCCATCCCTCCGTTGTGATCCCCGGCGTGTTCCAGAGCGAGGTCAAATACCTGAACGACGACGGCAGCGAAAAGCTGAACAGCAAAGGCGAACCCTATGCCGCCCCGTTCTTTATGGAGGACACCTCCGACATTGTGAAGGACGCGCTGCTGCAGGCGCTGATCCCCCTCGGTTCGCTGCTGGTCACGCAGGAGGACAAGGAGGACAGAGCCGCAAACGCCGTTGCGGATGTGCTGGGCAGGGAGCTTGCCGGCAACATCAAATGCGACGAGCAGGGCCATTTCATCAACAACATTCAGGCGACGCCCTACCCGACGAACCTGGCCGGCCTTTCGGCGCACGACCGCGCCTTTGCGCTGGAAGCGATCCCGCTGCACGATTACGCGGCGCAGGCGGGCATGGAAAATCTTTATTTCTTCTCCTATGCCTCGCTGGGCAACCTCTATGAGATCGCAAACGACCTGTATGACCTGATCCAGACCGCGAAGGCGGAGCACGGCGGCAAAACCGTCAACCTTGCGCCGGTCAGCCAGGGCGGGACCCTCTTCGGCGCGCTGATGCAGATCTATAAGGACAAAGGCAGAACCCTCAGCGAGGACGTGCACCGCGTCTGTCTGATCGTCCCTGCCGCAAACGGCACCGCGCTGCTGGGCGACATCTACCGCCGCGGCCTTCTGGACAGCGACGAGGCGCTCTACGGCTATATGTTTCCCTCGCTGCTGAAGGAGGACTGGCTCGGCTATCTCATTCCGCTGCTGCTGCGGGTCCTGCCGAACGCCGACGTCAACAAGATCCTTGACGTGGCCGCGCACAAGCTGGTGGAGGACTATCTCGAATATTCCACCTGCTTGTGGGCGCTGCTGCCGTCGCAGGATTACCCGGCGCTGCGCGAAATGTACCTTTCCGACGCGGACAACGCGGAGATCCGCCGCCAGACCGACTGGTATTATCAGGCGCAGTGCGATTACAGGCAGAACATCCTTGACGCAAAGGCGGACGGCGTGGAATTCTTTGACATTGTCGACTACAACCAGTCCCTCTATCCGATCTGCGACTGCTGGGACAAGGTCAACGCCGACGGCGTGATCGACCTGGATTCCACCTCGCTGGGCGCAACGAGCGCCCCGGTCGGCCAAACGCTTCCGGCGGACTATGTCCAGCAAAACACCTGCTGCGCCGACCCGTCGCATGTGCACATCGACGCGGACCGCATCGTGGACGCTTCGACCGGCATTCTCTGCGACACGACCTTCTATTTCAAGGATCAGCACCACGAGGCGACCGCCCGCAACGGCGTGATCATCGCCCTCGCAACGCACATTCTCTATGACAACGCCTTCCGCGATATTTTCAGCGACCCGGCGTTTCCGCAGTTCAACTTCGGCCGCGACAGCAGACGGATGCAGAACCGCATCCGCCGGGCGGAGCAGCTTGACCTTTCCGGCGCAACCGACGCGCAGAAGGCGGATCTCGCCGCCGCGCTGGACGCCGCCAAAAAGGCCGACGCGGCGACCGTGACGCCGGCCGAAGACTATGAAGCGGCCTCCGACGCGCTGGAAGCGGCGATCACGGCGATCACCGGCGCCGGAAAAACACCCGACAAAAAAGAAGAAACCAAAGCTTCGCTTTTCGACGTGCTCAAAAAGCTCTTCCGGCTTCTGCAGGAGCTGATGCTCTCGCTGGCAAGCGGCAAAGGCTGGTCGGACCTGCGCGGACATTGAGCAAAGAGGCGTCCATATGAAACGATGCGTCGCCGCGCTTTGCGGCCTGTTGCTGCTGCTTGCGGTCTTCGCTCCCTGTGCGGGGGCGGCCGCAGACACGCTCACGATCACCGACCCCTATGCACACATCGACTGGCGCAGCGTCGGCCGGTATAAAACCGCGCTGCACACCCATACCAACGCCAGCGACGGCTCGCCCACACTCAAAGAAAGCCTGCAGCGCCACCTGGAGACCGGCTTTGACATCGTGGCGGTCACCGACCACGGCACCGTGGATCCCGGCTGGGACCGCACGCCAAGCCCGAACATCGTCAAAACCGCGCTGTCTCTGGCCGGACGCAGCAAGGGCGGCCTTGTCTGCCTTTGCAGCAGCGGCGAATTCGACAGCGGCGTGACCTATACCTATGAGACCGACGAAAACGGCGACAGCTTCCTGCGCGCCGCAGGCGGCCGCACCGTTTTGCGCCTGCCCTGCGGGATCGAGCAGAACGCGGTCTCCGTCAACGCGCATGTCACAAGCTGGTTTGCCGATTTTCACAACAACATGATCTCCGGCTATGAAGAAGGCCTGCGCGGCGTGCAGAAGAACGGCGGCCTTTGCGTGATCAACCACCCGGGCGAATACACCAAGGCGCGGTATGAGCTGCGCAGCGCCGACGCCTACAACGAGGGAACCCCCTCGTTCGCCTATCACATCAACAAGTTCGCCCGTTATCTGGAACGCTTCGACGCCTGCATCGGCATCGACATGAACTCCAAGGGCGACAGCCGCACGCGCTTTGACCGCATCCTTTGGGACAAGCTGCTCATGCGCTTTGCGCCGAAGGGCGAAACCGTACTCGGCGTCGCCTCATCCGACGCGCACCAGCTCAATGTCATCGACACCGGCTTTTCCGTTCTTCTGCTGCCGGCGCTGACTTCAAAAGCGGCCAAAGCCGCGCTGCAAAACGGCGAATTCTTTGCGGCAAGCCACTGTCTGGGCAACCCGGACGAGCTCTATGAGATCGCCGAAGCGCTGCGGGAATTCTACGGCGCACAGAACGGAACCTGTCAGAGTGTTCTCTCCGCCGCCGAAGCAATGACACGGCGCGTGGCCGACATCGAACGCGGCGCGCTGAAGGCCGACGAGGACATCGGCATCACCTACAGTGTGCTCAACAGCGACGGGTTTTCCACGGCGGATTCGTTCCCGGCCGTGCGGGAGATCACGGTGGACGACAACGAAAACACGGTTGCCATCCGGAGCGAAAATGCCCTGCTGACGCGGCTGATCTCCAACGGGAAAACGCTGGCGTCGCTGCCCGCGGCAGCCGCCGTGTTCGATCTGGACGATTATCGGGACAAGCTCGGCGCCTATGTACGCTTTGAGATCTTCGGCGAGGGCGGTATGCTCTATACCCAGCCGTTCCTGCTGAACGCGGAAGAAAACGCCGCAGCCAACGGCGGCGCAGCCGTCACAAGCGGCTGCTTTGTCGATCTCGGCACCTTCGATTTCGTGATCGCCGAGACGCACAAATGGCTGCGCATCGCAAAGCTCTGGCTGGAAAGAAGGGTTGGCTGAACGTGAAACGAAAAATTTTATGTGTTTTGCTCGGAGGGATATTGGTGTTTGGATTTTTCGGCTGCGGCGGCGCACGCTACCGTGTGGATTATTGCGGAATGAAAAGCGCCTTTCCCGGCGCAAAGGACGCCTACCGCGCCGGCGAACTTGTCACGCTGGATTTTCCATACATTGCAACCGACACGGATTACAGATTTTATCTGGACGGCGAACCGCTGAACACGGACTATGAACACAAACGCGGCTTCATTCTGCGCTTCACGATGCCGGCGCACGACGTGGTTCTGACCGTGGAATCCCGCAACTCCATGCTGTCGCCCGATGCGCAGGCTGCCCCGTGAGCCAAAAGAACGCCTCGCAACTTTTTTGATTTCTGTGCGCAGAGGTATGGAATTTTTTTGAAATCTGTGCTATAATAGCTGAAAACGCCTTTTTAAGTAACCGCAAAGGAGTACGGATCATGGATAATTATCAGGAGATCGGCGCGCGTCTGCGCGAGCTGCGGGAAGTCAGCGACTATTCGATCGAGGAGCTGGCTGCGGAGCTGAACCTCAGCCCGGAGGTCTATGCCTCCTATGAAGAAAACGGCAAGGACGTCCCCATCAGCGTGATCTATGAGATCGCGCAGAAATTCAAGGTGGATTTCACAGAGATCGTCACCGGCCAGACCGCCTGGCTGAACACCTATCATCTGATTCGGCGCGGCGGCGGCAAGCGTATCAACCGCAACCCGGAATATCACTTTGAAGACCTCGCCTACCGTTACGGCAACAAGATCATGCAGCCCCTGCTGGTCACGCTCGAGCCGAACGAAACCCCGGCCAAGCTCATCACCCACAAGGGGCAGGAGTTCAACCTTGTGCTGGAGGGGACCGTCATCATCACCCTGGGCGACAAGGAATTCACCATGAACGCGGGGGATTCCATCTATTTCAACCCCATGATCCCCCACGGCCAGCGCTGCGGCTCCGACGTGAAGGCGCGGTTTTTGACGGTCATTGCCGAATAAAGGAGGGTTTCCCTTGGACTATTTGCTGAAAAAATATCTCCCGCAGATCGAGTTTTCCTCCTATGAGGAATTCCGCGAGAACTTCAAAATCAACGTGCCGGAGGATTTCAACTTCGGCTTTGACGTGGTGGACGCCTGGGCCGAAGCCGAACCGGACAAGCGCGCCCTGCTCTGGGTCAACGAAAGCGACGAGGAGCGCACCTTCACCTTCACCGACATCAAGCGTCTTTCCAACCGCGCGGCGAACTTTTTCAAAAGCCTCGGCCTGAAAAAGGGCGACGTGGTCATGATGATCCTGCGCCGCCGCTGGGAATACTGGGTCTGCGCCACGGCTCTGCACAAGATGGGCGTGATCCTCATCCCCGCAACGCTTCAGCTCACCAAAAAGGACATTGTTTTCCGCGGCAACGCGGCCGGCGTCAAAGCCGTGGTCTGTGTGGACGACCCCTTCGTCGTCAGCCAGATGGAGGCCGCCGACCCGGAGATCCCCTCGCTGGTAAACAAGATCCTCGTCGGCGAAAAGCGCGAGGGCTGGCTGGACCTTCACGAGGAGATGGACAAGTTCTCCGAAACGCTTCCCCGCCCGACGGGCGACGCGGCCACAAAATGGAACGACGTCATGCTGGTCTATTTCACCAGCGGAACCACCGGCATGCCCAAGCTCGTCCAGCACAACTTCGCCCACCCGCTGGGCCACATCGTCACGGCGAAATACTGGCAGCACGTGGAGGAAAACCGCCTGCACATGAGCGTGTCCGATTCCGGCTGGGCAAAGTTCGGCTGGGGCAAGATCTACGGTCAGTGGCTCTGCGGCGCAACGATCTTCTGCTACGATATGATCGGAAAATTCAACCCGAACCATCTGCTCTCCAAGGTGGAAAAATACCGCGTGACCACGTTCTGTGTGCCGCCCACGATGTACCGTTTCATGCTGCAGGAGGATCTTTCGCAGTTCGACCTTTCCGCCCTTCACCACTGCGCCACGGCGGGCGAACCGCTGAACCCCGAAGTGGTCAGACAATGGAAAGAGAAGACCGGCCATCAGATCTATGAGGGCTTCGGTCAAACGGAAGGTCCAGTGCTGATGGCGAACTTCGGCTCCGAATGGTTCGAGCCGAAGCAGGGCTCCACCGGCAAGCCCAACCCCCTGTTCGACATCCGTCTGCTGGATGCCGACGGCAACGTCTGCGAAGACGGCGAAGAGGGCTCGCTGACGATCATGGACGTCAAGCATCATCCGCCGGTCGGCCTGTTCACCGGCTACTACAAAAACCCCGAGATGACCGAAGAGAAGCTCGGCGGCATCGGCTACAACACCGGCGACGTGCTCTGGCGCGACAGTGACGGCTACTACCGCTTTGTCGGCCGCAACGACGATGTGATCAAATGCTCCGGCTACCGCATCGGCCCGTTTGAGGTGGAATCCGCCCTCGTGGCGCACGACGCCGTGGTGGAATGCGCCATCACCGGCGCGCCCGATCCCATCCGCGGTCAGGTCGTCAAGGCGACCGTCGTCCTCGCCAGGGGCTACACGCCCTCCCCCGAGCTGACGAAGGAGCTGCAGACCCATGTCAAAAAAATGACCGCGCCCTACAAATATCCGCGCATCATCGAATATGTGGACGAGCTGCCGAAAACCGTCGGCGGCAAGATCAAACGCGCCGAGATCCGCAAGTCGGACGAGGATGCATATCACGGGTGACAGTCGCAGCGGTTAGCTGTCAGCCGTCAGTAAACAAAAGAACCCGCCGCGGAGCTTCTGCGGCGGGTGTTGCTTTGGCTTTTTCCGTTCGCACGATCGGTTCGTAGGGGCTCCTTTCGCAAGGGCCATCCGTGCGGAATGTAAACGCGCAACCGGCTGAAAGGCTGACCGCTGACAGCTATCGACAGGCGTCGCCTGTCGTCAACCCCGGGTTGCAAAGAAAAAAACCGAAACTGCAAGGTCTGATTGCTTGCCGCAACCGGACTTTTGTGCTATAATTGGGGCAGAAACCGAAAAGGAGGCACATTCATGAACATCGGAGACCGCATCTCTTCCCTGCGCATTGCCAACGGCCTTTCCCAGGAGGCCTTTGCCGAGCGGCTCGGCGTTTCGCGTCAGGCGGTGTCAAAATGGGAGACCGGCGCCAGCGTGCCGGAAACCGATAAGATCCTTTTGATGAGCGAGCTGTTCGGCGTTTCCACCGACGCCCTGCTCAAGGGCGAAGGCCCGTCCGAGTCGCCCGCCGTCTCTGCCGAAGAACCAACGGCGGCGCTTCCCCCTCTGCCGGAAATCCCGGCGGACGAAGCCGCGCCTGCGTTCCGTCTGGACGATCCGGGCGAAGCTGAGTTTCCCGCGCCCGAAGAGGAAGCTGTCCCCGTGAGGGAGCTTCCCGCCGAAAGCGCGGCCGAGCCGCCCGTCGGCGACGGAGAAGACAACCCGCCGAAAAAGCGGCACCTTGCCGCAAAGCTCATTGCCGTGGTGCTGGTTTTATGCCTGATCGCCGGGGCTGTTCTGCTGCCGCTGCATTACGGCGGCGTCAAGGAGGCCTGGTGGGCGCTCTGCGGCGGAAAGATCTCCTATCCTTATGTTCTCGTGCACGGCCTCGGCGGCTGGGGCGAAGACAGTCCGCTGAACGAGCATGCGCCCTACTGGGGCGCTTCCACCGGTTCCCTCCCGGATCGTCTGCGGGCGGCCGGCTGCACCGTTGTCGCCCCCAGCGTCGGCCCGGTCTCCAGCGCATGGGATCGCGCCTGCGAGCTTTACGCCCAGCTTACCGGCACCACCGTGGATTACGGCCAGGCCCATGCCGACGCCCACAACCACGCCCGCTTCGGCCGCAGCTATGACACGCCCCTGATCGAAAACTGGGGCGAAAAGATCAACGGCGGCCAGCGCGTCAAGATCCACCTGATCGGACATTCCTTCGGCGGCGCGACGGTGCGTCTGCTGACCTGGCTGCTGGCCAACGGCAGCGCCGAGGAGATCGCCGCAACGGGGAACGAGACCTCTCCCCTCTTCACCGGCAAAAAGGGAGACTGGGTCTGCAGTGTGACCGCCCTTTGCGCCCCCCACAACGGCTCTTCCCTCGTCACGGCGATGGACACCCTCGGCAGCATTGTCGGCCTCGGTGATTCCACACAGCTTCTGGCTTATCTGATCTTTGCTGCCGCCGGGATCGCCACACCGATCGCGAGCACCTATGACTTTATGCTGGATCAGTTCGGCATCTCCCCCGTGGAAGGCACGGTCGGCAGCGTGCGCGGCGCCCTTGACGCCCTCATGGCCAAAGGGACCGACCATGCGGGCTACGACCTTTCTCCCGACGGCGCAATGGAGCTCAACAGGCGCATCGGCACCGTGGACAGCATCTACTACTTCTCCTATCCCTACTGCACCACCCACGCCGGAACGCTCCTGCCCGTGCAGGTGCCGAACACCAACACGATGCCGGTGCTGATCCCCACCGCCACCGCCATGGGCATGTTCCAGGGCACGACGAAGGGCGGCATCCAGATCGGCACGGACTGGCAGCCGAACGACGGACTGGTCAGCGTGGTCTCCGCAGCCTGCCCTGCCACGGAGCGCTCCAGCCCCTTCCCGGCTGACCCGACCGACGGCAAAGCCTATGCGCACGGCGTCTGGTACGTTGCCGAAACCCGCGAGGGCGACCACGGCACCGTGATCGGTCTGAACGCCGATGTGGAAAACACCATGCAGTTCTGGAACGCCCTGATCGCGCAGATCGACGGGCTGCACCGCGACTGACCGATTTGCTGCGCCATGAAAACCCCGCCGGAAAGCGCTCCGGCGGGGTTTCGCTTTCGGTCGAAAAAGCAGCGATCCTTTTCTGCTGCCGCGCAGCTTCGCTGCGCGGCAGCAGGCGGCGGCGGAACGAACCGTGCCCCCGGGCACGGTTCAAAACGAAGCCCCGCTTCGTTTTCGCGCGGCCCGGGCCGCGCGGTTCCGCCGCCGCTTACTGCGCACGGCAAGGCCGTGTGCAGTAAAAGAGGTCGGTCACCGAACGGTGACCGACCATAGCAGAAAATTGTCTTAGAAATTTTCTTCGTGGACTTCGAAATATGCCTGCGGATGCGCACAGACTGGGCAGATCAGAGGCGCCTTCGTGCCGACCACGATGTGGCCGCAGTTGCGGCACTCCCAGACCTTGACCTCGCTCTTTTCGAACACAGCGGCGGTCTCGACATTCTTCAGCAGGGCGCGGTAGCGCTCCTCGTGCATCCGTTCGATCTCGCCGACCATGCGGAAGCGTTTTGCAAGCTCCGGGAAGCCTTCTTCCTCGGCGGTCTTTGCAAAGCCCTCATACATATCGGTCCATTCAAAGTTTTCGCCCTCGGCAGCGGCAAGCAGATTGTCCGCCGTGGCGCCGAGCTCCTCCAGCTCCTTGAACCAGAGCTTCGCGTGCTCTTTTTCGTTGTCGGCGGTCTTCAAAAAGATCGCCGAGATCTGCTCATAGCCTTCCTTTTTCGCAACGGATGCAAAATAGGTGTACTTGTTTCTCGCCTGGCTTTCGCCCGCAAAGGCGGCCCGGAGATTCTGTTCGGTTTTTGTGCCTGCGTATTTGTTTGCCATCGGTAGATCCTCCTGATTGACAGATTATTCCGCGTCCTGTTTCCACAGGCCGTGCAGATTGCAGTAAGCGTATGCGGCAACGGCTTTTTCGTCGGCCAGAGCAAAGACCGCCTTTGGCTCGCCCGTGGGATCAAGGGCTTTCTTCTGGAAGCCGTTCTCGGTCTCGAGCACGATCCACGCGATGTGGTGCACTTCGATCATCGGGTGGGCGGCGGAACCGACGCTGACGGTCACGGTGTCGCCGTCCGAAACGATCACGGGCACATGCTTTTCCGCGGAGGCATCCACGGAACCGGGGATGATCTCTTCCATTTTCCGGCCGCAGCACATCACGGGCACGCCTTTGTTTTCAAGGAAAGCGATGATGTTGCCGCAATGGGAACAGCGATAGAATTTCATAAGAATTCCTCCTTTGTTGATGTTGGTTTTATCATAGCACGTTTTTCAAAAAAGTCAAGGTTAACCTTCGGCCGCTGTCAAACAGCGGCGTCACCCGCCCTTGACGGCATCCCAATACGCCTTGGCGGCCTGCTCGGTCTTGTTTTCCTGCGGGACATAGTAGACCGTGTCTTTCAGCGCGTCGGGAAGATACTGCTGGGGCGTGTAGTGGTTCGGGAAATCGTGGGGATAAAGATAAAACTGCCCCTTGTTGGCATTGTCCTCGCCGTCATAATGCTTGTTCTGGAGCTGCCGGGGGATCGGGCCGCTCCTGCCCTTTCGCAGATCGGCCGCCGCCGCGTCATAGGCGAGGTAGGCGCTGTTGGATTTCGGGCTGTTGCAGACCAGCACAACGGCGTCCGCCAGCGGGATCCGCGCTTCGGGCAGGCCGACCATCAGCGCCGCGTCGCAGGCCGCCTTCACGATCGGGATGATCATCGGGTAGGCAAGTCCTACGTCCTCGCAGGCGCAGACCATCAATCTGCGCATGGCCGACGGCAGATCGTCGGCCTCCAGCAGACGGGCAAGGTAATGCAGGGCGGCATTCGGGTCGGAGCCGCGCATGGACTTCTGGAAGGCGGAGAGGATGTCGTAGTGCTCGTCGCCGTCCTTGTCATATTTCATGCTGCTCTTTTGGGTGAGCTCCTTCGCTTTTTCTGCGGTAACGGTGATCACGCCGTCTTCGGCCGGGGTGGAAAGCACGCACAGCTCGCAGGCGTTCATCGCCTTGCGCACGTCGCCGCCGCAGGAAAACGCGATGTGGCGCACGGCGGTCTCATCCGCGCGGACCGTCACGCCGCGCTCGGTCTCCAGAAAACGAAACGCCCGCTCCACGGCAGGGACGATCTCCTCCGCCGTGACGCTCTTGAACTCAAAGACCGTCGAGCGGCTGAGGATGGCGTTGTGGATATAGAAATAGGGGTTTTCCGTTGTGGAAGCGATCAGGGTGATCTCGCCGCGCTCGATGAAGTCCAGCAGCGTCTGCTGCTGTTTTTTGTTGAAGTACTGGATCTCATCGAGATAGAGCAGAACGCCGTTCGGGGCGGCAAAGGTGTCCAGCTCGGCGACGATGGCCTTGATGTCGGCGGTGGAGGCCGTGGTGCCGTTGAGCTTGTGGAATTTGCGGCTGGTTTTGGCCGCAATGATAGCCGCAAGGGTGGTTTTGCCCACACCGGAGGGACCGTAGAACACGAGGTTCGGCAGCTCGCCGGATTCGATGATGGCGCGCAGCGCCATGCCGGGGGCCAGCAAATGCCGCTGCCCCACCATGTCGTCGATCGTTTTGGGTCTGAGTCTTTCCGCCAGCGGCGCTTTCATGCGTTCACGGCCTTTCTGTGATTGATGTACATAGTATAGCACATTTGTTTGCGTTTTGCAAGGGGAAATTTGAGGTGTCAGCAATCAGTAATCAGAAATATGATCCCGCCGACACAAATGTCCGGCGGGATCATATTTCTAACTGCTGACTGCTTATCAGGCTTGCCTGTAATGGCTGAGGAAATCGCCCAGATCCTGCATCGCCTTCGCCATCTCCGTCGGTTCCGGCAGCATCACGATGCGGAAGTGGTCGTTGTTCGGCCAGTCAAAGCCGGAGCCGGGCACGATGAAGATGTGCTTTTCGTGCAGGAAGTCAAAGGCGAACTTCTTGTCGCTGGTGATGTTGAACTTTTTCACATCCAGCTTCGGGAACACATAGAACGCGCCGTGGTTCTTGACGCAGGTCAGGCCGTCGATCTTTGCGATCTCGCGCATGGTGGCTTCGCGCTGTTCATAGAGCCGGCCGCCGGGAACGAGCATGGCCTGGGTGCTGGCGTTGTCTTCCAGCGCCGCGGGGATCACGAGCTGGGTCAGCGTGTTGGAGCAAAGGCGCATGGCCGCCATCTGGAAGATGCCCTCGATGTAGTCGTCGGCCTTGCCCTTGTAGCCGCTGATGCACATCCAGCCGCAGCGGAAGCCGCAGATGATGTGCGATTTGGAAAGGCCGTTCGTGGTGATGACCATCAGATCGGGGGCGAGGGCGGCGGTGGAATAATGCTCCACACCGTCCATGACCAGACGGTCGTAGATCTCGTCGGAGAAGATGATGAGATCGTTTTCCCGCGCGACCTGAATGATGTCCTCGAGCACCTGCTTCGGATAGACCGCGCCGGTGGGGTTGTTCGGGTTGATAATGACGATGGCGCGGGTACGCGGGCTTACCTTTTTGCGGATGTCCGCAAGGTCGGGGTACCAGTCGTTGCTTTCATCGCAGGTGTAGAACACGGGGGTCGCACCGGCGATGTAGGTCGAATTCGACCACAGCGAGTAGCTCGGCGAGGGCATGAGGATCTCGTCGCCCTTGTTGCAAAGAGCCAGCAGGCACATGAGCACCAGCTCGCTGACGCCGTTGCCGATGTAGATGTCGTCGGGCGTGATGTCCTGAATGCCCTTGGATTTATGGTAATTGCAGATCGCCTCGCGCGCGGCGGGCATACCCTTGAGGTCGCAGTAGGCAACGGCCTTGTCCACATTGGCAAGCAGGGCGTTTCTGACGGAATCGGGCATACCGAAGCCGAAGGTGGCCGGGTTGCCGGTGTTCAGGCGCAGAACCTTGATGCCCTCTTTGCCCATGCGCTGGCTTTCGAGATACAGCGGACCGCGGATATCGGAATGGACGGGCTGCAGATTTTCGGAACGATTGACTAGCATGAAAACAGCTCCTTTCAAACAATCAAATCTATGTTATCTCTTTGCTTTTCCGTGTTTGATCAGCGAGTAGGCCCCGAAGTAGTTCGTGCCGTCCACGGTCGTCACCGCGCGGACCTTGAAGTAATAGGTGCGGCCGGCGGTGTAGTTCGTGGTAATCAGCGAATTCTTGGAGAAGGTGCCGATCTTGTTGTAGGTACCGTTCTTGCTGGTGGCATAGTAGACGACATATTTCTTTGCGCCGGCGGCCTTGTTCCAGGTCAGAGAAAACTTGCGGCCGGAAAGGGGCTTGGCCTTCAGGTTCGTCACTCTCTCGGGCACGATCTTGAACTTCAGCGTCTTTGTGCCGGCGTAGTGGCCGATGAACGTCACCGTGACGGTGTAGGCGCCGACGTTCTTGCGGCCCTTGCTGTATTTCAGGGTGTAATCCCGGTCTTTCTTGAGCTTGTCGTTGTTGGAGTCCTTGACGGTGACCGTCGGCTTTTTGGCCGTGCCGTCATAGACCGGCGCGGTATCGGAAAGCTTGACGGTGTTGATCTTGGCAACGGTCTCGGTCTTTGTGGCCTTGCAGACCGTGCAGGTCAGGCTGAGCTTGCCGTTTTTGCCGATCTTCGCCGGGGTGACCTTTTCCTGCCAGTTGTGGCCGGTCTTCGGCAAAATCGCCGGCGCGGTGAACACCTGGCCGCAGATGCTGCAGCTCACGCTCTCGGTCAGACCGGTGGATTTGCAGGTGGCGGGCACACCGGGCACGGTGACGGGGTTGTGCTCGGTGACGGGAATCTCCTCTTCTCTGGTCTCGCCGCAGACAGAGCAGGTGTAGGTGCGCACGCCGGTCGCAAGGCAGGTCGCCGGTGTCGTCACTTCCGCTTCGCCCCAGACATGGTCATGCTCCGGAATGTTGGGCATGGATTCGAAGGTGCGTCCGTTGGCCTTGGCAAACGCCTCGAGCGTGGAGCCCTCATAGCCGCGCAGAACCGTGTGCTGCGGGAAGGAGCGGGGATCCTCGGGGATCTTGCAGTCGCCGTTATAGACGGAAACGCGTTTGAGCGCCATTTTGTCGTCATTCGCGTCATAAAACGCATATTCGCCGATCACGCTCACGCTGCGGGGCAGAGAGATCTCCTGCAGGTTTCTGCAGTTGTTGAACGCGCCGCCGCCGATCTCTTTGACCGTGTTCGGAATCGTGATCTCGCGCAGGCCGTGGCAATAGCGGAACAGATAGTATTCCACGACCTCCAGACCCAGAGGCAGCTTGACGTTGGTGATGTGGTTGCAGCCGGAAAGCGCGCTGGCGCCGATGGTCTTCACACTGTTGGGGAAGATCATCTCTTTAAGGGTTTTGCAGTCGCAGAAGGCATACCACGCGATGTCGGTCAGACCCTCGGGCAGAGTGACTTCCCGAAGAGACGAACAGCCGTTGAAGGCCCAGCCGCCGATCTTTTTCAGCGTCGCGGGCAGGGACACGGTCTCGAGGTTCGTGCATTCATAGAACAGCTTGTCGCCGATGGCGGTGACGCCGTTGGAGATGACCGCGTTTTTGATCTGCGCCTTCCATTTTGCCCAGGGGACGTTCTTTTCCATTTTATAGGATCTGAGCTCGCCGGTGCCGGTAACGGTCAGCAGACCCTCCTCGCTCAGTGTCCAGGCCGCGTTCTCGTCCAGGGCGCCGCTCTGCGCTGTGGGCAAAACGGGCTGGGTCACCGGTTCCGTTGCAGGTTCCGTTTCCGGCTCCTGGGCCGCAGGCTCTTCCCCGGCGGTTTCCTGCGCGGTCGGTTCCTCTTTTGCGGGTTCTTCTTTGGCAGGCTCTTCCTTGGCGGGTTCCTCCTTGGAAGGCTCTTCCTTGGCGGGCTCCTGGGCGGTCGGCTCCTCTTTCGCCGGTTCCTCCTTTGCGTCCTCGGCCGTCACCGCCGTTTCGGCGGCGGGTTCCGCGGCCGGTTCTTCGGCAAACGCAAAAGGCAGGCTCGTTGCCAGCATCAGCAGCGCAAGCACCAGCGCAAGCAGTCGGGTGGTTCGTTTCATTTGAAATCTTCCTTTCCGAATCGGGTTTCAACATTCTGTCAATGTTATAATATTCATCATTACTTTAACACACTTAAAAAAAAAATTCAAGTCATGGAAGAAATTTCATTTTTTTGCGGCGCTGTTTCTTGACTATTTCATCATTTTCATATATCATATAAAGAAAGTATTCTTTTCGCGAAAACGATCGCACAGCATACATAAACAGGAGGGTATTATGAACAACACCGAAAAAACCATGGAAAAAATCGTGACGCTCTGCAAGGGCAGAGGCTTTGTCTATCCCGGCAGCGAGATCTACGGCGGCCTTTCCAACTCCTGGGACTACGGCCCGCTCGGCGTGGAGTTCAAAAACAACGTCAAGCGCGCCTGGTGGAAAAAATTCGTTCAGGAGAACCCCTATAACGTCGGCCTCGATTCCGCGATTCTGATGAATCCCCAGGTCTGGGTGGCCTCCGGCCATGTGGGCGGCTTTTCCGACCCGCTGATGGACTGCAGGGACTGCAAGACCCGCCACCGCGCCGACAAGCTCATCGAGGATACCGGCGTCAACCCGGCCGGCTGGTCGTTTGAACAGATGAGCCAATACATCAAGGACAACAACATCGTCTGCCCCGAATGCGGCTCCTGCAACTTCACCGACATCCGCAAGTTCAACCTGATGTTCAAGACCTTCCAGGGCGTCACGGAGGACGCGAAGAGCGAACTGTATCTGCGGCCCGAGACCGCCCAGGGCATTTTTGTCAACTTCCTCAACATCCAGCGCACGACCCGCCGCAAGGTTCCCTTCGGCGTGTGTCAGATCGGCAAATCCTTCCGCAACGAGATCACCCCGGGCAACTTCATCTTCCGCATCCGCGAATTCGAGCAGATGGAGCTGGAATTCTTCTGCAAGCCCGGCACCGAGCTGGAATGGTTCGCCTATTGGAAAGACTACTGCAAGCAGTTTTTGCTCTCGCTGGGCATGAGTGAAGAGAACCTCAAGCTGCGCGACCACGAGCAGAAGGAGCTTTCCCACTATTCCAACGCGACGACCGACTTCGAATACAAGTTCCCCTTCGGCTGGGGTGAGCTCTGGGGCGTTGCCAGCCGCACCGACTTTGACCTCACCGCCCACCAGACCACCAGCGGCAAGAGTCTGGAGTATTTCGACCCCGTCACCAACGAAAAATATCTGCCCTATGTCATCGAGCCGTCCCTCGGCGCCGACCGTGTGGCGCTGGCCTTTCTCGTGGAAGCCTATGACGAAGAGGTCGTGGACGCCGAAAAGAACGACACCCGCGTCGTGCTGCACTTCCATCCGGCGCTCGCCCCGTTCAAGGCCGCCGTTCTGCCGCTTTCCAAAAAGCTGAACGACCAGGCGATCGAGGTCTATCATGCGCTGCAGAAGAAGTTCAATGTCGATTACGACGATGCCGGCTCCATCGGCAAGCGCTACCGCCGGCAGGATGAGATCGGCACGCCGTTCTGCATCACTTACGACTTTGATTCCGTGGAGGACGGCTGCGTCACCGTGCGCGACCGCGATACCATGGACCAGGTCCGCATGCCCATCGCCGACCTTGTCAGCTATATCGACAGCAAACTGGAGTTCTAACTTACTTTTCTTTTTGGAAAGAAAAGTAAGCAAAAGAAAACCGTGCACTCTCTTTTTCCCATTGTGTAAAAAATGCAGAAATCGAAATCAATCGAGGTAAAGGAGTTCTTTTATGATTTATAACAGTCCGCTTTTCATTCTTAGAAAAAAGTAACCGGAAAAATCATGCTTGTGCTCTTTTCGGTTTTAATTGTATTGTTTCCGTCGAATCTCGATGTGATTGCTTCCTATCAGGAATATCACAATACAGCAGAGCGGTATTCTCCCGCAATCATGGAAGTAATCAAAGCGAAAGATATTCCGGAATTGAAAGCGCTCCTGTGCGATAACATCAAAGAGAACACAAAGAAATTAGACAGTCAGCTGAAAAAGTTTTATAAAACAATTGACGGTAATATTACATCAATTTCGATGGTGTATTCCTGGGTTTGTTATCAAGAACGAATGGATGACAAACGTGTGATCCACCAAGACGATACGCAATACTACATCACGACTGACACGGGAAAAGAATACTCTATACACATTGTCTATGAAAACGTGAATAATTTCAACCAGAAAGAAGTCAACAAAATTCGACGGCTCTATATTATGACCGTTCAAGTGTGGGAAACCATCTATGATTTATCAGCAACTGAAGGCGTGCGCGCATGGCACGAATGAAAGGCTGTATTGAAAGAGAGGATATATTTATGGCTGACTTTCTCAAAAAATTCCCCTTTCCCCTGCTGCTCGCCGTGATCTACATTTTCATCGGCGTACTGTGCCATATCTGGCACCCCACGTGGATGATATTTCTGCTGATCCCGGCCTATTACAGCGTCGTCGCCTTTCTGGACCACAAGGGCGGCGGCAGCACAAAAACGATTCTGCGCTATTTTCCCTTCCCCTCGATCGTGATCGTGCTGTATCTGTGCATGGGCTTCTTTTTGAACCTCTGGCATCCCGGCTGGCTGATCTTTTTGCTGATCCCGCTGTACTACTCTCTCATCCCGCTGTTCAAATCCTGAGGAGGGAGCAAGATGTCTCAAACCCCCGGGCTCAACCCCTTTTTGCCCTTTGCATCCTATATTCCCGACGGCGAGCCGAAGGTGTTCGGCAGCCGTCTGTATCTTTACGGCTCCTTTGACCGCTTCGGCAGCGGCTATTGCAGCGACTGCTACCACGTCGTCTCCGCGCCGCTGGAGGACCTGACAAGCTGGACGGATCACGGCATCAGCTTTTCGACCGCCGACGTGCCCTGGTCAGAGGCGCTTCTCTACGCCCCAGACGTGCTGTTCCGCGGGGGGCGCTATTTTCTTTTCTTCTGCCTTTCCGACGGCACCGAAGGCGTTGCCGAAAGCGAAAGCCCGGCCGGTCCCTTCCGAAACGCAAGACAGATCACTCTGAACGGCACACCCGTCACCGGGATCGACCCCTCCGTTTTCGAGGACGGCGGCCGTATCTATTACACCTGGGGCCAGTTCGAGCTGTCCGTGGGCGAGCTGAACGACGATCTCTGCACCCTGAAGCCGGAGACCGTGCGCACCGGCGTGCTCTCCAACGGACCGGGGCGCGAGGGTTTCCATGAAGGCTCCTCCCTGCGCAAGCTGGGCGAACGCTTCTGCCTGATCTATGCCTCGGAATATACCGCCGCCTTCCCCAACTGCGGCGGCCGCCCCACAAAGCTGGACTATGCGACTGCCGACACACCCTACGGACCCTATACCCGACGGGGAACGATCATCGACAACGAAGGCTGCGACCCCGCCTCCTGGAACGACCACGGCTCCGTGGTCTGCGCAAACGGACAATGGTATGTGTTTTACCACGCATCCTCGAACAACAGCGCCTTTTCGCGCCGCGCCCGGGTCGAACGGCTGACCGTGGACGAGGAAAACGGCGAGATCCGGCAGGCAGTTCCGACCACAAACGGCTTTTTGCAAACCCTTCTGCCGGAGCATCTCACCTCCCCCGTGCACGCCTGCCGCTTCTTCGGCGGCGCCTTTGTCACCCAGACAAAGGACGGGCGCTTTCCGGCGGTCCGCCTGCAAAACGGCGCAGGCTTTTCCTTCAGCCCGGTGCGGTTTTCCGCCGGGGCTTACACGCTGACGCTGCAATACAAAGCGGCCGGAACGTCAAAACTGTGCATTTATCTCGGCGAACGCTGCGTTTCGGAAGGCGACTTGCCCCCTGCAGCCGAATGGCAAACGCAGACCTTCCGCTTTTCCGCAGAAGATTGCCTTGCGCCGCTGCGCTTTTCCTTCGCCGGCAATGCAGACTGTGCAGTCGATGCGCTGCGCTTCACAAAGGATGCAGAAAAAGGATAAAACTGCAAAAAAACAGCCCGCCCATTTGGACGAACTGTCGTGGTGACCCGGACGAGAATCGCCCGTTTCGGCGCTGTCGCGCCTACGGCACGCACGCGGGCGCCGCAACAGTCCGCCGGATTGTTGCTTTCGCTGCGCTCACACCCTGTTCGATTCTCGTCTTGTTCTCTTTTTCTCATCAAACTACAAAAAAAACAGCCCGCCCATTTGGACGGACTGTCGTGGTGAACAGAATTTGAAGAATTCCGAACGGCGCATTCGACTTCGGCCTGCACATGCTCCGACACCTCTGCATCCGTATCCGTTCGGATCAAAAGATCCAGCCTGCATTTTCCGGGATTGTCGGGATCGGGATCATAAACGTCGATACGCTCCACGTAGGTCTGAACGATCCGTTCCCTACCCGCATCGGTCTTCAGCATGTCGTCCCATGCGCTTCTCAGCTGCTGAATCTCCTCGAGAAAGGCTTCCGCGTCTTTCGGCGCATGATCCTGCCGGATTCTGGTGGCAAGCTCGGCTTCGCATTCCTTAACAAGCCGTCCCTCATCCTTGCTCATCTCATACCATTCCGGGTCGTCAGTGTCCAGATAACACTGCATGGCCCGCTTTTTCTTTTCAGCGTGAGACTTGATCTCCGCCCGAAGCCGTACAATATTCGGATCTTCCTCCCGCTGTTTCGCCGCCTCCTTTGCGGCACGGACATATTCGTCAATCATTTCCTGATCCCAAAGCCGGTTGGTGACAATTTCAATCACGCAGTTTTCCAGCAAATCCTTCGGAACCGGCAGTTTCAGGCAGCGTTCGCTGCCCTTGACGAATTTACGCCGCCTGCATTTATAGTAATAATACTTGTTTCCGGTGCTGCTTCGTCCGTTGTCAACAATCATCTCCGCGCCGCATTCGCCGCAAAAAAGCTTGCCGCGCAAGATATATTTCTTCTTTTTTGGTTCCGTAGCGCCTCTGTTGAGCCGTTTTGCTCTGGATAGCTGCGCCCGTTCCCAGAGTTCTTCGGAAACGATCGGTTCACAAACGCCTTTCACGGTATAAACCTTGTGCTCCACCTTGTTGTTGAAGGTGGTGACCCTTGTGCCGATATAAATCGGATTGGCCAGCATCCGGTTGACGGTATCGCGGTTCAGCTTCTTCCCGCGCGAAGTCCGAACGCCGTTGTCGTTCAAATACTCCATAATGTCTCCGGTCGTCATCCCGGTCACGTACATCTCAAAGGCATGCCTGATAAACGGGCTGACCGTCTCATCAACGGCATAGCGTTTGTTTTTCTTCCCTTCGCCGACAAGCTTGATACCGACCGGAAGACTTCCGCCGCCGTTGAAGCGACCGTTTTCCACATTCTCACGCATTCCGCGCACCACGTTTTTCCGAAGCTGAGCAACATATTCCGACGCCATCGTCACATGGACGGCCTTGGAAATCTCACCGCCATAGCCATCGTCAAAGACTTGCGTTGCGTATTCAATGCGGACGCCCTTCCGGTTCAGTGCATTTTCGTATCCGTAAAACCCGCCGTGTTCTTCGCGGCTGATCCGGTCAAGCGCATAGGAAACCACAACGTCAAATTCATTGTATTCCGCGTCTTCGATCAGCTTCAGAAAATCGCTGCGCTTTTCCACATTGTGCGACGCGGATTTCGCGCTGTCGGAATACACCCGAACCAGACTGTAGCCCTTGCGGTTGATGTATTCCATACAGGCGTTCACCTGCTGTTCGATACTGGTTTCCTTCTGCTTTTCCGAGCTGTAGCGTGCGTAGATGACTGCGCGGTTTTTGATGACCTCCATTTCCCGGAGATCTTCCACTTTACATTCCAATGACATAAATATCACCGTCCTTTGTCCTGAGCATACAACACATCTTTTCCATTGGCAAATGTGCGAACTCAGTTTTCAAACGCAGGCGAAGCTTTCAGCCGCCTGCGCATTTTGTCGTATGCCCCTTTGAGAATCCGTTTTGCCGAATCGCCGTCGATCAGCTCAAAATCCTCGGCCATGCTGATATAGGATTCCGTGTGCAGCGATTTCGGCTTGCGAACGCCATTTTTGCCTTTTTCCATTAGAGGCCGCAAACATTCCGGACAGAATGACAGCTCCATTGCGACCATTTCCCGCTCCCGGTAGGTCAGCGAATCAAAGGCATCCAGCACGGCGTTTGACCGCAGCTTTAGAAAATAGACGGTTTCGGGATTCAGCGTATCACTGCCGACCAGCTTTTCACAGGAAACGTCTTCGTCCTCTTCCTCGGAATCTGAATGTGTGTAAATAGAATTCAGGAACTGCTTGTTCCGAAATCCGGCCTGCAAATAATCCTGTGTATCCGAAGGTGTGATTTTGACTTCCGCTGCAATCGACTGAATTGTTTTCTCGTCGGAAAGCGCTCCACTGTCATGGTAGCGCCGCATTACATTTCGTAGAACCCGATACTGATAATCCGAATGGATGGAATGCCTGTAATAGCAGGTGCGGACAAATCGGTGCATTTCATTTCTGGCGTAGTGCTTGGCATAATCAAAGAACACCTTGTCCTTTCCGGCGTCATAATTTTGAAGCGCGGTTGTCAGGCCGAGCAAGAAAGCGCCTTTCAGGTCTTCAAAGCAGCCTTTGATATGGTACTGCGCCTCAAAGGCAGAGACATAACGGTTGATCAGCGGTTCACTGGCCGAGAGGAAGCAGTTCCAGGCACTCTCGCTCTCGGTTGCAAGATAGGATTCAAAGTGCCGCTGTATCGTTTCATTCAGATTGCAGCCCGGAATCACCGTTTTCTCCGGCGGGTATTGCTTGCGGAAAATGCGGTAAGGATCAATCCGAAGCTCGGTTGCATCCCCGTTTTCTTCATCGGAAGCATCAAAATCTTCATCCGGTTCTTCACCGTCAAAATCATATTCAAAATCTTCAACGTCCTCTTCGTACAATAATGCATCCTCCTGCGGCCTATGCGACGTAAGACTGTTCAGTTGTTACCGCTGCATAGAGCCTGTTTTTATTCATGTCGGTGAAATAAGCGCCGTTCGCGTATTCATTGTTCTGCTTTGCCCGTTCCTTGCAGTCCTTCGCCGCCTTCTTTGCGGCTTCGGCAATTTCTTCCGAGATGTTTCCCCTGCTGACATCCTTCCGAATGCCGTTGCATACGGTTTTGTATTTCCTGAGGATCGGATCGTTTTCGGCAAGCTCCTGCTGCCGACGCCGTTTTCCGACCGCCCGGCAAGTCAACTCCTTCCCAGCGCGGTTTTTGATTCCGGAAAGACCGTTGCAATACCTCTGCAGGTGGCTGTTTGTCATCAGAAAGTATTTTCCGCAGACTTTACATCTTCTGGGATAGTGTCCGAGACCGAGTCCTTGATAGAAATCATAAAAGAGAAAGTCAAGATACCGGCTGAAAAAATAGCGGTTCGCCAGTCTGTATTCGGTTTCCCCGGCAAAGTCCGCCTTCACAAACTGCACCTGTGTCGGCGTTGCAACCTTGGGAAGCTCAAAAAAAGCAACCATCAGAAGATGCTCGACATCCGGTTTCTGCAAGAGCATAAAGAATTCGGCCAGCGTTTCCACCTTTCTTTTTGCAAACATAAGATCCTGATAGCACTCGCCGTAAAGATCAACCATATTGTGCATCAGGCGGTTAGAATTTTCAATGATGCTGAGGAACAGATCCACGTCGAAATCCGGCTCGTCAAGCAGAAGTCGTTTTCTGACAGAAATGCCGGCTTCCTGCGCAAGGACACAGTATTTTTGATATAAGCTGCGAATCGCCATACTCTCCTTGCCGGAGAAGGTTTCCCGGATGGCTTCCAACTGCGATTCTGCCGCGAACGGCACAAATGGACGAAAATCTTTGACCAGCCGGAGAAAGGAAAGGATGTCATCGCGCAGCACATCCATCTGATCCTGCGTCGCTTCGGGATATTCAACAGAAACGGAATCGGCAAGAATATCCTCCGACAGGTCGCCGAGCGCTTCCTGCTCGTCCGGATCGTTAAAACAGTTCAGCAAATCAATACAGCATTCGCCGATCAAGTGCTCCGTGCCGTTGACCTTGACCTTATTTCCGGCATAGTCCGCAATGATATGATCAAAGGCTTTCTCCATTGTGGCATCGCCTCCTTCAGCAATGCTTCAGGATATGGCGCACCACGCCCTGAATGGCAACGATCTTTTTGTCGCACAGCTTGTCCGGGTATTTCTCCCTGTTTTCATAGGCAAGAACCGGCGTTTTGCTTCGGTAGCCTTTCAACCGTTTCACCTGCGTTTCGCCCTCATCGTCCAACGCAACCACGATTTCGCCCTTCTTCGGCAAAGTCTCCGTCTCAACAAACAGCAGATCGTTTTCGCTGATTCCGGCATCCTCCATAGAGTCGCCCTTCGCGGTCAAAACAACAAGGTTCCGTTCGGGAAAGATTCTTGCCGGCAGGTTGATATATGCCGAAATACTCTGCTCCTCCGGGTTGCCGGGACCGCAGGAAGCATTGTTATCCAACAAAACCGCCGTGTTTTCTTCATATCCGATCTTGCTGTCCATCGGCAGCTCGATTTGTCCGGCCTGATACTCCAGCATACCCTTCTCATTCATTTCTTTGATATAGGCGTGAATGGTACTGGTGGAGTGATGAAACTTCGAGGCGATATTGGCAATCGTCGGCTGTTTATGATTTTCGATCATGTATTCCTTGATGTACTGCATGATCTCTTTCATTTTTTCTGGATTCTTCGAGCGCATGATTGTTCCTCCGTTTCTAAATCGAATGACTTGTTCGGTTTAGAAATAATATATACCTTTTCTGAGGATTTGTCAAGGGGGAAATGAAAAAAGACAACCCCAGGAGTGGAGATTGTCTTTTAGGGCTGTTGTAACAATAGCTATTCACTTACAGATAGGATTCAAGTTACAAGTAATGCATGTTATCAAATATTTATTGTCAGAAAGCAGTTCATCTCAATACTGTGTTCAAACGTATCACTGGATGGTGCAGTGTCAAACCGTTCTCAGCAGTAATCCAAAGGAACAAAACACTATTTATGCATTTATGGGATAGCGACCCTAGATAGATATGTACTAAACTTCAGAGTAATCTGTTCCGCAAACAAATCGTCAAGCCGCAGTACACGATCCTTCTTGTGACTAATCAAATACGAGATTGGAACTGTGAAATAATGCTTAAAATCAATAACAGCATTATCAATCATTGTCTTCTCATCGGATTCAATTTTCAGTGCATGAATTCGATAGTGCCAGTCTCTTTTTGCGACTTTATAGTCATCTTTTTGAAATGTTGCGCTACCTGATTCCAACCTAAGATCTAGTTGATTAAATGCATCTATTATGTGCTGTCCCGATTTTGCTGATTCCTGTTCATAAATTGGGCACATAAGTATTGCCGGCATAAACTTAGCAGATTTCCCACCTTTTTGAGCTATTATACTATCCATGGCGATTACATCGCAGGCTTGACTAATAACAATAGCTAATGGAAATTCATACTCTATAACATTAACGTTCTCGTCATCTTCAGAATCAATATAGCTATATTTGACATTTTGAAAAATATCCCCTTGGCATATTGGATCTGTGAGCTGACTTTTAATTGCTTTGGATACTGTTGCCATAAACTCACTTCCTCAATCTAAATCTACGCACAATCACTTTTTGTGGTGCTAAATATGGAATTAAGTCTTGACTTATCTCTTCACTGACGCTTGACGGATCTGCAAAGGTTAGTTTAGGCGCATCCCCGCTCATCTCCAATATTGGAGTATCTTGATTCTTATACTCTTCAGCAAGACATGCGTATACGCCTTCCAAAAAGCGTTTTAGCCAACATGAATGTCGAAAAAGGAAAGACCAAATTAGACATTTTCTTCGATAAGGAAAATAACGCTCTGGTCCTTATACCGGAGAACAAGCAGGAGGCCCATCTTGAAGAAGATCAATGATACCCACAGTATTCGGATAGAACGCATCTGGTCAAGAACGACATCCGGGTGACCTTCAAGGATGGCACCGAGATCAAGGCATAAGCCCATAGACGCAGCAACGCCTCTGAACCACATCGGCTCGGAGGCGTTTCTACGTTATATTTCTTATTTATTTCGTTTTCCAGTATTATCCGACCCTCTGATCTC
>CACYHA010000005.1 GCA_902774035.1 Oscillospiraceae bacterium | reverse complement strand
TTCCTGTACCGGGCCAGGGAAGCGGGGATCACCGTGCCGGTGGTCGCCGGCATCATGCCGGTCACGAACCCCAGCTCCATCAAGCGCATCTGCCGCATCTCCGGCGCCGCGCTGCCGCAGCGGTTTTGCCGCATCGTGGATAAATACGGCGCCGATCCGCTGCAGATGAAGCAGGCCGGCATCGCTTACGCCACCCAGCAGATCGTGGATCTCTACGCCAACGGCGTCAATGCCGTCCACATCTATTCCATGAACAAGCCCGACGTTGCGGAAGCGATTCTGCAAAACGTCAGCGAGCTGCTGAAATGAGCGGCGTCGTGCTCTCTGTCGGCTCCGGCGAAACGCTTTCCATCAACCGCCGCGAGGCTGCGCGCTATCTCGGCTGCCGCGGCGACCTGCGTGAAGACGCGGCCGCCCTCCTTGCGCTGTGCGAACCCGAGGTGCGCCGGGCCGCCGCGCCGCGCGCCTGCCACGCTGTGACCGGCGTTTCCGTGGAGGATGACCGCGTCGCGCTTGATTTTTGCACCATCGAAAGCCCCGCGCTGGCAAAGAACCTTTCCGGCTGCCGCAGCGCTTTCGTTTTTGCGGCGACCCTCGGCGCAGGCGTCGACCGCACGCTGCTGCGCCTCGAAAAAACCGACCCGGCCAAAGCCGCCGTGTTTGACGCGCTGGCGTCTGCGGCTGTGGAGGGCTGGTGCAACGAACTGAATGAGACCCTTTCCCGCGGACTTGTGACCTGCCCGCGGTTTTCGCCGGGCTACGGCGGCGTGGCGCTGTCTTATCAGCGCGACGTGCTGTCTTTTCTGGACGCGCAGCGCAAGCTCGGCATCACGCTCTCCGACCGGTTTTTCATGACGCCGGTCAAATCCGTGACCGCCATCATCGGGATCCGAGGTGAAACAGAATGAACATTGCCGAACGTATCCGTGATCGCCGCACATATTTTGACGGCGGCATGGGCACCCTTTTGCAAAAAGCCGGTCTTGCGCCCGGCGAGCTGCCCGAAACGTGGAACCTGACGCACCCCGATGTGCTGACGGACATCCATCTTGCCTATATGAACGCCGGGGCGAATGTGATCACCTCCAACACCTTCGGCGCGAACTGCCTGAAATTTGAAAATCTCGGCGAGATCATTCCCGCCGCTTTTGCCGCAATGCGCGAAGCGAAAGCGCGTTTCAGCGGCGACAGGGACAGCGTTTACCTCGCCTTCGATATGGGTCCGCTGGGAAAGATGCTGGAGCCCCTCGGCGATTTTCCGTTTGAAACAGCGGTGGAATGCTTTGCAAAAAGCGTGCGGATCGCCGCGCGCTGCGGATTCGATCTGATCCTCATCGAAACGATGAGCGATCTTTATGAGACCAAGGCGGCCGTGCTTGCCGCGAAGGAAAACAGCAGCCTTCCCGTCTTTGTCACGAACGCCTACGATGAGACCGGGCACCTGCTCACGGGCGCCGACGTGCCGGCGGTCGTTGCAACGCTGGAAAGCCTCGGCGCGGACGCCCTCGGCGCAAACTGCTCGCTCGGGCCCCACAAGATGCTGGACATCGCGCGGCAGTATGTGCGCCACGCCTCAAGGCCGGTCATCATCAACCCCAACGCCGGCGTGCCCCGGGTCGAAAACGGCAAAACCGTCTTCGATGTGGGCGCGGAAGAATTTGCAGGCGTGATGCGCGACATCGCCGCCCTCGGCGTGCAGGCGCTCGGCGGCTGCTGCGGCACAACGCCGGAGTTTATCCGCCTGCTGAAAGAAAAGACAGACGACCTGCCCTTTGCTCCGCCGCAAAAGAAGACGGCGACGACGGTCGCTTCCTATACCCATGCCGTGACCTTCGGCGAGCTGCCCGTCGTGATCGGCGAACGGATCAACCCCACGGGCAAGCCCAAACTCAAGGACGCCCTGCGCCGCAGCGACCTCGGCTATCTGCTGCGTGAGGGCATCGCGCAGCAGGAGGCCGGCGCCGATGTGCTGGATGTGAACGTCGGTCTCGGCGAGATCGACGAAACGGCCATGCTGACCTCAGCGGTGAAGGAACTGCAAAGCGTGCTCGATCTCCCGCTGCAGATCGACACCGTCCGCCCCGAAGCGCTGGAACGGGCGCTGCGCATCTATAACGGCAAGCCTCTGATCAACTCGGTCAACGCCAAGCGAAAGAGCATGGAGACCGTGTTTCCTTTGATGCAAAAATACGGCGGTGCGGTCATTGCGCTCACCCTCGGTGAAGACGGCATTCCCGAAACGGCCGAAGGGCGCTGTGCGCTGGCGAAGACGATCCTCGATACCGCCGCGACCTACGGCATCGACAAAAAAGACATCCTCGTCGATCCTCTGTGCATGGCGGTCTCCTCCGGCGAAGAGGCCGGCCGCGTGACCCTCGATTCCATCCGTCTGATCAAAGAGACCCTCGGCGTGAAAACCTGTCTCGGCGTGTCGAACATCTCCTTCGCTCTGCCGGATCGTCCCTTCGTCACCGCCGTATATCTGGCCATGGCGCTGGAAAACGGGCTGGACTGCGCCATCCTCAACCCCTGCAGCGATGAGATGATGCGCACCCTGCGCGCTTCGGTGATGCTCGGCGGCCTTGATCCGCACTGCGAGCGCTATATCGACTTTGCCGTGCAGCACCCGCGCGGTTCTGCTTTCCCGGTCTCCGTGCCCACGGCGCAGCCGCAGAAAAAAGACGACCTGCCGCCGCTGATGTACGCCATCGTCAAAGGGCTTTCCGCCCAGGCGGCCGCCGCGGCAGCGGAGCTGCTGGAGACCGCGCCCGCCCTCGAGGTGATCGAAACCCAGATCATTCCCGCGCTGAGCCTTGTGGGCGAACGCTTTGAAAAAGGCGCGCTGTTTTTGCCGCAGCTTCTCATGAGCGCCGAAAGCGCCAACGCCGCGTTCGAACTGGCGGCGAAAAAGCTGCCGAAGACCGAGGGCGCGAAGGATCGCGTGATCCTTGCAACCGTGCAGGGCGACATCCACGACATCGGCAAAAACATCGTGAAGGTGCTGCTGCAAAGCTTCGGCTTTGAGGTGATCGACCTCGGCAAGGACGTCCCGCCGGAGCAGGTGCTCAAAGCCGTTCTGGAATACGACGTGCGTCTGGTCGGCCTTTCCGCGCTGATGACCACGACACTGGACGCCATGCGCGAAACCGTGGCGCTGCTGCGCGAACGGGCGCCGCAGGTGCAAACAGTCGTCGGCGGCGCGGTGCTCACCGAAGATTATGCCGAGCTGATCGGCGCGACCTGCTATGCCAAAGATGCCATGCAAAGTGTACATTTTGCAAAGCGCGTTTTTGGCAGATAAGCCGAATTTTTTCGCCTTCGCTTGTAAAGCGGGGGCGTTCGTGCTATAATAACAATATTATGAGAAAGAATTCCTTTGTTTCACTCCCTTTGAATATCTGCATGGCGCTGCTGCTGATCTGCGCCGTGCTTTTCGGCGTTTCCCTTTCCGCTGCCGCCGGGTTCGAATCAAAGCTGAACGAGCCGCAGGGCGGGGTGCTCGCTGTGGCGCACCGGGGCGAAACGACCGCCCATGTGCCGAACACCTCGGACGCTGTGCTTGCCGCTGCGGACGCCGGCGCCGATCTGATCTCCGTGGCGCTGACCAAAACGGCGGACAATGCCTTTGTGCTTTTGGCCGACGGGCAAAAGGCGCTCGTAAATGAAACGCAGACCCTTTTGCAGATGCAGACCGCGCTGTACGGCGGCTTTTCCGCGCAGAAGGTGACGGAGCTCACAGACGTCTGCGAAGCGCTCTCCGGCCGCGCCGGTCTGATCGCCGATTTTGAAACGGAAGACCTCGACGCCCTGTGCGCCTATCTGCGCGAAAACGGCCTGACCGAGCTTGTGCTGCCGCGCGTTTTCCTGCCGCAAAAGGAGATCGTCCGATTTGCGCAGGCGAACCCCGACATCCGTCTGCTGGGCGTTTATCGCGGCAACGTGGTCATGAACGCCAACGCGTTTTTGAAAGAGTTGTCCGAAGCCGGTTTGCCGCTGGTGCAGTATCAGAACAAAAACTATTTCTGCGTCAGCTTTCAGGTTTTCACGACCGGACGCTTTTCCGTCGGCGGAAACGGCCGCGCCATGGTCAACATGACGCAGCCCGACCTTTGCGGCCGGCGCGAAGACAGCATCACGGGCTGGGACGACATGATCTCCCGCGGCTTTTCCGCGGTGGAAACGGGCGATATTTCGGGGCTTTGCGCCTACCTCGCCCGGAGTGAAGAAATGCTGCCGGGGCTTCGGTCGGCGCTGGACGCCGCGCAGGCGCAGCCGCTTGACAGCCTTTCCGCCCAGAGCGTAAAGGCGCTCGAGGCCGCGATCGCGGCAGGGGAGGCCGCGCTGGAAAGCAATGCCGCCCTCTCCGTGCGGCAATCGGCGCTTTCCGCGCTGCAAAACGCGGTCAGCTTTGCGGTCCCGGCGGGCGAAAACGAAACGCGCAAGGGCGCGCTGCAAATCACAACCGGCAAGGTGCTCACGGTGCTGTTTTTCGCCGTGCTCGTCTTTGCCGTGCAAGTCTATATGCATAAAAAGCAGGATCAAAAAGGAGAAGATCACCATGCCAAGAAAAAACACCACTGAACTTTCTCGTGCAAAAACGCCGGAATCCGTGGGCGTCAGCTCCCGGGAGGTGCAGGCATTCATCGACCATTGCATGACTTTGGGCAAGGAGCTGCACTCCGTCATCGTGATCCGCCGCGGAAAGGTGGCCTGCGAGGTCTATCGGGAACCTTTTGCGCCGCAGTTCCGCCACGCCATGTATTCCGTGAGCAAGAGCATCACCGCAACCGCCATCGGCTTTGCTGTCGGTGAGGGTGTGATCGCGCTGGACACCCGCTTTGTGGATATCTTTCCCGAGGCGCGCAAGGTGCAGTCCAGTCCCTACCTTGAAAAACTGACGGTGGAGGATCTGCTGACGCTGCGCAGCGGCCTTTCCGTCACACCGCTCATGGACAAGACCAAGGATCGCTGGTTTGAAGATATCATCGGCTCCAACTGGGTGACCGAGCCGGGCACGGAGTTTTTCTACATCAACGAAAACCTCTATCTGCTTTGCTGCATCATCCACAAAAAATACAACATGAGCGTGATCGACTTCCTGATGCCGCGCCTGTTTGAACCGCTGGGCATCGAGCGTCCGTTCTGGGAGACCTGTCCGCGCGGCGTTGAGGCCGGCGGCTGGGGCATCATGATGAAGCCCATGGATCTTGCAAAGATCATACTGACCTATCTGAACGGCGGCGTCTATAACGGCAAACAGGTGCTGCCCGAGGGCTGGGCGCAGGCGGCGACGCAAAAGCAGACCGAGACCTGCAACAGCAAGGATCAGCTCGACACCAAGCAGGGCTACGGCTACTGCTTCTGGCGCTGCGGCGGCTATCTCAACGCCTTCCGCGCCGACGGCATGTTCAGCCAGTTCGGCATCGGCTTTGAAGACCTGGACGCCGTGGCGGTCATCAACTGCGGCGAGATCAACGAGCAGGCCATGCGCGACGTGGTCTGGGAGCATTTCCCGAAGGCTTTCATCGACGACGACAAATCCGCTGAGCCTGTGGAGCTTTCCATCCCGCCCTATGAAAAGCTGCGCGCGAGACCGCGTTCCTCCATGGAGCACCGTCTGCGCGGCCACCGTATCGTTTTCAACAAGCCTTTGCTGCTTAACGCGATCGGCTTCCCGGTGAGCACGCTGCCGCTGACGGCGACCTTTATGGGCAAGGACAAGGCGGGCAACATCACCAACATCTCCATCGAACCGCTGGAGGACGAGCTGATCTTCTCCTGGTCCGAGGGCAAGGAGATCAACCGCATCCATGTGGGCATGGACGGTGAGTACCGCTTCGACAACATCGTCCTCGGCCAGATGCCGTTTACGACCTGTGCCATCGGTTGCTGGAACAACGCGAACGAGCTGGAGATCATCATCCGCCCGATGGAGGCTGCGGCCGCGCGCCGTCTGGTCCTGAAGTTCCACGGCGATCTCGTCACGCTCAAGCCCACCGCGCTGCCCGACACCAGCGCGATGGTGGAAAACCTTGTCGGCTCCGTCAAATCCGTGTTCAAATCTGCGGCGCTGCGCAAGCCCATTGAAACCGTGATGCCGCATCTGACGCCGCTGGTGGATCTTGTGCACATCGGTGTGATCAAATAAGAGAATTCGGGAGGAACGATATGATTCTGAAAATCCTTTTTGCGCTCTGCGTGACGCTGGAATTCGTCTTTGTACCGCTGTTTCTGAAGTATTCCTGGCCGAACAAGTGCTGGAAATCCTTCGGTTACAAAATGGTCTGCTCCGCGCTGTTCTTTGCGGCGGGGCTGCTTGCCGTGAAGATCTCCGGCAACCATACCGACTATGCAAGGCTGATCCTCTGGGGTCTGGCCTTCGGCTGGGCGGGCGATCTGTTTTTGCACCTCATCACCGACAAGATCTATGTGTTCGGGCTGGGGCTTTTCGCCTTCCTCGGCGGCCATATCTTCTACATCCTCGCGTTTCATCACGCAATCCAGACGACCTGGCCCAACAAGGGCTTCTTCACCTGGTATGAGATCGTGATCGTTCTGGCGTTTCTCGGTCTGCTTGCGTTTTACGCGTATAAAAAGAAGATCCGCGAAAAGCTCTATATGGTCATTCCCGTGGCGCTCTATGCCGCCGTGATCTCCTTCATGGTGGCCAAGGCCTGGCGCTACTGCATCGGCGAATGGGTCTGGGGACTGAACGACCACCTGGTGCTCGTCTTCCTGTTTGTCGGCGTGGGCGCGATTTTGTTCCTGCTTTCCGACGCGACCCTCGGCCTGATCCTTTTCGGCGGACAGAAAGACAACCGCCCGCTGAAGATCTTCAACATTACGACCTATTTTGCGGCGCAGATCCTGCTGGGCGCGAGCGTCTTTGTCGTGCGCAGCTATATCCCGCTGTATTGAGGTGACAAAGATGCTTGTTCCGGTCAAAAAACTGCGTGAAAACGCTGTGCTGCCCAGCCGCGGCTCCGCCGCTGCCGCAGGCGCCGATCTTTACGCCTGTCTCGACGCCGAAGCGGTGCTGGCGCCCGGGGAGACCCTGCTGGTGCCCACCGGCCTTTCGCTGGAGATCCCCGACGGCTTTGTCGGCCTTGTGTTTGCGCGTTCCTCTGTGGCAAGCAAGCGCGGCCTCGCGCCGGCCAACAAGGTCGGCGTGATCGACAGCGACTACCGCGGCGAGTTGCTGGTGGCGCTGTATAACCACGGCGCTGTGCCGCAGATGATCGCGCCGGGTGAGCGGATCGCCCAGCTTGTGATCGTACCGTATCTTGCGGCCGATTATACGGAAGCCGAAACCCTTTCCGAAACCGCGCGCGGAAGCGGCGGCTTTGGTTCCACCGGCAGATAAAAAACAAGTACACAATCGGAACGCCGTGCGCTTTGGCGTTCCTTTTTGGAGGACGGTCCTATGATCCTGTGCTATAACACACCGGCAAACTACAGCTATTTCGGCTGGGAAAACGAAGCGCTTCCTCTCGGAAACGGGCATCTGGGCGCAAAGGTCTTCGGCCGCGCGGATTGCGAGCTGATCTCCTTCAACGAAAAATCCCTCTGGTCCGGCGGGCCGACAGCGGAAGGCTGGAACGCGGGACTGGCGAACTTTGACGGCGGGAAATCCGTCAGGGAAGTGCAGGATCTGCTTTTTGAAGGCAAGAACGGCGCAGCCGCCGCCGCGATGGAAAAGCTGCAGGGGAACCCCGATGCTTTCGGCGCCTATCAGGCGCTGGGATCGCTCTATCTGCAATTTGACGAGATGGGCGGCACCGATCACTATGTGCGCGATTTGGATCTCGACACTGCCTCCGCCATGGTGACATTTCGCCGCTCCGACGAAATGTATTCGCGCCATTATTTTGTCTCCTATCCCCATCAGGTTTTTGTCGGCCGGTTGGAAAGCGCCATGCGCGAACGCAGAAAGCCGCCCGCCCCAAAAGGAAAGACGCCGGAAAAAGAGGAGGAACAACTGCCGCCCGAGCCGCCGAAGTTCAGCTTTGACGCATATTTCGTTTCGGAACAGAAAGGCGAACCCACCGCGATCGACGACGCGATCCTTTTGACCGGTACGGTGCACGACAACCACGGCCTGAACGAACCCGACGGCAAAAACAAAAACGCGCTGCGTTACGGCTTTGGCGTAAAGTTTCTTGTCAAAGACGGCACGGTGACCGCGCTGCCCAACGGACATATCCGCGTGGAAAACACGACCTGCGTGGTCTTTTTTGCCGCGGCGGCGACCGATTACATCAACGAGTACCCAACCTTCTGCGACGGCTGCGATCCGCTGCGCGACAAGGTGATCCCCCGTCTGAACGCCGCGACGGAAGTGTCCTTCGGCACCCTTTACCGCGCCCATCTGGACGACTACCGCAAGCTCTATGACCGTGTGTCGTTCACGCTCGGCGAACCGAACGACGAAAACATACATCTGACGGAGGCTCTGCTGAAACGCTTCGAAAAAAAGGAAGAGTACCGCCGCGCGCTCATTCCGCTGCTGTTCCAGTACGGGCGGTATCTGCTGATCGCTTCCTCGCGCGAGGGGGCGCTGCCGGCAAACCTGCAGGGCATCTGGAACGCGAAAAACGATCCGCCGTGGAACTGCGACTACCACCTGAATATCAATCTGCAAATGAATTACTGGCCGGCGTTCGTAACGAATCTCGCTGAAACCGCCGCGCCGTTTCTCGATTTCATTCAATCGCTGCGCAAGCCCGGCCGCCTCGCCGCGGCAAAAGTTTACGGCATCGGCAGCGGCGACGCGGACGATCCCACGGGCTGGATCGCCAACACCTGGGCGAACCCCTTCGGCTATTGCGTACCCGGCTATTCCTGGCAGTGGGGCTGGGCGACGGTCTGCGGCGCCTGGGCGGCGGTGGAAATGTTTGAGCACTATCTGTTCACCAAAGATATCGGCACCCTGCGCGACGTGATTTATCCCACGCTGGAAGAATCGGCGCTTCTGTTTTCCCGTTTGCTGCGGGAAGACACGCGCTCCGGCCGCCTGGTGATGGCGCCCTGCTATTCGCCGGAACAGGGACCCGTGACCGCGGGCGGCACCTTTGAACAATCCATAGTCTACGCGCTGTTCGACGCCGTTTTGAAAGGCGCTAAAGCGCTGCGCGACGCAGGCATGGACGCCGGCGTGAACGCGGCGCTGCTGGAAAAGCTCGCCGCGCAGAAGGAGCGCCTGCAGCCGCTTTCGGTCGGCAAAAAAGGCCGGATCCGGGAGTGGTTCCGGGAGGACAGCTTCAGCCGCGCCGAACGTGCCGACATTGACCGGCACCATCGCCACCTTTCGCATCTGTTGGGTCTGTATCCCTTCACGATGATCGACGAGACAACGCCAGAGCTTCAAAAGGCCGCGAAGGTCTCGCTGGACGACAGGGGAGAGAAAACCACCGGTTGGGCGCTTGCGCATCGGCTGTGCTGCCGCGCAAGGCTCGGCGACGGCGAAAGCTGCGAACGCATCATTGCGCAGACGGTCAAAACAACCATTCTCAAGAACCTTTTCGGCACCCATCCGCCCTTCCAGATCGACGGCAATTTCGGCTTTACGGCAGGCGTTGCGGAAATGCTGCTGCAAAGCCACGGCGGCGTGGTGCGCATTCTCCCCGCGCTGCCGAAATCCTGGACGGACGGACAGTTCAAGGGCCTTTGCGCCCGGGGCGGCTTCACCGTGGACGCCGAATGGAAGAACGGCCGCCTGAAGCTGGGCACGCTGCACGCCGCGTTCGACGGCGTCTGCTCCATGAAATATGACGGCAAGATTATGATCGTGCGGGAAATGAACGGCGAAGAAGAGGGCGAGGAGATCGAAGTCGCCTTTGAAAACGGTGTTTCCACCTTCCCGGTGGAGACCGGGAAAAGCTACCGGTTCAGTTGATGCGATCCATTTCTGAAAAAGACGCGGCGGGATCCGCGTCTTTTTTCTGCGCGGCGCAGGCAGCGGCGGAACGAACCGTGCCTTCGGCACGGTTCAAAACGAAGCCTTGCTTCGTTTTCGTGCGGCCGGGGCCGCACGGTTCCGCCGCCGTGCTTCGCGCACGGCAAGGCCGTGCGCGAAAAAAAGAGGAGCGCTGCTGAAACAGCAGCCCCGTTCTGCTGTTTGCTGTTGCCGCCGGCGGCGAAACCGCGCAGCTGCGCTGCGCGAAAACGCAGCGCAGCCGTGCGCGGAAGCTTTACTCAACATTCGCCCCGCGCTGCGTTTTGCATTGTGCTTTGCACGATGCGTTTCGCCGCCTCACGCGCATCTTTTTCGAAAACTTGACAAACGCGCTCGAACGTGCTATAATCCAAACAATCAAAGAAAACGCGATGAAGCGGAGGAGTACGAACGCTCCCTTTTCCCAGAGAGATGCCGGCCGCTGCAAGGCATCAAAAGGCCGTTCGGAAGTCGCCGCGGAGCGGTTGCGGAGAACCGAGTAACCGCAGACGGGTGCTCCCGTTACAGGGCAAGGCGTGTCAGCGCCTGAGGGCGGCCATCGGCCGAAAAAGAGTGGTACCGCGGAAGACAGTGCGCTTTCGTCTCTTTGGAGACGGGAGCCTTTTTCTTTTTCTTTTGCGGGGAGGGAGCTTTATGCAGAACGAAAAAACCAAACGCTTGCGCGGCGCACGCATTTTGATCGAAACGCTGCTGGAGCAGGGCGTGACCGACGTCTTCGGCTACCCCGGGGGAACCGTGCTGGATATCTACGACGAGCTTTATCACGCCCGTCGTCGGCTGCGCCATGTGCTCACGGCGCACGAGCAGGGCGCGGCGCACGCTGCGGACGGCTACGCCCGGGCCACGGGCAAGGTCGGCGTTGTGATCGCAACGAGCGGCCCGGGCGCCACGAACCTTGTGACCGGGCTCGCCACGGCGATGCTTGATTCCGTGCCGTTGGTGGCGATCACAGGAAACGTCGCCACGTCCATGATCGGCCGCGACAGCTTTCAGGAGGTCGACATCACCGGCGTCACGTTGCCCATCACCAAACATAATTTCTTTGTGCAGGACGTGTGCGAACTGGCGGATACGATCCGCGAAGCGTTTGCAATTGCGCGCTCCGGCCGCCCCGGCCCGGTGCTGATCGACATTCCGAAGGATGTTCAGCAGGCGCTGTGCGTGTTTCGGCCTGCGCCGCCCGCAGCGCCCCGGTCTCTGCCGCAGTCAAAGGAGGCCAAGCTTGACCGCGCAGCGGCGCTGATCGAAAAAGCGGAACGCCCCTATATTTACATCGGCGGCGGCGCTCTCGGCTGCGGTCTCGGCGAAGCCGTGCTCGCGCTGGCGGAAAAGCTCGACGCCGTGGTCGGTTGTTCGTTTATGGGCTTGACGGCGGTGCCGACGGACGCGCCGCGCTTTCTTGGGATGCAGGGGATGCATGGGCGCTATGCCGCTTCGGCGGCGTTCCGGGAGGCAGACCTGATCCTCGGCGTGGGCGTGCGCTTTTCCGACCGCGCCACGGAAGGCCTGCCAGCGCTGAACGACCGCGCGACGGTCATCCAGATGGACACCGACATTGCCGAGCTTGGCAAAAATGTTCCCGTGGACTGCGGCCTGCACGGCGATCTGCGCGTGCTGTTTTTGCTTCTTGCGAATCGCTGCGCGGCGCAAAGCCACCCGGATTGGGCGGCGCGCGTGCAGGCCCTGCGCAGCAGGGAAGCCGCCTTGCTTGCATCGGCGGAAAGCGCCGGAGAAACGGCGCTTACGCCGCAGGCAATGTTCCGCGTGATCAACGCGCTGCGCGACCCGCAAACGGTCATTGCCACCGACGTCGGCCAGCATCAGATGTGGACGGCGCAGTTCGCCGCCTTCCGGCAGCCGCATACCCTTGTTTCCAGCGGCGGCCTCGGGACGATGGGCTACGGTCTCGGCGCGGCCATCGGCGCGTGCATCGGCACGGGAAAGCAAACCCTGCTGATCACGGGTGACGGCAGCTTCGGCATGAACCTGACTGAGCTTGCAACGGCGGTGACGGAGCGTCTTCCGCTGGTGATCCTTGTGTTCGATAACCGTTCTCTCGGCATGGTGCGCCAGATGCAGCAGACCGCCTTCGGCGGCCGCCTGGCCTGGACGGATCTTTCGGCGCGCAAAACCGATTTTGTCCGGGTTGCCGAAGCCTTCGGCGCAAAGGGAACAAGGGCCGAAACCCCTGCGCAGTTCAAAAAAGCTTTTGCGGCGGCGCTGAAGGAAAAGACGCCCGTGCTGATCGATTGTCGGCTCGACCCGGAGCTGCAGGCGTTCTCGCCGCTTTCTTTGGAGGAGGTTTAACGATGTTCCGCTATAAAACCGCAAAACTGCGTGACCGGGTCACACGCATCAAAGACGGGATCGTCAACGAATTTCTCATCGAGGGCGACAGCAAAGCCCTGCTGTTCGATACCGGCCTTGACCTGTTCAATATCAGGGAATTTGTCGCAAGCCTGACGGACAAAGAGCTGATCGTTGTCAATTCCCATTTCCATCCCGACCACGCCAACGGCAACCATCACTTTGAAAAGGTCTACATCGGCGAGCGCGATCTTCCGACCTTCACCACAGACGACGTCTATTTCAAGCTGGTGGACGATATTGTGGCCGCCGTGTTCGAAAAATATCCCAAAACGAAGAAGCTGCAAAAGTGGATCGACAGGCTCCTGATGACGAAGCCCGGAAATACGCAGTATGTGCCGCTGAAGGACGGCGACACCTTTGACCTCGGCGGAAAAACGCTCGTCGTCAAGGATTTTCCCGGCCACACGCCGGGTTCCATCACCCTGCTGGATCCTGCGGAGCGCTTCATCTATGCCGGGGACGCCAGTGATATCGACATCTGGATGTTCACGAATCCCGGCTGCAGTCTGCACACCTACGCCGATGAGGGCCGCCGTTACTACCGTGAGGTTGCCGCCCTCGGCTACACGAAATACCGCGGCGCCCACATGCCGCTGACCCACAGCATCTCCTTCATGCGCGACTATGCCGAATGGATCGACCGGCTGACGCCGCAAAAAGCCTTTTTGAAACTCAGCGTTCCCGGCGCAAAAAGCAAGCTCTGCTTCGCCGCCGCGCCGAGCCGAAAACACATTCTCTTCACCTCGATCTACTGGGCGCACCAGTGCGACCGCTGAAAGGAGCGTTTCAAATGCGCAATGTCATAGCAGTTTATGTCGAAAACAAATACGGCGTTCTGACCCGCGTGGCCGGACTCATCATGCGCCGCGGCTTCAACATCGACACCCTGACCGTCGGCGAAACGGAAAACCCCGATTATTCGCGGATCACGATCACCATGCAGGGCGACGATTATGTCCGCACCCAGATCACGCGCCAGCTCAAAAAGCTCCACAATGTCAAGGAGGTCAAGCTGCTTGAGCGCGGCGATTCCGTGGAACGCGAGCTCCTGCTGGTGAAGGTGAAAAACTCCGCCGGGACCCGCAGCGAGATCATGACCGCCGCCGACGTTTACCGCGGCAAGATCATCGACTATTCCACCGACGCGATCATGATCGAGGTCACGGGCGAACCGAACAAGATCCAGGCCTTCATCGACGTGCTGCGCCCCCTCGGTATCCTCGAAATGTGCCGCACGGGCGTGGTCGCGCTCCAGCGCGGCAGCGAAGCGCTTGCAACAACGGAAAATTTTTGTTGATCGTTGATTCGCTGTCTCGAACCGAATGTAAAAAGCCGCCGCAGATTCGCATCCGCAGCGGTTTTTTTATTTTTCCATTTTCAATCTTCAATTCTCAATGCTTCCTCGTCTTTCGCCGCTTTTCCTTCAAACGCACGCAGCGTCAGACCCGTCACGTCTTTTGCGTCGAGCGCATGGCAGTAATCGTCGCAGAGGTTGCCGAAGTCGGCTTTCGTGTTTTCGATCGCAATGTTTTTGCACCCGCGCAGGTAGAATGCCGCGTTGGTGCTTTTTTCGACCCCATATTCGAGACAGGGCCGCAGATCATAGAGACCGCAGGGCCATTTGCTCGTTTTTGTCACATGTACGCTGCAGCGGTCAAAGGTGACGTCGGAGATCTTTGCCGCCTTGCCGCCGTGGATGAGCACGCCGTTTTCGCCGTTTGTCGTCACGTTGAAGAAGCGGATGTTACGGATCGTGCCGCTGTTTGTGTGCGCGTCGCGGTCAAAGCTCGTGAGCCCGATCGGCTCCGCCGTGCCCCACCAGTCGGGGCAAAAACGGCGCGTTTCAATGGAAATGTTGCTGTAGCTCACGTTTTCCACATTGCCGCCGTCGCGGATCTGAATGGAAAGGCCGCGGTTGGAGCGGCTGATGACGCAGTTCGACACGAGCACGTTGCGAAAATCGCCCACACCCTCGGTGCCGATTTTGATCGCGGCGGAGGTGGAGGTCAGCGTGCAGCCGTCAATGACAATGTTTTCGCACGGGCCGTATTCGGCGTTGCCTTTGCTCGTTTTCAGGCAGATACAGTCGTCGGCGCAAACGATGTGGCAGCCGAGGATGCGCACGTTCGAGCAGTGGTCGGGGTCGATGCCGTCGGAATTCGCCGCGTCGAGGTCGTTGAGGATGCGGATGCGGTCGATCAGCACGTCGTCGCAGCCCGCGGGGTGGAGCGTCCAGAAGGGCGCGCCGACCACGGTGAAATCACGGAAGGAGATGTGGTCGCTGGCTTCGACATAGATCGTCGTCGGGCGGGGATAGAAATCGCCGGTGACATAGTAGCGGTCTTTGCGGCGAAGAAAGGCCGAACCGTTCGCGTCGATCGTGCCGCTGCCGGTGACGGCGCAGCCGTGGGCATGCAGGCCGTAAAGGAAAACGAAGCTGGGCTTTCCCGTCACGGGGTTGCCGATCAGCGCGGTCTTCGGGTCGTTGATCTTTTCGTTTGGGCGCACATAGCCCGCGAGGTCGCCCGTTGCCTTGAGCACAGCGCCTTTTTCCAGATGCAGCTCCACATTTTCGCGCAAAAAAAGGGAAGCGCTGTAATAGGTGTGTCCGCTTTCCAGCACCACACGGCCGCCGCCGTTTTCGCAGCAGGCGTCCAGCGCGGCCTGAATGGCCGCTGCGTCGTTGGTCTGTCCGTCGCCCTTTGCCCCAAAGGATGAAACAAGATAATCTGCCATAAGCTCGCCTCCGATTTCAGTGGTTTGATTATAGCGCATACTGCCGCCGTTGTCAACGGATAACGGCGCCTTTCTGCCGCCGCGCAGCTTCGCTGCGCGGCGAAGGCGGCGGCGGAACGAACCGTGCAGGGCACGGTTCAAAACGAAGCGTTGCTTCGTTTTCGCGCGGCCCGGGCCGCGCGGTTCCGCCGCCGCCTTCGCACGGCAGGGCCGTGCGTAAAAAGAGGGAATGCAGCAGCCCCCAATGTTTTTCCGTTTTCTTCTTGCAATCGGCAGCTAAATATGGTACAATCAAATTTGGAAAGTTTTACGTTCTTTTTCAGGACCATTCAAGCATAGGAGTGATTTCAATGAAATGCAGCTTTTGCGGTAACGAACTGCCGAACGGGGCGTCCTTTTGCCCCGAGTGCGGCACCATTCTGAATCTGGATAACGACTTTGTCCCTCCGGCGGAAGAACCTGCGCCGCCCGCGCCGGCCGAGATTCCGGAACCGGCGATGCCTCCGATGCAGGAACCGGAGGAGTTTTCCGTTCCGGTTTACGTTTCCCCCTATACCGCGCCGGAGGTTTACACGGAAGAGCCGACGCCTGCGCCGGAACCCGCCGTCCCTCCCGCAGAGGAGGACGATGCGGAAGATTTCGCTGAGGATGACGGCGAAGACATGATGGTGGACGGCGGCGGGAAAAAGCGGGGCAAGGCCGTGATCGCCGCAATCGCCATTCTCCTTTTGGCCGCTGTCGGCGCCTATGCTGTCAAGACCTTTGTTCTGGACAAGCAGCCTGCCACAACGGTTCAGCCGAGCGACACCGTGACCGCCGCGACGACGGACGAGATTTTCTGGACCTCCACCACGAAGGCGACCGAGCCGTCCGACGACACCACGAAGGATATCGACGACACGGACGACACGGACGATACGGACGACACCGATGACACGGACGACACCGATCTGACCGATGACAACGAGCTGACTGCGCCGTCGGAGTTTGAATCCTCCACCGAACCGACGACGAAACCGACGACGACGAAACCGACGACGACCCGCGAAACGACCACGACGACCCGTCCCGCGACAACGACGGCGCGTCATACGACGACCACGCGCCATACGACCACAACACGGCGCGCTGTGACGACCACACGCCCGACCACGACGGCCGCGCCCACCACGACCGTGCAGCGTCCGCACACCACCACGCCGCGCCGCACGATGTATGTGACGACGAACGGCGTCGCCCTGCGCACCGCGCCGAACAAGGACGCCGCAAAGCTGCTGAGCCTTTCCGTCGGCGCCGATGTGGTGGTCACCGGGGAGGAAAACGGCTACTACTACATCTATTCCAACCGCTACGGCGTTTCCGGCTGGGCGAACAAAGCCTACATCGGCGACGCCCGCCCCGTGGCAACGAGCGAACGCAGCGTTTCCGGCGTTGTCAGCCCGGACGTGACCTACAGCAGCCCGAAGTCCAGATCTGTGGCCGCTGACGGCGAAGGCTTGAACCTGCGCAAAGGCCCCGGCACCTCCTACGATGTGATCCGCTCCATCTCGGACGGCTTCCCCGTGCTGGTCAAGGGCGCAAGCAGCAGCGTTTCCGGCTGGGTCTATGTGACGGATACGACCCACGGCGTTTCCGGCTGGGTCTCCGCGGCCTATCTGAAATAACGCGCCCGGCGCACCGTTCCTTTATTCATAATTCTTCATCCGAAGGAGGATGTACGATGATCACCTTGAAGACCCGTTGGGCAGACGAGGCCATGTGCGACTGCCCGCTGCCCGAATACCCGCGCCCGCAGATGGTGCGCGATCCCTGGCTGAATCTCAACGGCATGTTCGATTACGCGATCACGGACGAAAAGACCGAATGGCCCGCCTCGTTTGACGGCGAGATCCGGGTGCCCTTTGCGCCGGAAAGCTGCCTGAGCGGCGTTTGCAAAAAGCTGCGCAGCGACGAGCGGCTCTGGTACCGCAAGGTCTTCACCCTGCCCGTGTCCTTCACCGGCAAGCGGGTGCTGCTGCATTTCGGCGCCGTGGACTGGCAGTGCAAGGTCTATGTGAACCGCAAGCTTGTGAAAGAACATACCGGCGGCTACTGCCCGTTTTTTGCCGATATCACCGGCACGCTCAAGGAGGGCGAAAACGAGCTGGTCGTTTGGGTCTATGACCCGACGGACGACGGCTGGCAGAACCGCGGCAAGCAGGCGAGCCATTCCCACGGCTTCTGGTACACCGGAACAAGCGGCATCTGGCAGACCGTCTGGCTCGAAGCCGTGCCGCAGGCCTACATCGGCGGCTACCGCCTTACGCCGGACATCGACGCCGAAACGCTGAAGATCGAAACCGACTGTGTCGGCGAAAGCGCGCTGCACGTGCAGGTGTTCGCCGGCGAAACTCAGGTCGCGGAAAAAGATCTTGCCCCTGCCGACGAGATCGCTCTGCCGGGCTGCAGACTCTGGTCGCCGGAAGATCCCTTCCTCTATGAATTTGTTCTCACCTACGGCGAAGACAGCGTCAGAGGCTATTTCGGTATGCGCAAGTTTTCCATCGGCGAATATGACGGCTACAACCGTCTTTTCCTCAACAACAAACCTTATTTCCAGCGCGGATTGCTGGATCAGGGCTATTGGAGCGACGGCGGTCTGACGCCCCCGACCGACGAGGCCATGATCTATGACATTTCCAAGATGAAAGAGCTGGGCTTCAACATGCTGCGCAAGCACATCAAAGTCGAACCTGCCCGCTGGTATTACCATTGCGACCGTCTGGGCATGATCGTCTGGCAGGACATGGTCTCCGGCGGCAAGGCGCTGAACCCCTTCCACGCCGGCGTGGTGCCCAACGCGATCAGCTTTGTCAGCCCGCTGGTCTATCTTTCGATGAAAGACGACAAATACAAGCTCTTCCACCGCGACCGCATCGAATGGCGCACCCAGTTCATCGAAGAGCTGAACGAGATGATGGACGCTCTGTACAACGTGCCTTCCATCGGCACGTGGGTGCCCTTCAATGAGGGCTGGGGCCAGTTCGACGCAAAACGCATCGGCGAAATGGTCAAGACCAGGGATCCCTCCCGTATCGTTGACCACGCCAGCGGCTGGTACGATCAGATGGGGCCGGAGCTTCGCTCGATCCACCGCTACATCTGGCCGGTCACCGCGCCGAAATACGACGGCCGCCCCTTTGTGCTCAGCGAATACGGCGGCTACAGCCAGATCTATCCCGACCATGTCTGGAACCTGAAGAAGAGCTTCGGCTATCAGATGTACAAGAGCAGGGAGAGCCTGACGAAAGCCTATGTCAAGCTCCATGAGCATCAGGTGATCCCGGCGATCAAAAAGGGCCTTTCCGCCACAGTCTATACCCAGGTCTCCGACGTGGAATTCGAGGTCAACGGCCTTCTGACCTATGATCGCGCGCTTGTCAAGCTGGACGAGGACGCCGTAAAGGCCGTCAACGAGAAACTGCGTTACGACATTTGATCATTCCTTTCACACCCTTGGCGCAGCCAAACATACAAAATAATAAGGAGAGCATACGATGATCTACACAACCCAGGACAAAGTCTTCCATCTGCAGACCGCAAACACCAGCTACATTCTACGCGCCCTTCCCGGCGGCCAGATCGAAAGCATGTATTTCGGCAAAAAGATCCGCCATCAGGAGGATCTGAGCTTCCTGTTCGATAAGCACGAATGCGGCTATGGCAACGCCACGCCCCGCTCGCAGGACGACACCTCCCTGTCGCTCGACCACATTGCGCTGGAGTATTCCGGCTACGGCAAGGGCGACTACCGCCAGCCAGCCATTCAGGTGACCAGCGCCATCGACAATTTCACCACGGATTTTCTGTTCAAGAGCTACTTTGTCAGCGACCATAAGCCAGAGCTGCACGGCCTGCCGTCGAGCTACGGCGATTCCCAGACCCTGACCCTCGTTCTCGCCGATAAAGTCCTCGGCGCGGAACTGCATCTGTTCTACACGGTGTTTGAGGACTGCAACGTCATCACCCGTTCCGCCCGCCTTTGCAACACCGGCGACGAACCCTTCCATATCAAGAATCTCATGAGTATGCAGCTCGATCTGCAGCGCGGCGATTATACCTTCCTGTCCTTTGACGGCGCCTGGCTGCGCGAGCGGTTCAAGCACGAGACCCCGCTCACAGCCGGAACATTTTCCATCGGCTCCATCGCGGGCTACAGCTCCAACCGCCACAACCCGTTCTTCGCGATCAAGCGCAGCGACTGCACCGAGAACATGGGCGAATGCTACGGCTTCAACCTCGTCTATTCCGGCAACCACATTGCCCGGGCGGAGATCTCGACCCACGGCCTGCTGCGTATCCAGAACGGCATCAACCCCTTTGAGTTCGACTGGCTGCTTGAGCCGGGCAAAAACTTTGACACGCCGGAGAGCGTGCTGACCTTCAGCGCCGATGGTCTGAACGGCATGAGCCAAAACATGCACAAATTCGTCAAAGAGCACATCGTACGCGGCTACTGGAAGGACAGAGAGCGTCCGATCCTGGTCAACAACTGGGAAGCGACCTACTTCTTCTTCAACGAAAAGAAGATCCTCGGCATCGCGCAGGCGGCCAAGGACATCGGCGCCGAGATGTTCGTGCTCGACGACGGCTGGTTCGGCAAGCGCAACAACGACAAATGCTCCCTCGGCGATTGGACGGTCAACAGCAAAAAGCTGCCCTCCGGAATCGAGGGCCTTGCGCAGAAGATCAACGCCATGGGCCTGAAATTCGGCCTTTGGGTGGAACCGGAAATGGTCTCGCCCGACAGCGACCTTTACCGCGCCCATCCCGACTGGGCGATCAAGACCGACGTCTATGAGCCGTCGCAGGGCAGAAACCAGCTCGTGCTTGACCTTTCGAATCCCGATGTGGTGGAGTATCTCATCAACACCATGACCGATGTGTTCCGCTACGGCAACATCGAATACATCAAGTGGGACAACAACCGTCAGCTTTCCGACGTGTTCTCCCACCGCAAGGACGCGAGAAGCGGCGAATTCTTCCATCGCTATATGCTCGGCCTGTATGAGCTCTGGACAGCGCTGACCGAGCGCTTCCCGCACATTCTCTTTGAGGCCTGCTCCTCCGGCGGCAATCGCTTCGACCTCGGCACGTTCTGCTTCATGCCCCAGTGCTGGACGAGCGACGACACCGACGCCCTTGAGCGTATCTACATCCAGTCCGGCACATCCTACGGCTATCCCCAGTCCGTGATGACCATGCACGTGGCCTGCACGCCGTCCTTCGCCTGCCTGCGTCAGCACGGCATCGAGCAGCGCTTCAATGTTTCCGCTTTCGGTCTGCTGGGCTACGAGCTGGACGTGACCATGCTTTCCAAATTCGACAAGGCTGCCGTCAAAAAGCAGATCGAATACTACAAGGCGCACCGCCGTCTGCTGCAGTTCGGCGAGTTCACCCGCATCGGCGATTTCTTCAAGGAAAACTTCGCAAAATGGCAGATCACGTCTCCTGACAAGAGCGAGAGCATCCTCGGCTACTTCCTCAACCGCACAAGCGCCAACTGGGGCAACGATGTGATCCGCTTCGACGGCCTCGATCCGGAAAAGACCTATGACCTCACGGTTCGCACCGAGCTGTTCAACCTCAAGAACATCGGCGAGATCATCAACACGCCGCTGCCCAAGAAGATCGACGTGGAGGAGGGCAAGCTCTTTGAGTTCCTGAGCGAGACGGTGAAGCTGCGCACTGAGAAGGAGCACTATGTGCTCGGCGGCGACGCGCTGATGTTTGCCGGCTTCAAACCGCATCAGCCCTTCGTCATGAGCGGCTACAACCCCTTCAAGACCCGCATTTTGCTGGACGCCGATTCCCGGATGTATTATCTGAAGGAAACACAAACCGCCGCAAAATGAAAACCTATCAAAGTCTTTGCTTTTCGCACGCGCCCGACTGGGCGCGTGTGCCGGTTGGGGCGATCGACAGCTTTCATTGGGAAGCCGAAGCCCCCTTTCGCCCCGAGAGCCGCTTCCGGCTCTGCTTCGTGAAAGGGCAGGGGGTTTTCGCGCACCTTTGGACGAACGAGCTTTCGCCGCGCTGCGTGTGCAGGGAGCGCGACGATCCGGTCTACGAGGACAGTTGTCTCGAATTTTTCTTTGCTCCCTTTGCGGACAAAGGTTATTTCAACGTCGAAATGAACAGCGGCGGCGTGTTTTTGGCACAGTACGGCTTTGCAAGGGAAGACCGCGTGCTTCTCAAATCGCTGACCGACCTTTCGCCGCGCGTGACGCCGCTGTCGGTGCAGACCGGCTGGGGCGTGGAGTGCGCCTTGCCCTGTGCGCTGATCGAGCGCGTCTGCGGCAGACCGTTTTCCGCGGCCAGGGGGACTTACCGCGGAAACTTCTATAAATGCGGCGACAAAACCGCCGTGCCGCACTATGCGGCCTTTGCTCCTGTGGGCGCGATGCCGCCGGGCTTTCACGCGCCGGAGCATTTTGCGACAATTCGAATAAGGGAAGAGGAACCATGGAATCACTGAAAACGATCATCGACGTTTGCCGTGCCTTCGGCATTGCGGGCGAACCGGCGGATTACCGCGCCTTTACCAGCGGCCACATCAACTCCACATTTCTCGTTGCCTTTGAAACGGACGGGCAGACGCAGAAATATCTGGTGCAGAAAATCAACACCGCGGTGTTCCGGGATCCGGACGCGCTGATGGAAAACATTGTGCGCGTGACGCATTATCTGCGCAAGCGCATCCGCGAACAGGGCGGCGATCCGGAGCGCGAGACGCTGCATTTTCTCAAAACGGTCGACGGCGGCCTCTGCCTTCGCCGGGGCGAGACCTGCTGGCGCATTTACCGCTTTATCGACCACTCCTTCACCTATGATCTTTCAAACGACGCCGGCTCCTTCCGCTCGGCGGGAGAACGGTTCGGCCATTTTCAGCGTCTGCTTTCGGAATATCCGATCGAAAGCCTGTATGAGACGATTCCGGATTTTCACAACACACCGAAACGTGTGGCCGCGCTGGAAGAGGCGGCCGAAGCGGATGCCGTGGGACGCGCCCACAAGGTGCAGAAGGAGCTGTCCTTCGCGCTTGCGCGAAAAGACGACGCCGAAATCGCTCTGCGGTTGCTGAAGGAGGGCAAGGTGCCGCTGCGCGTGACCCACAACGACACCAAGCTGAACAATATCCTCTTCGACGAGGAAACGAAGGAGGGCATTTGCGTCATTGATTTGGATACGATCATGCCCGGCCTTTCCTTCTATGATTTCGGCGACGCCATCCGTTCCGGCGCGTCGACCGCCATGGAGGATGAACGCGACCTTTCCAAAGTTTCGGTCTCGCCGGAAATGTTCCGCGCCTATACGGCGGGCTTTCTTTCCGCCTGTGTGAACGCCCTGACCCCGGACGAGATCGACCATCTTGCCTTTTCCGCAAAGCTCATGACCTATGAATGCGGTGTGCGCTTTTTGACAGACTATCTGTGCGGCGACACCTATTTCAAGATCGACACGCCCGACCACAACCTCGTGCGCGCCCGCAACCAGTTCAAGCTCGTTTCCGAAATGGAACGCATGATGCCGGAGCTCGAACAGATCGTGAAAGAGGAAGCGGAAAAAGCGAAGACGAATAAAGAATGACAGTGGGCAGTGAACAGTGGACAGTGGAAAGGTAAAAAGCCCGCGCTGTGAAGATAGACAGCAATCATTTAACATCCGTCAATAAAAACAACCGGAAGGGGCTCCTTCCGGTTTTGTGTTGTCAGATTCCGTTTTTCAGTTTTCAGGGATTACCTCTGCTGCGGTTTTTATGCGCTTTTCCAGTTCCTCCTCCTGATAGAGATCCAGGATCCCGAACAGCGCCCGGTCGGGCAGATCGGTGACGGCGACGTCTGCGCCGAGTTCCATCGCCTTGGTGCGGTCTTCGTTGAACCGCGGCCATTCCGGCAGTCCTTCGCCGTTGGGGTCGCCGGTCTTCACAAAGTTCACCCAGTAGTTCTGCATCGTTTCGGAAAGGGCAAAGTCCGTGTCGTCATAGAGCCTGCTGTGGAAGCGCAGGTTGCCGTAGGCGTAAGGCAGTTCGCCGGCATGGTTGCTGCCGAGGCTGCCGTTGTCCTTTGTGAAATAGTAGAGATACACGGGCTTTGATTCGTCCGCGACGGCGTTGGACCAGACATAGTGGCTGTAGCTGAACCAGGCGGCGGAAACGACCTTGTTGAAGCTGCCCTTGGCGTCGCCGCCGGCTTCCACAAGGGCGAGAGAATAGGCTTTCGGCTGCGCTTCGGGCGGATAGAGCTTTGCGACCTCTGCGGCGTGGGAGCCGCAAACCTCGGAGATCGCCTCCTCATAATTGTCGGCGCCGACCTTCTGCATAAAGGTGAACACATCGCACTCGTGGGCGTTGAAGCCGTTCAGCAGCGCTTCCTCGTTGTTTTCCTTTTTCAGATAGGTGTAGTAGGGCTGCTCGACGATCGCGTAACCGTCCGCGCACATGGCGCTGTTGTTGAATTTGGTCTTCACAAGCTCTTCCGCAGGCACCTTGCGCAGCTCGTCGATGTTTGCGGCGCCGAACTCCTCCTGAATGCTTTTGCCCGTTTTCAAAGCTTCGGGCAGGCTGCGGAAGGTGTGGTACGGCGCCCGGCCGGAAATGCCGCTGCTTTCGGCAATGGCGCGTTTGAACAGTCCCTTCGCCAGCGGAGAAACGCAAACGGCGTTCACGCTGGAAGAGCCTGCGGATTCCCCGGCCACGGTGATGTTGTCCGGGTCGCCGCCGAAGGCCGCAATGTTGTCATGCACCCACTGCAGGGCTGCGATCTGATCCAGCAGGCCGTAGTTGCCGGTGGTGCCGTGCTCGTCCTCCAACTGGAGCTCCTCGTTGGCGTAATAACCGAACACGCCCAGACGGTAGGCGCAGTTGACGACGATGATCCCCTTTTGGGCGAGGGCTTCGCCGTTGTATTCGGAATAATCGGTCTGGCCGCTGGTCAGGGAGCCGCCGTGAATGAAGAACAGCACCGGCGTTTTTTCGTCAGTTTTTGCAGGCCGCCAGATGTTCAGATACAGGGAATCTTCGCTCATGGCGCCGACGTAATTGTCTTTGGGCGTGATCGCAAAGCGATGGAAGCCCACAAGCTGCATGAGGGTGTCATAGATCGGGTGGTTGCGCGTCTGCATACTCATGGGGGCGAAGGTGTCGCATTCGCGTACGTCGCTCCAGGCTTCTGCGGGCTGGGGCGCTTTCCAGCGCAGCTCGCCCACCGGAGGCTTCGCATAGGGGATGCCGGCAAAGACCTCCACGCTTTCGTCTCTGGTTTTCACACCGCGCACCTGTCCCTGCGCAACGGAAACGATCTCAGTCTGCGCGGGATGCCTCACATCAACGGCCGGGACCTGTTTTTCCGGCGGTGCGCTGAGCTTGAACGCGCAGGCGAGCAGCACAGTGAACAGCACCCAGCTCAGCAGACGCAGCGGCCATTTCTTTTGCACAAGTGATTTGCCGTGCAGCACAAGAAACAGCGCGAACAGCAAAAGCCCGAGGAACCAGCCGAACAGGGTGTTTTTGCCGAGCTCCAGCAGCACGGCAAAGAACACGGCGAACAGCACGAAAAACACAAGAAACGCTTTTTTAAACTTCATGGGAACGACCTCCTCAGTCTAATTCATAGAGACCGGACTTGAGCCAGACGAATTCTTTTGCGCCGATGTTGAGATATTTATAGACCTTTTCGTCAAACACGCGGTAATCGCGCACGGTGTTGGTCTGAATGTTCAGTGTGCGCACCTTGTAGGAACCCTGGTTGCAGATGTACAGCGTGTTGCCGATCAGCGTCAGGGCGCAGGGGTGCTCAAACGCCGTGGTTTCTCCGCCGCCGACGCGCAGCAGAATGCGGCCTTCACGCGGAGCGTATTTCACCACGCAGTTTTCGTTCGGCACCACGCACCAGATGTAGGCGCCATCCGCGGCGATGTCGCAGACGGGGGAGCCGTGGTAGGTCAAAAGCGACGAGACATTCAGCGAACCGTCGGTGTTGAAGATGTTGTATTCGCCGTTCGGGAAGATCGCCATGATCTTTCCGTCGCCGAGCACGCCCACGTCGCAGGAGACATAGTCGCCGAGCTGGGCGGCGATGTCCTCAAACTCAAAACCGAACTTGACCTTGAGATAGACGCTCTTTTTGATATGGACGAATTTGTCGTTCACCGCGTCATAACCGTAAAACTGCGCAACGAGCCTGCCGTCGGACGTCGGCTTCTTCGCCGCGAAAACAAAGCCTTTTTTGAACGGTGTGATGTTCAGGATCTCACCGGAAAACACATTCTCCATGTTCTAAAACTCCTCTTTGTGTGATTGCATCTCTATTTTACAATATTTCCCGCGAACCGTCAAGCCGGGTTCGGAAAAAACTGCACGTCGTCGCGATTTTCCGGGATGCGGCGTGTAACGGAGCGAGCTGCAAAACAAAGCGGCAGCGCAGCTTGTTTTCTCGCACGGCTGCGCCGTGCGAAACGCGGCGGCGGGCCCGCGCAGCCCCGGCCGCGCGGCGCTGTGCGCTTTCGCGCACAGCTCCCTCGTGCGGCTGCACGAGGGAGCCCGCCGCCGCCCTCGGCGCAGCGAAGGCTGCGCGAAAAGAGCTTTTTGAAAAGTGTCTTTCAAAAACAAAAAGGGACACTTTCCGAGAGATCCCCCGGAAAGCGTCCTTTTCGCTGTTGTTTTGGTTGCTTGAAATGCTGGGACTTTCAGCTCCGCAAGCGAGCCGGTTCTCCGGCCCTTGCTGCGCTTGACGGATCTGCCCGCGAATGGTTTACCGGTTTTTCAGCCAGTTTGTGAAGAACGCCCAGATCGCTTTCAGCAGACGGAAGATCATATCCTTCCAGTCCACGGTGCGGATGTTGCGCGACGGCGCGTTGATCGTCGGGGCGTTTTCGTCCGTCATCGGTTCCAGATAGCCGACGTCGGAATCCTCCGGATCGGTATGCGCGATCAGGTATTGCGGGAAATCGGGATTGCTGAACACGGTCATGTCTCCGTCGGCATAATAGAATTCCGCCAGCCGGTCAAAGATGTAATCCGGGAAGAGCTCGTGCGGGCAATCCCAGATGAACCATGTCGTGTCGGGGAACAGACAGGTGGAGGCGTCCACCATCTTGTCCGGGGAGATATATTTGTCTGTGCCGTTTTCCGCTGCTTTTTTGAGTTGTTTGGCAGAAAGCGTTTTTCCGTATTTCGCCGTGGTCGCGCCGAGAGAGGTGTTCTTGAGAATGATGGTGTTGTCGCTGAGCTCATTGGCGTTTTCGGTGATCGGCGGAACCTGATAGTCGCCGTAATAGCAGAACACGGCGACCGGAACGCCCGCTTTCTTTGCGCCGAGAAGCAGTTCGTCCAGATGCTGGCGCACGTCTTTGTTGTAGTGTTCGACTTTTTCGATCAGACCGGCATATTCGTCCTCACAGCCCTTGAAGATGCCTTTGCGCGCGGCGGAGTAGTTCTTTTTCGACACCATGGCCCAGAAGCCCGGAAATGTGCCGTAGGTCTCGCGCACCAGCGGCGCGATGACTTCGCCATAGAGCTTCATGAACAGAAGATCCAGAGAAAAGGCCGTGACGTCCAGCAGCAGGGTGTCGCCTGCGAACTCCAGAATGGCGTTCACCAGTTCATTCGTCAACTCGTCTTCGATTTTGAATTTGACGTCCTTGTAGCGCGCCAGCGCGTCGCCGTCAATGTGGATGTTGCCGCTGAACAGGCCGTCCGCAAGCTCGGCGCCGTAAAGGGTGGGGGAATAGAACTGGATGCAGTGCAGATCTTCATAGCCGTATTTCGCAAGATAGGCCGCAAGAATGTTCGCGCCCTCGCAGCGGGCGTCGATGTTGACCTTGTCGCTGCCGGTCACGCGCTTGATCTCCTGAATGTAGTCGTTCAGTTCGTCGGCGTTGACAAAGGGATCGAGCCGCCAGTCGCAGACCATCGGATAGCTGTCAAAGCCGTAGCCGTCCGGGCCGCGGTTGTCGGTCACGGGTTCGCGCCGCCAGTTGAAACGCTGATAGGAGCCGTCGGAGGCTTCGCCGTTCTTGTCGAGCCACATGGGGCCGAAGCAGCCTTTCACTGCCGGGAACAGCTTTGCGCGGTAAGCGTCCCACGCTTCGTCGGTGTCCTCCTTCAGCGCGTTCAAAAACGAGGGCATACAGTCTTTGACCATGCCCGCGAGGCCGCCTTCGGGGAAGGCGCGGTTGTCGATCTCTTCGCCTTCAGCGTTGACGATGTCACCCGCCATGCCGCGGATGTGGATATTCGGGACATTGCGGCCGGAGCGTTCTTCGGCAAACGTCGGTGTCACAAGGGAAAGCAGCACCAGCGCGCTCAGCAGCAGCGCCAGGACTTTTGACAGTTTCTTCATGATTATGTACTCCTTTTCGGTTTCATGAAACATTAATACATTTTAATATAATTATTATACTACGTTTTTCGCCGCTTTGCAAGTACAATTCTCTTCCTGTTTTTTGTGAAAAGTGCAACAACCGTTCGCACGAAAGAAGGAAGCCCTCCTCAGCCGCCCGTTGGCGCCGGAGAGGGCTTTGCACGTTCGCTTTTTTATAAAAATGAATGGAAACCGCCGGAGCTTTCCCCGCCGGCGGAGAAGGGGGACCGCTTGCGGTGGATGAGGTGGGGGAAAATGAATGCCGGCCGCCGACTACTGATTCACGACTTTGATCGCAAAATACGCCTGCGCTTTTCCGCAAAGCGGGCAGACGGACGGCGCCTCGTTGCCGTAGTGCTCGTGGCCGCAGCTCGTGCAGACCCAGGTTTCGGCCTGCGGCCTGGAAAACACCTGCTGCGCTTCCAGGGCGTCGAACAGCGCCTGGAACCGCGCCTCGTGGCTCTGCTCCACCCGCGCGGCCTCCTCAAACAGCACCGCGATGCTCTCAAAGCCCTCGTCCCGGGCGTCACCGGCGAATTCGGGATACATTTTGGTCCATTCGTGGTGTTCGCCGCCGCAGGCGTTCTGCAAATTGTCCTTCGTTTCGCCCGCGCCGCCGGAAAGCAGCCGCCACCAGAGCGCGGCGTGCTCTTTTTCGTTGTCGGCCGTCTTTTTGAAAATGCCGGAAATCTCCTCATAGCCGTCCTGCTTCGCCTTTTCCGCAAAAAAATCATACTTGCTTCTGGCCTGACATTCTCCGGCAAAGGCGGCGAGCAGATGAAGTTCGGTTTTGCTTCCTCTGAGTTCCATAGGGGTACCTCCTGAAAAAAATAGGTTGTTTTTTGAAAAATTGTTCCAATGTGGTGGAAATTATTTTCAGTATGTGCTATACTACACATAGTTATGCGTAAATATCAGTGAAAATCTAATTTCAGGGGGAACCTTTCTTGACAAAAGAACTCAACGGTCTGAGAATCAATTATATCTGCGAGGGTGAGGGTGAGCTTGTTCTGCTGCTGCACGGCTGGGGCGCAAACATCGACCTGTTTGCCGATACGATCGCGCTGCTCTCTCAAAAATACAGGGTCCTCGCGCTCGACCTGCCCGGCCACGGACAGAGTCAGGAGCCGCCCGAGGCCTGGGACGTGGACGCCTATGTGGATTTTGTCCTGGACTTTTTGAAGGACTACGAATTTGACAGCATCACCCTGCTGGGCCATTCCTTCGGCGGCCGCGTCATCATCAAGCTGTGTGCGCGCGCGCTGCCGTTCACGGTGGAAAAGGTCATCCTTGTGGATTCCGCCGGGGTCAAGCCCGAAAAAACGGCGCTGCGCCGCGCCAAGGAGGGCGTCTACAGCGCCGTCAAGCACGTGGTCTCCAAGGATAAAATGGAAAAGGTCTTTCCGCATCTGATGGAGTCCATGCGCCGCCGCAACGGTTCGGCGGATTACAACGCCGCCTCGCCGGTGATGCGTGAAACGCTGGTCAAGGTGGTCAACGAGGATCTGTGCGACCTGATGCCGTGCGTGAAATGTCCCGCGCTGCTGATCTGGGGCACAGCCGACACCGCCACGCCGCTCTCCGACGGACAGACGATGGAAAAGCTGATGCCGGAAAGCGCGCTTGTCACCTTTGAGGGCGCCGGTCACTTTTCGTTTTTGGAACAGCCGCAGCGCTTTTTGCGCGTGATCGCTTCGTTCATGAACATTTCGTGAGGGGGAAAGCTTTATGACGTTTTCGCTTTATCTGCTGTGTGTCATCACCTTCGGCGTGGTCTATATGCTATCCATTCTGGACTCCATGCACTTTTTCCAGCTCAACTCCTATCGCTTTGACACGCACTTCAAATGGCTGCGCCAGAATTTCGGCCGCTTTTTGCCGCACAATATGATGGCGGTTCTGATGCTCGTCATCGCGCTGATCCCGTTCAATGTGAACATCAAACTGTTCCTCTGCTTTTTGCTGCTGCTCATTGCCATTCCGTTTGAGTGGCCGCGCAAGGGCAAAAAGCCGCTGGTCTATACGCCGCGCGTCAAGCGTATGTTCGTCACGATCGCCGTGCTCACGGCGGCTGTCATCATCGTCTCCGCCGCGGTCTTCATTCCGGACCACCACGAGACGATCGCTCTGATCTTCCTGCTGGGTCTCTATTTCATCAGCGAGTTCATGGTGCTGCTGGCGAATCTCATCAACAAGCCCGTGGAGCTTTCCGTCAACGCCTACTATACCCGCGACGCGAAACGCCTGCTTGCCGCCTGCGACAATCTGACAATCATCGGCATCACCGGCAGCTACGGCAAAACGAGCGTAAAATACTTTCTGAACACCCTTTTGCGCGCAAAATTCAATGTACTCATGACGCCGGAAAGCTACAATACCCCGATGGGCGTGGTCAAAACCATCCGCGGCTCGCTGCGCGCCACCCACGAGATCTTCATCTGCGAAATGGGCGCAAAGTGGGTCGGCGACATCAAGGAGCTGTGCAACATCGTACATCCGCAGCACGGCGTCATCACCTCCATCGGCCCCCAGCATCTGGAGTCCTTCAAAACGCTGGATGCGGTGAAAAAAACAAAGTTTGAGCTGGCGGACGCTCTGCCGGCGGACGGGATGCTCTTTCTCAACGGCGACGACGAAAACATCCGCGAGCACGGCTGCGAACGTCCCTTCATCGCCTATTCTCTCAGCGGCGAGGGCGACTATGTCGCAACCGACGTTTCGGTCTCCGACCGGGGCACGGCGTTCACCGTGACCGCGCCGAACGGCGAAAGCGAACGCTTTTCCACCCGGCTGCTCGGCCGCCACAATGTGCTGAACATCACCGGCGCCATCGCCGTCAGCAACAAGCTCGGCATCCCGCTGCGCGACCTGAAGGGGCAGGTGCGCAAGCTGGAGGGCGTGCCGCACCGCCTGGAGCTCAGCGAAAAGAACGGCGCGACGATCATCGACGACGCCTACAACTCCAACCCCAGCGGCACAAAGGCCGCGCTGGAGACCTTCGCCCTGTTTGACGGCTACCGGATCCTTGTCACGCCCGGCATGGTCGAGCTCGGCGAGCAGCAGGAGACGCTGAACCGTGAGTTCGGCGCGAACGCCGCCGCGGTCTGCGACTTCGTTGCGCTGGTCGGCCAGCGGCAGGCCGTGCCGATCAAGGCGGGTCTGCTGGACGCGGGCTTCGACGAGGCGAAGATCTTCGTTGCGGATTCCATCGAGGAAGCGCTCACGCGCGTCTATGCGCTGAACACGGGCGACAAAAAGAAGGTCATTCTTCTGGAAAACGACCTGCCCGACAACTATTAAGAGGAGGGGACTGCAATGAAGATCAAAGTCGGCGTCATTTTCGGCGGCCAAAGCGTGGAGCACGAGATCTCCATCATCTCCGCCATTCAGGCAATCCAGAGCATCGACGCAAAAAAATACGACGTCATCCCCATCTATGTCACCAAGGACAACAAGTTCTATACCGGCTATGAGATCGGCCAGATCGAAAACTATACAGACCTCGACCGGCTGCTGAAGATCAGCCAGCGCGTCTTTCTCATCAACGACGAAAAGCGCGTCAAGATCTTCAAATTCCCGTTCAAGTCCATGCGCAAGAGCTATATGGATTACATCGACATCGCATTTCCGATCGTTCACGGCACAAATGTGGAGGACGGCACGCTGCAGGGCTACCTGAAGATGCTGAACATCCCCTATGTCGGCTGCGACGTGCTTTCGTCCGCCGTCGGGATGGACAAATATGTGATGAAGACCGTGCTCAAGGACAACGGCATCCCCGTGCTCGACTGCAAGTGCTACACGGCAAAGGACTATGACCGCGACAGCGAGGCTGTGGTGAACGAGATCGAGCAGCGCATCGGCTACCCGGTGATCGTGAAGCCCGTGAATCTCGGCTCGTCCATCGGTATCAGCAAGGCAGGCGACCGCGCAAAGCTCTTTGAAGCCCTCGACACCGCGTTTTGCTACGCGCAGAAGGTGCTTGTGGAGATGGCGGTGCAGAACCTCAAGGAGATCAACTGCGCTGTCCTCGGCGATTACGAGAGCGCCCGCGCCTCGGAATGCGAGGAGCCGGTCAACGCCGACGAGATTTTGTCCTTCAAGGACAAATACATCGGCGACGGCAGCGGCGGCGCAAAGGGCGCCAAAGGAGCCAAAGGCGGCGCGAAGGGCGCAAAGGGCGGCGGCAGCAAGGGCATGGCCTCGCTCAAGCGCAAGATCCCTGCCGACATCACGCCCGAACAGAAGCAGAAGATCCGGACCATGGCGGTGGACGCCTTCCGGTGTCTGGGCTGCTCCGGCGTGTCGCGCATCGACTTCATGATGGATACAAAATCCGGCGAGATCTGGCTCAACGAGATCAACACCATTCCCGGTTCGCTCTCGTTCTATCTCTGGGAGCCGATCGGCCTGCCGTATGAAAAGCTCATCAACGAGATGCTTGCCCTTGCGCTCAAACGCGAGCGCGAAAACGAAGACATCACCTACGCCTTCGATTCCAACGTGCTGCAGGGCGTGTCCTTCGGCGGCGCAAAGGGTGCGAAGGGCGCAAAGAGATAAAAGAAAAGAAAAATCACCGTCTCGCAGAAACGCCTGCAAGACGGTGATTCTTTTCTTTTTACCAGGGCAGGACGCGGTTTTCCACTTCTGCTCCGCGGTTGTTGACGGCCTCGATTTGAACCTCCTTCGGCGTCAGCGTCAGCTTGGAGGCAATATAGGTTTTGCCGGAATGTCCGCCGTCGATGTAGGCCGTGATGTTCGGATAGGCTTCGGCGTAAGGGCGGTAGTCTTCATCTTTCGCACTCAAAAATTCGCAGGTGTGTTTGTGGCCGCTGAGCACAAAACGCGCGCCGAGGGCGGAAAACGCGTCCCAGGCTGCGCGGGAGGTTGTTTCGTCCGTTTCGTCGAACTGCCAGGCGTGGGTGAGCACGATCAGCTTCTCGTTTTTCGGCTCGACGCTTTGCAGCCATTGCAGTTCTTCCCGGCGGTTCCGGGCGTAATCGTCCATTCCGCCGTATTCGATGTGACTGTCGGGCTTGTCCTCGCCGCTGTCGAGGACAAGGAAGGAGTAGGGGCCGCGGTCCGCCGTGTAATAGAGCTGCGCATAGCCGATTCGTTCGGGAAACGCGGCGGCAAAGGGGCCGCGGGTCTCGTGGTTGCCGCGCACATAGAGCACCGGCTTTTCCCCGCCGGTGAGCTCGCCGCCGAACTGCACCAGATAGCGCACGGCCTGCGCTTCAAAGTCCATTCCCGGCGCCGGGTCGCCCAGCATCAGCACCGCGTCGTAGTCTCCGAGATGGGAGATGGCGGCCTTTGCGTCCTTCAGGTAGGTATGCCAGTCGGAGATCAAAAGATAGGTCTGTGTTTCGCCCTCGTTGACATGCAGGGTATAGGGGCCGCCGGTGACGGTTGCGCCCAGCCGGCTGCCGTAGCTGAATTCCTCGATCACGCGGGTGCTGCCGACGGTGTAGCTGCTGTTTTTGAGCGCGTCGTAGGGCACGTGGACGGTGTGGAGCCGCCGGTCGCCGACGCGCCTTCCGTTCTTCCGGTCAAAGATCGTTTGCGCCGTGCCGTCAACGCTGCAGGTGACATAGCCCGTGCCAGGTTCGCTTGTGGCAAACAGCACGGCGTAATCTTTGCCGGTGTCCATCACGACCGGAGCCGAAACAAGGCGGTAGGGGAGACGTACGCCGAACAGCCAAAGCACCGCCGCCGCGGCGCAGACGAAAAAGCAAACGGCGCAAACCGTTCTGCCCCGGGCGCCGAGGCGCGGCAAAACGAGCACCGTCCCCGCAGCCGCCGCAAAGCCGAGCAGGACGGGCAGGTCGTTTTGCAGATAGAACAGCATCGTTTTGGACGTTTCGCCGCCGCTGAAGCTCAAAATCGCCGCGATCGCCGCCGCAAATAGGACGGAAAAAACGAAGCAGACGCCGCTTGCAACGGTGCAGCGTTTGCTTTGCCAAAGCGGTTTGCCGCCGCGCTCCCGCCCCGAAAGCCGCAGAAGCAGCAGCGCGAACGAAACCGCGCACAGGCAAAGCATGAATACAAAAAGCCCGAGCGCTCCGCCGAGGAAGCGCAGCGCCGGGTCATAGAACACCCAGACCATCCGCAGCGCACGGAACACGGCGGCGTCTGCGGCCAGCAATGCCGACGCAGCCCACAGCGCGGGCAGACGTGTGAAAAAGGAAGACTTGCGTTTCATGATGTATGCTCCTTTCTGGAAAAGACGTACTGCGCGGTACGTTTCTACTGCTATTATAGAGCCAAACCTTTGCGCTGTCCATACCCGGGGCCGTTTTTTCTCGGAGACAGCGAGAAAAATATGCCGTTCCTCTTCCCATCGCGTCGGTTTTGTGCTACAATTTTCATAAACAACGCAACAAATCGGAGGAGATTCCATGACGGCTTTTCTCAACATTCTGCTTTCGTTCGCTCTGATGTTCAGCGGTATCGCTTCTCAGGCGGAATATCTGATCCGGCCGCAAAAATACCACGCGCAGACGCTGCGCGCGGCCGATCTGCCCGCGCCTGTGACGGAACCGTCCGCGGACGCATACATTCAGCTTCCGCAGGTGAAGATGCACTACCTGGTCTACGGCAGCAAAAAGCCGCCGCTGATCCTTGTGCACGGCAACGGCGGAAACGCCGATTCTCTGCGCGAGGCGGCGAGCTATCTTGCCGATTCGTTCACCGTCTATCTGCCGGAAAGCCGCTGCCACGGCGACAGCAGCGACCCGGGCGAGATCTCCTATCACCTGATGGCGCAGGATCTGAACGCGTTTATCGCCGCGCTGGGACTCAAGAAACCTGTGTTGATGGGGCATTCCGACGGCGGGATCGACGTCATCACCCTTGCGTCGGAGTTTCCAGAGACGCCGGGTGCGATCATCTCCTGCGGCGCGAATTCCCACCCGAAGACCTTCAAGCCCTACTTTCCCCTCGGTGTGGCGCTGAAAAACCTGTTCAAAAAAGACAAGCGCAACGACCTGATGCTGACCCTTCCCGATTTCACCCCGGAATTTCTTTCCCGGATCACCTGTCCGGCCTTCATCGTCAGCGGTCAGTTTGACATCCTCTGGCCGTCCGATACGCTTTTCATCGCCGAAAACATTCCCGACAGCGACTTTGCGGTTCTCAAAGGCGAAACCCACAGCTCCTATGTTTCGCAAAACGGCAAAAAAGCCTGGACGCTCGCGCACGGCTGGCTGGCGGAAAAGGGTCTGCTCGGATAAGCCGCGGCCGACGGCTTCCGCAGATGTGGAAATCTTGCCGTTTAAAATGAGCTTTTCGTCCTGACTACGCTTCAAAAATGCTTCCCGAATCCAAGAGCATTGAAAAAAAGAGCAAACGTCGTTGTCTGCGGCGGCTCTCTTTTGGGGCAAGAATGCGATGTTTGCACTTCATGTGCCGCAGGCAGCATCATCTGCCCGACAGGGCAAACAGCATACAAAAAACGCGTGATTTGTTTTCCAAATCACGCGTTTTTACTGGTGATCCATCGGAGATTCGAACTCCGGACACCTTGATTAAAAGTCAAGTGCTCTGCCGGCTGAGCTAATGGATCATTTCAACAGCTCAAATATAATATCTTATTTCTTTTGAAATGTCAAGCCTTTTTTTGGATTTTATTCTTTTTTTGTGAAAAACGGAAATTCCTTTGCAAACAGCTTGCGCGCGGCGAAAAACAGTGCTATACTCTCTTTGTATTCTATGGATTCGGAGGTTCTGTTATGGCGAACTTTATTCTTTCCGCGTTCAGCGACGAGTGCGGCGAAGCGTCCCTTTCCGGCCAGATCGCTGCCTGCAAGGCGAACGGCATCACCCACATGGAGCTGCGCGGCTTCGGCAAGGCGTTGAACATCAACACGCTTTCCGCTTCGCAGGCCAAGGAAATGAAACGTGAACTGGACGACAGCGGGATGCTTGTCGGCTCCATCGGCTCCGGCTACGGCAAGATCAACATCAAAGACGATTTTGCCTCCCATTTCGAGGCGTTCAAGCGCACGGTCGAAGTGGCAAACATCCTTGCCGCCCCGTACATCCGTTTGTTCAGTTTCTATTTTGAAGCGGACGACGACTACGCCCTGCAGCGCGGCCGCGTGCTGGAACAGGTGCAGACGATGGCGGATTATGCCCACGCGAACGGCGTGCTGGCCTGCCATGAAAACGAAAAGGGGATCTATGGCGACACGGCCGACCGCTGCCTGGATCTGCTGCGGAACTGCAGCCATCTGCGCGGCGTGTTCGACCCGGCGAACTTCGTCCAGTGCGGCGAGGACACCCTGCGCGCCTTCGAGCTGCTGGAACCCTATACGGAGTATCTGCACATGAAGGACGCGTTGTTTGCCGATTCCAGCGTTGTGCCTGTCGGAAAGGGCGACGGCAACGTGAAAGCGATCCTTTCCGCCGCCGCAAAGCGCACGGGCGACGTGATGCTGACCCTCGAGCCGCACCTGCAGGTGTTCGACGGACTGCAGAATCTGGAGACCGGCGGCGAAACCCGCCGCGCTATGCCAAAGGGCGCCTATGAAAGCCACGCCGCGTCTTTCAAAGCGGCGTCCGACGCCCTGCACGCGCTGCTTGTGGAGATCTGTGCATGAAGGCGGCGTTGATCGGCTGCGGCAAAATCTCGCGGGTGCATCTCGCGGCGCTGGACGCCATGGCGGATGTGACGCTTGCCGCGGTCGCGGACTGTGTGCCGGCGCGCGCAAAGGCGGCCGCCGAAGCGCATGGCTGCCGCGCTTATACCGATTATCTTGAACTGCTCGACACCGAGCATCCCGACGTGGTGCATATCTGCACACCGCATTTTCTGCATGTGGAAATGGCCTGCGAAGCGCTGAAACGCGGCGTCAGCGTGCTCTGCGAAAAGCCCTGCGCCATCACGGCGGAAAGCCTGCGGCGCTTGCGCGAAGCCCAGCGCGAAAGCGGCCTTGTCTGCGGCGTCTGTTTCCAGAACCGCTATAACGCGGGCGCCGTCCTGGCAAAGCGTTTGCTGGCGGAGGGAACCTACGGAAAGCTCCTCGCTGCGGCGGCCCATGTGCTGTGGAGCCGCGACGCGCAGTATTACAGCGACGGCTGGCACGGCAAAAAGGCCACAGAAGGCGGCGGCGTGCTGGTCAATCAGGCGGTGCATACCATCGACCTGCTGCGCTGGCTCATCGGCGCGGACATGGAGGACTGCACGGCCCACATCGCCAACGACCATCTGCAGGGCGTGATCGAAGTGGAGGACACCGCGCTCGCGCGGATGCGCTATCAAAACGGCGTCACCGCCCAGCTCGACGCGACGGTGGCTTTTACCCGCAACGCGAAGGTGCAGCTCGATTTGTTCTGCGAAAAGGGAACGCTGCGTCTGGAGGGCGCGGAGCTGTATTTTCTCGCCCCGGACGGGCAGATCGAAAAGCTGACCGGCGCCGTTCGGAACTCCACGGTCGGCAAGGATTACTGGGGCGGGGGACACCCGGCGCTGCTTGGCGATTTCTATGCCTGTGTGCGGGAAGGCCGTCCCTTTGCGATCGACTTTTTTGAAGGCGGCAAAGCGACGGAGGACTTTTTGCGCATGTACGCCGCGGCACAATGACCCGCGGCGCGTTACGGAAGCTGCCGCGCAGAGCGCGGCGGAACGCTTTCTCGGTTTTTATTGCCGTCCCGGACGGCAATTTTGCTTTTTTTATTGACTTTCTCTATCCGGATGTAGTACAATATTCTGTACCGTGATTTTTGTCGCGGTTTGCAGTATTTCATGATATCCACACAAAAGGAGGTGCGTCTGCTGTGGACACGGACAGTTTCCCGCGAGGGCGACGAAGCATCATTTATCATCAAGCAGACGCCGTGCTTTTGAAACGGATCAGGGGGTAAGAGGTCCGTGCGGCGGCTTTGGCGTCTGCGTCAAAGAAAGCCGGTGTGTCAATGAACGAAACCCTGTATGAAGAATTGACCGCGCTTTTGGAGAGCAAGGATTATCCCGCCTTGCGTGCGCGGATGCGCGACATGGCTTATCCGGACATTGCCGAATTCATCATGAGTCTGGATGACGACCAACGGCTGGTCACAGCCTTCCGCATTCTCCCCAAGGACAGCTCCGCCGACGTGTTTGCCTACCTCGATTCCGACGCGCAGCAGACGATCGTGGAAAAGATCACGGACAAGGAAGTGGAGCGCCTGATCGACGATCTTTACGTGGATGACGCGGTGGATTTTCTGGAAGAGGTTCCCGCCAACGTGGTGCGCAAGGTGCTTGCCAACACGGATAAGGAAACGCGGGAGATCATCAATCGCTTTTTAGAATATCCCGACAATTCCGCCGGCTCCGCCATGACCATCGAAATGGTGGAGCTGCACGACGACTGGACGGTCGGCGAGGCGATCAAAAACATTCGCCGGACCGGTGTGGATAAGGAGACGATCTACACCTGCTACTGTATCGACCGGGGCCGCCATCTGGTCGGAACGATCCCGCTGCGGCGGCTGATTCTCAACGACGAGGACGTGCCGCTGCGCGACATCATGTCCGACGACGAACAGCTCATTTCCGTTTCCACCATGGACGACCAGGAGCAGGTTGCCGCCATCGCAAAGAAATACGACCTTTTGAGCGTTCCTGTAGTGGATAAGGAACAGCGCCTGGTCGGCATCATCACGATCGACGACATCGTGGACATCATCGACGAAGAGGCCACGGAGGACTTTGAAAAGATGGCCCTTCTGCGCCCTTCCGAAGATGAGTATCTGAAAACCAACGTCTTTGTGCTGGCCAAAAACCGCATCGTCTGGCTGCTGGTGCTGATGGTTTCCGCCACCTTTACCGGTCAGATCATCGAAAGCTTTGAGGCCAAGCTCGCAACCATCGCCGGACTGACGGCCTGCATCCCGATGCTTATGGACACGGGCGGCAACGCCGGCAACCAGGTTTCCACGCTGATCATCCGCGGTCTTGCTCTGGGCGAGATCCAGATTAAGGATTACTTCCGCGTGCTGTGGAAGGAGATCCGCGTGTCGGTCATGGTCGGCGTCACGCTCTCGCTTGCCAACGCCGCGCGCATGTTCCTGCTGCGCTTCATCATTGGCAGCGACACCTCCAACGATGTGATCCTTGTGGTCTGCCTTGCCATTGTGGCGGCCGTCATGGTGGCAAAGATCATCGGCTGCACCTTGCCGATCATCGCAAAGCTCCTGCGCTTTGACCCGGCGCTTATGGCCGGTCCCATGATCACAACGATGGTGGACGCCATTTCGCTGCTGATCTACTTCTCCATCGCAAACGCGCTGATATGAACAATTCGGAATGCGGAATTCTGCATTTCACCGGAGGGCTTCTATGGATAAATCCCTGATCATTCGGGCATTCGGCAAGTTCTTTGCCGGACTTGCGGTCGTCGGACTGCTGCTGTTCCTGCCTGCCGGAACGCTGCGCTTTTGGAACGGCTGGCTGCTGATGGCGCTGCTGTTTGTTCCGATGCTGATCGCCGGTATCCTTCTGATGTTCCGCGATCCGGAGCTGTTGAAAAAGCGTTTGAACGCGAAAGAGGACGAGCGGGAACAAAAAATTGTTGTTGTGCTGAGCGGTGTGATGTTCCTTGCCGCGTTTGCCGTTGCGGGGCTGAATTTCCGCTTTTCGTGGCTCGTACTTCCGCCTTGGGCGGTTTGGATCGCGGCGGCGGTGTTTCTGGCGGCCTATGCGATGTATGGCGAGGTTCTGCGCGAAAACACGTTCCTTTCCCGAACCGTTGAGATTCAGGCGCAGCAGGCCGTGATCGACACCGGGCTTTACGGCGTGATCCGCCACCCGATGTACAGCGCAACGGTGCTTCTCTTTCTCTCCATGGGGATTGTGCTCGGCTCGCCGATCTCCTTTGCCATCCTGCTTTTTTATATCCCGATCATCGTTCTTCGCATCAAAAACGAAGAGGCGGTGCTGCTGCAGGGGCTGGAAGGCTACGACGCCTATTGCAAAAAGGTAACGTACCGTCTGCTCCCTTTCGTGTGGTAATATAGCTGATGATTATCGACATCCACACAGAACGGCGCATCACGCGCAGCGCGGCGCCCTTCTGATCTAACATCTTGCAAAAGGGAAAGTACCGTTTGCTCCCCTTCGTGTGGTAATCTATTTTCTCGACATCCACACAGATCGGCGCATCACGCGCAGCGCGGCGCCCTTCTGATCTAACATCTTGCAAAAAGGGAAAGTACCGTCTGCTCCCCTTCGTGTGGTAATCTATTTTCTCGACATCCACACAGATCGGCGCATCACGCGCAGCGCGGCGCCCTTCTGATCTAATATCTAATATCTAACATCTAATTTCTAATAACATCTAGGACTGGGGGTCTCTCGATTGGCCAAACAAAAACCAACCGCAGAAAAAACAAAAGAACCAAAACAAAAAGGCAATGTGAAACGCTATCTCGGTTTCATCAAGGGCTATTGGATCCTGACGCTGATGACGCCGGTGATGGTGTTCGTCGACGTCATCATCGGTCTGCAGCTCGTGAAGATCATGGGCGACCTGGTGGACTACATCTATCTTGCCGACACGCCGGAGTTTTCCATGCATACCCTGCACATGAAGCTGCTGGAAATGCTGGGCTTCTGCCTGCTCACGCTCATCGTGGGCTATATCTCGTCGCGCTGTTCTTCCATCGCGACCATGGGCTTCGGCGCCAACATGCGCTCGGCGCTGTTCAACAAGATCCAGGACCTTTCCTTTGAAAACATCGATAAGCTGAAGGTCGGTTCGCTGATCACCCGCATGATCTCCGACACCTCCCGCATCCAGTCGCTGTTTTCCAACATCATCGTGATCTTCATCAAAGGCCCGTTCACGCTCATCATGGCGCTGCAGTACGCGCTGAACATCAGCACCAAGATGTCGCGCATCTTCTATGCCGCGATCCCGGCCATCGCCCTGATCCTGATCGTTCTTGGCAAAAAGGCCGTGCCGCTGTTCAAGGAAATGCTCAAGCGCACCGACGATTTCAACGGTACGCTGCGCGGCAACATCAACGGCATCCGCGTGGTGAAAACCTTTGTGCGTGAAGAATATGAAAAGAGCCGCTTCCAGAAGATCATCGAGGCGGTGGCGGACGCCAATATCCGCGCCCAGACGCTGATCATCTTCATTTCGCCCTTCATCATGATCGTGATGTATGCCTGCTCGATCTTCACGATGCTCTACGGCAGCAACACCATCATCAAGGATAAATTCGCCGGCGTGACGGACGGCCTGACCATCGGCCAGCTCACCGCCTTCGTCAGCTATATCGCCCAGGTGCTTTCTTCGCTGATGGTGATCCTGATGGTCTTCGTGTCCATGATCGTTGCCCGCGCTTCCATCTCCCGCGTCAACGAGGTTTTCAACGAAGAACCGGCGATCAACGACAACGACGGCGACCCCATGCTGCAGGTGAAAAACGGCGCCGTGGAGTTCCGGAACGTCAGCTTCAAATACAGCGAAGAGGCGGAAAAGAACATTCTCGAAAACATCAATCTTTCCGTGCGGTCGGGCGAGATGCTCGGCATCATCGGCGCCACGGGCAGCGCAAAGTCCACGCTGGTCAACCTGATCCCGCGCCTGTATGACGCGACCGAGGGCGAGGTCCTGGTCGGCGGCGAAAATGTAAAGGACTATAAGTTCACAAACCTGCGCGAGGGCGTTTCCGTGGTGCTGCAGCAAACGATGCTCTTCTCCGGCACGATCGCCGAAAACATCCGCTGGGGCAAGCTGGACGCCACGGACGAGGAAGTGATCGAAGCGGCAAAGGCCGCCCAGGCGCATGACTTTATCATGGAAAAGGAAAAGGGCTACGAGACCGAGCTCGGCCACGGCGGCAACACCGTCTCCGGCGGCCAGCGCCAGCGCCTTTGCATGGCCCGCGCCTTCATCAAAAAGCCGAAGGTGCTCATTCTTGACGATTCCACCAGCGCGGTGGATACCGCAACGGACGCGCAGGTGCGCGCCCAGCTTCGCACGGATGCGTTCAAGGACATCACCAAGATCATCATCGCCCAGCGCATCACGTCCATCATGGACGCCGACCGCATCGTCGTTCTTGACGACGGCAGGATCTGCGGCATGGGCACGCATGACGAGCTTGTCAAAAACAACAAGATCTATCAGGAGATCTTCGTATCTCAGCAGGAAGGAGTGTTGGCGCAATGAGTGAAAAGAACCCGCCCATCGAAGAAAAGAACACGCCCTCCGTCATCGACGAAACCGTCGCCGAATCTCCCGTGAAAGACGAAACCGTCGCCGAATCTCCCGTCATCGACGAAACCGTCGCCGAATCTCCCGTGAAAGACGAAACCGTGACGGACGCGCCCGCCAAAGAGGCAGGCCGGAAGGACAGAGCTGCGAAACCCGGCCATAAACGCCGGAAAAAAGAGCTGACGGAAGAAGAACTCGAAGAACAGAAAAAGAAAGAAAAGAACAAACCGAAGGATATCAAAAAGGCGGCCAAGCGTCTGATCTCCTATATCACGGTGCATAAGCGCAGACTCATCATCGTTGCGATCTGCGTCATGCTCTCCACCGGCATCGGCACGGTTGCCGCCCTGCTGATGCAGCCGATCTACGACACGCTCGAACAGGTGGTCGTCAAAGGCAACATGGATCATCATTCCGCCATGGCGGTCATCATCCGCTATATCGTGATGATGGCGATCGCCAACCTGCTTTCCTCCACCATGGCGATCATCTATACCAAGCTCATGCTGCATATCACGGTGGACACCGTGAAGACCCTGCGGCGCGACCTGTTCAACCATCTGCAGTATCTCCCCGTCGGCTATTTCGACCGGCACAAGACCGGCGAGATCATGAGCCGCTTCACCAGCGACGTTGCCCGCATCAACGACCTGGTCAACGACAGCTTTCCGACCATCATTTCCTCCACCATCCAGGCGGTCATGACCCTTTCCATCATGATCTACTACAGTTGGAAGATCACGCTGACGCTGACCTTCGCCGTGGTGCTGATGGTGCTCGTTGTGATCGGCATCACGAACCTTTGCTCGCCGTTGTTCAAAAAGCACCAGAAGGCCATGGGCGAATGCAACGGCTACATGGAGGAATACATCCGCGGCATCAAGGCCGTCAAGGTCTTCTGCTTTGAAGAGCGCAGCAAGGCGCGCTTCAACGAGCTGAACGAGAACTACCGGAAGATCGGCGTCAAGGCGAACATCATCGGCGGCTTCATGGGTCCCATCGTTTCCATGATCGCCCGCGTGAACTACGCGATCTCCGTCACGCTGGGCGTCGGCATGGTGCTCAAGGGCAAGATGAGCGTGGCCAACCTGATCGTTTATCTGAACTATGCCTCCGGCTACGGCGGCCCGGTGATCTCCATCGCCGGCTGCTACAGCTCGCTGATCTCGGCGCTCGCCGGCGCGGAGCGTATCTTCGAAGTGCTCGACACGCCCTTTGAAGAGGACAACGGCAACGTGACCCTCGCCAAGGTCGTGGAGGGCATCATGGGCTATGAGGAAGACGCCGAAAACGGCTCCCTCGCCTGGAAGGTGCCGCAGGAAGACGGAACGGCGCAGTATGTTCCCGTGCACTGCGAAGTGGATATCAAGGATCTGACCTTCGCCTACGAAGAGGGCCGCAACGTGATCAAGCATGTCACGACCCACGCCAACAGCGGCCAGAAGCTGGCCTTTGTCGGCTCCACGGGCGCGGGCAAGACCACGATCACGAACCTCATCAACCGCTTCTATGAAGTCGAAGAGGGCGAGATCACCATCGACGGCATCAACATCAAGGACATCAAAAAAGCCGATCTGCGCTCGTCCATGGCCTTTGTGCTCCAGGACGCCCGCCTGTTTGCCGGAACGATCGCCGAAAACATCCGCTACGGCAAGCTCGACGCCACCGACGAGGAGATCGTTGCCGCGGCCAAGCTCGCCAACGCCCACTCCTTCATCGAAAAGCTGCCGGAGGGCTACGAAACGAGCCTGCGCGCCGACGGCGTGAACATCAGCCAGGGCCAGGGCCAGCTTTTGAACATCGCCCGCGCCGCGGTCTCCGACCGTCCGCTGCTGGTGCTTGACGAAGCCACCAGCTCCGTGGACACGCGCACCGAGCGCCAGATCGAAAAGGGCATGGATCAGCTCATGGACGGCAAGACCGTGCTGGTCATCGCCCACCGCCTTTCCACCGTGCGCAACAGCCAGAACATCGTTGTGCTGGAGGACGGCGAGATCATCGAACACGGCGACCACCAGAGCTTGATCGACTACGGCGGAAAGTATTACCAGCTTTACACCGGCATGTTCGAAATGACCTGAGTTTTTCATCGATCCCCGGATCGGTGCATCAAACGCTATGTTTCCGCATTGTTTGGAATACGGATATTCTCTCGGAAGGGGCTGTTCAGGCTTGAACAACCGTTATTACAGAACCTACGCGCAGATCGACCTCGGCGCGATCGCGCAAAACTTTGATTCGCTGCGCGCCCTGTTGCCGGCGGGGGTCAAGGTGCTTTCCATCGTGAAAGCCGACGCCTACGGCCACGGGGCGGTCGCCGTGGCGCGTCAGTTGGAAAGCCGCACGGATTTCTTTGCCGTTTCGGCGGTGGATGAGGGCGTGGAGCTGCGGCAGGCCGGCATTCAAAAGCCGATCCTGATCCTCTCCTATACCGACCCGCAGGAATACGACGCGCTGCTGGAGCATGACATCCGCGCGGCGCTCTATAACATCGACGAGGCGAAGCTGCTTTCCGCCAAAGCGAAGGAGCACGGCAAAACCGCTGTGGTCCACATCGCCGTGGATACCGGCATGGGCCGGATCGGCTTCCCCGTGACAGAGGACGCTGCCGATGCCGCGGCGGAGATCGCCGCCCTGCCGAATCTTTGCGTGGAGGGCGTTTTCAGCCACTACGCCACCGCAGACTGCGCCGACAAGACCGAAGCCGAAAAGCAGACCGCCTGTTTCGACGCTTTTCTTTCCATGCTGGAGCGCCGGGGCGTCAGCATTCCCATTCGCCACATCTGCAACAGCGCCGGCGCCATGGAGTTCGACCGCCGCTACGACATGGTGCGGCTGGGCATCGCGCTCTACGGCCTCTATCCCTCGGACGAGGTCAACAAATCGAAGGTTCATCTGCGCCCGGCAATGCAGGTTTTCAGCCATGTGATCCACGTCAAGACCGTGGAACCCGGAACCGCCATCGGCTACGGCCGCGCCTACATCGCTCCCGACCGCCGCAGGATCGCCACGGTCAGCATCGGCTATGCCGACGGCTTCAACCGCGCTTTCACCGGCTGCGGCAGCGTTCTGGTCGGCGGGATCGAAGCGCCTGTGGTCGGCAAGGTCTGCATGGATCAGATCATGGTCGATGTGACCGGGGCGGGGGACGTGAAGCCCGGCGACGAGGTCGTCATCCTCGGCACAGACGGCGTACACACCCTCACGGCGGACGGCATCGGCGCAAAAATCGGCTCCTTCGGCTACGAAGTGATCTGCAATTTCATGCCCCGCGTCCACCGCGTTTACGTCGGCGAGACCTAATTCTTTTTAAGATTCACGCAACAAGTTTACGCCCTTCATAAAAACTTAACGCGTCTTTCGGAATTTAAGGCGCGTTTTTTCCTTGAACGGACTTGATTTTTCCTGAAAAAAATGCTATGCTATAGTAGCAAAATAATAAACTGGCTCATTGCCACAAAAAAAGGAGAATGTTTTATGAAAAAGACTTTCATCAAATCGCTCTCGCTTCTGCTGGCCGTGCTCATGCTCATGACCGCGGTTCCCTTGGGCGTGTTCGCGACAGGAGAAGAAACGACTGCCAACTGCACACACTGGGATTATCTGACAACGAAAGGTGCAAAAGCGGCAAGTAAAGACGGCCACGGAAATCTGGCATATGCGCACTGCAGCAATTGCGGCAAATATTTCCAGATGACTTCTTCCGGCCCGAATTTTTCCAAGGAGTACACGCAGGAAGAAACCGTGATCCATTTCTTCCCCGCGAATACGGACTATCCGAAGAACGACCCGGCATTTTTGGATCCCGACCACCAGAAGAGCGATGCTACTTGCAAAAACGGCAACGTTTTTTACAAGAAGTGCAAATTCTGTAATGTTTTCAGCACAACGGAAACCTTTGAAGACAGTGTCAGAACTCCCCACACCTGGGGCGATGCATATGCTCCTGCCGGTTCAAACTGCACAGTGGCAGGATTCAAAATCTATCACAAGTGTGATGTCTGCAACAAAACGGAAGAAATCGGTTCCGTTACAAAGCAGGAATCCCACGCCATTGAGGCAAGAGGCAAGATCGAACCGACCTGCCTGAAAGTCGGCCATGAGTTGGGCAACTACTGCCTGAACTGCCTGCGCTACATTGAAGGCGGCGCGGAGATTTCCAAGAAGCCGCATAATATCATTGAAAAAGCGCCTGCGATTCCGGCGACCTGCACGACTGACGGCTGGACTGCGGCAAAGGGCTGCGAAACCTGCCTTACCAAGGAAGAAAAGGCTGTCAAGGTTCCCGCGCTGCAGCACAAGGGCGGCATCGTCGATGTGAAAAAGAGACCTGTGACCTGTTTCGAAGACGGCTATAAAATGGACGCCACGATCTGCAAATTCTGCGGCCACGTCTATGCGCCCGCAGGAAAATCAACAGAGGATGTTATTATCAAAGCGCCCGGCAAACATGACTACACCGGACCGTATGACCCCAAGGCTGCAACACAGACGGAAAAAGGCGTGAAAACCCGTCACTGGGAATGCTCGCAGTTCTGCACGCAGACGGAAGGCGAGACGGAATACTTCATCCGTCCGACGAAAAAGCAGAAGCTGGACGACGGCTCAGAGATCGAAAGATGGATCACCGTTTGGGATGAAGAAGCAAAGAACTACACATTGAACGATGGCACTTATGTCTATCAGCAGGTCACCGAAGCGGAAGTGATGATCCCCGCGATCAACCACGAGCATCAGTGGAAGTACACGAAGAATCAGCCGAGAAGCTGCTTCACCGACGGCGAGATCATCGGCTACTGCATGACCTGCGGCGAAAAGATCAACAAGAAAGAACCCCAGATCGGCCACCACGATTGGGAATGGATCCGTGACAAGGAACCGACCTGCAAGGAAGACGGCAAGATGCACCAGCATTGCAAGGTCTGCGGCGAAAACGGCGACAGTGCGGATATCCCGAAGGGTCAGCACAAGTGGATCAGAGACGCCGCCGGCGACTGCACCCAGGGCATCCTCGGCGAGTTCAAGTGTGAGCTCTGCGGCGCAAAAGAGACCCAGAAGACCGATAAGAAAGACAGCCATGTCGACGCCGACAGCGACGGCAAGTGCGACGTTTGCGCCTTTGTGCTGTGCAAGTGCATTTGCCACAACCAGACTTGGTACGGAAAGATCCTTTACTTCTTCGTCAAAATCTGGTGGCAGTATTTCGGCATCAAAGAGTATTGCGACTGCGGCGTGAGACATTACGACAAAAACGCAGGCTCCGTTGTTCCGAGTGTGACCTGACCGAACCGAAATTCAAAGAGCGCCGGCCCTCTGGGGTCGGCACTTTTTTGCCTCTTGACGGCGTCCGGTTGAAGCTTTTTTTGAAAAAACGCAGCCGGAAACAAAAAAGAGAAAATTGTCGCTTCCGTGCGCGGCCGAAGAAACAAACGCAAAAGACGCTATATATAATAGTATGACAAAGTCCGCGTCCGTTCTTCCGAATTCGGCAAACAATGCACAGAAACGCTATATATAATAGTATAGCGGAAAGAGGAAAAAGCTCGGGGCGTTTCGACGGAAAAAGGAAGCGGACACACGCGTGCGTCCGCAAAAACGACTTGCAAAAACACAACAAATGCCGAACGGTGATTTTTTGTGAAAGATTCTCAAAATGATCTTTCAAAATGTTTTAAATAAAACAAATTTATTGAATAATGGACAAAGCTGACCAAAGATCAGCCGCTTTGCGCCCAAAGGAAAAATCGGCACTGCGGCAAAAAAATTTCAAAAAATGCAGCGCAAACGGAATAAACCGCCCCCGGGGCGGTCAATGCTTTTTTTGCGGCTGAACCGGACGCTGCCGCGCCGAAAAACGGGCAAGAAAACCAAGGGCGAAAACGGGCGAATTTTGACACGAAAACGAACCGGAAAAGCGGGAGGGGAAAACGATTCCGCAAACGCAGAAAAGGGCAAATCGAGGCGAAAAACCCTTGAAAAGCGGCTCGCGAAAAATTGGGGGTTGACAAAAAACGGATCTTCTGCTATAATAACCAACGTTGTGTTCAACATGCACAAAAACGCTCCCATTCAACTGGGCAAAAAGACGAACGAAATTGACTTTCCATCCATCGAGTCCTTTCTCGAAAGCGGCCGTTTGCGGCTGCAATCTCAAAGCGAGGTGATGACATGAAAAAGGCAAAGAAGACAACAGCGTTCTTGGCGCTCACATTGTTCTTTACTCTGGTCCTGACATTGGTCGGTTCCGCGCCCCGCGTGTCGGCGGCGGGCGGTTCTTCCAAAGAGACCCAGGTGTTTTCCTATCTGACCCAGAATATCGGTTTCAATCCTGCCGCTGCCTGCGGTATCATGTCCAACATTGAACACGAATCCGATTTCGATCCCGCGCTCGTGATCATCGACTGCAACGGCCGTCCCTCCGGCGGTCTGTGTCAGTGGAACGGCGGCAGATTCAGAAATCTCATGAATTTCTGCAACAACAACGGCTACGATTATCTGAGCATTGCCGGTCAGTTGGAATACCTGAAGCACGAGCTGCAGAAAAACGAGTTCAAACACATCTACAACTATATGAGCAAGGTGCCCAACACGCAGGAAGGCGCCTACAACGCGGGTTACTACTGGTGCTATTATTTTGAGGTTCCCTCCAACCGCGCCGCAAGATCTTCCGCGCGTGCGGCTGCCGCTGTGAACAGCTACTGGCCGGTCTACTGCGTCAACAACATTTCCGCGGTGAAGCCCACTTCCAAAGCGGACGACAAAACGCTGGACGCCGACCGCCTGATCAACATCAATTGGAACCGCGCCACCGGCAATTTCACCGGCTACGCCGTGTATATCGCGAAAAAGACCGGCGACGATTTCGACTGGGAGAACGCCATCGGTATCCCCGTCGGCGCAAACGAGCGCCGCATCACGCTGGATCTTTCCAAGCTCGGCCTCGGCCGGTTTGCCGTGCGGGTTTATGCTTATAACGCAAACAACGGCTTCCTCGGCCCGTGCGAGAACACCATCAAATTCAACGTGGATTGTCTGGAGCACCGGTTCAGCGTTGCCAAGCGCGTGGAGCCGACCTTCACCTCCAACGGCAAGAAGATCCTCGTCTGCGAAAAATGCGGCGAAAAGCAGGTCACCACACTGCGCAAGCTTTCCCAATCCGCCTTTGAAAACGGAAAGGTCGAGGGCTTTGACGTGACGGAAAAAACCGCCGACACCGTGACCGTGGTCTGGAACGCTTATCCGGCGGCCCAGGGCTACCGCATCTATCAGCTCGTGAACGACGAATGGGTCAAGCTGCGCCGCATGGAGGCGGATGAGCTGCGCTGCACGATCAAGAACCTCAAGCCCGGCACGCACTACACCTTCATGGTTGCCGCTTTTGCAAAAATGGGTGACGACGCTATCTACAGCGACGGCGGCGAGCTATCGGTCTATACCCGTCCCACCGGTGTGAAGCTGACCGACATTGACAACGGCCGGGGGAAGATCTGGCTGCAGTGGAATGCTTCCAAAAAGGCGGAGGGCTATTCGGTCTTCGCTTCGAAGGATCCCGACGGCGCCTTTGAAGAGGTGCGTTCCGTGAAAGCGGGAACTACGCAGACCGGGATCGACGACCTGGACGCAGGGGTGCGCTATTATTTCTATGTGTGCACCTACATAACGAACGCCAAGGGCAACAGGATCTATTCCGATCCATCTAACTTGATGTATGCCGTGGCAAAATAACACAGAAACAGGCAAGCCCGCAGGGATTTTAAATCCCGGCGGGCTTTTTTGCGCAGCTTCGCTGCGCGAGGGGCGGCGGCGGAACCGCGCGGCCCGGGCCGCGCGAAAAACGAAGCGTGCTTCGTTTTTGAACCGTGCGTTCGCACGGTTCGTTCCGCCGCCGCCTTGCGCGCGGCTCTGCCGTGCGCGGTTCTTCGGTCAAACCCCTGCGAGAATATGCAGGTTGCGGATCTGCGGATCGCCGATGCGGTCGTTGACGGAATAGGCGTGCCGCTCAAGGTCGCCGCAGGTTTGGGTCGTGAGTTCCTGCGATTGCAGCGCGGAGATCACGGCGGCGCAGATCGCATCGACTTCCTCTGCCGGAGCCTTCGCTTTGCCGATGAGCAGGGCGAGCAGCCCGGGTTCCAGTGAATTCATGTGCGGCAGCGCCCGCAGAGCGCGGAACTGCCATTTGTAAAACGGCAGGTAGGCGCGGTTCAGCAAAAAGACCGTGTGCAGCGCCGCGCCGACGAATTCGTTCAGCGCGAGCTGCGCCGCGCCGGGTTCGCCGTGGGCGAGACAGCGCGCGTAGTTGTATTGTCCGCTCTGCGCCATCAGCAGCAACGCGCCCGCCAGCTTTTTCAGACGGATGTCCTCCGGCATGTGCGCCAGATGCTCGCGCACCGCAGTGAACGCGCCGCAGTCGTCGCGAAAGACCTTGCCGTTTGTCGCCTCGGCAAGATAAAACTCCGGTACGCGCAGCCATTGCTCCGCCGTCAGTCTTCCGTCCGCCGCGCCGACCTTCGCGCGGAAAAAGTCGTCCATGCGCAAAACGCCGTGACGGTTGCCGCCAACAGGGGAAAGGGACGCGCGCTCAAAGCCGAGAAAGGTTTTCGGCAGCTTGGCGTAGGCGCGTTCCAGCAGAAAGGCGGTGCGCCGGTCGATCACGTCTTCGCCGGGCAGGAACAGGCAGAACCCCGGCTCAAAATCGTGGTCGCGGGAGACCTCGTCATCAAAGCCGAAGCATTCCGAACCGCTGCCGCAAAGGCCGACGGCAATGATCTCTTCGAACGGCGCAAACTGCGCGTGCAGCATCGGCGCGCCATAGGTTTCATAGAATCTTTCGCAAAGTTCAAGCCCCTTCATAAATGCTCCTTGCGCGTGAAAGCAGCGCGTTCTGATAATCAAAATAGCCGTAGTAGCCGAAGGTCGGGGCACATTTTTCGCAGACAAAGGCGTAATAGCCGTCGCGGGGCAGTCCTTCGCTGTCCAGCAGTGCCTGCGCCCGGTCAAGGCAGGCGAGGATCTCGTCGTTGCCCTCCATCAGTCCGCGCTGCGCCTCGATGAGGTTCGCGAGGTTCAGCAGGGTGATGGCGGCGTCGCCGGCGCGCTGCGGAACGGCTGCGGTCAGCGAAAACGCCTTTTCGTAGGCGGCCTTCGCTTCGTCAAAGCGGCCGAGGTCGCAAAGGGCCAGCCCCATGTTGTTGTAAAGCCCCGGCAGCCGTTCGTCGTCCGGCGCAAGCTGCGCTTCATAGATCTCTTTTGCTTTTTCAAAGAGAGGTAGCCCTTTTTCGGCTTCTCCGAACGCCTTGCAGACGGTGCCGGCGTTGAGCAGCGCCGTCGCGCCGGTGACGTTTTCCGTCATGCCGAGCTGTTCCGCCAGCGCGAGGGTGTCTTCCGCGGCTTTGAGCGCTTCGTCCCTGAGCCCCAGCTTGCGTGCAAGGCCCATCCATTCGTTGCTGAGGGTGAAGAGGCCGCGCTTGTCATGCCCGGCGCGGGCTTCTTCGATCCAGTACAGCAGGTGACGCTTTGCGCCGTCCGTGTCGTTTTTATCAAGGAACTGATCGAACTTTTCCAGAATTCGACCCACGGGGACGGACTGGACCTTCGCCTGTTCGCTGTTCGGATCCATGTCGCACAGCAGGCAGCGGGGTTCCGCGTAGTCTTCTTTGTTCAATGGCATATGCTTCGCCTCCTGCCCCCATTATAGCGGAATCATGCGCGGTTGGCAAGAGGTAAGCATCACTGATTCAAAAAAACAGGGGCTGCAGTTGTTCCCCGCGCAGGGCTGCTTCGGCGGCTGCGCCGGTCTTCGAAAAATCGCAGACCACGGAACGCGGCTTGTGCTCCGGCGCATCCTGCGCCATCGGCAAAAAGAAGACGTTCTTTCGCGCAAGCAGGGTGCCGATGCTGTTGGCGGAGCCTTCCAGCGCGTCGTTGGTGGAAACGCCGAGCAGCACGGGCCGTCCGGCGCGAAGCTGGGATTTCACGGCGAGCGTGACCGGCGTGTCATAGATGCCGGCGGCCAGCTTGCCGAGCGTGTTGCCGGTGCAGGGCGAAACGATCAGCAGATCGCAGAGCTTTTTCGGGCCGATGGGCTCCACGGCGGTCAGCGTGCGCCAGACAGGGCGGCCGGTCATCGTTTCCATACGCGCGATGAAATCGGCCGCTTTGCCGAAGCGCGTGTCGGTCTGCGCCGCGTGGAACGACAGGATCGGCAGCACGGCGTAGCCGGAATCCAGCAGCTTTTGCAGTTCGGCAAGGCTTTTTTCAAAGGTGCAGAACGAGCCGGTCATGGCATAACCGAGAGAAGCTTTGTGCATGAGATCACCTCCTTTTGCTGCGGTGCCGGCTTTTTCAGCCGTTGTGTACCCGCCGATTCACTCGGATGCGCAAATCCTGTCGGCAGTTTTCCGCCATTTTGCACAGAAATCTCTTGAAAGCCGTCAGGTTTCACACATCGGGGAAAGCAGCGGGCACTTCCCCTTCATCACCTGCAGCATCGCGTCTGCGCACCCGGCCGCGCAAAACCTTCCGGGCAGCCCTCCGCCGAAAACGTAGTGCAGCCCGGCGGCGCGAACCTCGGTTTCCTGCGCGCCGAAGGGGGCGGAGGCAAGCTCCAGATAGAGCGCGTCCTTTTGGCAGCGCCGCAGTGTCCCCGCGTCGAAGAGGGGCGCGGGCGCCGTGTTGAGGATGGCTGCCGTCCGCGGCAAAATCGCGGGCATCGCGTCGAGCGTGATCGCCGCGCAGCCGGAGAGCGCCGCTTCGGTGCGCTGAACCTCGCTGCGTGCGGCAACGCTCACGCGGCAGCCGACCGAACGCAGCAGCGTTCCCGCCGCTTTTCCGACGCGGCCGTAGCCCGTAACGAGCACCGGCAGCCCCTGCAGCGGCACATTCAGATGCTCCAGCAGCAGACGCAGCGCACCCTGCGCCGTGAACGCGGCGTTTTTCAAAACGAAAGGCGCATCCCGTAAAAAATCGACCGCCTTTGCGCCCCGGGCTTCGATCTTCGCCTTTTGGTCTGCGGAAATGGCGCCGCCGAACACTTCCTGCCCCGGCCGCAGCGCACCGAGCACATCCTCCAGCAGGATGCATTCCTCGCCGCTGCTGCAAAGATGAACGCCGTCGCGGCTCATCGGAACGGGCAGCACCAGCGTCTTCGCGATCGCGACCGCCGCTTCCAGCGCGGCAGGGGAGCGGCAGGCGGTCAAATGCAGGGCGGATATTCCCTTTTCCTCCAGCAAATGCAGCAGCGCGCGCAGACGCGCGTCCCCGGCCAGAAGCACAAAGCTGTGTTCCATTCGGACCCCTCCTTCATTCATACGCCATTGTATGACGGCGGCGAAGTTTTGGTGCATTTGCAAAAAGGTGTTTACAGAATCAAAAAAATGCGATATAATAAACTGACAAACTCAGTAAAGAAGGAATCCTTATGCAAACGATCGATCAATTGCTCGCACAGGTCAAAACGGTGCATTTCATCGGCATCGGCGGTTCCGGTATGTGCCCGCTTGCGGAGATTTTGCTCTCCTGGGGCTATACGGTTCAAGGCTCCGACAACAACCCGGGCGACAACATCGACCATCTGCGTTCGCTTGGCGTCAAGGTCATTCTCGGCCAGAAGGCGGAAAACCTTGCCGGTGCGGATCTGATCGTCTATACGGCGGCGATCCTGCCCGACAACCCGGAGCTTCTTGCCGCAAAGAACGGCGAAATCCCCGCCTTTGAACGCGCAAAGCTCTTCGGCGCCATCACCCGGCGCTACAAAAACTGCATCGGCGTTTGCGGCACCCACGGCAAAACGACCACCACCTCCATGCTCACGCAGATCCTGCTGACCGCCGGGAAGGACCCGGGCGCAGTGATCGGCGGCGTGCTGCCTATGATCGGCTCCCACGGCCGCGCGGGGAGCGCCGACACGCTGGTCTGCGAGGCCTGCGAATACAAGGATCACTATCTGGATCTTTCGCCCTCGGTTGCCGTGATCCTGAATGTGGACGAGGATCATCTGGAATACTTCAAGAACCTCGACAACATCATCGCGTCCTTCCGCAAGTTTTCCGCGCTGACGAGCCGCACCCTGATCTATAACGGCGACGACGCCAACACGGTCCGGGCAGTGGAAGGGCTCGACAAGGAAAAGCTCACCTTCGGTCTTGACAGCAAAAACGACTACAGCGCGGCGAACATCACCTTTGAGCGCGGCGCGTTCGCCGGGTTCGACGTTGTCTTTCGCGGCGAAACCGTGGCGCACCTGCAGCTCAGGATCCCCGGTAAACACCACATATACAACGCGCTGGCCGCTTTTGCGGCGGCTGTGAACGCCGGCGTGTCCTTTGCGGACTGCGAAACGGGCATCGCAACCTTTACCGGCGCGGGGCGGCGGTTTGAGATTCTTGCCGAGATCGGCGGCATCACCATCGCGGACGACTACGCCCACCACCCGAACGAGCTGGAAGCGACGCTGAGCGCCGTGATGCAGATGGGCTACCGCACGGTCTGGGCGGTGTTCCAGCCTTTCACCTATTCGCGCACGAAGATCCTGTTCGACGATTTCGTCCGTGTGCTGCAGATCCCCGACCGCTGCGTCATGACAGAGATCATGGGCTCGCGCGAGGTGAACACCTACGGCATCTGCACAAAGGACCTCGCGGAAAAGATCCCCGGCTCCGTCTGGTTCAACACCTTTGAGGAGGTCGCGGACTACACGCTCGAACACGCGCAGGCGGGCGACCTGATCATCACCCTGGGCTGCGGCGACATTTACAAGGCCGCAAAGCTGATGAAGGCAAAGCTCGAAAAAAAGTAAAAATCTTCCACCTGTCACCATGCATTTTTTACGGATGCATGGTGATACTATCTTCAGCGGAGAAGTTCCGCGCAAAGTGCAAAGCGGCGGAAGAAGCTGCAAACGCAGAATTCTTCTGTTCCCCTTCTGTTCTTTGCCGTGGCGGCGGCAGGATCCCGCACCTTGAAGCGAATCCGCCGCAGCCGAGCGTTTGCAGCTTCTCCGCCGAACAGAGGAGGGGAGACCTTCCTCAAAAATACGGCGCGAGCCGTATGAAAAATAGTGCCGGGGCGAGTGCTTCGGCACAAATGATTTTTTCCCTGGTACATGGCGAAAACTTTTTTCAAAAAAACCTTGCAATTTAAAATCGCTTGTGCTATAATGCAACGGATAACGCACGAAAGGGGTCAGTCTGCCCTGTTCGCGGCCAGTCCGCGCGGCGGGCCCTTGCCCTTTCGGAGGTTACAAACATTTTTTAAGGAGGATATGACCATGGCAGTTGTATCAATGAAGCAGCTTCTTGAAGCCGGTGTGCATTTCGGCCACCAGACAAGACGCTGGAACCCGAAAATGGCGGAGTACATTTTCACAGAACGCAACGGTATCTACATCATCGACCTGCAGAAGACCGTTCGCAAACTCGACGAGGCGTATCATTTCGTGCGCGAGCTCTCCGAAAACGGCGGCACGCTGCTGTTTGTCGGCACGAAAAAGCAGGCGATGGATTCCATCCGCGAAGAAGCCGCCCGCTGCGACATGCCCTATGTCAACGCCCGTTGGCTCGGCGGTATGCTGACCAACTTCGGCACCATCCAGAAGCGTATCCGCCGCCTGGCCCAGCTCAAGCAGATGGAGACCGACGGCACCTTTGCCATGCTTCCGAAGAAGGAAGTCATCAAGCTGCAGCTTGAGATCGAAAAGCTCGAAAAATTCATGGGCGGCATCACCGGCATGAAGAAGCAGCCGGACGCGCTGTTCATCGTTGACCCGCGCAAAGAGCGCATCGCCGTTGCGGAAGCCCATAAGCTCGGCATCCCCATCATCGCCATTGTGGACACCAACTGTGACCCGGACGAAGTGGATTATGTCATCCCCGGCAACGACGACGCCATCCGTGCAGTTCGCCTGATCTCCGGCGCAATGGCCGATGCGATCATCGAAGGCAGACAGGGCGAATCCAACGCTCCCGCCGTGGAAGAAGCGCCGGCAGAAGAAGCCGCCGCTGAATAAGGAGGAAGAATTATGGCAGCATTTACCGCAAAAGATGTCCAGGCGCTGCGCGAAAAGACCGGCGTCGGCATGATGGAATGCAAAAAGGCCCTCGTGGAAGCCGAAGGCGACATGGAAAAGGCCAATGAGATCCTCAAGGAAAGAGGACTTGCTACCCAGCAGAAGAAATCCTCCCGCGTGGCAGCCGAAGGCGTTGTTGTCGCTTATAACGATAAGGCGAATAAGGTCGGCGTGCTTGTGGAAGTCAACTGCGAGACCGACTTTGTGGCCAAAAACCCGCAGTTTGTGGAGCTTGCCGGCAAGATCGCGAAGACCGTTGCCGAAAAGAACCCGGCAGACGTCGACGCTCTGCTTGCCGAAACCCTGAGCGGCGAAGACATGACCGTTGAGGCCGCCGTGCAGGAGCTCTTCCTTGCCATCCGCGAAAACATGAAGGTCCGCCGCTTTGCGCGCGTGGACGGCATCGTGGAAACCTACATCCATGCCGGCGGCAGCGTTGGCGTGATGGTGCAGTTTGAGACCGACGACGCCACCGCAGCGAAGGATGAATTCGTTGCCATGGGCAAGAACATCGCCATGCAGATCGCGGCCATGAGCCCCGAATATCTCAGCGAGAGCGACATTTCCGACGAGGAACGCGCAAAGATGAAGCTCATCACCATCGAGAGCGCACTCAACAAGCCCGACTCCCTGCCGAAGCCCATCCTGAAGAAGGTCTTCGACAAGGTGCTTGCCGAACAGCTTTGGAGCGCCGAGGACGTTGCCGCTTATGAAGAGCAGAAGAACAACAAGTTCCTGTTCAACTTCCTTTCCAAGGAAGGCATCGCGAAGCTTGCCGAGGTTGCGGTTTCGCTCAAGGATCAGTTCGTTTCCGACGTGATCTTCGGCAAAGCCGTGGATGGCCGCATCTCCAAGCAGATCAAGGAGATCTGCCTGCTGAACCAGCCGTTCGTGCGCACCGATCTCTTTGATGGCAACGTCGCCGGCTATGTGGCTTCTGTTGCCAAGCAGCTCGGCGCGGAAATCAAAGTCACCGGCTTCACCCGCTTCCAGCGCGGCGAAGGCATCGAGAAGAAGGCCGACAACTTTGCGGCCGAGATCGCGAGCATGGTGAAATAAGAGCAGTTAGCTGTTAGCAGTCAGCAGGGCGGTGTTTTGCCGCCCTGTTTTTTTATCGCGCGGCCTTAGAAACATGTCTCCTTTCTGCGCGGCAAAACGCGGCGGCGGAAGCGCGCGGCCGAAGGCCGCGCGCGAAAAGGGCGGGCCCGCCCTTTTCGGCTGTGCGCGCAGCGCACAGCCTTCCGCCGCCGCGTTTCGCCGCGCTTCTCGTGCGCACGGTGAAAAACAAAGACGGTTTTTCTTTTTTAGCTTTTTTTCAGCTTTCGTTTGTAGTATAATGGCAGAAGACAAAGGGGAAAGGATGGTTGCAATGAATATACTCGTTGTGGAAGACGAGATCTCGCTTGCAAACGCGATCCAAAAAATCTTGCAGCAGCACGGGTTCCTGGTGGACGCCGTGCATGACGGTCCGTCTGCGCTGGATTATGCGGAGGGCTTTTCATATGAGCTGATCATCCTCGACGTCATGCTGCCCGGGCTGGACGGGTTCGGCGTTGTGCAGCGGCTGCGGCAAAAGGGGATCGCCACGCCGGTGCTGATGCTCACGGCGCGTACGGCGGTGCACGACAAGGTGATCGGGCTGAACAGCGGCGCCGACGATTATATGACCAAGCCCTTTGACACGGAGGAGCTGCTCGCGCGGGTGAACGCCCTGACGCGGCGCATGGGGCAGGTCGTGGTGGATCAGATGCGGTTCGGTGATCTGACGCTGGATCTGCGCTCCGCCGAGCTTGTTTGCGGCTCCGAACGGGTGCAGCTCAGCCGCAAGGAGTTCGAGGTGTTCAAGCTGTTTTTCTATAACCCCACGGCAACGATTACGAAAGAGATGATGATCGTGAAGGTCTGGGGCGTGGAATCGGAAGTGACAGACAACAACGTGGAGGTCTATATCTCCTTTTTGCGCAAAAAGCTGAAGTTTCTCAAATCAAAGGTTGTGATCCGGAACATTCAGCGTTTGGGCTACCGGCTGGAGGTGGTATGATGCGGGAAAGCTATCACAAGCGGTTTGTGCTGTCCAACATGGTGCTGGTCGGCGCCGTGCTGCTGGCTGTGCTGATCGTGCTCGGCGTCATGCAGGTGAACAGTGCCTACCGGGAGCTGCGCATCACCATGTTCCAGGTGCTCGAGCAGGTGAACGCCCCGAACGAAATGTTTCGCTCGCTGGATGCGGCAGACGCCGCGGATCCGGCGGCGGGAAGCCAGCCGGTCTATTCCGAAATAACCGATGTTTCCAGCCGCAGGAAGCCGAAGGCCTCTCCGGTGCGGCCCGGTGCGAAAAAATCTCCCCTTTCCGTGGACCGCAACAAAATCGTCACGGTGTTCTATGACGACGACACCCGGAAGGTGTCCATTGCCAAAAGCGTCAAAACAACCGACGATTCGATCATTGACGCTGCGGTTCGGGAGATCCTGACGCTGCGCGAGCCCTTCGGAAAGCTCAGTGCAGGTTTGTATTATTGCAAGGAAGCTGCCGACGGCGGCTGGAAGATCGCGCTGGCGAACGAGTCGGATTTTGCGCTCCAGCTTCTGCGCATGTTCTCCCTGTTCGCGCTGGGCTTCGTGCTTGCCATGGGGCTGCTGCTGGTGGTGAGCAACTGGCTGGCCAAGCTGGCGGCAAAGCCCATGGAGCGCGCCATGCAGATGCAGCGGCAGTTCGTGGACGATGTTTCCCACGATCTCAAAACGCCGATCACGGTGATCCTTGCCAACAACAGCATCATGAAGAGCAACCCGGAGGAAACGGTCGCTTCCCAGCGGCAATGGCTGGATTCCACCGATGACGCGGCAAAGGGCATGATGGGCATGATCAACGAAATGCTCTCGCTCTCCGCGCTGGAATCGCCGTTGCTGCATGTGCAGAGCGTTCCCGTAGATTTGACCGGCGCGGCGCAGAAAGCCGTGCTGCAGATGGAATCCGTGGCCTTTGATCGCGACATCACGGTCGAAGACGAGATCGCGGAAAATGTCAGCGCTATGGCGACAACGGAATTTGCCGAGCGCATCTGCAACAGTCTGCTGGAAAACGCGCTCAAATATGAGCCCGACGGCGGCCGGGTACGCGTGACGCTGCAAACGACAAAAAAGCAGGCGATCCTCACGATCCAGAATTTCGGCGCCGTGATCTCCGAAGAGAACCTGTCCCATGTTTTTGAACGCTTTTACCGCAGCGACAAGGCGCGGGCTTCTGCCGGCGGCCACGGCCTCGGCCTGCCGATCCTCAAGCAGATCACGACCCTCATCGGCGCGACGATCACTGCCGAAAGCGGCGAAAAAACCGGAACCGTCTTCCGCGTTTCCTTTGTTTCCGGCAGCAGTCCAGCAAAAAATCTGCAGTAAAAACTGTCCTTTTTGGTTGAGATTCACAAACTTTTGCAAAACCGCCGCCTTTTTTCATTTTTCAGTTGAAAAAAAAGAGATTTTAGGCTAATATATACACGAAATTTATTTTCAAAAAACATTTTTCGGAGGTATCTCTTATGTCAGTGAAAGTTGCAATCAACGGTTTTGGCCGTATCGGTCGTCTTGCGTTCCGTCAGATGTTCGGCGCAGAAGGTTACGAAGTCGTTGCCATCAACGATCTTACCAAACCTTCCATGCTTGCCCACCTGCTCAAGTATGACACCGCACAGGGCGGCTACTGCGGCAAGATCGGCGAAGATCTGCACACCGTGACCGCAGACGACGAAAACGGCACCATCACCGTGGACGGCAAAGTGCTCACCATCTATGCGAAGGCCAACGCTGCCGAGCTGCCCTGGGGCGAGATCGGCGTGGACGTTGTTCTGGAGTGCACCGGTTTCTATTGCTCCAAGGAAAAGAGCATGGCGCACATCAACGCGGGCGCAAAGAAAGTTGTCATTTCCGCGCCGGCAGGCAACGACCTCAAGACCATCGTTTACAGCGTGAATAACGACACTCTGACCGCTGACGATCAGATCATCTCCGCTGCTTCCTGCACCACGAACTGCCTGGCGCCCATGGCGAAGGCCCTCAACGATTACGCTGCCATCCAGAGCGGCATCATGAGCACCATCCATGCCTACACCGGCGATCAGATGATCCTGGACGGCCCGCACAGAAAGGGCGACCTTAGAAGAGCCCGTGCCGGCGCTGCGAACATCGTTCCCAACTCCACCGGCGCTGCCAAGGCGATCGGCCTTGTCATTCCCGAGCTGAACGGCAAACTCATCGGCTCCGCTCAGCGCGTGCCCGTGCCCACCGGCTCCACCACGATCCTGACCGCTGTTGTCAAGGGTGAAAACGTGACCAAGGAAGGCATCAACGCCGCCATGAAGGCTGCCGCGAGCGAATCCTTCGGCTACAACGAAGATCCCATCGTCTCTTCCGACGTCATCGGCATGAAGTACGGTTCCCTGTTCGATGCGACCCAGACCATGGTCATCGACCTCGGTAATGGTCTCTATGAAGTTCAGGTCGTCTCCTGGTATGACAACGAGAACTCCTACACCTCTCAGATGGTCCGCACCATCAAATACTTCGCAGAGCTGTAAGAACCAGACAAACGTAGCACGCCGCGGTTTTCCGCGGCGTTTTTGTGCGCTTTTATTAAAAAATCTTTGAGCTGTTGCCAAATGCGGCAAGCTGTGGTATGATAGAAAAAAACGAAAGGGATGATCCCATTGGGCAAAAAACTGAGCGTCGTCACCGGCGCAAACGGCTATCTCGGCTATGCGCTCGTGCACGCGCTGGCTGAACGCGGAGAAGACGTGCGTCTTGCAATGCTCTTCGACTGCACCGAATTCGATCACCTCGGCTTTGAAAAATGCATCGGCAACATCACGGATACCGACTATCTTGAAAAAACCTTTGCCGGCGCGGAAACGGTCTATCATGTGGCCGGCATCGTGGACATCACCGGCGAGCGCGATCAGTTGGTGTGGAGCGTGAACTATGATGGCACGAAAAACGTGGTTGCCGCCTGCAAAAAGTGCGGCGTGAAGAACCTCGTCTATGTCTCCTCCGTGGACTGTGTGCCCGTGACGGACGATATGGAAAAGATTACCGAGCTGACCGCTTTTGACCCCGACCCCATCGAGGGCGCCTACGGAAAAAGCAAGGCCGCGGCGAGCCAGTATGTGATGGATTCCAACGACGAAACGCTGAAGACCGTGGTGGTTCAGCCGAGCTGCTGCATCGGCCCCAACGATATTTACGGCACGAACCCCGTCTGCACCATGATCGAGATGTATCTGAAGGGGCTGTTTCCGGTCACGCTGTCCTTCGGCGCCTATAATTTCGTTGATGTGCGCGACGTTGCCAAGGGCATGATCGCCGCGGCGGAGCGCGGACACGGCGGCGAATGCTACTATCTGTGCGGCGAGCGTTTGACGGTGGAGGAGTTCATTGCAACGCTGGCGAAGATCAACGGCAAAAAACCGCCGAAGATCGCGATGAACAAAAAGACGATCCTGCGCCTTTGTCCCGCCATCGGCGTGTTTTTCAAGCTCATGAAGCTGCCGCCCGTGGTCACGCCGTTTTCCATGAACAAGCTGTGCGAAAACTGCAATTTCAGCTTTGAAAAGGCCGCTGCCGATCTGGATTACCAACCGATGATGGCGTATGAATCCCTGCGCGACACCGTGCAGTGGATCAAAGAAAAGAACGCATAAAAATAAGCCCTGAAAACGAACAGCACCCCGCCGGTTCTTCGGCAGGGTGCTTATGCTATATCTATTTACAGCGTCTTTGCCAATTCTTTGATGTACGCGCGGAACTGTTCGCCGATCTCGTCGTGGCGCAGGGCCACTTCGCAGTTTGCCTGCATGATGCCGAACTTGTTGCCCATGTCGAAGCGGGTGCCTTCAAAGTCGAGCGCCTGCAAGCCGCGTTCCTTTGCGAGGATCGTCATGGAATCGGTGAAGTAGACCTCGCGTGCCTTCGGGTCCTCCGGCGTGCGGGCGATGATCTCGAAGATCTCCGGCGGCATGACCACGCGGCCGAGAATGGAATAGCAGGAGATGATCTGATCCTCCGTCGGCTTTTCAATGATGTTGTGGACGTCCATCAGCTTGTCCTTTACCGGTGTGATATCCAGCGAGCAGTATTTGCTGACATCCTTGCGCGGCACTTCCTTCACGCCGACGATGCCCTTGCCGTACTGTTCGAAGCAGTCGCAGAGCTGACCGATCACGGGCTTGCCCCCGGGGTTGACCGTCACGTCGTCGCCGTAAAGAATGGCGAAGGGTTCGTCCCCGATGAAGCTCTTGGCGCAGAGGATGGCGTGGGCGAGGCCCTTTGTTACCTTCTGGCGCAGGAAGTAGATGTTTGCCATGTTGGCCGGGGCGACCACGTCTTCATAGATTTTTTCCTTGCCGGGGGCGTTTTTGAGATTGGCCTCCAGCTCAAAGGCGTGGTCAAAGTGGTCCTCAATGGCGCCCTTGCCGCGGTTCGTGATGATGAGGATATCCTCGATCCCGGCGGCGACAGCCTCCTCGACAATGTACTGGATCGCGGGGCGATCCACGATGTTGAGCATCTCCTTCGGGATGGATTTGGATGCCGGCAAAACGCGGGTGCCGAGGCCGGCGGCGGGAATGATCGCTTTTTTGACTTTCACGGAAAACCCCTCCTATTGCGCAATGAAAGACATGATCAGGTTCGGAATGACGGAGACCGCAGCGTAAGACAGGGCGGCGAGCAGGGGACTGACGGCGCTTTTGCGCAGGAAATGCACCAAAAAGGCGTCGCGGCTCTCCTCCTGCTTGAGCCGGTCAAGCGTCTGCTGCACATAGCGGTGATAGAGCCGGTCGGCCAGCAGGCCGGACAGCACGGCCAAAAGCACCAGCACGCCTATGGAGATCGCCATGATCGGGGCGAAGGCGCCGATCTGCTCCATCGTTTCGGCATACATCGCGTCGGTGAGCGTGCCGGCGCGCACGGCCTCGTTGAGCGTCAGCATCAGCTCGCTGATCCGGCTCATCGGCTGATATACGGCGATCGCAAGGCAGATACGCACGGTCATGACCACGATGCCGGGCTTGTAGAGCTTGCGGTAAAAGAACCAGTAGGGTGTGAAGAGGAACGCCGCCCAGTTCCAGGTGAAAGCGCTGCCGTTTTCCAGCTTGCGGAATTTGTTGACAAAGGTGAGCGCACGGGCGGAAAGGAAGGTCATGACCTGGCGCAGCGGGTGGCCGCAAAGGCGTTCGTGCGCCTGCTCTTCCGTCATGCCGGGCGTGGCCTGCAGCAACCGCTGTGTGATCACAAATTCCACCTGTTCGCGTTCGTTCTCGTCGAGCTCGAGCTCCGCTTCGCCGTTCGGCGCGTCAAAGAACAGCTCGTCGATCAGTTGCTCCGTGCGGATCTCCGTGCGCGGCAGAATCGGCTCTTGCGTCGCTTCCGGGGCGAAGGGCTGGCCGCAGCGCGCGCATTCGGCGGCGCCGGGGACGTTCTTGTGGCCGCAGACGGGGCAGGGGAAGGTTTCGCTTTTCGCGGCGGGTGCGCCGCTTGCCGTCCAGACAAAGCCTTCGGCGTGCCGTTCGGCAAACACGCAGCGGTTTTCTTTTTCATAACAGGCGCGGTGCTGCGGTGCGCCGCAGTCGGGGCAAACGACGATGTCTTCGCCTTCCCGCATCGGAAGGCCGCAGCCGCCGCAGAGTTGGTTTTGATACTTCATAAAAAATCCTTTCAGATCACTTTTCTTCTATTGTAGCGTTTTTCTGAAAAAAAGCAATCCGTTTTCTTTATTTTATGTAATTTCTTGCGAAAATAATTTTAAAAATGTTGCACATTCAAAATAATCGTGTATAATATAACCTGTATATTTATGTTTGGCAGAAAGGAACCCGTTGCCATGATCCAATTTGAAGAATTACGTTTGCGTTTACTGGAAAGCGAAAAGCCGCTGCAGGAGCTTGCCTCTGCCGTCGGCCTGACCGAGATGCAACAGGAAGTGGAAACGCTGGAAGCAAAAACGACCGACGAGGCCTTTTGGGGAGACCTTGCCGCGTCGCAAAAGGTGCTGCAGCGCATCTCCATGCTCAAAAACAAAATCAAATCCTATAACGACCTGAAGACCGCTTTTGACGACGCGCTGGTGATGATCGAACTCTCCGACGAGGAGGGCGATCTCGACTTGCTCGACGATTGCCGCGAAAGCGTGGAGGCTGTGGAGCGCGAGCTGGAAAAGCAGACGCTTGCCACTTTGCTTTCGGGCGAATACGACAATCTGAACGCGATTTTGACCTTCCATGCCGGCGCGGGCGGAACCGAGGCGCAGGACTGGTGTCAGATGCTCTACCGCATGTATAACCAGTGGGCAACCAAGCACGGCTACAAGTTCACGACGGTGGACTTTCTGGACGGCGACGAAGCCGGCTTGAAATCTGCGGTCGTGGTGATCGAGGGCGAAAACGCTTACGGCTACCTCAAGAGCGAAATGGGCGTCCACCGTCTGGTGCGTGTGTCGCCCTTCGATTCCTCGGGCCGCCGCCACACCTCCTTCGCTTCGCTGGAGGTCATGCCCGAGATCGACGACACCATCGAGGTCGAGATCAAGCCCGAAGACATCAAAATGGAGGTCTACCGTGCGTCCGGTGCCGGCGGCCAGAAAGTCAACAAGACCTCGTCCGCAGTGCGTCTGATCCACATCCCCACGGGCATCGTCGTGTCCTGTCAGGTGGAGCGCAGCCAGCATCAGAACCGCGAGGTCTGTATGCGAATGCTCAAATCCAAGCTGATCGAGATCAAGGAGCGCGAGCACCTCGACAAGATCGAAGACATCAAGGGCGACCAGAAGGAGATCGGCTGGGGCAGCCAGATCCGTTCCTACGTCTTCATGCCCTACACCCTTGCAAAGGATCACCGCACGGGCTTTGAGGTCGGCAACATCAACGCCGTGATGGACGGCGACCTGGACGGCTTCATCAACGCCTATCTCAAAAAGCAATCGCTGGATGCACTGCAGGGCAGCGAACAGTAAACAAAGCGGAGAAAGCATAATGGCAGCGACACCATTCGGGAGTAAAACGAAAGGGGGTTTCAAGATGATGAAACGCCGACCGACCCGGATCCTGGCGCTGTCTTTTGCTTTTTTGCTCTGCCTTTTTTCGTTTTCGGCCTGCGCGGCGGGCGGCGAAGATTCGGTGAAGGAACGGCTTCGGGCGCAGTACGGCGAAAACCGCGTCATTACGGAAGGCTATGACGCCGCTCTCGCGGTCGATTGCAGGAGCGGCGTGTTTGTCGGCCGGCTGGAGGACGGCGTGCTCGCCCACAAAGGGATTCCCTACGCGAAAGCGCCGACCGGTTCGCTGCGCTGGAAACCGCCGGTGCCCGCGCCGGACAGCGACACGGTACGCGAGGCCTTTTACTTCGGCCCTTCGCCGATCCAGTCGGAATGGCCCTCCGAGGTCGGCTCCTATTATCCCCAAAGCGAGGACTGCCTGACGCTGAACGTCTGGTCGAATCCCGGCGACGATTCGGAAAACAAGCCGGTCATGGTCTTCTTTCACGGCGGCTCCTACGGCTGGGGCGCGGTCAGCGATCCGCTCTACGACGGACACAATCTGATCAAAAAGTTCGGCGACGTGATCCTCGTCACCGTGGAATACCGTCTCGGACTCTTCGGCTTCATTGATTTTTCCGCGGTGCCCGGCGGCGAAGACTACCGGGAAAGCGGCAACCTCGGCCTGCTCGACCAGGTCTGCGCCCTGCAGTGGGTGCAAAGGAACATCGCTGCCTTCGGCGGCGACCCGGAGAACGTCACCATCTTCGGCGAATCTGCGGGCGGCGGCAGTGTGTCGCTTTTGCCGCTGGTTCGGGGAACGCAAGGTCTGTTCCGGCGCGTGATCGCCGAAAGCGGCAGTGTGAACCTGACCTACAGCAAAGAGGAGTGCCGCCTTTTGACGGAGCTTTTGCTGAAGGAGACCGGCTGTTCCACTATGGCGGAGCTGACGGCTCTCAGCGAGGAGCGGCTGCGGGAAGTCAACGAGAAGCTGAACGATTACAACAACTTTCCCGAGCGCGACGGCGTTGTGCTGCCGGAGGATCCCTACGCCGCCTATGCTGCCGGCGCAACAGCCGGGCTGGATCTGATGCTCGGCACCAATGCCGACGAGGTGCGCTACTGGATCTATGAGATGGGCTACTATACCGATCTTCTGGACGGGCTGACGATCTACAGGCACGGCATGGAGGTCATGCTGGAAAACAATATGTCGCGGCTTTCCGAAGCGGAGCGCAACGCGGTGGATCGCTTTTTGGCGCTGCAGAATGACAGGCGCGTCTGGAACGTGAGCGCGCTTTACACGGAGCTGCTGTTTCGCTTGCCGGCTTTGCGCCAGGCGGAGCTGCACGCCCGGAACGGCGGCCGGGTCTACAACTATCTTTTCACCTATCCCGGCGCGGATGAAACCGTGGGCGCCTGCCACGCCATGGAGCTGGCCTATGTATTTGACAATCTAGACGAGACAATCTACACCGGCGGCCATGTGGATCCCGCCCTCGCCGAGACCGTTCAGACCCTTTGGGTGGCGTTCGCCCGCACCGGCAATCCCCGTACCGAAAGCCTCGTGTGGAAGCCCTACACGGCAGGGTCCCGCAGCACCCTTGTTCTCGGCGAAACGGTCGAAACACGGGAGGATCTCGGCAAAGAAGCGCGGGAACTGCTCTCGCCGCTGCTCGGCCATTATTTCAACGGCTGCTATTCCCAGCTTTCGCTCTTTGTGCCCCATGTGTTCAAGCTTGCGGGTCTGTTCCTTGCGGCGCTGCTTGCCGCCGTGCTGCTCGTATGCCTGACGGTTCGGGTATTTCGGTGCAAAAAGAGAAAAGCACAGGACCCCTGACAAACAACGACGGCGTGTTGGAAAAGAAACAGCACGCCTTTTTTCTCGCACGGCTGCGCCGTGCGAACCGCGGCGGCGGGACGGCGCAGCCCGGGCTGCGCCGTCCCTGTGCGCTTTCGCGCACAGGGACGCCTCGTGCATCCGCACGAGGCATCCCGCCGCCGCCCCTCGCGCAGCGAAGCTGCGCGGAAAAGACTGAAAAGGACGCTTCCAGAGGGAATCCCCGGTGAAAGCGTCCTTTTCGCTGTTGATTGTTCGGTTGTACAACGGGCACAGGCTCTTCTGCAGCAAACCCCGTTTTCATGGCTGCCGCAGCTTAAGTGATCGCTGCGTGAATCGGTGATTGGTTAAAACTCCGTTTTCAATTCGAGCGTGTGGGCCTTGTTCTGCGCGAGGGCGGCGGCGAGGAAGCTCGCAGCCGGCACGCCGAAGGCGTTGTCCTTCACGCCGCGGATGTTGACCGCGACGGTTTCGTTCTCGGCCTCCTTGTCGCCGACGACCAGCACATAGGGGATGCGCTCGGTCTTGAACTTCTTGATCTTGTTCTTCATGTTCTGGTCGCTGTAATCTGCCTCGAAGCGGATGCCGTTTTCAAGCAGCAGATCGGCAAGCTTTTTCGCGTAGGCGTTGTGCTCGGGGCGGATCGGGACGATGCCGACCTGCACCGGCGACAGCCAGAACGGGAACTGACCCTTGAAGTGCTCGATCAAAATGCCGATGAAGCGCTCAAAGGAGCCGAAGATCGCGCGGTGGATCATGACGGGCTGCTTCAGCGAGCCGTCGGGCGCGACATATTTCAATCCGAAGTTCAGCGGAAGCTGGAAGTCGAGCTGGATGGTGCCCATCTGCCACTGGCGGCCAAGGCAGTCGCGCATTCCGAGGTCGATCTTCGGGCCGTAGAAGGCGCCGTCGCCCTCGTTGATCTCGTAGCCGTCCTCGCCGAACTTGTTGTCGAGGATCTTTTTGAGGGAGGCCTCCGCCTTGTCCCAGAGCGCGATGTCGCCCATGAAGTCGTCCGGGCGGGTGGAAAGCTCGGCGGTATAGGTCAGGCCAAAGGTGGCGTAGATGGATTTCGCGATGTCCATGATGTCGGCGATCTCTTCCTCGATCTGCTCTTCGGCAAGGAAGATGTGCGCGTCGTCCTGATGGAATTCCTGCACGCGGAACAGACCGTTCAGTTCGCCGGATTTCTCGCGGCGGTGAATGACGTCCACCTGGGAGTAGCGCAGGGGCAGTTCACGGTAGCTGCGGCCGCGGCTGCGGAAGACGTTGATCGAGTTCGGGCAGTTCATCGGCTTGATGGCGAAGGTCGTGTTCTCGTCCACGGGAGCGATGAACATGCCGTTCTGGTAGTGCGCCCAGTGGCCGCTGGTGACCCAGAGCTGTTTTTCGTTGAGGACGGGCGCGGAGATCTCCTGATAGCCGTGGGGAAGATGCTCGCCGCGCCAGTAGCTCAGCAGGGCGTTGAACAGGTTCCAGCCCTTCGGCAGCCAGTAGGGCATTCCGGGCGCGGTCTCGTGGAACATGAAAAGTTCCAGCTCCGAACCGAGCTTCTTGTGGTCGCGCTCCATGGCCTCGCGGATCATGTCGAGGTGATCCTTGAGCTGCTTTTTGTCGGGGAAAGCGTAGACATACACGCGCTGGAGCTGGTCGTTGTGCTCGTCGCCGCGCCAGTAGGAGCCGGAGGCGAACTTGATCTGGAACGCCACGGAGAGCAGCTCCTGCGAGGACTCCACGTGCGGGCCGCGGCAAAGATCGACAAAGTCGTCGCCGGTCCAGTAGATCGAGATCGTCGCGTCCTCGGGCAGGTCGGAGATGATCTCCTCCTTATACTTCTGGCCCTTGAACAGTTCGAGGGCTTCGGCGCGGGAGACCTCCTTGCGGGTCCAGGCCTCCTTGCGCTTGAGGATCTCGCGCATCTTGTTTTCGATCGCGGCATAGTCGTCCTTGCCGATGTTGTGATCGAGCTTGAAGTCGTAGTAGAAGCCGTCGTCCACCTGGGGGCCGATGGCGTACTGCACGTCCTTGCCCCAAAGCTCGATGACGGCCTTGGCGAGGATGTGCGCCATGGAATGGCGGTAGTTTGCGAGGAAGAATTCTTTGTCCATGATGTTTGCTCCTTTTCGGTAAAATAGAAACGCCTCATCCCGCACAGTTGTCTGTTCTGGGATGAAGCGAAAAGCTCCACGGTTCCACCCGGATTCTGCGGTTGCCCGCAGCACTCATTCGACCTTAACGCGGTCACACGGCACACCCTTTCGGGGGCGGCTCCAAAGCGGTACGCCGGTTCTGCCGTTTGACGCACTTGCAGCCGAAGGTGCGTCTCTCTGAAAAACGGCGCTTGAAAGGGCGCTCTTTGTCAAAGCCTTTTGGGATTCGGTTTTCGTGTGATATTGTAGCACTGCAAATGCGGTTTGTCAAGCGGTTGTTTTATTTTGCCTTCGGAAACGGCAGATCCGGCTCCAGACCGAGCAGATAATCCGCAGGGACATGATAATACCTGCAAATCGTGATGATATGATGCAGCGGAAGCTCATTGATCCCTTTTTCGTAGCGGGAATAGACCTGCTGGGTCGTCTGCAGAACCGCCGCGAGATCGCTTTGCTTCAAATCGCGGTCCTCGCGCAGCTCCCGCAGAATGTCGTTCCATTGTTTCCTGCTGTTTGAGCAAATGTTCACGCTTCGCTGTCAAATGTTCCATTCTCGATCGCCGTAATCTGATCCACACGGCGCTGGTGGCGTCCGCCTTCGAATTCGGTGTTCAAAAACACGTCCACCATTTCAATGGCAAGGCCGGGGCCGAGCACGCGGCCGCCCATGCAAAGGGCGTTGGCGTCGTTGTGCAGGCGGGTGAACTTCGCGCTGAAGTAATCCGAGCAGCATGCCGCGCGGATGCCCTTGACCTTGTTGGCCGCCATGGAGATGCCGATGCCGGTGCCGCAGCAGAGGATGGCCTTTTCGCATTCCCCGCTGACCACCGCCCGGCAGGTCTTGTAGGCGATCTTCGCGTAGTCGATGGAATCGGGCGTGTAGGTGCCGAAATCCTTGTAGGCAACGCCGATGTCGTCCAGATGTTTTTTGATTTCTTCTTTGAGGGCAAAACCCCCGTGGTCTGCGCCGAGTGCGATCATGATACTGTCTCCTTTATCATTGTTTTATTTTTTGCAGAAGAAACGGTGAAGTGTAATTCCGAATTCATTTCCAAATTCCGAGTCAGCTTTTTTCTCTGCGTGAGCGCAGCTCCCGCTCCGCCTGCGGCAAACGCAGATAGACCGGCAGAAGGTCTTTCCCGTCCAGCGGCGGACGCTTGTCCGCACCGCGCAGAGCGGCAAAGGCGACCGAGGCCGCGTTCTGAAAGCACACGAGCGGCGCGGCTGCGGGAAAACCGAGCGCGTCCGCGCAGAGCTTTGCGCCGTCGCCGACGAAAACGATCTTGCGGTTCCTGTAAAGCTCCAGAAGCCTGCCCAGATCCTCGATCTTCAGCGCGGCGTCCTCCGTGAGCCGGGTGACCGATTCGCCGCGCACGTCGAACAGGGCGCAGTAGACCTGCTTGCAGCGGGCGTCCATCACGGCGCAGGCCAGCACGTCCTGCCCCAGCAGATTGTATGCCAGACCCTCCAGCGTGGACACGGCAAAGGCTTTTTTACCCGTGCCGTCGCAAAGGCCCTTGATCGCGGCGATGCCGATGCGGATGCCGGTGAAGGAGCCGGGACCGACCGCGCAGGCGAAGCAGTCGATGTCCGAAAGGGCGGTCTCGCTGTTTTGCAGCGCCGCGTCGATCATCGGAAGCAGGGTGCGCGAATGGGTCAGTCCGGCGTTGACCGTGCAAAGCGAGCGTATGCAGCCGTCTTCCGTAATTGCCACGCTCGCGCTGACGGCGCTGGTGTCAATGGCAAGCAGTCTCATGGGTCATTCTCCGTTTCGAATGGTAATGATTCTCTGGTTCTCCGCTTTTCCCGGCGCGATCGTCACGCGGATCGTGTGATCCGGCAGCGCGTTTTCAATGTTTTCGCTCCATTCCACGGCGAGGATGCAGCCGCTGTCGAGGTCGTCAAAAAAACCGGTGGTGTAAAGGTCTTCCCAGGTCTCCACGCGGTACATGTCGTAGTGGCACAGGGTGACGCCGTTTCCTTCATAGCGGTGGACGAGGGCAAAGGTCGGGCTGCTGACCTCGGCGTCGATGCCGAGCCCCTGCGCAAGGCCGCGGGTAAAGGCGGTTTTGCCCATACCCAGCCCGCCGAAGAACGCAACGACAACCGGCGCGCGCAGGGTTTTCGCGAACTGCGCGGCAACCGCTTCGGTTTCGGCGGCGCTGTTTGTCACGAACGTCTTCATCGGCGAACCTCCCTCTTTTTTTCCTATTGTAGCACAATCCGGCGCAAAGAGCAACCGCAAAACGCAACTTTCTCCCGCAATCACTTGCAATCTTTCGGAAAATGCGGTATGATAGGAGCAGATTCTATGCAACGAAAGAAGGGATCGCTTGCTTCAGACCTTCAAAAAAGCGTTCAGGGAGACCGACAAGCTCTTTTTGCTGCTGTGCCTTTGCCTGTCCGTGTTCGGCGTTCTGATGGTCGCTTCCGCCACGCACCGCACGGTGGAGGAAGGGCGGCTGCTTTCGCGCGACGCCATCGTTATGATCGGCGCGCTGGTGCTCGGCCTTGCGATCGCGCTGGTGATCTCCTTTGTCGATTACGACCTGATTTTCAAGCTCTGGCCGTTGATCGCCCTCGGCTCGATCTTTTTGATGCTGCTGCTGTTCACGCCCCTCGGCGTTGCGCCGGACGCGCGTTCCGACGCCCGTTCCTGGCTGAAGATCACAGGCTCTCTTTATCTCCAGCCCTCGGAGATCCTCAAGATCGCTTTCATCATCACCTTTTCCTATCACCTGAGCCGGATCCGCAACGATCTGTCCGGCCTGCTGAACGTGCTGCTGCTGTGCGTGCACGCGGCGATTCCCATTGGTCTGGTCGTGATCACAGGCGACATGGGCTCCGCGCTGATTTTTGCGATGATGTTCCTCGGGATGCTGTTTATCTCCGGCGTGCACTGGATGTATTTCCCGGCGGGTCTGCTCGCCGTGGGCGCCGCTGCGCCCATCGTCTGGTACAAGGTCTTTGACGACATTCAGCGCAACCGTATCCTCGCCCTCTTTCATCCGGACGATTTTCCGACGGAGATGTATCAGCAGCGGCAGGCGCTCAGCGCCATGCGCAACGGCGGCTTTTTCGGAACCGGCTATCTGAAGGGCGAGTTCACCCAGTCCGGCTCCATCCCGGTCAGCGAAAACGACATGATCTTTTCCGTTGTCGGCGAAGAGTTCGGCTTTCTCGGCGCGTTTTTGCTGCTTGCGCTGTTTGTGCTGCTTGCGATCCGGATCGTTCGGATCGGCAAACGCTCCGGCAATTATGCGGCCTGTATGCTCTGCTACGGCGTCATGTTCATGGTCATGAGCCAGGTCATCGTCAATGTGGGCATGTGCACCTCCCTGCTGCCGGTCATCGGCATCACCCTGCCCTTCATCAGCGCGGGCGGCTCCTCGGTGATCTGCCTCTACATGGCCATCGGTCTGGTGCTCAGCGTGCACCGTTCGTCGCAGGGCATCCGCTACGACAACTACCGCTACGCCCGGATCGCCGTGGACGGATGATGCAAAAACCGTTTGCGCGATCGTCTGCTTCATCAAGACTATGCGCAGAGCAGCCAAGCGTGTAGAAGAAAAAAAGAACAACGCCCGCCGTGGATCGCAATGTCCGCGGCGGGCAATTTTCAATTTTCAATTCTCAATTCTCTTCCTCAGCGCTGCGATTTCCCTGCGCACACATTCCGGCGCGGGGCCGCCTTTGACCGTGCGGCGCTGCACGCAGGCGTCCAGATCGATCGCGTCGAACACGCCTTCGTCGAACAGCTCGCAGACCTTGCGGTAATCTTCGAGCGGCAGGGTTTCCAGCGTCAGACCGCGGTCGATGCACAGGGCGACCAGCTCGCCCGTGCATTTGTAGGCGTCGCGGAAGGGGAGACCCTTGCCGACAAGGTAATCCGCGCAGTCCGTGGCGTTGATGAAACCGGCGGCGGCAGCCTTGCGCAGGTTCTCGCGCAGCACCGTTGCGGTTTCCAGCATCGGGCTGAAGGTGTCCAGACACAGCAGCACGGTGTCCACGGCGTCGAACACGGCTTCCTTGTCCTCCTGCATATCCTTGTTGTAGGCGAGGGGAATGCCCTTCATCACGGTCAGAAGCGTCACCAGATCGCCGAACACGCGGCCGGATTTTCCGCGCACAAGCTCCGCAATGTCGGGGTTTTTCTTTTGCGGCATGATGGAGCTGCCGGTGGAAAACGCGTCGTCCAGCTCCACGAATTTGAACTCCCACGAGCACCAGAGAATGACCTCTTCGGCAAAGCGCGACAGGTGCACCATCAGAATGGACAGGCACGAGAGCAGCTCCAGCACATAGTCGCGGTCGCTCACGCCGTCCAGACTGTTGTCGCTCACACCGGAAAGCCCGAGCAGCTCTGCGGCATATGCGCGGTCCAGCGGATAGGTCGTTCCGGCAAGGGCGCCGGAGCCGAGCGGAGAGACGGCCATGCGCTTTTTGCAGTCGGCAAGCCGGTCGCGGTCGCGTTCCAGCATGGCGGCGTAGGCCAGCAGATGGTGGCCGAAGGTGACGGGCTGGGCGCGCTGCATGTGGGTGTAGCCCGGCATAACAAAATCGGCTGTCGCTTCCGCCTTGTCCGCGATCACGCGCAAAAAGCGCAGGATCGCCGCGTCGATAAGGTCGGCCTGCTTCAGCAGATAGAGCCGCAGGTCGAGCGCGACCTGGTCGTTGCGGCTGCGGGCGGTGTGAAGCCGTTTGCCGCTGTCGCCGATGCGCCGCGTCAGCTCGGCTTCCACAAAGGTGTGGATGTCTTCGGCGGTCATGTCGATCTCCAGCGCTCCGTTTTGCAGGTCGGCGGCGATCTCTTTCAGCGTTTTTGCAATTTTTTCGCTCTCCGCTTTGTCGAGGATGCCCTGCTTTCCGAGCATGGTCACATGGGCGACGGAGCCTGCAATGTCCTCGGCGGCCATGCGGCAGTCGAAGGGGATGGACGCGTTGAAATCGTTGGTCTGTTTGTCGAGCGATTTTTTGAATCGGCCGGTCCAAAGGGGCATAATCAGTCCTCCTAAAACTTGATCTGGTGTTGTTTCATATCGACGTGGGTGTCGTCGAGAAAGGCGACGCCCTCCTGCCGGAGCAGTTCGATCTGGATGTTCGGTCCGCCGAACGCAAAGGCGGACGAAACGGCGCCGTCCGCGTGGACAACGCGGTGGCAGGGGATAACGCCGGGTTCCGGGTTCCGGTGCAGGGCATAGCCCACCGTTCGCGCCCAGCGCGGATTTCCCGCGAGGGCTGCGATCTGGCCGTAGGACGCGACCTTTCCTTCCGGAATGGTGCGCACGACCTCATAGATCCTTTCAAACGCGGTCATGGCGTGCTGTCGTAATACTGCTTTGCGGCGAGCAGAAAATCGGTCTGTACGATATCGAAGCCCTTTTCCCGGAACCAGCCCCAGCCGAAGTCCGGGCCGCCGCAAACGGCTTTGTCGTCGGTGTGTCCTGCGGAAAGCACGTCCTTGTAGTTGTAGACGATCGCGTTGCCCCAAAGGGCGAGTCCCTGCCTGTGATAGCTTTCGACGGAAGCCTCGCTGATGATCGGCGCGTCTTCGCTGTCGAACAGCGCTTCCACACCGGCGAGGTTGATCCCAAGGCTTTGGAGATACGGCGTGAGGTTGTCACGGTCGCGAATGACCGCAAACAGCGGCAGCTCCGGTGCGGCGGCGGCCGCTTTGTCGGCGGCGTGTCTGCTGTTCGGGATCTTTGTGAGCACCTGTTCGCTGAGTCCATGGCGGCGGATACAGTCGGCGATCTCTGCCGGATGCATCCAGAATTTGTCGATGTTCAGCAGCGCCCTGCCTTTCAGCAGCTCAAACGCGTCGTCGAGCGACAGAACGGGATCCTCGGTGCGGGTGCGGTCGGCGTTGACAAAGCGCAGCGCGGCGATTGTTTTGGCTTTCAGCGCGGCGAGGGGTCTGCGGATGCCGAGGTGGGAATATTCCATGCCGGGGTGAAAGACCCAGAGCGAACCGTCGCGCGCGCGGGTCACGTCCAGCTCGATGATGTCGGCGCCCTGACTGAGCGCGGCAAGAAAGGCTTTTTCCGTGTTGCAGGGAATGTTGCCGCCGCAGACGCCGCGGTGCGCCGCCAGCAGCGGACGTTTTCCATCGCGCAGCAGGGCAGGAGATGAATTTGTCATTGCACGCGCCTCCCGTTTGGAATCTTTCAAAATTTTAGCATGGTCGGCGGCGGTTGTCAAGCCGGACGCTTGAAAAACCGGGAGAATTGTGTTATATTAAAGAAAAAGCGGAAAAGAGGGCTTTTTATGAATTTCAGAAAATGGTTCGACACCTATTGTATTCCGCTGGTCTGTCTGCTCGGCGCCGTGCTTTTTTTGACGCTGGGCGTCATGAAGCTGGTCAGGATCCACACCTTTCCGACAACGACGGCGGTCATCACCCGCATGGAGTGGGTCACATCCGCCGATCCGGACAGCGCGGACACCTGCGACGTCTATGTCAAATACACCGTGCGGGGGACGACCTATGAATCCCGACTGGACGATTACAAAAGCAGCTACCGCGAGGGCGATACGCTGACCGTCTACTACAATCCGGAAAAGCCGCAGGAGGTCCTCTCGCCGAGCCTTGTCGGGCCGGTGATCGGCATCGGGCTCGGTGCGCTGCTGCTGTTTGTCGGCGGCGGCATGACGCTGCGGCTGGTGCGCACACGCAAGGCGGAAGCCGAAGTCTGCTGAAAGGAAGGGTGCTGCTGTGGGGTTTTCTGCCGTCCTTTTGCTGGCGATCCTCTATGCGGGCGCCGTGTTCTGCGTCTGCTCGTTCCAACGCATCAAAACCGGGATCGCAAATCTGTTTTCCAAAAAAAATATCAAATTTCTGCGGGGAAGAACAACCGAACCCCCGATCGACGGCCTCTTTGTGGACGAGGGGGTCAAAAACGCCGTGGAGCCGATCCTGCTCGCCTGGCGTGACGCGGATGAAACGGCGCTCCCCGACAGAATGGACAAAACCTTTCTGGAACGGATGCAGCGGATCATCAAGGTCCTCAAAAAATACGGCATCCGCCGGGAGCTTAAGCTGCGCGGCACGGTCAGCGTGCGCGGCGACAACGGCAAAGCGGGCTTTCGAAAATGGAACGAGGGCGGCCGCGAATGGCGGGAGGGCGAGCTGACCTCTGCGCTGCTCGATTGCTATTCCGACGCGCGCAGCGGCGAACCGGTGCAGGATCATTATTACCCCGAGGTCAGGATCTCCGTTCTGCAGAGCCGGCATATCCGCTATGAAGACGCGAAAAAGGAAACGCAGAGCCGCAAGGATAAATTCGGCTATATGAAAAAGAAAACGCAGGAGACCGTCTTTTACGGGGAGCATAAAAACATCGTCTGCGATTCCTGTGGAGCCGCGCTGGAGATCAACACCCAGCTTGTCACCTGTCCCTATTGCGGCAGCCGCCTTTTTTCGGAGTTCCACGACTGGCAGACCGAGCATTTTTCCGTGGAGCCTGTGACGCAGGCGCCGCTTTCCCGGGCGGCCGTCTGCGCCGGGTTCGGCTTTGTGTCCAGTCTGCTTGTGCATCTGGTCGATTCCCTGCTTTTGAAGCACACGCAGGTTTCGGTCCTTCCGACGCTGCTCGTCGTCGCGCTGACCGTTGCCGCCGCCGCGAGCTATCGCTTTGTTTTGCGCCGCGCTGAGGAAAAGCGCAAAAAGCAGATCGTCCGCTTTTCGATCCATCAGTTCAGGCAATGCATGTACGAGGAGCTCTGGAACCGGTTCAAGACCCTTGACATTGTGGATTTCTTCATCGGAGATATCAAGGTCCGCGCGGTGAAAAACACCGAGGAGACGACGGAGCTGACGGTCAGCGCCCCGCTGTTTACGCAGACCGTCAAAGACGGCGGCGTTGTTTTTGAAAAAACAAACTGGAAGGGCGTGTTCACCCGCGCACGCTATCCGGAGCGCCTGAAATCCAAAGGCGCGGTTGTGGAGGAGCGGGAGTGCCCCTCCTGCGGCGGCAATTTCATGCCGGATGCCCACGGCTGCTGCGCCTTCTGCGGATACAGCCTGAAGGTCAGCAACGCGAAATGGAAGCTGAAGCAAACCCTGTAAGATCTCTGCCCTCCCCAAAAAGGCGGTGCCATCAACTTGAGAAGAGGGAGAACGAATCGACCGAATCGCGCACAGGCGCGCCCGCGCCGTGTCCCGTTCGTTCTCTCGAGTTGATGTCAAGGCCCCGCAGGAGGGCATTTTTCCTGCAAGGAAAAGAGTAAGCGCGTGCTAACTTTTTATGAAAACGCCTGTTTTTTGAAAACTTGGAGAAAAAAACTATGGACATTTTCAATGGTTTTATGTTATCATATATTGACATGTCATAAAGATATGAATGTTTTGTGAAGAACCCTAAAAAGGAGGACCACTCTATGCTTAAAAAAATCAGCAAAATTCCCTTCACCGACACACCCGAACAGGCGGCGAAGCTGGACGCGGTCATTGCGGAATGCGCCGGAGACCAGAGCCAGCTCATGCACGTGATGCAGGTCGCCCAGGACATCTACGGCTACCTTCCTTTCGAGATCCAGAAAAAGATCGCCGACGGAATGGGCACCGACCTTGAAAAGGTCTACGGCGTGGCGACGTTCTATGCGCAGTTTGCCCTGTCGCCCAAGGGAAAATACGCCATCTCGGTCTGCCTCGGCACAGCCTGCTACGTCAAGGGCTCCCAGGATGTTCTGAACGAACTGACCGCGCAGCTCGGCATCGAAGCCGAGGAATGCACGGAAGACGGCAAGTTTTCGCTTTCCGCCTGCCGCTGCATCGGCGCCTGCGGTCTTGCCCCGGTCATGGTGATCAACGACGACGTGTACGGCAAGATCTCGGCGAAGGACGTCAAGGGGATCCTTGAAAAATATGCCTGATGCGTGAGCTGTCTCTCAATGTGCTGGACATTGCGCAGAATTCCGTTTCCGCCGAAGCCTCGCTGATCGAGCTTGTCGTTCGCGAAGACCGCCGCGCCCATGAACTGATGCTCGGCGTCTACGACAACGGCAAAGGCATGACAGCCGAACAGGTGGCCGCGGTGCGCGACCCGTTTTTTACCACCCGCACGACCCGCAAGGTCGGTATGGGCGTGCCGCTGTTCAAAATGGCGGCGGAGATGACGGGCGGTTCGCTTTCGATCGAAAGCGAAGTCGGCGTCGGAACGCGGGTCGAAGCGTTTTTCCATACCGACCATGTGGACTTTGTGCCGCTGGGCGATATGTGCAGCACAGTCGTGATGCTCATCACCATGAACCTGCAGATCGACTTCATATACCGTGTGCAGGTCGACGGTTCGGCGTTTACGCTCGACACCCGCGAACTGAAGGAAATTCTCGGCGATGTGCCGCTGAACGATCCGGACATTGCGCGCTGGATCAAAGACTATATCACTGAAAACACTGCAAATCTTACGGAGGTGCAAGAATAAATGAAAAGCTTGGAAGAATTGATGGCGCTCAGAGACGCCGCCAAAGCAAAAATGACGGCCCGTGACGATTCCACCGCGCTCACCCGCGTTGTGGTCGGCATGGCAACCTGCGGTATCGCCGCCGGCGCCCGTCCCGTGATGAACAAATTCACGGAAGAGATCGAAAAGCGCGGCCTGACGAATGTCACAGTCGCCCAGACCGGCTGCATCGGCATGTGCCAGTATGAGCCGATCGTTGAGGTCACGGAACCCGGCAAGGAAAAGGTGACCTACGTGCTGATGAACCCCGAAAAGGCCGTCAAGGTCGTGGTCGATCATCTGGTCAACGGCAACCCCGTCGCGGAATACACCGTCGGCGCGATCAAGAAATAAGGAGGAAACGGAATGTATCGTTCACATGTGCTCGTTTGCGGCGGTACCGGTTGTACCTCCTCAAATTCGCCGAAAATCATCGAAAACTTTGAAGCGGAGATCAAAGCCAGAGGTCTCGAAAACGAGATCAAGATCATCCGCACCGGCTGCTTCGGCCTTTGCGCCCTCGGCCCGGTCGTGGTCGTTTATCCCGAAGGCTGCTTCTACAGCGAAGTGAAGCCCGAAGACGTGGCAGAGATCGTGGAAGAGCATCTGCTCAAGGGCCGCATCGTCCAGCGTCTGCTCTACGATGAGACCAAGACGAAGGACGAGGTCAAGCCCCTCAAGGAGACCGACTTCTATAAGAAGCAAAAGCGCGTCGCCCTGCGTAACTGCGGCGTCATCAATCCCGAAGACATCAACGAATACATCGCTTACGACGGCTATCAGGCGCTGGCGAAGTGCCTGACAGAGCTGACGCCGGAGCAGGTCATCCAGATCGTGAAGGATTCCGGTCTGCGCGGCCGCGGCGGCGGCGGCTTCCCGACGGGTCTCAAGTGGAGCTTCACGGCGGCGAACCAGGCCGACCAGAAATATGTGGTCTGCAACGCCGACGAAGGCGACCCGGGCGCGTTCATGGACCGTTCCGTGCTGGAAGGCGACCCGCACTGCATCATCGAAGCCATGACCATCTGCGGCTACGCCACCGGCGCGACCGAAGGCTACATCTACGTCCGCGCGGAATACCCGATCGCCGTCAAACGTCTGGAGATCGCGATTGCCCAGGCCAAGGAAATGGGTCTGCTCGGCAAGGACATTTTCGGCAGCGGCTTTGATTTCGATCTGCACATCAAACTCGGCGCAGGCGCGTTCGTCTGCGGCGAAGAGACCGCGCTGATGACCTCCATCGAAGGCAACCGCGGCGAACCCAGACCGCGTCCGCCGTATCCGGCAGTCAAGGGTCTGTTCGCAAAGCCGACCACGGAAAACAACGTGGAGACCTTCGCCAACATTCCGACCATCATCCGTGAAGGCGCGGAATACTTCGCCTCCATGGGCACCGAGAAGAGCAAGGGCACGAAAGTCTTCGCCCTCGGCGGAAAGATCAAGAACACCGGCCTTGTGGAGATCCCGATGGGCACCACCCTGCGCGAGATCATCGAAGAGATTGGCGGCGGCATCCCGAACGGCAAGAAGTTCAAGGCTGCCCAGACCGGCGGCCCCTCCGGCGGCTGCATCCCGATGAGCCTCATCGATACCCCGATCGACTACGACAACCTGACAGCCATCGGCTGCATGATGGGTTCCGGCGGTCTGATCGTCATGGACGAGGACAACTGCATGGTCGACATCGCGAAGTTCTTCCTGAACTTCACCGTCGACGAATCCTGCGGCAAGTGCACGCCCTGCCGTGTGGGTACCAGACGTCTGCTCGAGATCCTCGACAAGATCACGAGCGGCAACGGCACGCTGGAAGACCTCGACAAGCTCGAAGAGCTGTGCTACTACATCAAAGAGAACTCCCTTTGCGGCCTCGGCCAGACGGCGCCCAACCCGGTGCTTGCCACGCTGAAGTTCTTCCGCGACGAGTATGTCGCCCACGTGGTCGACAAGAAATGTCCGGCCGGCGTCTGCAAAGACCTGCTGCAGTATAAAATCATCGCCGACAAGTGCAAGGGCTGCACCGCCTGCGCGAGAAAGTGCCCGGTGGGCGCGATCTCCGGCACGGTCAAGAATCCGCACACGATCGACACGAGCAAGTGCATCAAGTGCGGCGCCTGCATCGAAACCTGCAAGTTCGGCGCGATCATCAAAGAATAAGGGGAGGTACAGATCATGGAAAAAATGCTCAACATTAAAATCAACAACATGCCTTGTACCGTTCCTTACGGTACGACCATTCTCGAAGCCGCCCGCTCCGTGGGCATCGAGATCCCGACGCTTTGCTTCCTGAAGGATCTCAACGAGATCGGCGCCTGCCGTTTCTGCGTTGCCGAGGTCAAGGGCGCAAGAAGCCTTGTGGCCGCCTGCTTGTTTCTGATCGAGCGGGACGGCACCGAGATTTTCACCAACACCGAAAAGATCCGCTCCTCCCGCCGCAAGACGCTGGAACTGATCCTTTCCACCCATAACCGCAAGTGCCTGTCCTGCGTGCGCAGCGGCGAATGCGAGCTGCAGAAGCTCTGCAAAGAGTACGGCGTGGAAGACGAGGGCAAGTACGACGGTTTCAAGCCGCATTACGAGCTTG
>CACYHA010000004.1 GCA_902774035.1 Oscillospiraceae bacterium | reverse complement strand
CAGCGTTCGCTGCGCGGCTGCGGCGCGTATACGCGCACCGCAATGCCGCGTGCCTGCGGCACGCGGCGCCCGCCGCCGCCTTCCCGCGCAGCGAAGCTGCGCGCAGGGGCAGCCGCGTTCGGCGGCCCGATGAAAGCATAAAAACTGACCGGCCATTTTGACCGATCAGTAGTTTTTCTTAATTCACACTTCTTCCGCCTGCTTCTTCAGCTCGTCCGCCTTGTCCGTCTTTTCCCATTGTACGTCCAGATCCTCGCGTCCGATGTGGCCGTAGGCCGCAAGCTGACGGTAGATCGGTCTGCGCAGACCCAGCGTGTCGATGATCGCCGCGGGGCGCAGGTCAAAGACTTTTTTGATCAGAGCGACCAGCTTGTCCTCGTCGATTTTTGCCGTGCCGAAGCAGTCCACCATGATCGAGACCGGCTTTGCGACGCCGATGGCGTAGGCGAGCTGCACTTCGCATTTGTCGGCCAGTCCGGCTGCCACGATGTTTTTCGCCACATAGCGGGCCGCATAGGCCGCGCTGCGGTCCACTTTTGTCGGATCCTTGCCGGAGAAGGCGCCGCCGCCGTGACGGGCATAGCCGCCGTAGGTGTCGACAATGATCTTGCGCCCGGTCAGGCCGCTGTCGCCGTGGGGACCGCCGACGACAAAGCGCCCGGTGGGGTTGATGAGGATCTGCGTGTCCTCGCGCATGAGCGCGGCGGGAATGACGGGATCGATCACGTATTTCTTGATGTCGGCGCGGATCTGTTCCAGCGAGACGTCCGCGCTGTGCTGCGAGGAGACCACGACCGCCGTGACGGCAACGGGCTTCCCGTCATCATATTCCACGGTGACCTGGCTTTTTCCGTCCGCGCGCAGGTAGGGGAGGGTGCCGTCTTTGCGCACTTCGGTGAGCTTTTTCGTCAGCTTGTGCGCCAGGGAGATCGGCAGCGGCATCAGTTCCGGCGTCTCGTTGCAGGCGAAGCCGAACATCATGCCCTGGTCGCCGGCGCCGTTGAGGTTGTAGGCGTCTTCTTCGCCCTCTTTGAGCTCCTTGGATCTGTCCACGCCCATGGCAATGTCGCCGGACTGCTTGTCCAGCGCGACCATCACGCCGCAGGTGTTGCCGTCAAAGCCCTTGCTTCCGTCGTCGTAGCCGATGTCGCAGATGACCTTGCGCACGATGGAGGCGATGTCCGGTTTGGCAACGGTGCTGATCTCGCCCATCACGAGGACCTGTCCTGTGGTGATCGCGGTTTCGCAGGCAACGCGGGCCTGCGGGTCGGTTTCATAGATCGCATCCAGGACCGCGTCCGAGATCTGATCGCAAATCTTGTCGGGATGCCCCTCGGTGACGGATTCCGATGTAAAAAGATGTTTTGCCATACGAATGCTCCTTTGCTTTTCCAAAAAGAAGAGCGGCCGTGGAACGACCGCCGGATAGAACCTTATCTTTCGGTCAATACCGCAGGATTTGGCACCTTGCCGTTGGCAGGTTGCCGAGCTTCACAGGGCCTGTTCCCTCAGCTGCTCTGAATAAGGAAATATGTAGTTTTATGTCATTATTGATTATACGCAGTTTCGCTGCGGTTGTCAAGCTTTTTTTCGATTTATCCGCGGTGGCGCTGCATGGCGGCATTCATCTGCGTGAACAGGCGTGAAAGCGGCTTGTAGATCAGCATCGTCACGGCGGCGCAGAGCAGTCCCTTGACGAGGGTGAACGGCACGTTGAAGATCAGCAGCGCTTTCAGCAGCGTATCGGCGGAGGGCAGGATCGCTTTATAGAGGCCGAGGATGGTCTCCATGCCGCCGAAGAGCTGGGCGTAAACGGGGTAGATGATAAAATAATTGGACGGAACACTGACGGCAGCCATGCAGACCGCGCCGAGCAGACAGGCGATCAACGCGCCTTTTTTTGTCTTGTGGGCTTTATAAAAGAGACCCGCAACGATGGCGAAGACCGCGCCGAGCAGGAAGTTGGACAGTTCGCCGATGAATGCCGACTGCGACACCAGCAGATGCACCAGGTTGCGTACAAGGCAGATGATGACGCCGCCCACGGGTCCGAGGAGAAAGGCGCCGATCAGCTCGGGAATGTCGGAGAGGTCGAGCTTCAAAAACGCGGGAACAAAGGGCACGGAAAACTCGAGGTACTGCAAAACGACGCCCACGGCGGAGAGCATGGCGATGATGGTGAGCTTTGCGACGTTGCTTTTTTTCGGGGAGGCTTTGGATTCGGTCGGTGTTTGCATGATGATCGTTCCTTTCGGTGTGAAATAGATCATCAGGGTGAAGAAAAAGCCCGTGAGTTCTTCACGGGCAAAAACACGGGTTGTGCTTCTTCTTCCATCCGGACTGTCGCACGGCTCTGCCGCGCACCGTCGGCTTCGGAATCGCACCGAATCGGCCGGGATGTCCCGGTTCGCAGGCTGATGGCCGCTTTTGCTGCCAAACACTGCCGGTGAGGAATTTCACCTCGCCCTGAAGATAGGTTTATTATAGCATAAATTTTGAAATTGTCAAGAAGAATTTCCCCTGGCGGATCCTCACTTTATGCCGAGCGCTTCGAGTTTGTCGCGCAGCGCCTGAAAATCCGAAAGCGCGTCAGCTTTTTGCGCGGGGTTGCGAAGCAGAGCCGCCGGGTGAAACGTGCCCATGAACAGAATGCCGCCCTTTTCAATGAATTGCCCGTGCTGCCGCGTGACGCGAAAATCAGGAGAAATGAGCCGCTGCGCCGCAATACGCCCGAGGCAGACGATGATCTTCGGACGCAGGCACTTGACCTGCTTTCGCAGCCAGGGGAGGCAGGCTTCGGTCTCTTCCGGTTTCGGGTCGCGGTTTTGCGGCGGCCGGCATTTGACCATGTTGCCGATGTAGATGTTTTTGCTGCGGTCAAGGTCGATCACCGCAAGATACTTGTCAAGCAACTGGCCGCTTTGGCCGACAAAAGGCTTGCCCTGCGCGTCTTCCTGCGCGCCGGGGCCTTCGCCGACAAACATCACCTTTGCGTCCGGCACGCCGACGCCGAACACGAGGTTCGTGCGCGTTTTACCGAGCGGACAGTTCCGGCAGCTTTGACAAGCCGCTTCCAGTTCCTTTAACGTCAGTTCCATTTCGATCACCGCTTAAATTATAGCATATTCCGCGTCGGATTTCATTATTTTTTCGCAAATTCTTGCAATCTATGAAAAATTGATGTAAAATAGCAGAGATAAAACTATCAGGAGGAACCAAAAATGAGCAAACCCGTATTGATCGAAACATCCGCCCGCCACGTCCACGTCAGCCGCCGCGTGCTGAACATCCTCTTCGGCGAGGGCTATGAACTCACATGGAAAAAGGATCTTTCCCAGCCCGGCCAATTCGCCTGTGAAGAGCGTGTGCAGGTGATCGGCCCGAAGAACAGCTTCCCCGCCGTCTCCATTCTCGGCCCGGTCCGTCCCGAGACCCAGGTGGAGCTTTCCGCCGCTGACGCGCGTTCCATCGGCGTCAAGGCGCCGATCCGCGAATCCGGTGACCTTGCGGGCAGCGCGGGCTGCAAAATCGTCGGTCCGAAGGGCGAAGTTGAGCTCAAGGACGGCGTGATCATCGCCAAGCGCCACATTCACGCCACCCCGGAAGACGCCGAAAAATACGGCCTTTCCGACAAGCAGATCGTTTCCGTGAAGGTCGATACCGCTGAGCGTTCGTTGATTTTCGGCGATGTGGTCGTGCGTGTCAGCCCGAAGTATGCCCTTGCGATGCATATCGACACCGACGAATCCAACGCCGCCGGCTGCACACCGGGTCTCATGGGCGAGATCCTTGCGTGAGGAAAATTACATCTATATAAAACAAACAGGGTATGGAAAATGAAATCCGTACCCTGTTTCATTTTTTCGGTCTTGTTGCTCTGATCAGGCAGAGCAGTGCAAGATAGAGACCTTCCATTATCAGAATATAGCATATTGCCATGCGGTACTCCTGACTGATGTGTTTTTCGGTTTATTTTGCGCGATTTTGGCGGCGGCGGGCCGCGCGGCTTCGCCGCGCGCAGGAGCGCCGGCAAGGCCGCTTCGGCGTTTCAAACGCGCGTGCGGGCGCTCCTTACGCATCACGCTGCGCGTGATGCGGCCCGCCGCCGCCAAAATCGCGCCGCTTCGCTCTCATTTGCAAAATCTGTGGTTGCCGATCACGACGATGATTGGTCTGGACCACATGAATGCGTTGGTCGTCTTTGCCGGGTTGTAATAATAGATCGCGCCGCCGCTGGGATCCCAGCCGTTCATGGCGTCCTGCGCCGCCTTGCGTGAGGTCGCGTTCGGCGCGACATTCCAGTTGGAATCGTTGACACAGGAGAACGCGCCGCGCTGATAGATGACGCCGGCGATCGTGTCGGGGAAGGAGGCGTGCGCCACCCGGTTGAGCACCACGGCGCCCACGGCGACCTGACCGGTGTAGCTTTCCCCGCGGGCCTCCGCTGCGATCAGCTTCGCGAGCAGCGTCAGATCGTTGCTGCTGTAGCCGCCTGTGGAAGCAGACGAGGAGCCGCCGAGCCCGAGATAGAGCAGCGTCTTCTGTCCCGCGATGCCGTCTGCCGTCAGTCCGACGCTTTTTTGGAACGCGCGCACCGCACGCTGCGTGCCGGTGCCGTAGATGCCATCCACCGCGCCGCTGTAAAACCCGAGGGATTTCAGCTTGCTCTGAATGGAACGCACCTCCTGCCCGCGTGAGCCGAGCTGCGAGAGCACGGCGATGGGCGCCGCTGCATCCTCCTGCATTGCGTTTTCTCCCCATGCGCCCACTGCAACCAACAGTAACAGCGCTGCAGCCATGGCCATGATCCGCCGATATAACAATTGCCTCAATCCGATCGCATCCTTTCTTTGGATAGCGTTTCCGGATCGAGGCAATTTATGCGCGGTTTGTTATTTTGCGTCGTACCAGGTTTTGCCGCTGTGGGCGTCGCAGACCAGTTTGACGCGAAGCTCCACGGCGTTTTCCATCTCTTCCTTGAGCAGGGCGCAGACGGTTTGCGCGTCGGACTCTGCGCATTCGATGATGAGCTCGTCGTGGACCTGCATGATGAGTCTGGCGCTCGGCAGCTCGTTCTTCAGGCGGTTGTAGACATGGATCATCGCCAGCTTGATGATGTCGGCGGCCGTGCCCTGAACGGGCATGTTCATCGCCACGCGCTCGCCGAAGGCCTGCAGCATCTTGTTGCTGGCCGTCAGCTCCGGGAGATACCTTCTGCGGCCGAACAGTGTTTTAGCGTAGCCGGTTTCCCGCGCGGCGGCAACCGCGTCTTTCATGAAGTGTGCAATGCCGCTGTAGTGGTGAAGATAGCCTTTGATATAGTTGTCTGCCTGTTTGCGTGTGACGCCGATGTCCTTGGCCAGTGAGAACGCGCCGATGCCGTACACGATGCCGAAATTGACCGCCTTTGCCCGCGAACGAAGCAGCGGCGTTATCATCTCCTGCGGCAATCCGAAGACCTGGGAGGCGGTGATGGTGTGAATGTCGGCGCCGTCGTTAAAGGCTTTGCACATGGCCTCGTCACCGGAAAGCGCGGCCAGCACACGCAGCTCGATCTGGGAATAGTCCGCGTCAACGAGGACATTTCCCGGCGCGGCAACAAAGAAGCGGCGAATCTCCCGACCCTCCTTGCGGCGCACGGGAATGTTCTGCAGGTTCGGCGAAAGAGAGGAGATGCGTCCTGTGCGCGTCTCGGTCTGGTTGAGGGTGGAACGGATGCGGCCGTCGGCTTCGATCTCTTTGGCCAGTCCGTCGCAGTAGGTGGATTTCAGCTTGGAAAGCATCCGGTATTCCAACACGTCCGCCACGATCGGGTAATCGGCGGAGAGCTCCTCGAGCACCTCGGCGTTGGTGGAATAGCCGCTTTTGGTTTTTTTCTTTGCGGGCAGGCCGAGTTTTTCAAAGAGGATCACCCCGAGCTGCTTCGGCGAGTTCAGGTTGAAGGTCTCTCCGGCTTCAAAAAAGATGCGCAGCTCCATGGCCTCGATCTGCTTTTGCAGCGTTTCGCCGTAGGCGGCAATGGCGTCCCTGTCCACAAGAAAGCCCGCGTTCTCCATGCTCGCCAGCACTTCGCAAAGCGGCAGCTCGATGTCGCCGAGCAGGGAAAGCTGTTCGTTTTCGCGCAGTCGGTCGGTCAGTTCTTCGCAAAGGCGCGGCAGCACGGCGGCGCTTTTGACCGGTTCGGCGAGGCTTTCCGGCGCGTCGATCTCCGGAACGGGGACGGCATATTCACCGGCAAGACGCAGCACATCGTAATCGCTGGCGGCGGGGTTCAGGAGATAGCCCGCAAGGGTGGTGTCCATCGCGAGAGCGCGAAGCTGCAGCCCCTTTGTCTGCGCAAAGCGGTAAAGCGCCTTTGCGTCGGCGGTGTATTTCGGATAGTCCGCCGCGAAAAGCTGTTCGAGAAAGCTCTGAAAATCGAAGCAGTTCGCTTCTACGACCGAGACCGCGTCCTTTTCGGCAAAGCAGAGCGCCTGCGGTACGCCGTCTTTGAACAGGGCGGTGAAATAGGCGGCGTTCGCGTTCTTTAGTCTGCCGAGCAGCCCCATGAGGTCGCGTTCTTCCCTGCAGACGAAGGTCGGCGCTTCCTCGGCTGCCGCTGCCGGAACGGCATCCGTCAGATGCAGCTTTTCGATGATGGAAAACATCTCCAGTCTTGCCAGCAGACGGATGGCGGCCGGAATGTCGCCTTTGCCGGGGACGTAGCTCGCCGGGTCGGTGTCGATCGGCGCCGTGCGGCAGATCGTGCCGAGCGTCCGGCTCAAAAAGGCGCTGTCCTTTCCGGCGCGGAGTTTTTCGCGCACGCCGTTTTTGACGTCCAGCTCGTCCAGATGCTCATAGATGTAGTCGATGCTGCCGAACCGCTGCACAAGATCGGTCGCGCCCTTCTGTCCGATGCCGGCAACGCCGGGGATGCGGTCGGAGGTGTCGCCCATGATGGCCTTCAGTTCGATCATCTGATCCGGTGTCAGGCCGTATTCCGCTTTGAGCGTTTCGGGGTCATAGGGTGTGGTGACCGCTTTGCCCATTTTTGTTGCGGCAAGAAGCACGGTCGTTCGATCGGAAACAAGCTGCAGTGCGTCGCGGTCGCCTGTTGCAAGAAAGCATCTGTCGCCGTCTTTGCAAGTTGCGCAAAGCGTTCCAAGAATGTCGTCGGCCTCATAGCCCTCTTCGGATACGATCTTATAACCGAGATCGGTCAGCAGCTCTTTGAGCAGCGGCATCTGGCTTGCAAGTTCCGGCGGCATGCCCTTGCGGCCCGCCTTGTAGCCGTCGTAGAGCTTGTGGCGGAAGGTCGGTGCGCGCAGATCAAAGGCGACCGCAACGTGATCCGGGTCGCACTCCTCCCTGAGCCGGATCAGGATATTCAAAAAGCCGTAGATGCCGTTCGTGAACTGGCCGTCCTTGGTGGTCAGCAGCTTGATGCCGTAAAACGCGCGGTTGACGATGCTGTTGCCGTCGATGACAAGAAAACGCATGGGAACCTCCGAAAAGTTGATCGTTTTTTCTTAGTATAGCACAAAATGCGGAAAAAGTGGTGCAATTTTTGAAAGTTTGTGCTACAATATGAAAAAAGTTTGCAAAGGAACGAAGAAGTTGAAACTCGGAACCATCGAACTTGACAGCCGAACCGCCGGGCTTGCGCCCATGGCGGGCGTTGCGGATCGGGCGTTTCGCGAACTGTGCTGCGAATTCGGCGCGACCTATGTAGTCAGCGAAATGGTCAGCAGCAAGGGCCTGACGATGCATGACCGCAAGAGCCGCGAACTGCTTGTGCTTTCGGAAAAGGAGCGTCCCGCCGCGGCGCAGATCTTCGGCAGCGACCCGGCCGTTATGGCCGCCTGCGCAAGGGAGACCATGGCCTTCGCGCCGGATGTAATTGACATCAACATGGGTTGTCCCGCGCCGAAAATCGCCGGCAACGGGGGCGGGTCCGCGCTGCTGAAGGATCTTCCGTTGGCCGAAGCGATCATCCGCGCCGTCGTGCAGGCTGTGGATGTGCCGGTCACAGTCAAAATGCGCCTGGGCTGGGACGAGGACACTCCGGTCGCCGTGGAACTCGCCAGACGCGCCGAAGACGCCGGCGCCGCCGCCGTCACCGTTCACGGCCGCACGCGCAGGCAGATGTACGCCCCGCCGGTGGATACCGGGGCCATCGCCGAAGTCAAGCGCAGCGTTTCGATCCCCGTGATCGCCAACGGCGACGTGACCGACGGTCCCTCGGCGGCAAAAATGCTGGAAGAGACCGGCTGCGATTACCTGCTTGTCGGGCGCGGCGCGCTCGGCCGCCCCTGGGTTTTTAGTCAGATCGAGTCCTATCTCAAATACGAGCGCGTTTTGCCGGAGCCTCCGCTCAGCGAACAGATGCGCGTGATGCTGCGTCATATCCGACGCATCTGCGCATACAAGGGAGAACGTGTGGGAATGCGCGAAGCGCGCAAGCACGCCGCCTGGTATATCCGCGAGATCCGCGGCGCGGCGGCCTACCGTCAGCGCGTCGGAGCGCTTTCCACGCTGGAGGAGCTGGAGGCGTTGGCGTTTGAGATCGTTTCGAACGGTTGTGTCGATTGACAAAATCGACCGTTTTTGGAAGATTCTTTCACAGATGATTCAAAAAGAGGTCATTGACCTTTGCGTTCTTCTGTGCTATAATAAGAAAAATAGAACCGGGAGGTTGATTTATCATGATGGAAACCTTTAAGAAAATCATGGCGATGTTCCTATCGCTGCTGATGACGTTCCTTGCCAGCATCGGTCTGGTGACGCCGACCAACGGCACGGAATCGAACTATGCCTACGGCTCGGATTCCGCGCAGGTCATGGATATCTATATCCCCAACGGCGCCGAACAGAAGCAGAGCAACGGCGCGGTCCTGCTTTTGCACGACGGTCTGTTTGAAACCGGCAGTAAGGACGATCTGAAGTCCACCTGCGAGTCGATCATCAGCCACGGCTATATCGCCGTTGCGCTGAACTACCGACTGCTCAGCCCCACGAACAAGGCTGTGACAGCCCTCAACGTGGTGGAGGATCTCACCCTTGCGATCCAGAAGATCAAGGACTATTCCGCGGAAAAGAAGCTCAATATCAACAAGATCGCGCTGGCAGGCGATTCCGCCGGCGGCTACTATGCGTTGATGTATTCCTACATGAACGTGAATTATTCCCCGCTGCCGATCGCGTTTGTGGCGTCCCGCGTTGCGCCCTGCGACATGGAATATGAGCGCTGGAAGGATTTTTACACCAATGAGCAGTACATCAATCTGATCAATCTAATGGCCGGCAAATCCTTCAAGGTCTCGGACATTGCGGCGAAGTCCGTGGATCTTGTCAGAACCGCGATCTATCTTTCTCCGGTGAATTACCTCACCCGCGCTTCCGTGCCGACGCTCTTTGCCTACGCCCACAAGGATACCGTGATCCCCTTGACAAACAAGGATTCTCTGGAAAACGCGCTGACAAACTGCGGCGTGAAGCATGACTATATCGCCTATACGTCTGCGACGCACGACCTCGGCAACATCTTCAACACCCTTTTGAAAACCGCAGACTTCAGCGATTTGCTTGTGAAGTACTGCAAGGAGTATTTCGGCTGAGGTATCTTTTACAATTGAACGTGCGGCCACCCTTTGGGGCGGCCGCTTTTTTGCGTATATCCCGGGCGGAGGCGGCGAAACCGCGCAGCTTTGCTGCGCGAAAAAGGAGCGCGAGAGCAGTGCACGGACGGCGCAAAACCCGCCTTTGGTCAGGGGTTCTTTTCGGAAAAGCGCTGTTTTGCCGCGCTCCTTTTTGCAGCGCGCCTGCGGCGCGCAGCGTTTCGCCGCCGCAAATGAAAGACACGGATCTCTGCGATGCCCGTAAAAAATCGCGCAGGGCTACCCCTGCGCGATTTCGATAGTAATGAAATGGAACAGTTCGATCTGATCAGCTTCTCAGGGAAATGCCGATCTTGTCCAGCGCCTTGATCGCGCGTTTCATGGCCGCGTCGGCTTCCTCGTCGGTCAGCGTCCGGTCGGCGGCGCGCATTTTGATGCTGAACGCAACGCTCTTCAGGCCCGGCAGGATCGGCGGGCCGATGTAGACGTCAAAGAGCTTGATGCTCTCGAGGATCTTGCCCACGGCTTCGGTGATGAGCTTTTCGATCTTGAGAACGGGGATGTCGATGCCGCAGACAAAGGCGAGGTCGCGGCTCGTTGCCGGGAAGCGGGGCAGGGCGGTGTACTTGCGGTCGGTGTCGCCGTATTCCAGCAGAAGATTGAAATCAATCTGGCCGACATAGGCTTTCACACCGATGTCGTAGTTTTTCAGCACCAGCGGATGCACTTCGCCGAGAATGGCAATCTGTTTGCCGTCGATGGTGACGACGGCGGTTCTGCCCGGGTGGAAGGTCGGGTCGTCCGTGAGCGGTTCAATGTCGTACCCGGTAACGCCGCAGGCCGTGAAGACAGCTTCCGCAACGCCCTTGAGTGTAAAGTAATCCACGTCCTCGCCGTAAAGGCCGAGCGTGACCATCTCGTTTTCGTCCGGCAGCTTGTCGGCGCCGTTCGGAATGTATTCGTTGGAAAGCTCGAACAGTGCGGCTGCTTCGTTTCGGTTGTTGTAGTTGCGCGCGAGCACATCCAGCATGGACGGAATGACGGTGGTACGCATAACGGAGGTATCCTCGCCGAGCGGGTTGGAGATCACGACGCTGTTACGCTTCGGCGAATCCGCCAGCAGACGCATCTTGTCGTAATGCTTCGGGCTGATGAAGGAGAAAGTCGCGATCTCGCTCAGGCCGCAGGCACGCAGCGTCGCGGAGATCAGGGTTTCGAGCTTTTGCGCCGGGGTGCGCTTGGCGTTGGCAACGCCGGAAAGCGGGCGGTTCGGAATGTTCTGGTAGCCGTAGAAGCGTGCGATTTCCTCGGAAACGTCCGCCTGATGCTCGATGTCGGCGCGGAAGGTCGGAATATAGATAAGGCCGTCTTTGACTTCGAAGTCGATCGCTTCGAGGATCTTCTTCTGTTCGTCGGCGGAAACGTCGATGCCGATGAAATTGTTCACCCAATCCGGGTCAAAGGGGAGGGTGCGGCGTTCATGCGTCGATTTGTCGCAGTCGATGATGCCGTTGATCACGTCGCCGGCGTCGAGCAGCTCCACAAGCTCGAGCGCACGCAGGATGGCGGGCATACAGGACGCGGGGTCAAGCTCTTTTTCGAACCGGCCGCTGCTTTCGGTGCGCATACCGAGAGCTTTGGCGGTCAGACGCGTCGTCGGACCGTTGAAGCAGGCAGATTCAAAGACGATCGTATTCGTGTCGTCCATGATGCCGCTGTATTCGCCGCCCATGACGCCGGCAACGGCGACAGGCTTTTCCTCGTCGGCGATGACGAGCATTTCTTCGCTCAGCGCACGCTCGATGCCGTCGAGCGTCGTGATGCTTTCGCCCTGCTTCGCGAGGCGGACAATGACGCTGCCGCCCTTGAGATAGCGCAGGTCAAACGCATGCATGGGCTGGCCGTATTCCAGCATCACATAGTTCGTGATATCCACGATGTTGTTGATCGGGCGAACGCCGCAGGCGCGAAGCCGTTCGCGCATCCAGCGCGGGGAGGGCTTCACACGGACGTTTTCCACAACGGCGCCGCAGTAACGGTAGCAGCGTTCCGGCGCGAGGATGTTCACGGAAAGGAAATCGTGCACGTCTTTTCCGCTGAAATGTACTTTCGGTTCGCGGATCTTCAGATCTTTGCCGAAGGTCGCCGCCGCTTCCCGGGCAAGGCCGAGAATGGAAAGGCAGTCCGGGCGGTTGGAGGTGATCTCGAACTCTGTCACGGTGTCGTTGAGACCGATGGCTTCACGGATGTCGAGCCCGAGGGTCCTGTCGCAGTCCTCGCCGAGGACAAAGATGCCGTCTTCGATCGCGTAGGGGAAGTCATGGGTCGTAAGCCCAAGCTCGCCGAGGGAGCAGAGCATTCCGCAGCTTTCCACGCCGCGCAGCTTACCTTTTTTGATCTGTTTGCCGCCGTGCACCACGGAGTTGTCGAGCGCCACGGGCACAACGTCGCCGACGGAGAGGTTCTGCGCGCCGGTGACGATCTGCAGATCCTCGTTAGCGCCGACATTCACCATGCAGATCCACATGTGGTCGGAATCCGGGTGGCGTTCCAGCGATTCGATGCGGCCGGTCACGATATTGGAAAGCTCGCTCCCTTCCACGGCAAAGGCTTCCACCTTGGAGCCGGAAAGGGTCATCCCGTCTGCGAATGCCTTGTCGGTGCAGTCGAGATCCACAAAATCAAGCAGCCATTTTTTCGATGTATTCATACTCTCAGCCCTCCTTAAAACTGCTTCAGAAACCTGACGTCGTTCTCATAGAGCAGACGCATGTCGTCGATGTTGAAGCGGAACATGACCAGACGTTCCAGACCGATGCCGAAGGCGAAGCCGCTGTAAACGTCGGGATCGACGCCGCAGTTTTTGAGCACCTTCGGGTGCACCATGCCGCCGCCGAGGATCTCGATCCAGCCTTCACCTTTGCACATCGGGCAGCCTTTGCCGCCGCAGGCGAAGCAGGAAACGTCGATCTCGCAGGAGGGTTCGGTGAACGGGAAATGGTGCGGGCGCAGGCGGATCTTCGTCTCTTCGCCGTAAAGGCTTTTGGCAAAGGATTCCAGATTGCCCTTGAGGTCGGCCATGGTGATGCCCTTGTCAACGACGAGACCTTCGATCTGATGGAAGATCGGCGAATGGGTGGCGTCCACGGCGTCGGAGCGGTAAACGCGGCCGGGAGCGATCACGCGGATCGGCGGTTTCTGCTGTTCCATCACGCGGATCTGACAGGGCGAGGTCTGCGTGCGCAGGAGCATGTTTTCCGTGATGTAGAAGGTGTCCTGCGTGTCGCGGGCGGGATGGTTCTTTGGAATGTTCAGCGCTTCGAAGTTGTAGTAATCCCACTCCACCTCCGGGCCGCTGGCAACGGAAAAGCCCATGCCGTAGAAAATGTCCTTCACCTCGTCCAGAACGATGGAAAGGGGGTGCTTGTGTCCGAGCGCCTTTGCGTCGGAGGGCATGGTCACGTCGATGGTCTCCGCTTTGAGCTTTTCTTCAAGCATACGCGCCTTGATCTGCTCCATGCTTTCGTCGATCCTCGCCTCCAGATCGGCGCGGATCTCGTTGGCAAGCTGGCCGATGACGGGACGCTCCTCGGCGGAAAGCCGGCCCATCTGCTTGAGGATCGCAGTCAGCTCGCCCTTTTTGCCGAGATACTTGACACGCGCTGCGTCAAGCTCCTGCAGCGACGTGGCCGACTGCAAAACGTCTTTTGCGACCGCGCGGATCGCTTCCAGTTGTTCTTTCATACGATCAATCCTTTCGATGATTCATTTCAAAAAGAAAACGCCCTGTGACTGAAAAGCCACAGGGACGAAATTACACAAAATTCCGCGGTACCACCCTGGTTCCTGCTTTCGCGAAGCAAACACTCCTGCATCCGTTAACGGGGATGACCCGTCGCAGCCTACTTTCGCTTTCGTTTCAGCCGCGCCGCTCCAAAGTGAACTTCAGCTTTCTCTCGTGCAAAGCGGCTTGCAGCCGGGGCCGCTTCTCTCTGTGCGTCGATGGAGCCTACTCTCTTTTTCATCGCGTTATTATCGATATTTTAGCACAAAACATTGGGGATTGCAAGGCTTTTTTGCAAAAAAAGGCGGAAGTTTACAATTTTGAAATTGCATTTTGCCTTTCGGTTTTCTATAATGTAAGCGAAGTAAACCGGAAAGGGGCAACGAAAAATGAAACACTGGAAAAAGTATCTTTCTCTGCTGCTGGCGCTGCTGCTGGCGGTTTCCGCTTTTGCCGTGCCGGTCTCGGCGGTGAAAACGGAAGCGACGGGCGCTTCCTTCAGGGAAACGGCGCAGCACCGCTTCTATCAGGCGGTCGACGGGCTGATCGTCGGACTCGGCGCCGTACTCAACGCCTTGATCCCCGGCAAAAACTGGGTAGGTCAGGTCCCGAGGCTGAAGGATTACACGGCTGAGCAGTTTTATCCTGGTGAGGAACGGTTCGACCGCTCGCCCGGCGAAGACGCCGTCTGGCGGATGGGCTTTTCTTCGGCTTCGTTTCTGACGAACATCGACCCGAAGGACGGCAGCTATTACATCGCCGGCTCTCTCTCCGCAACGAAAGGCGCCGTTCCGCAGAACGTGGCGGACGATCAGGGTGTGAACACCTTCGCGCTTTCCGACGGCAAAACGACAGTCGTCCACGCTTCCGTTGACGGCTTCGGCCTGACGCGCGGCGACGTGCTGGAGATCCGCGGCCGCCTGGCAGACTTTGCGAAACAGAGGGGCATCGACGCGATCAATGTCTCCGCGCTCCATCAGCACTCCTGCCTCGATACGCTCGGCCTTGGCGCGCCCATCGTGCCCGCGCTGCTTGTCAATCCGACGGACATTCTCTTCGGTGGTAAACATCTTGTCGTGGGCCGCAATCCGGCCTTTATGGAGGAGCTTTACCGCGCTGTGACAAAAACGGTTACCGAAGCCGTGGATTCCATGTGCGAAGGGACGCTGTATTACGGCAATGCCGACATCAGCGAACACATCTGCGACAAACGCGACCCGCAGGCTTTTGACGGACTGTTTCACCGGCTGCGCTTTGTCCCCGCAGACAAGAACAAAAACGAGATCTGGGTCGGGCAGACATGCATTCATCCCGTGACCGTACCCGACGGCACGCTTTCCGCGGATTATCCGCACTATCTCGAGCGGTATGTCGCGGATCACACCTGCGCCGACTTTGTCTTCCTTCAGGGCGCGGAACTGGCGATCTCCAGCTTCGGGAACACCTTCTCCTACGATCAGAACGACGGACCGACCGCAAGAGCCGCCGCTATGGGCGAGACGCTCGGCAAAAAGCTCGCCGCGATCGAGCAGGAAGAAGCGCTTCCCGCGCTGTTGAATGTTGCGATGCGGGAAGTGACGGTCCCGGTAAAGAACCCCATCCATGTCATTGCAGGCCGCGAGGGATTGCTTGCCAGCGTGATGTGCCGCAAGGGGCTCGGCTATGCGGTGATCACCGAGCTGGGCTACATGGAGCTTGGCGGAAAACTCGGCGTGGCGCTCGTACCCGGCGAGATCGAACCGGCGATCCTTTGGGGCGGCGCGCAGACCAAAGAAGGAAGCTGGACGGGCAAAACCTGGGATTACGCGCCCTGGGCGCAGACCTGCGGCGCCGAGCGGCTGATCTGCATCGGCCTTTGCAACGACCAGATCGGCTACATCCTCTGCGACAACGATTACCGCTCCATGCTCACGGAAAACGAGGAGATCAACGCCGTCAGCAGCACCGTCGGCTCTCAAATGACCGAGGCGTTTGAAGCTTTGATCGACCAAATCAAGTAAATGTGAAAAAATGATAACAGCCGCCGCGGAAGGAACCCCACGGCGGCTGTTATCTGTTCTTTTTATTTGGAATATACGGGAAGCACGACGTTGTTGTCCTGCGGTTCGCGGTCCATGGTCAGCCCGACAAACAGCGGCTCCGCGGCGGACATCAGCGTGTTCAGCATGACCTGCGGGTTGGTGCTCGAACGCACAACGGAAAGCAGGAGCTTCGCTTCCATCTCGAATTGCAGCTTTTGCAGCAGAACGGCGCCCGCCTGCAGCAGGGCGGCCTGCACGGCTGCGTTGACCGCCGGATTCGCCGACTTGGTCGCTTCGTGGCTGAGGATCGCGATCACGCCGTAAAACAGCACGCGGAACAGCGGCGACTTTGTGTCGAAATGTTCGTCTCCGCTGAACTGGGCGGCGATGAACGCGCAGGCCGCGTCGTTGAGCGTGCGGTAGTCTGTCTTCGGGATCTTCAGGCCGATGTCCTTCGCGTAAGCGGAAACGCTGTTCTTTTTGCCGTAAAGGGGAAGGTCAAACCCTTTGTCGAGCGCGGAAAGCAGAAGTTCCAGCGCCCTCTGCGAGAGCGGATCGGTCAAGCCGAGCATTCCACTGATTTTTTCCGCGTTGAAATAGCTGTGGATCCGTTTTGTGCTGTCCTCAACAAGGCGCTCGTAGGCGTACCCGGAAAGATCGGTTTTGATCTGTTTCTTCATGGCTTTGGTGTAGCCCTTCGGCAGGTTCGACGTGTCGATGCGCTCGATCCCGACGGTGCGGATGTCCGCGCTGCCGTTTTTGAACGTGAGGGTTCGGTAGGCGTTCGGATAGCAGGAGAGGGACGTGGTTTCGGCGTCATAGACGTCGCGTTCTCCGTGATAAACGGCGATGTCGTTCTGGTGAAAATGTCCCGTGAACACAAGGCCGATGTCACATTCGGCAAAGAGCTTGCAGGCTTCTTCGCTGTTGGAGACCACAAAGATCGGCAGGAGCTTGCTCATCAATGTGAAATGGTTCATCAGCGGATGGTGCATCAGGGCAACGAGCTTCTGGCCGTGTTTCTTTGCGTCCGCGGCCTGTGCGCGGATCCATTTCGCGAGCTTCGGCGTGACGGTCGCACCGCCTTCGCCCGGCCGGTCAACGGCGTCGATGGCGATCAGGCGGTAGCCTCCTTTGAGCTGCGCCGTATAGGAACAGGTGTTTTTGTCCACGCAGAGCGCCTCGTTATAGCCGAGCTTTGCATAGATCTTCTTGAAGTCTTTCACGGTCACTCTGCCGGGGGCAGCCTTGCCGGTATAATCGACGTCGTGGTTGCCGTTGATAACGAAGACTTTTTTCTTGGTGCTTTTTTCAAAACGCGCAAGCTTCTGCGCAACTTTTTTTGCCTGCGCAATGTCCGGAATGTCCGCGAGATCGCCCGTCAAAAACACGTAGTCCGTGTCGGATTCCGCCGCCTGGCGCAAAAATTCATCCAGCAGGGCGGGCGCAAGGGTCGGCGTCAGGCCGAGGCTGTTGCAATAGACGTAGTTGCCGTTCTCCTTCGGCACGGATTCCACGACGGAATGGTGGATATCCGTTGCGATGAAGGCCTTGAAGCCGTCGGCGTCCGCTTTTCCGGCGAGGGAGAAGGCCGGAGTGAGCGTGAGAATCAGACACAGGCAAAGCAAAAGGGAAATCAGCTTTTTCATGGCAGATACCTCGTTTCAGATCAGATGTGTTCGGTGACCTTGCTCAGCAGCATTCCCGCCGCTTCCGCAGCCTTTGGCACGGTCTCCTCCTTGATGTTTTTCACGGCGTTGACCAGAATGGAGGGGAAGGGGGAGAAGGCGGCGTGGAATTCCTTTCGCGTCTGTTTCGGGAAGGTGTGCCAGGCCTGCAGGGCTTTTTTCAGCTCGCGCGGGAAATGGCGCACGATGCCGACAAGCATTTCCTCGTCCGTTGCGCAGGAAAGGCGCGTGGCGGTCTCCGCAAGGATCTTGCGGCGCTCCTCGGAGATGCTCAGCGGGAAATCGGAAAAGAGGATGTCCACGATCTTGGCCAGATTGTTCACGTCCGGGCGCGTGATGATGGCGCCGTTGACGATCTGCCACGAGGCGACGTCGTGCTGGAGGGGGCCGAGATGCTTGGTGCTGAACACGGCGGTATAGTCGTAATCGTGAGCGAGCATCATGCCGATCGCCGAGGAATAGGGGACAAAGTGGCGGTAGCGCGGCAAAAGCTCCCGGTAGGCGTCGGTATGGAAAAGATCATAGGTCAAAAATCCGGGACCTTCATTGTTATAGATGCCGATGATACGCTTGCGGATCGCCGGATCCGCCGTGACAGACGCATACAGCGCAAGGTGTCCGCCCTTGGAATGGCCGCAGAGAATGAGGTTCCCCGTCGTACGCGCGGCGACCTCCTTGAGATATTCGACGGCATAGGGGTGGGAGGGGACGTCGTCCTGCAAAAAGATGTTCAGATCCTCGATCCAGCCGGCGAGGGAGTCGTCCGTGCCGCGAAAGGCGATCACGGCGTCGCCCGTCGGCAAAAGGAAAGTGAGCGCGGCAAACTGCAGCGCAGGGTCGCGGCTGTAGGCCGTCTGCGCCGCCCAGACCCGCATTTCGGAAAACCGCTTTTGAACCGCCATGCGCATACTGTTGATGCTGGCGTCCGCTGGAAGCACAAGGCCGATCGGCTCGTGGCGGTAGCCGTGCCGGGCGAAAAGCGTGTTGCAGACTTCGGCAAAGGGGCGCGGCGCCTCGTCAAACGATGGCGAGACCACGGATTCAAAATCGAGATAGACCAACTGGCTGATCGTCAGATTGTCGGCGGGAGAAAAGGGATATTTCGTAAAAGATTTTGCGCCGAACTGTTCAATGTATTCGTTGATGCCTGGCATAACAAACCTTCCTTTCAATGTGAGTCGAAAGACTCGAATTCAGATTTTTCCTAATTGATTATTATACTGTTTTTTTGAAAAAAAGTCAATAATTTTGTTGAAAATAACGGGTAAAAATCCGGCGCTCCGGCGGGCTTTGCGCTTCTTTGCGCAAGCTCGATTTTTCAAAAACATTTCAGCTTCATTTTTCAAAAACATTTCAGCTTCAAACGCCTTGATTTTTCCTGCCGAATGCGATATAATATAATGAATATATTTTTCTAAATATCAGAGGAGACGATAAAAATGACGACTGCCGAGCTTTGCTTTGCCCTCGCAAAAGCAAACGGAACCTCCGGTGACGAATCGGCGTTCATTGCGGAAACGAAAACGATGCTCGGTGCTTTCGCTTCGTTTGAAGAAACGGCGCTGCACAGCCTGACCTGCTGCCTCGGCAGCGGCGCATTCGAAATTCTGCTCGACGCGCACATCGACCGCGTGGGGCTTCTGGTGCGCGGGATCGACAAGGACGGCTTTCTGCTGATCGACAAGGTCGGCGGAACGGATCCCCGCGTGCTGGTCGGATCCGAAGTGACCGTGCTGGGCAAACGGGCGCTTCCGGGCGTGATCTGCTCCACGCCGCCGCATCTGCAGAAGGATGCGGGCAAAAAGCGCGAGGTCTCGTTCAAGAGCCTCGCCGTGGATGTCGGCCTTTCCAAAACCGAGGCCGAAGCCCTTGTGGAGATCGGCGACCGGGTTCTGCTCCCGGCGAATCAGGCGTCGCTGCGCGGCACACGCATCGTTTCCGCCGCCTTTGACGACCGCGCCGGCGTTGCGGCGATCTTGCTTGCGGCCGAACAGGTCAGGGACAACCTGCGGCACTGCCGCGTGCGGCTGCTGCTTTCCTCGCAGGAAGAGAGCGGCGGGAGCGGCGCCAAAACCTGCGCGTTCGTCTCTTCGCCCGACGCCGCCATCGCCGTTGACGTGGGCTTCGGCAGCGATCCCTACTGCGACAAAAACGATACCATCGACCTCGGCGGCGGCCCGTCCATCGGCATTTCGCCGACGCTTGACCGGGCGTTGACGCAGGAGCTTGTCGCCCTTGCAAAGGAAAACGACATTCCCTATCAGCACGACGTGATGCCCGGCCGCACCGGCACCAACGCCGACCATATCAACATCTCCCGCGGTGGCGTGAAGACCGCGCTGCTCTCGATCCCGCTGCGCTCCATGCATACGGCGGCCGAAGTGATCGACACCGCGGACGTCGAAAACACTGCGAAGCTCATCGCGGCCTATATTCTCAAAAAGGAGGCGGAGCTCTCATGCTGAACACTCTGAAAACGCTTTGCCTTTTGAACGGCACCTCCGGCAGAGAGGAAGCCGTGCGCGAATATATTCTCGGCCGTCTCGCCGGAAAGGCCGAGGTAACGGTCGATCCGCTGGGCAATGTACTTGCCTTTGTGAAGGGCAAAAGCCGCGCGAAAAACAAAGTCATGCTCTCAGCCCACATGGACGAGGTCGGATTCATCATCACCGGGATCACCGACGAGGGCTTTTTGCGGTTCGATGCCGTCGGCGGGATCGACCCGAGGGTCGTAGTCGGGCGTCCTGTCACTGTCGGCGAAGCACGCATTCCCGGCGTGGTCGGCATCAAGGCCATTCACCTCACTGAAGGCGACGAGGAAAAGACCGTGCCCGCTCTTTCCAAGTGCCTGATCGACATCGGCGCTGCAGACAAAGAGGACGCAATGCGGCACGTCTGCGTCGGTGACGCTGCGTATTTTGTTTCCGATTGCAAAGAGTTCGGCGAGCATAAGCTCAAGGCCAAGGCCATCGACGACCGTTTCGGCTGCGCTGTTCTGCTCGACATGATCGAACACGGCGTGGCATACGATGCGACCTTCGCGTTTCTTGTGCAGGAGGAGGTCGGCCTGCGCGGCGCTTCTGCCGCCGCGTTTACCGTGGAACCCGATTACGCCCTTGTGCTGGAGGCGACCACGGCGGCGGACGTCGCAGGTGTTCCGGATGCCGAAAAGGTCTGTCTGCAGGGCAGCGGCGCGGTGGTCTCCTTCATGGACCGCTCCACCGTCTATGACCGCGCGCTTTTCAAGGACGCGTTCGACCTTGCCCGGGAAAAGAACATCCCCGTTCAGACGAAAACGACCGTTGCGGGCGGCAATGACGCCGGGGCGATTCACAAGGCCAACGGCGGCGTCAAAACGCTGACGGTTTCCTTGCCCTGCCGCTATATTCACAGCGCAACGAGCGTGGCTGACAAGCGCGACATGGCGGCCTGCCGTGCGCTGGCCGAAGCGCTTCTGGATCGCTGGGCCGTATGCTGACCCTCGCGACAGGGGCGGACCGCGAAAAGCTGGAACGCTTCTGCAAAGGCAGCCTGCTCGGGACTTATCTCGGCTCGCGTCTGCGCTGCTATGGCTTCGGTTTTGACTTCGTTCGGTTCTGGCTCGGCGAAGCGGACGGCGAGATCTGCGCCGTCCTCGGAACGCTGGACAGCGCCGCCGTGCTGTTGGCTGCGCCGTCTGCCGACCATGAAGAGCTTTCCGCTTTTTTGCGGATGCAATCCTTCTCCTCCATGATGACTGCGGCAAAGACCGCGGAACGCTGCGGCTTAGAGAATTATGTCAAAAAGCAGGCCTTTGTTTTCACCGGCGGCGAAGCGGTGCGCCCGGCGCCGGAGCCGGACGATATGAAAGCGGTCTATGCGCTCATCTCCAGGGAGATCCCCGGATCGTTTTCCGCCGCTCGCGAAGCGTATCTCTCGTTTCTTTCCGATTATACCTTTCGCAAAAACCGCGGCGCGGCCCGAGCGGCTGCGCTGACAGAGCAGGGCGCGCTTTGCGCCTGCGCCCTGACGGCGGCCGAGACTGACCAAGCCGCCGTGCTTTCCGGCGTCGCGGTCGATCCGCGCTTTCGCGGCAAAGGCTTCGGCAGACGCGTTGTGCTCTCACTTGCGAACGCGCTGCAAGCGGAAGGCAAAACCGCCTACGTGATCGCGTTGAACGACAGCGCAGCTCAGTTTTACGCCCGCATCGGATTTGCGCCTTATCGGGAACTGGCAATCATCGAAAGGACAGCTTATGTTTGATTTCAGCCATCAGCTTTTGAAATATTCCGCACTCGCGCTCAAGCAGTGCGCCCATGATTTTGAAACGATCGACGAGATCACCGAATACAATCAGCAGAAAATGCTGAAAGCCTTCGTCAAAAACGGCGTGAGCGAGGCAATGTTCGCCCCCTCCACCGGCTACGGCTACGGTGACCGCGGCAGGGAAGTGATCGACCGCGTCTTTGCCGACGCTGTCGGCGCCGAAGACGCCGTGGTGCGCCACAATTTTACCTGCGGTACCCATACGCTGACGGTTGCGCTTTTCGGCGTGCTGCGTCCGGGCGACACTTTGCTTTGCGTCACCGGTCTGCCCTATGACACCATTCAGCCGGCGATCGGCATCGGCGGCGACAGCGGACACACCGGCTCTCTCCATGATTTCGGCGTGAAGTACGCGCAGGTGGAGCTTGCGTCCGACGGTCACCCGGATTTTGCCGCCATAGAAAAAGCCGTGCGGGAACAGCAGCCGAAGATGGTCTATATCCAGCGTTCGCGCGGCTACAGTCTGCGGCCTTCGCTTTCCGTGGAGGACATCGAGATCATTGCAAACCTCGCCCATTCTTACAGCAGCGCCGTCGTCATGGTAGATAACTGCTACGGCGAATTCACCGAGCGCAGAGAACCCGTCGAGGCCGGCGCCGATCTCATGGCCGGTTCTCTCATCAAAAATCCCGGCGGCGGCATCGCGCCCACCGGCGGCTATATTGCCGGACGGCATGCCCTTGTGGAGCTGTGCTGCAACCGGCTGACCACGCCAGGACTCGGCCGCGAGGTCGGTGCGACCCTCGGCCACACGCGCGAACTTTTCATGGGGCTGTTCCATGCGCCGCATGTGGTCGGCGAGGCGCTCAAAACCGCCGCCTTCGCCTCTTCGCTGTTTACGTCCCTCGGCTTCGAAACCACGCCGCAGCCATACGAGACCCGCCACGACATCATTCAGGCGATCAAGCTGCAGAAAGCGGAAAACCTGATCGCTTTCTGCCGTGGGCTGCAAAAGGCTTCGCCGATCGATTCCTTCGTTGTGCCGGAGCCGTCGGATATGCCCGGCTATGACAGCAAGGTCATCATGGCGGCCGGCGCGTTCACGCTTGGCTCCTCCATCGAGCTTTCCGCCGACGGACCGCTGCGCGAACCTTATGCGGTCTGGATGCAGGGCGGGCTGAATTTCCATTCCGCAAAGCTCGCGGTGCTTTCTGCAGCGCAGGCGTTGCTGGATGAACAAAAGAAGGTGAAGTGAATGGATCGTTTTCAGGGCTTTGACCTCGACACCTTTTTGCTGCTTGCGGAAAACAAGTTCAACGACAGCAAGCCGTATTATGAATCCGTCAAAGAGCAGATCAGGCAAAAGGCGATCGAGCCCATGCGGGCCATTGCCGGAGATCTGCAGGATCAGCTCTTTGCGCTCGACGACCAGATGATGCTCGTCCCGAGCCGGATGGTCTCGCGCATCCGCCGTGATACCCGCCGCGCTAAGGAAAAGAACATGTACCGAGACAATGTTTGGATGATGTTCATGCGCCATAAGCAGGAATGGCACTACCAGCCCTGCATGTGGTTCGAGATCATGCCCGGGGGCTACACCATCGGCGTCGGCGCGTTTTATGCGGACGCAGCGTATATGGAGCAGTTTCGCCGCCTGCTGCTGGAAAACCAGCGCGTGTTCCGCGCGGCGCTCAAAAAAGTCCGCGCCGTCGGCGCGGTGGAGGATTTCGATCGGTACGCCCGCGAAAAACCCGGGGAGATCGCAGCCGATCTCAAACCGTACTATAACGCGAAAAGTCTCTATTTCATCCGTTACAGCAGCGATATGGAGCCGCTCTTTGACGGCAGCGTCCTCGCGGAACTGCGAACATGCATTGCGGCTTATCGTCCGATGTATCAATTTCTTCTCAAGGTGATGGAAGCTTCCATCGCGGAAAAGGGGCAGAATTATGCTGACTACAGACTATAAAAAACTCAAAAGCGGAACCGATATCCGCGGCGTGGCTGTGGAAACCTCGGAACACGCGGTGGAGCTGACAGACAAGGCGGTCTATGATCTGACGGGCGGCTTTTGCGTCTGGCTGAAAGAATCCGGCGCAAAGACCGGCGCACGCATCGCCGTGGGCCACGATTCGCGCATCTCCGCCGAACGCATCAAAACGCAGGTGATCGTCGCCTTGCGCGATTTCGGCTTTTTCGCCTTGGATTGCGGCCTCGCGTCCACACCCGCGATGTTCATGACGACGGTTGATTTCGGCTGCAAAGCGGCCGTGCAGATCACCGCTTCCCATCATCCCTTTGACCGCAACGGCCTGAAGTTTTTCACCGAACGCGGCGGCGTGGACAGCGGCGACCTCGACGAGATCATCCGAAACGCAGCTTCTCTCCCCGCGCCGGAGGGCGAAAAAGGTGGAACAGAGACCGCCGATTATATGACCGTTTACGCGGCGCGGCTTCGCAAAATGATCTGCGACGAAGTCGCCGCCGAAGACCGTGCACATCCGCTGAAGGGCTTTCACATCCTTGTGGATGCCGGCAACGGCGTGGGCGGCTTTTATGCCTCGCAGGTGCTCGCGCCTCTCGGCGCCGATGTTTCCGGCAGCCAGTTCCTTGAGCCCGACGGGATGTTTCCGAACCACGCGCCGAACCCGGAAAACAAGGAGGCCATGGCGTCTGTCAGCGCGGCAGCAAAACGCGCGAACGCCGACATCGGCGTGATCTTCGACACCGACGTTGACCGTGCAAGCTGTGTCGACAGCTCCGGCAGAGAGATCAACCGCAACCGGCTTGTAGCGCTTGCGTCCGTCATTGCGCTGGAAGGGAACGCTGGCGGCACGATCGTCACCGATTCCGTGACTTCCACGGGTCTGACCGATTTCATCAACTGCACCCTCGGCGGCGTACATTACCGCTACCGCCGCGGCTACCGCAACGTCATCAACAAACAGATCGAGCTCAATGAAGCCGGCGTCAACTGTCCGCTGGCGATCGAGACCTCCGGTCACGCGGCTTTCCGCGACAACTACTATCTTGACGACGGTGCCTATCTGATCACAAAGATCATCATCAAAACCGCGCAGATGGGAAGAGAAGGGAAATCGCTGGATTCCCTGATCGCAGCGCTGCGCGATCCGCTCGAGGCAACGGAGCTTCGCCTGAAGATCCAAACGGAGGAATTCAAAGCCTACGGCAATTCCGTGATCGCCCGGGTGGAACAGCTTGCCGAAATGCGAACGGACTGGCGCCTTGCCGACGATAACCGCGAGGGCGTGCGCGTCTTTCTCGATGCGCCCGAATGCAGGGGATGGTTCCTGCTGCGCCTGAGCGTCCACGATCCGATCATGCCGCTGAATATCGAAAGCGACGTTTCCGGCGGCGTCAAAGCGATCGCCGGCCAACTTTACGAAGCGCTCAAAGAGTGCGAAGCGCTCGAGCTTTCCGTGATGGAAGCGTTTCTGAATTCCTGAATCAAAGGAGGTTCTCAGATGAAAAACATAAATGAATCCTGTCCGCTGCACAAAACCTCGGTCGGCGGTCAGGCGCTGATCGAAGGCATCATGATGCAGGGGCCGAAGGGCGCCGCCCTCTCCGTGCGTCTGCCCGACGGCAGCATCGACACCGAAATGAAAAATCCGAAGCATATTCGCGATAAAATCAAGCCGCTCGGCTGGCCGATCATTCGCGGGTGCGTGAATTTTGTGGAATCCATGATTTTCGGCTATCACTGCCTGATGGAATCCGCCGAAAAGAGCGGGCTTGAGGATGTGGATGTTCCGGAAGAGGAAATGTCGAAATTCGACCGCTGGCTGAACCGGCATCTGAGCAAAAAGGTCATGAACACCCTTGCTGCCGTGGCTTCCGTCCTCGGCGTTCTGCTGGCTTTCGCGCTGTTCTTCTGGCTGCCGACGATCATCACCAATCTTTTCAACAAGCTTGCCAATGATGCGCTGACGAACTTCCGCGCGCTGATCGAAGGCGTGCTGCGTATGCTGATCTTCGTCGCCTACATCGCCGCCGTCTCGCTGATGAAGGACATTCGCCGCACATTTATGTATCACGGCGCGGAACATAAGACCATCTTCTGCTACGAAAACGGCCTTGCGCTGACGGTGGAAAACGTGAGAAAGCAAAGCCGTTTTCATCCGCGCTGCGGAACGTCGTTCATGTTTGTGATCATCATCATCAGCGTGCTGATCTCCTCGGTCATCTCCGTGGCGTTTCCCCATCTGCGCGACGTCACGGCGCTCTGGATGCTCATCAAGCTGCTGATCCTGCCGCTGGTGATGGGCTTCGGCTATGAATTCATCAAATACGCCGGCCGCCACGACAACGTCTTTGTGAAGGTGCTTTCCGCGCCCGGCCTCTGGATGCAGCGGCTGACGACGAAGGAGCCGGAGGACGATATGATCGAGGTCGCGCTCGCGGCCTTCACCGCAGTCATCACCGACAACCCCGAAGACGACGCGATCCGATGAACGCCCGTGCTTTTGCCGCTTCGCTGCGCGAAGCGCTGGAAACCGGCGGCGTTGAAAACAGCGGGTTTGAGGCGCGAACGCTTCTGGAGGCCGCCTTCGGCCGGGAAACGGCGAACCATCTCTTTGTCTGCGACGAGCCTTTGAGCGAAGCGCAGATGGCGGAGGTTCGGGTTCTTCTTTCCCGCAGATTGGCAGGGGAGCCCTTGCAGTACCTTTGCGGAAGCTGGGATTTTCTTGACAGCAGCTTCGCCGTGGGGAAAGGCGTGCTGATCCCGCGCCCGGAGACCGAAGAGCTGGTGCTTTTCGCGCTGGAGCGCATGAAGGGCAAAAAGGCGCCGACCGTGTTTGATCTCTGCGCCGGCTCCGGCTGCATCGGCCTGTCCGTCAAAAAGCGACGCCCGGACGCAAACGTCTATCTCTTTGAATGCTCCGACGACGCGCTGCGCTACTGCAACGAAAACCGCTGCGCGCTGGGTCTTGCCCGGTCGGTGCCGCTGATTCAGGGCGACGTGCTGCGCGGATTTTCGGCGTTTTCCTCGCTCCCCGTGCCGGACGTCATCCTCTCCAATCCGCCTTATATCCCTTCCGGGGAGCTGCCGTTTTTGCAGCGCGAGGTGCAAAGAGAACCCGCAATGGCATTGGACGGCGGCGAAGACGGCCTGGTTTTTTACCGCGCCCTTGCCAATTCGTGGCTGCCGTTTTTGAAAGAAGGCGCCCTTGTCGGCGTGGAATGCGGCGAGACCCAGGCGCGTGACGTTGCCGCGCTCTTTGCGTCGCGGGGTTTTACCACCGAGATCTGCAGAGATTTTTCCGAGACCGAACGATTTGTTTTTGCTGAAAAGCAGGAAAGGAACTTCTATGATTTTTGACCTCTTCCGAAACGGCTTCACGATCGAGCTTGTGGTCAAGCTTGGCGCGCGTTTGTTCGTGCTGTTCTGCGTGCTGCCGATCCATGAATTCGCCCATGCTGTGGTTGCCAACGCCCTTGGAGACCGCACGGCGAAGCTCGGCGGACGCCTGACGCTCAACCCGCTTGCCCATCTCGATCTTGTGGGTACGCTGATGATCCTGCTCGTCGGCTTCGGCTACGCCAAGCCCGTGCCAGTCAACAGCCGCAATTTCAAGAATCCGAAGAGCGGCATGGCGCTGACGGCTGCCGCCGGCCCCGCGTCGAATCTGGTGATGGCGCTGCTTTACAGTGTGCTGTACTGGATCATTTACGCGGTCATGGCGTCGTCCGGCGTTTCAAATTTCGCGTCGTATCTCATGCAGTTCTGCTTTTTCGTTGCGCAGATCAACGTGATGCTTGCCGTGTTCAACTTGATTCCGGTTCCGCCGCTGGACGGTTCGCGGATTCTCGCGCTGTTCATTCCCGACAAGTATCTGTACAAGATCCAGCCCTATGAGCGCTACATCGTCCTGGGAATCTTCGCGCTGATTCTGTTCGGCGTGCTCGATACCCCGATGAGCATCGCCTCTTCCGCGCTGATGCGCGGCGTGATGAAGCTGGCGGCGCTGCCCTTCGGCTACGGAAATCTGGTGGCGTGATGGAAAAGATTCAATACAAGCTGGAGGTCTTTGAAGGGCCGCTGGATCTGCTGCTGCACCTGATCTCCAAGCACAAGCTGAACATCAACGACATCCCGATCTTCGAACTGGTGGAACAGTATGTCGCCTATGTCCGCGAGATGCAGGAGGCGGATATGGACATTGCCAGCGAGTTCATCGAGATGGCGGCGCGGCTGATCTATATCAAGACCGTGTCCCTCCTGCCGGTCTATGAGGAAGCGGAAAAGCTCAAGGAAGAGCTGACCGGCGAGCTGCTGGAATACCGCGACTGCAAGCTGATGGCGGAAAAGCTTTCCAAGCAGGCGAACGGCTTCGATTATTTGGAGCGTGCCCCTATGCCGCTGCCGGTAAACTATACCTATTCCCGCCTGCACGACGCCGGGGAGCTGCTTCTGGCCTATGTCAGCGCCGTCGGCAGGGATCGCCGTAAGCTGCCCGTGCCCATGGAAGCCTTTTCCGTGATCGTGAAAAAGAAGATCGTCTCCGTCAACACCGGCATTGTCTTTATCTATCGCAAGCTGCTCAAACAGTCAAAGCTGCGCTTTACGGCGCTGTTCGAGGGCGCTTCTTCCCGCTCGCAGCTTGTGGCGACCTTCCTTGCCGTGCTGGAGCTGGTCAAGGCCAACAAGGTGACGCTGAACGAGGACAATACGGTTGTCAGCCTGAACCGAGAAAGGAACCCGAAGGAATGAACATGAAGGAACTGCAAAGCACGCTGGAAGCGGTGCTTTTTGCTGCAGGGGAGCCGATCGAGCTTTCCCGGCTGGCGCAGGCACTGGAGCTGGACGAGCTGCTGCTCTCCCAGCTTCTGGAAAACCTCGCCGCAAAATATGACGAGGAGGAAGCGGGCATCTGCCTGCTTCGTCTGGAGGATCAGTATCAGCTCTGCACGCGCAGACAATACGCGGATTCCGTGCGCAAGGTGCTGGAGATCAAGCGCAATTCCCCGCTGTCGCAGGCCGCGTTTGAAGTGCTTGCCATCGTCGCGTACAATCAGCCTGTGACCAAGGCCTTCATCGAGCAGATCCGCGGTGTGGATTGTTCCGCCGTTCTGGCAACGCTTTGCCAGAAGCAGCTCATTGAAGAGCGCGGCCGACTTGATCTACCGGGCCGCCCGCTGATCTACGGCACCACGGCGAATTTCCTGCGCTGTTTTTGCGTTTCGTCCCTGGACGAGCTGCCGTCACTGCCGGAAAAAGCGCCCGAAGCTTTGGCGCAGAGCGGCGACGAAGCCGAAAAAAACGAGAAAAATGAAGAAGATTTTCCGCAAACAGTTGACGAAACTTAATTCTTCATGTATGATATAAGTTGAACATTTTCGAAGAAGAGGAGGGCTGACGTTGAGCGGTTTTCAAATTTTTCTCTGTGTGCTTGCCGCGATCATTTTGCTGATCCTTTTGATTTTGTCGATCCCCGTACACGTCTCCTTCTCCTATCAGGACAAGATCTACCTTTCGGTGCGCTATCTTTTTTTGAGCTTTCAGATCCTTCCGCTGGGCGAAAAGAAAGAAAAAAAGCCGAAGAAAGAAAAAAAGAAAAAAGAGAAGCCGAAGGATGAGCAGCCGGCCGAGGAAGCGCCGAAAGAGAAAAAGCCGAACGCGCTTTTGCAAATGGCGAAGGCCAACGGCTATGACGGCATGATGGAGGTCCTTTCGAACCTTGCCGCCGTGCAGTCGCGGTATTTTTCCAAGCTGCTGAAAAGCGTTGTGTTCGACGAGTTCGACATCTATGTCGTCGTCGGCAAGGGCGACGCGGCCGCAACGGCCATCGAATACGGCAAGGCCTGTCAGAACATCTATCCGCTTGCTGGCTTCCTCTGTGCAAACAATGTGGTACATAAATACGATGTGAGCGTGGAATGCGATTTCCTCGCCAACAAATCTCAGGGCGAGTTCTTCTTCGATTGCCATGCGATCATCCGCAAGATTCTCAACGCAACAATCGCCATGGGCGTTCGCATGGTGTTCCGCGTGCTTCTGAAGTTTCTCAAAAACGGCAAGCTTCCGAAGACGCAGCCGAACCCGCAGGCCGAACAAGCCGAAACATCAGTGAAATAATCCGGAAAGGATGATACGATATGTCAGAAAAATCAGCAGGCGCCATTCTTGCCAGCACGATTGAAAAAATCCGCGATCTTGTGGATACCAGCACCATCATCGGCGAACCGATCTATGCCGAGGGAAACGTGACGATCATTCCGATCTCCAAAGTGACCTACGGCTTTGCTTCCGGCGGCGCGGATTTTCCCTCCAGGAATTCGCAAGAGCTCTTTGGCGGCGGCGGCGGCGCGGGCGTGACCATCACCCCGGTGGCCTTCCTTGTCATCAGCGACGGCGAAGTGACGCTCAAGCACATCACCGCCTATGACAACGCTGCGGAGCGCGTGGTCAACCTCGTGCCTGAAATGTTCGATAAGGTGACGAGCCTCGTCAACAAGAGCAAGAAGGAAGCCGCGAAAAAGGAAGCTGCGCAGATCGAATCCGACGCGCAGTAAACCGGCTGCTTGAAATGACCGCCTGCCATTGGTGCGCAGGTGGTTGTTTTGGTACATTCTTGCCCGTTAATCTTCACACATTGATCGAAGCATCGGTTACTTAACCATGGAGGACGCGATGGCACAGGACGTCAGAGTGCAAAAATTTCTTTCCGAGTGCGGCGTCGCGTCGCGCCGAAAAAGCGAGGAGCTGATCCTCGCGGGCAAGGTGCGTGTCAACGGCCATGTGGCGCAGCTCGGCGACAAGATCGACCCGAAACGCGACACGGTCACTGTCGGCGGCAAGCGGATCGCGCGGCAGAAAAAGCACACCTATCTCATGCTCAACAAGCCCCGCGGCTTCATCACGACCATGTCGGATGAGATGGACCGCAAATGCGTGGCTGCGCTGGTCGAAAACGCGCCGGCGAAGGTCTTCCCCGTCGGGAGGCTGGATCGTGATTCCGAAGGCTTGCTGCTTTTCACAAACGACGGCGACTTTGCCAACGCGCTGACCCATCCGTCCCGACACGTGCCGAAGACCTACCGTGTCACGGTGCGCCCTTCCGTCAGCGAGGCGCAGCTCACCGCGCTCACACAGGGCGTTATTCTTGACGCGCGCAAAACCGCGCCGGCCGAGGTGCGCGTGATCACGACGGAAGAAAACCGCGTGGTGCTGGAGATCATCCTCTATGAAGGCCGCAACCGTCAGATCCGCAGAATGTGCGAAGAGGTCGGCCTCGAAGTCGCGAGACTGCGCCGCACGGCGGTCGGCTCCGTGAAGCTCGGGATGCTGAAAATCGGCGACTGGCGCGAACTGACGGAAGACGAGGTGCGCAGGCTGGAGCTTGCCGCCGGGATGGAAAGGGCGAAAAAGCAATGATCTACTTTGCGCCTCATGCAGTCGGGACCGATGCGTGCGCCGCTTATTTCGAAGCGCTCGACGGCGAAGCCTGCCTCGGCGTCTGCCGCCTGCGTCTGGACGGCAATCGCGCGGACGTTTTTGAACTCACGCTGACCGGCGGCGACGCCGGGATCGGCGAAGGGCTGCTTCGCGCGGCGTATCACTACGCCGCCAACAAGGGCGCCTATTGGGGCGTCTGTTCCGCAAAGGCGGACAAAGCCGTGACGGCGCGTCTGCGCTTTGAAAGCAGGAACGGCGTGCTCGAAAACGACATTCCGACGCTTTTGACCGGAACCTGCGGCGGGTTTGACAAAACGCCGTAAAACATTCTTTTATTAGACTATTCTTGACCAAACGGAGGCTTTTCATGATTCGCAGTATGACCGGCTTCGGCCGTGCGCAGGATGTGATCGACGGGATGCAGATCAGCGTTGAGCTGAAAAGCGTGAATCACCGCTATTTTGAATTCAGCGCCAGAACGCCCCGCGCCTATGGATTTTTGGAGGAAAAGCTCAAATCCTATCTGCAGACGAAGATCGCCCGCGGAAAGACCGAGTGTTATGTGTCTTTGGAGGAGCTTGACGCGCAGGACTGCACGGTGCAGGTGAACCACTCGCTTGCCGCCGGATATCTTGCTGCGCTCGGCGAGATCTCGGAGCGTTACGGGCTGGAAAACGACGTGACCGTCACAAGCCTTGCCAAATACTACGATATCTTCACGGTGCATAAGCAGGCCGAGGATGAGGACCGGATCTGGGCGGCGGTGAAAACCGTGACAGACGAAGCGCTCGCTTCCTTCCTTTCCATGCGTGAACGCGAGGGTGAAAAGCTCAAAGCCGACATTCTTTCGCGCTGCGATCTGATCCTCGAACACATCGCGTTCATCGAAGAACGCTCCCCGCAGACCGTGCAGGCCTATCACGACAAGCTTCTGGAGCGGATGCGCACGGTGCTCGAGGATAAAACCGTCGACGAACAGCGCCTTTTGACGGAAGCGGCCATCTTTGCCGATAAAGTCGCCGTTGCCGAAGAGACCGTCCGCCTGCGCAGCCACATCGACCAGATGCGCGAGTTTATGCGCGCGCAGACCGCCATCGGCCGCAAGATGGACTTTCTTGTGCAGGAATTCAACCGCGAAGCGAACACCATCGGCTCCAAGGCGCAGGATGTGGACATTGCGAAGCACGTCATCGCCGTGAAAGCCGAGATCGAAAAGATCCGCGAGCAGGTACAGAACATCGAATAACGCAGCAAAGAGGGGAAGGACGTTGAAGCTGGTCAACATCGGGTTCGGAAACATGGTCAACGCTGCGCGGCTCGTTGCCGTCGTCAGCCCCGATTCCGCACCGATCAAGCGCATCATTCAGGAAGGCAAGGAGCGCGGCATCCTCATCGACGCCACGCAGGGTCGCCGTACCCGCGCTGTGCTCATCATGGACAGCGACCATGTGGTTCTTTCCTATCTGCAGACGGAAACGCTTGCCGCGCGTCTCGGCGCGGAGATGAACGACACCTGGGAGGATGAGGACGATGGCTGAAAACGGTCTGCTGCTTGTGATCTCCGGCCCTTCCGGCTGCGGCAAGGATACGATCATCCACGAGGTGCTGCAGCGCCTGGACGGAGAAGGCTTCCTTTCGGTCTCCATGACGACCCGTCCGAAGCGCGGCGAGGAGATCCACGGCGTGCACTATTACTTCGTTTCCGAAGCGGAATTCCGCCGGAACATCGAAGACGACCAGATGCTTGAATTCGCGCAGTACGGCGAAAACTTTTACGGAACGCCCGTCGGCCACATCCGCAGCCTGCTTGCTGAGGGCAAGACCGTGATCCTCAACATCGAAGTCACCGGCGGAAAGAACGTGCGCCGGCTCCTGCCCTTCGCGGTAGAGATCTTTGTTGCGCCGCCTTCGCTGCCGGAACTCCGACGCCGCCTGGAACATCGCGGCACGGAAACGCCGGAAGCCATTGAAAAACGCATGGAGATCGCGAAACGCGAGCTCGCCTGCGCCAAAGACTATGACTACATTGTGATCAACGATGCGCTGGAGGACGCCGTAGAGGACGTCATGGCGATCATCCGCGTGTCGAAACTGAAAACAGATAAAATGCTTTTGAAATTAAGTGAGGTAACCGATTATGCTGAATCCTGATTTGAGACCGCTCCTGAAAGACCACACCAGCCGTTATTCTCTGGTGATCGCCGTTGCAAAGCGCGCTCGCTTTGTCTCCGAGGATCCCGAGCTGAAGGAAAAATGCGGCACGCAAAAGCCTGTCTCCTACGCGCTGAACGAGTTTATGAACGGCGATCTGAAAATCCGCGAGCCGGAGGAGATTCGCGATATCTGATTTTTTTCGGAAACTGAAGATGGGATGTGAAATGATATGGAACAGCTTCTTGCCCTTGTTGCGGTGGAAAATGTTGCATATCATTTTGACATTCTTTACGGCTATCTGATCCCGGAGGCCCTGCGCGAGCGCGTTCTCAGCGGCAGCCACGTGCTGGTGAATTTCGGCAACGGCAGCGGAAAACGGCAGGGGCTTGTCTTTGCTTTTTCCACACCGGAGCAGGGAAAACGCTATAAAAAGATCCTTTCCGTGTTAGATGATGCGCCGCTGTTTAGCGATGAAATGCTCGAGCTTGCGCAGTTTCTCAAGGATCGGACGTTCTGCACCCTCTTCGAGGCGGCGCGCGTCCAGCTTCCCACGGGCTTTCATCTGAAAACACAGGTGCGTTTTGTGGCGCTGCAAAGCGCACAGCGCCCGGTGCTGAACGAGACCGAGACTGCCGTTTATGAGTATCTGCTCTCGGCTGTCAAGTATCTCGCAAAAGAGAAGGTGCTCAAAGACTGCGGCCTTCCTGCGGATTGCGACGCGCTCGAGCGCCTTGTTCAAAAAGGGCTGGTCCAGCGCAACTATGACGCAGGAAAGCAGATGGGAAACCTGACGGTGAAAACCGCGCGGATGGCGCCAGCTTTTCCGGAACCGCAGGCGCTTCCGACGAATCTGACGGAAAAGCAGCGCAGTGTCTGCAGCGTGCTGTTCGACGTCGGCGCCGCCAGCGTGAAGGAGCTTTGCTATTTCACCGGTGTTTCCGTTTCCGTCGTTTCCACGTTGGAAAAGAAAGGGATCGTGGAGATCGTGGATCAGGAGCTTTTCCGAGTTCCGAAAAGCGAGCTGATCGACGAAAGCGCGAAACGCGACATCAAATTGACGGAGCATCAGCAGACCGCTTACCGCCATCTGCTGGAAAAATATAAAAACACAGGCGGCGTCTCGTTGCTTTACGGCGTGACCGGCAGCGGCAAGACCTCCGTCTTCCTTCGGCTGATCGACGACGTGCTGCAAAGCGGACGGCAGGTCATCGTTATGGTGCCGGAGATCTCGCTCACGCCCCAGATGATGGCCATTTTCAAGGGCCGCTACGGCGACGCGGTCGCCATCTTTCATTCCGCGCTCTCCGTCGGCGAACGCCGGGATGAATACCGCCGGGTGCGCTCCGGCGCGGTGAAGATCGCCGTCGGCACACGTTCTGCCGTGTTTGCGCCGTTTCGTGATCTCGGCCTGATCGTGATGGACGAGGAGCAGGAGCACACCTATAAATCCGAGCTTTCGCCCCGCTATCATGCCCGCGACGTGGCCAGATTCCGTGCAAAATTCCACCGTGCGCTGCTTTTGCTTTCTTCAGCGACGCCGAGCCTCGAAAGCTACACCTATGCCCAAAAGGGCATCTATGGCTTTGAGCAGCTTCCCGAACGCTACGGCGACGCCGTGCTGCCGGATGTGACCGTGGTGGATATGAAGCTCGACCGACAGCGCGGCAACCGGCATTCCCTGTCCTTGCCGTTGATCGACCTGCTTGCCGAGAACCTGAAAGAACACAAGCAGTCGATCCTTTTGATGAACCGGCGCGGCTACAACACCTTTGTTGCCTGCGACGCCTGCGGCGAGGTGATCTGTTGTCCCTCCTGCAGCATCTCTTTGACCTATCACCGGGCGAACGACCGCCTGATGTGCCATTATTGCGGCTACAGCCGCCCGTTCACGAATGTCTGCGAACACTGCGGCAAACCGAAGCTGCGCTATGCCGGCACAGGCACACAGCGCATTGAAGAGGAGCTTGCCGCCCTGTTTCCCGAAGCGCGGATCCTGCGCATGGATACCGACGCAGCTTCCACGCGCGGCGTGTTTGAAAAGAACCTGCTGGCGTTCGGCAGGGGAGACTACGATATCATGCTCGGCACGCAGATGGTGGCCAAGGGCCTGAATTTTGAAAACGTGACCCTCGTCGGCGTGGTCAATGCCGACCTCGCCCTGCACAACGACGATTACCGTTCCGAGGAGCGCACGTTTGATTTGCTGACCCAGGTGGTCGGGCGCTCCGGCCGCGGCAGCGAAAAGGGCGTTGCCCTTGTGCAGACCATGACGCCCGAAAACGGCGTGATCCGCCTCGCGCAAAAGCAGGATTATCCTGCGTTTTTCAAGAACGAGATCGTGATCCGCAAAGCGATGGTCTATCCGCCGTTCTGCGATCTTTGCGCACTGAGCACGATCAGCGAAAACGAACGCCACGCCCTCGACGCGGCGAACCTCGTGCTCACGCGGCTGACAGAGCTCGGCGAAGGCGAATTCTCCGATGTGCATATGATCGTGCTGCCCGTTATGCCGCCGCGGATCGGCAAGCTGGGCGACCGCTTTCGTTTCCGCATCATCATCAAATGTAAAAACACCCGCCGCTTCCGCGCGCTGATCTCCCGCTTGCTCACAGAGTTCGGAAAAGCGACCCAACTGCGTGATGTGACACTGACGGCGGATATCAATCCGGAAAATTTAATGTAGCTTTTATGGAGAGCGAATAGTATGGCAATCAGAAAAATAGTGACCGAAGAAGATCCGATCCTGCGCAAGACCAGCAGGCCGGTGCAGAAGTTTGACGAAAAGCTTTGGCAGATCCTTGACGATATGAAAGAAACGATGGAAAAAGCCAACGGGGTCGGTCTGGCCGCCGTGCAGGTGGGTCTGCTGCGCCGCGCCGTGATCGTCGACGTCGGTGACGGCCTGGTGGAACTGATCAACCCTGAGATCATCGAAGCCGACGGTGAGCAGGAGGGACAGGAAGGCTGCCTTTCGCTGCCCCGGCAGTGGGCGCTTGTCAAACGGCCGAACCACGTCAAGGTCCGTGCGCAGAATCGCCGCGGCGCCTGGCGGATCCTCGAGGCCGAAGGGCTAAAAGCCCGGGCGTTCTGCCACGAGATCGACCACCTCGACGGCCATCTGTTTATCGACTGCATGACGCGCCGCCTGACGGAAGAAGAGATCCGCCGGATGCAGGAAGATCGCGTTCAAAAAGGGAAAGGGTGAGCTTGCGTGAAAATCGCATTTATGGGAACGCCCGATTTTTCCGTGCCCTGCCTTCGTGCGCTTGCCGAAAGCGGACATGAGATCGTCGGCGTCTTCTGCCAGCCGGACAAACCGATCGGCAGGAAGCAGGAGCTCCACGCGCCCCCGGTGAAGCAAGAGGCGCTGCGCCACGGCTTCCGTGTGCTGCAGCCGGTTTCGCTTCGGAACGGGCAGGGCGTGGCGCTGTTGCGGGAGCTGCAGCCCGATCTGGTCATCGTGACCGCCTACGGCAAGATTTTGCCGCCGGATTTTCTCGCCTTTCCGAAATACGGCTGTATCAATATCCACGCCTCGCTTCTGCCGAAATACCGCGGCGCCTCGCCGATCCACTGGGCCGTTATGGCCGGCGACACGGAAACCGGCGTGACGGTCATGCAGATGGACGAAGGCATGGACACCGGCGATATCCTGCTGGTGAAAAAGCTTCCGATCCCGCTCGATGCAACGACCGAGGAGATGTTTGAGCGCCTGTCCGCGCTCGGCGCGAAGGCGATGCTCGAAGCCATTGACGCGCTGGAACATGGGACACTGACGGCAACGCCGCAGAACCACGCCGAGGCGACAACTGTCGGCCTTTTGACCAAGGAGATGGGGAAAATCGACTGGTCGGCTTCCGCCTTTGAGATCCATAACAGGATCCGCGGTCTGAATTCCTGGCCGGGCGCCTACTGCGCGCTTGGCGGAAAACGGCTGAAGCTCCACCGCTCGTGCCTGAGCGACAAGGTCTCCGGGGCCGCTCCCGGAACCGCTCTCGTGCAAAACGGAAAACTACTGGTCGTCTGCGGCGACGGACACTGCGTCGAACTGTTGGAAGTCCAGCCGGAGGGAAAAAAGCGGATGGACGCCGCCTCGTTTCTGAACGGGCGCGGCGTGGAAAACGGCGAAGTCTTCGCGTAATGATTTCAGAAACGGAGAATACAAATGATTTGGTACGATGAATATTATTTTTTGCTGGTCATTCCGGCTATGCTGCTCTCGCTGATCGCGCAGATCATGGTCAAGGGCGCCTACCGCAAATGGGGCAAGATCAACAATAGCCGCGGCCTGACCGGCGCGGAAGCCGCAAGGCGCGTTCTGGCCTATTACGGCGTTTCCGGCGTGCAGATCGCGCCGATCGCCGGCAATCTGACGGATAATTTTGACCCGCGCAGCAACGTCATCCACCTTTCGCAGGGCGTGTTCAACAGCACGTCCGTCGCCGCTGTCGGCATTGCCTGCCACGAGGCCGGCCATGCGGCGCAATATGCCGAACAGTACCGGCCGATCGCCGTTCGCAACACCATTTTGCCGGTGGCGAACATCGGCTCTTCGGCGGGCATTTTGCTGGCCGTGATCGGCTATATGCTTTCCGCAAGGTTTTTGATGCTGCTCGGCATCGTGCTTTTCGCCTTTGTGGTGCTGTTCCAGCTTGTGACCCTTCCGGTGGAATTCAACGCCAGCTCCCGCGCTTTGCAGGTGATCGGCGAGACCGGAATGCTCGAGGGCGACGAATACAGGGGCGCAAAAAAAGTTCTGACGGCCGCCGCGATGACCTATGTCGCCGCGCTGATCGTCTCCATCGCGTCGCTCCTGCGCCTGATCCTGCGCTCGCGTTCGCGCCGTTGAGCGTATGATCACCGCGAGAGAAGCGGCGTTTGCGCTGCTCAAAAAGCTGCAAAAAGACGCCGCCTATTCGAACCTGCTGCTGGAAAATGCTGCGTTGACCCGGGATCTTTCCGCGAGGGACCGCGCGTTGACCTCCGCTCTTGTTTACGGCGTGATCGAGCATCGTCTGACGCTCGATTACAACCTGGAGCTTTATCTAACAAAACCGCTGCAAAAGCTTTCGCCGGACGCGGTCTGTGTGCTGCGTCTGGGCGCCTTGCAGCTTTTATATCTTGAAAAGATTCCGCCCTCCGCGGCGATCAATGAAAGCGTGAAGCTGGCAAAAAAGCACTGCGCCTTTGCGAGCGGCCTTTGTAATGCCGTTCTGCGCAAAGTTTCGCAAAACGGGCTGCGTCTTCCGCCCGAAGAGGACGAAAGATACTTATCCGTCAAATATTCCTGCCCGCAATGGCTGATCGACCGTTGGACGCACGATTACGGCGAAGAGACGGCGCACGGCATCCTTTCTGCTTCCTTTGCGCCGCAGGGCTTCACTGTGCGCGTCAATCCGCTCAAAACCGACGCTGAAGCGCTGCTTTCCCGTTTGGCGCAGGAGGGTGTGAGCGCCGCGCCGACCGAGCTGCCTTTGGTGCTGCGGCTGAACCGTTTGCCCTGCCGCGTGGATGAACTGCCTTCCTTTCGGGACGGGCTTTTTCATGCGCAGGACAAGGCAAGCGTGCTGTGCGCGCTGGCTGTCGGCGCAAAACCGGGCGAAACCGTGTTCGATCTTTGTGCCGCGCCGGGCGGAAAGACCTTCACTCTTGCCGAAGAGATGCAAAACCGCGGCGTTGTAAAGGCGTTCGACCTTCATTCGCACCGGGTCGCTCTGATCGCAGAGGGCGCAAACCGTCTCGGCCTTTCCTGCGTGCGGGCCGCGCAGGGCGACGCTTCGGCGTTCGATCCTGCCCTCGGGCTTGCGCATCGCGTGCTGTGCGATGTGCCGTGCAGCGGTCTCGGCATCCTGCGGCAAAAGCCTGAGGTCAAGTGGAAGGATCCCGATTCCCTCGGGGATCTGCCCGCGATCCAGTTGAAGATCCTCGAGAACGGTGCGCGTTATGTCAGACCCGGCGGCCGCCTTGTCTATTCCACGTGCGCGCTTTCCTGCGCCGAAAACGAAGACGTCTGCGACGCTTTTCTAAGAAAGCACCCCGAGCTGCGTCCCGTACCGGCCCTGCCGCAGCTTTCCGGGCAGCCGTTTTTGACTTTGTTTCCCCATACGCATGACTGCGACGGCTTTTTCATCGCCGCGTTTGAAAAGGAGACTGACGCATGACTGATATCTGCTCTTTGACGCTGCCGGAGCTGCAGACGCAGATGACGGAGCTTGGCGAAAAGAAATTCGTCGCTTCGCAGATCTTCAAGTGGCTGCATCAGGCAAAGGCCGTTTCCTTTGACGAAATGACGAACATTTCCAAATCTTTGCGAGAAAAGCTCAAAAAAAGTTACGCAATTTATGGCTGCACTATTGAAAAAAAACTGGTTTCAGTGTATGATAAAACAGTTAAGTATCTCTTTCGTCTGCATGACGGAGAACGGATCGAATCCGTTGTGATGCATTATAAATACGGCCATACGATCTGTGTCTCCAGTCAGGTCGGCTGCAAAATGGGCTGCACGTTCTGCGCCTCGGGCATCGCCGGCTTCGTGCGCGATCTTCTGCCGGGGGAAATCCTCTCCCAGATCTACACGGCGGAGCGCGATCTCGGCATTACGATCTCCCACATCGTCATGATGGGCGTGGGCGAGCCGCTGGATAATTACGACAACGTCCTGTGCTTTTTGCGTCTGGTGACAGATGAAAACGGAAAGCGTCTCTCCATGCGGAATATATCGCTTTCCACCTGCGGCATTGTTCCCGGCATCTACCGGCTGCTTGAAGAAAACCTGCAGTTGACTCTTTCCGTTTCGCTGCACGCGCCGAACGACGAGATCCGCCGAAAGACTATGCCGGTTGCCAAGCGCTATTCCATGGAGGAGCTGCTGGGCGCCTGCCGCGATTATACCGCCCGAACGCACCGACGCATCTCCTTCGAATACGCTATGATCTCCGGCGTCAACGACAGCGACGAAAATGCCCGGGAGCTGGCGCGGCGTCTGCGCGGTATGCTCTGCCACGTGAATCTGATCCCCGTCAATTCCGTCAAGGAGCGCGACTACGTCAAAAGCTCCGCGGAACGGATGAAATCTTTCATTTCCGTTTTGGAGAACAATCATATCAACGTCACTGTGCGGCGCACGCTGGGCAGCGACATCAACGCTTCCTGCGGCCAGCTTCGCCGCGGTGAAATCCTTTGAACCAGAGGTGATCTCATGAAAACGGTCGGAAACTCCGATATCGGACGTTTGCGCCAAAACAACGAAGACGCGTTCCGTTTCGGCCGGATCGACGACAGCGTTTGCTGGGCCGTTGTCTGCGACGGCATGGGCGGCGCATCCGGCGGCCAGATCGCAAGCACCGTTGCGGCCGACATGGTGAGCAAAAAGATCGAAAAGTGCTACAACAGGTCGATGAGCGAAAGCTCCATCGAAAACATGCTGCTTTCCGCGATCACGACCGCCAATGTCACCGTCTATGACCGGGCGATCGCCGACGAGTTTCTCAACGGCATGGGCACCACCATCGTTGCCGCCGTGATCAAAAACGGCCACATCAATGTTGCCCATGTGGGCGACAGCCGCGCCTATCTGATCCACGACGGCGAGATCAGGCAGATCACTAAGGATCATTCTCTCGTGCAGGAGATGTTCGATCAGGGCCAGCTCAGCCGGTCGGAACTGAAAAACAACAATCTGCGCAACATCATCACCCGGGCGCTCGGCGTTTCCGAGGGCGTGGAGATCGAATTCAACAACGCCGAACTCGGCAAGGGAGATGTGCTGCTGCTTTGTTCCGACGGGCTGACCAACGAGGTCACCGATGAACAGATCCTTTCAATTTTTGAAACCACAAAATTCGAACTGTATCCCGCCAAGCTGATCGAGCAGGCCAACAAAGCCGGCGGAAAAGATAACATCACGGTCGTTGCCGTGCAGGGATGAGGAGAAAGCTATGGAAAATTATGTCGGAAAGAGACTGGACGGACGTTATGAGATCATTGAGATCATCGGCGTCGGCGGCATGGCCGTTGTGTATAAAGCCTTTGACAATATTGACAACCGGATCGTTGCAGTCAAGATCCTGAAGGATGAATACCTCACGAACGAGGAGTTCCGCCGCAGATTCAAGAATGAATCCAAGGCCATCGCCGTGCTTTCGCATCCGAACATCGTCAAGGTGTATGACGTCAGCTACGGCGACCGTCTGCAGTACATCGTCATGGAATATGTCGAGGGTATCACCCTCAAGGAATACATCAGTCAGCAGGGGACGATCGAGATCCGCGAGGCGATCTATTTCGTCACCCAGATCCTGCGCGCCCTGCAGCACGCCCATGACAAGGGGATCGTGCACCGGGATATCAAGCCGCAGAACATCATGCTGATCTCCGACGGCACCATCAAGGTCACGGATTTCGGCATCGCCCGCTTTGCCCGCAGCGACACAAAGACCATGACGGACACCGCCATCGGTTCCGTGCATTACATCAGCCCCGAACAGGCCAAGGGCAGCGTCATGGACGCGAAGACCGACATCTATTCCGTCGGCGTCGTGCTCTATGAAATGCTCACGGGAAAGCTCCCGTTCCAATCGGAAAACGCGGTCTCCGTTGCCCTGATGCAGCTCCAGAACGAGCCAGAAAAGCCCCGCAACATTAATCCGAACATCCCGGTGGGTCTCGAGCAGATCGTGATGCGTGCCATGCAGAAGAATCCGAACGACCGCTATCAGTCCGCTTCGGAGATGCTCATGGACATCGACGAATACAAAAAGAATCCGAACATAAAGTTTGATTATTCCTATTACGTGGATCGTCAGCCGACCCGCTACATTCCCTCGACCCAGGAGATCGCCCGCGAATATCAAAAGCAGCAGGCGACCCGTCCCAAGCCGCAGCCGACGCAGCCGCCTCGCGCCCCGCGCACGCAGCAGGAAAAGAAAGACGCCGCCACGCGCAAGCGCACCCTCGCCGTCATGGCCGGTCTTTTGACCGCGCTGGTGATCTTCGCCGCTGTTCTGGTGCATCTCTATGCCAAGGGCAGCACCAAGGTGGACGTGCCGTACCTTGTCGGCAAAAACTTCCAGACCGACGTGATGAACGCCGAGGCGTATGAAGATTTCAATTTCATCTGCGAAAACGATGAAGAGAGCAATGCCGATATCGGAACGATCGTCAGCCAGTCGCCGGAAAAAGGCAAGGTGGAAAAGGGCAGCTCCATCACCCTGTATATCGCGACCGGAGAAGAAGAGATCCGTGTTCCCGACGTTTACGGCTTTGAATACAGCTCCGCGCAGAGCATTCTCAAGGCCGCCAACTTTGAAGTTAAGATCGAAAAAGAAGCAAACAACGACCGTGAAGCCGGCACTGTGATCCGCACCTCTCCCGCCCGCGACGAGCATGTGGCGGAAGGTGCAACGATCACGATGTATGTTGCAACGGCTGACGATCAGGAGCCGGTGGAAGTTCCGGATCTGATGGGCATGACCATCTCCGAAGCCGAGGATGAACTCGAGGAAGCCGGTCTTGAACTGGATCGCAACCGCACGGAATACCGTTCCAGCTCTGAGCCGCGCGGAAAGATCATCGGCTATGAGAGCCTTGGCGAAAAGGTCGTTCCCGGAACGAAGATCGCGGTCTATGTTTCCACCGGCCAGCTTCCGACTGCGCCTACCACAACGACCACAGCGCCTTCCACCACGGAAAGCACCACGGCCGAACCGACCACAACGACCACTGCGCCCTCCACAACGGCGGATGTTGATGTGACGATCTCAACGACCGCGCCCACAACGGCGGCGGACGACGAGCCGGAGCTTGACGTGGATGCATAACATGGAGCAGCAGGGTATCATCTTAAAAGGCATCGGCGGTTTCTACTATGTGGAAACCGCTCTTGGTGTTTTTGAGTGCAAGGCAAAGGGAAAATTTCGCAAAGAGCGCCTCACCCCACTCGCCGGCGATCATGTGACCGTGACGCTGCGTGAGGGGCAGGAGAACACGATCGACGTCATTCTCCCGCGGAAGAATGCGCTGGATCGGCCGCCTGTTGCAAATGTGGATCAGCTTCTCATTGTTGTTTCCGCAACAAAACCCGCGCCCAATCCCTTTGTCATCGACAAGCTCACTGTGGTCGCCGAGCAAAAGCACATTTTGCCGGTCCTGATCTTTTCCAAGGCGGACCTCGCGTCGGTGGAAGCGCTTTACGAAATCTACCGTACAACGGGGTATCCCGTGCTGCTGAACACGGAGATCGACAAAATCAAAGCGCAGCTCAGCGGCAAATGCAGCGCCCTTACGGGCAACACCGGCGCGGGAAAATCGACGCTGCTGAACGCTCTGTGCCCTGCGCTTGAACTTCCCACAGGGGAGATCAGTGAAAAGCTCGGCCGCGGACGGCACACCACCCGCCACGCCGAACTTTTTCACGCGGCGAACGGACTTGTGATCGACACCGCCGGGTTTTCTTCCATCGACAGTCTCAAAGCGCAAACGCCGCCGCTGGAAACGCTGGAAACCCTCTTCCCCGAATTTGCGCCCTTCCTCGGCGAATGCAAATTCACCACATGCGCTCACACCGGCGAAAAGGGCTGCCGGATCTGCCGGGCGGTCAGCGAAGGCGTCATCAGCGAAAGCCGCTATCAAAGCTATCTACAGCTCCGTCGGGAGGCAATCGAGCAAAAACCCTGGTAACACAGAGCCCCGTCTCCTCATATACTGGGTTAATGAAGGCAGAACGCTTCTGCCGCCGGGGAGATGGTCGTTATGCGCCGCAGAGGAATGAATGACCGCGGGTTGGTGTTTGCCGCCTTTGGCGCGGGAATGCTGCTTGCGCTTTGTTTTCCGACAAAATTCATGCTGTTTGTGCTGGCGTTTTTGCTGGTGGTGCTTGGCGTACTCTCCTGCTTTCGATCATAGGGAGGGGTACGAATGCAGATCGTTGTCTGGAAAAGTCCGAAATCACTGCGTCCGCTGCTGCGGATCTTGTTCAAAATGAAAAACCGGGAAGCATAATTGAAAGAGGCTGTTGCATGACGCTTTTTTGCGAAATGCAACAGCCCTTTTGTGCTTTTCGGGCAAGAAACTCTTTACTTTTTGGTGAAACTTGGTATAATGAAGACATAGAAGTGAAAGGGGAGTTCCACCATGAAAAAAGCAATCAGTCTCTTTTTGTCCTTGATTCTGGTTCTGTCGTGTATCTCTGCGGCTTCGGTCGTCGTGCAGGCGAAAGCGGTTTTGCCGGTGATCGATCTGCGCGGGTTTATGAGCAGTCAGATCTATGAAGATCGAAACGATCCCGACAGTACGCGCCTGTTTCCGCCGGAAAAGGACGGTCTTTTGACGCTGGCACGGCGCCTTTTGCCTTCCATCACAAGATTCACGGTCGACAAAAACTGGGACGTGCTCGGAAACAAACTGATTCCCGCGCTCAACGAGCTGCTGCTTCCGGTTGCTGCCGACGAAAAAGGCGACGTCAAGGGCGAGACCGGCCCGCTGTTTACTTATCCTTCCAAGGAAGAGATCCGGAAGAATCCCGACATTTCCTTTGTGTATGACTGGCGCGACGATCCTTATGTGAGCGCGTCGCAGCTCAACGATTTTGTGAACTATGTGGCCGATGACTGCGGCTACGGCAAGGTTGCGCTGGAATGTCACAGCTATGCCGGCGTGGTCACGCTGACCTACCTTGCAACCTATGGCACGGAGAAGATCGAGAGCGTCTGCTTCAACGCAACGGCGGTTTACGGCGCTGCGTTTGCCGGCGAACTGATGCAGGGCAAGGTGAATCTGAGCGTAGACGGACTGACAGCTTTTTTGGAGGGTTTGATCGACCAGTCGGAATACGAGGGACTGCTGCGCGGTCTGATCACGATTTTTGACGATCTTGGCGGCCTGGCTTTCCTCTGCTCGTTTATCAACGATTTGTTCGACCATCTTTCCAGCCGCATCTGGAAAGAGTCCATCGTGCCCGTGTTCGGGAGCTGGCTGAGCGTCTGGGACATGGTGCCCGACGACGAGCAGGAAGCGGGCAGAGCTTTTGTTGCGAAGACGGGCGTCACGCTGAGCGATGCTTTTCGTTCGCGCACTGATAAATTCGACGCAAACATCCGCTCCAGACGTGCGCCCCTGCTGCGTTCCGTCAACGATCAGCGCAGTCTTTATGTGATCGCGCGCTACGGCTATGCCGGCGTTCCGCTCGGCGGCATCTGGACAGCCAACAGCGACGGCGTACTCACCACGGAAGCGGAATCCTTCGGCGCAACCTGCGACCGACTGGATATCATGTCCGTTCCGAAGCTTGAAAATATGCCGATGATCTCTCCCAACGGCGCGATCGACGCGAGCACCTGTCTGTTCCCGTCGCAGACGTGGTTCATCCGCAACTGCAAACACACCGAGCACGACCCTGTGCTCAAGGAGTTTACCGGCAAGCTTCTGCGTTCCAAGGGACAGCAGACCGTGGAAAGCTTTGCGGAATATCCGCAGTTTTTGATACTTGACAAATCGCTCGGCGGCTTGTTTTCCGACGACGGCTTTGTGCGTTCGCCGCGCAAATGGCAGGACGACATCCGGATGCTGCTCAGAAAGCTGATCGAGCGGATCAAAGCCGGCATACGGTTCCCGTTTGCAAAAATCAAACGATAACAGGGGAGTGCAGAAAAAATGAAAGGGAAATGGAAAAAGTCGCTCGTTTGTCTGCTTTGCCTGCTGTTTGTGTTCGGCGTCTGCGGACTTCCCGCGCTCGCTTCGGCGGAGGATCCGTCCCAACCCGCGGTGGAAGAACAGGATGAAGGCGTCGATGTACAGGGCGAGGGCGTCGAGGAACAGGATGAAGGCGCCGAGCCGCAGGTTCAGCCTTCCGAGCCTGCCGTTGTTGCGCGGATGTACCTGTGCTGCCGTGTGATCTTTTTCGGCCACACCTGGATCTATATCGAAAACTTATCCGCGCAGCCGATCTCTGTCGGTGTGATCGAAGCCGCACCGGGGGAGGGCGTCTCCGTCGGGACACATAAATACCGCCGCGCGGATGGCGGAGGCGTTTACTATAACGTGGAAGCCTATATGCTGCACCAGCGTTCGTCCTCCGGCGTTGTTTCCCGGAGCATGGATCTGACAAGCGACCAGCTTCGGCAAGTCAACGAGACGATTGTGAACAATAACGACTGGACGCTGAGCGATAACTGCAACCGGTTTGCCACCCGTGTCTGGAACAGTGTCTCGCCGGATCATGTGGATTATAAGTTTTTGCCGCTTTCCGAAAAGAGTGAGATCGGTTCCGGCGGCGGCCCGCGTATGACGGATCCTCCGCGCGATCGTGTGCTGCGCCAGAGGGGCAACGGTGCCGGCGCATCAGTCGATCGCGTCAAGGATGCGTCTCTGCTGCTCGGAATCGGCTGATCTGACAGGAAAAAACGCTCGAATTCCGAAAAAAAGGTTGACAACCGCAGCGGAATCTGTTAAAATCTTTTGGCAATGGAGAGTTGTCCGAGTGGTCGAAGGTGCAGCACTCGAAATGCTGTGTACGAAAGTACCTAGGGTTCGAATCCCTAACTCTCCGCCAATGAGCAGTCCGAAAGGGCTGCTTTTTCCTTTTGAAACAAGCTTTCAAAACGAGCCGTTCAGCCGTTATGGGCTGACAAGTACGCTCTTTTGCGTCGCTGCGGCGGCGCTTTCTCTTTTGGCTGTTTCCTGTGCCGGAGATTCCCGCTGTGCCGCTTCCCGGCCTCGGACATGGCAGCGCGTACCTTTTCGGTCGGTGAACGAATGGTGCGCGATGCCGCAAGGTGCGCACATGCTTGCTTTCCGTTAGCCGCTCGCAATCGATACGCAGATCCTCGCCAAGACCGCAGCGCCCACAATGCTCAGCGAACCGGTCAGCACGTGGGTTTTCCAGTTGTAACCGAACAGATGCGGCCCGAGGTGTTCCTTCACCTCGGGATAATAGCGCGGAAAAAAACCGGAGCGGCAAAGCAGGAAAAAGTCGAAGAACAACACGTCATACGCTTTCAGCCCCAGCAGCATGATGAGAAAGCGCAGGAAGAACTGGCCGAAGCTGAAACCGTTTTGGATGCCATCCCAGCAGCCGAAGAAAACGGCGCCGCCCATCAGCACGATCGCAATGATCGCCAGCTTCCAGCCGAAGAAGTGCGCGCCCCGGAACCGTTCCGGCTTCGGCTGCACCGCCGCCTGCACCTCCTTTGGCGCGGTGGAGAAAAAGCGCGGATTCTGGATCAGAGCGACCCATGCATACAGCAGCAGGAAAAGCCCCGCCATCATCACAAGGGAAAGGATGATTGTTGTCAGCATGATTTAACCTCCTTCTTGCAGCAAAAGCAGCCGATGCCCTCCACTGCCGTTACGGTTACGTCCTGATACATTTTCTGCAACCGCGCTCTGAGCGAAGCCTGCGTTTCAAACGGCGGGGTAAAAAAGCCCTTCGGCGCATACAGATGCCGGATGAACCAATCGGTCCGTTTGCAGCCGCCCTGAATATAGAAGCAGCCGCAAAAGGCGCCGCCCGGTTTCAGCACCCGAAAGGTTTCGCGGTAGGCGGCGTCCTTATCGGGAAAAGCGTGAAAACCGTTGAGCGACAGCACAATGTCAAAGTGCTCGTCCGGGAACGGCAGCGCGCCGACATCGCCCTGTAAAAACGTGATGTTCCCGATTCCGGCAAAGGCGGCTTTTTGCTTTGCCGCCGCCATCATTTCTGCTGAATAATCCAGACAGGTTATGTCCGCATTCGGGAGCTCTTTGTAGACCGGCATGGTCAGAACGCCCGTGCCCACCGGCACCTCCAGCAGCTTGCCGCCGAAATCCTCCGGCACGCCGGAAAGCGCCTGTTCCACATAGCGCAGATTCTTTTCGCCGTCCATGTTCCAGACAAGGCGGCAGATCGCCTTGCCCGGCAAGGTGGCATAGGTCATCATGCCGTCGTAAAAGCTCGCGTGGCCGCCGGTCAGCTTGTAAGCGCTTTTGATTTGCTCTTTGCATGTCATGGCTTCATCCCTTTCTTGCCAGCACAGCCATACACGGCTTGGTTTCGTGCCTGAACACGCGGATGTCGCCAAAGCCCGCCGCTTTCAGCGCGGCTTCGATGTCCTGCGCCGTGTAGCACACCATGCCGTCGATGATGGATTCAAACTTCTTTGCCGTTTTGTCGGTGCCGTCGGATTCGTTGACGATCAGAAACGCGCCGCCGTTTTTCAGCACCCGCGCGACTTCGGCGAAGCTGCGCGGCAGGCCCGGCCAGAAATAGACCGTTTCAAACGCCGTCACAAGATCGAAGCAATCGCGTTCCAACGGCAGGGCGGAAACGTCTGCCTGTATCACGCGGCAGCGTCCGGCGTCGATCAGCGCCTTGTTGTGCTGCTTGCTCTTTTCCACGCTGACCGGCGAATAGTCCACGGCGACGCCAGTTGCAGCCGGATAAAGCTCGAGCAGCGCGCCGATGTTGCGCCCGCCGCCGCAGCCTGCGTCCAGGATTTTCTGCGGCTGCAGACCGTCAAGAAACGCCATGCCCCAGTCCGCGACCGCGGCGTGCCCGCTGTTCATGCCGCCGACCATCAGCTTGCCGAGGAAGCCCTCGGGCTTTCTTGTCTGGTTAAAAAAGTTGTGCAGCAGTCCCATGGTTTCCTCACTTTCTGCCGACGAGCAGCGCCGAGCCGGCCAGCTCCATCCAGATGGATTCCGTCTTTGTGATAAAGGTGCCGTCGGTGGTGTCGATCAGTTCTACCTGCTCATAACCCATAGCTTTCAGCTTTTGAACAAACGCCCGCATATCGCCGTATTTCGACTTTGAAAAAATGTCGTGGATGGCGAACGCGCCGCCCTTTTTCAAAACGCGCAGCGTTTCCAGCAGCAGCGCCTGCCGGTCTTTCGTCGGGATGTTGTGATAGACATAATTGCTCACCACCGCGTCAAAGCTCCCTTCGGGGAAAGCGAGTTTTGTCGCGTCGCCCTGCACAAAGGACGTGTTGCAGACGCCCTCGGCTTTGGCGTTGCTTTCGCACAGCGGCTTGTTGAACGAGGCATACTCCTTGCCCCAGCGGTCAAGTCCGACCATCTGCGCGTTCGGGTTGCGCTTGGCAACGGCGATGGTCAGCGCGCCGCTGCCGCAGCCCACGTCGAGGCCTTTGCCGCCGTCCGGGAGCCGCACATGCTTTGCGATCCCTTCAATGATCTGGCGCGACATTTGCCGCTTGCCGTTGTAGGAAAACGCGCGGTACATCAGCACCATCCAAAGCGTCACGCCGAGGCCGATCACCGTGCCGACAAGAAAGACGATGAACAACACGGTTTTCAGCGTGCCGGACAGAATGCCTGTGCATCCGAAGACGACAAACAGCAGCAGAAAAACGGCGGTCGCCGCTGCAGCGGTCAAAACCATACCTTTCGGCATCCAGTTTTTGTAATCGGGTTTCATGAAAAACACTCCTTATGCAAATTGAATCTTGACGATTTTCATCCGAACCAGCTTGTCGCAAAAGCGGATCATCAGCTTGTGGAACTCGCCGACGTCACGGTAGATGTCGCGGTAGCCGCGCATATAGCTTTTGGACGTGACCGTAGCGAAGGCGGCGCTCCACGTGCGCAGTGCGGCTTCATCTTCGAGCGAGAAGAACGCGCCAACGTCGGTGATCCCCGCTTCCTTGAGCCAGGTGCGCATCATCATCTTTGCGCCGCGCCGGTTGCAGGAATCAAACGTGAGGGCCGCGCCGGGGAACCGCTTTGCCATTTCGCAAAACAGGGTTTTGACCTGTTCCGTCTTGAAGTAATAGAACACCCCGGCGGCAAAGAGGACCGCGCCTTCCGCCGCATCGATCCTGTCCATCCACGAAAAGTCGTTGAGATCGCAGGCGAGGTTCTGTTCGCGCTCCCCGGCGGGCAGAAGATCATTCCGCACGGCGATCACGTCCGGCATGTCGATGTTGTAACCCTTGCACTTGCCGTTGTCCACGCGGGTGAAGGTGTCGTCCAGTCCGCAGCCGAGGTTGACGACCGCCGCCTTCGGATGGGCTTTCAGATAGTCCAGTACCTCCTGCATCAGGTCATACTGGCGCTGGGCAACCTCCAGTGCGCCGAACAGTCCGGCAGGGGATTCCATCAGCCTGCGTTTGGCTGCAAAGTCATAGTCCAGCGAATCGCAGATACGCTTTGCCGTGGGGTCGGAGAATAACTGCGGAAACCGCTCGGAACAGACCACACGGCCGAGCAGCGGGATCACCAGCGTTTCCTGTACGGAGTTTTTTTCGATGTGGTAAGCCGTATTTTGATTCATGTTCGATGAAACCAGCCTTTCTTTTCACAGGGTTCGCTCGTCATGGAAACGAATGTGTAGCCCGTGGCGTCGATCATTGCCTTGAGCACATCCTCGCGCGGAACCGTCTCCGTTAAAAAGCTCGCTTCGCCTTTCGTGTGTGAAGCTTTCACCTTTTTCGCGTCGGGCACGCTGTTGCGAATCGTGTCGCAGATGTGCGCTTCGCACATGCCGCACATCATGCCGTCAATTTTGAGCGTTGTTTTTGTCATCTTATGTTCCTTCTTTCTTTTTGTATCCGCAGTCGCAGTAGGGCCCGCCGGAAGCCAGCGTGTATTCGCGCACAAAATCCGCCGTGCCGCCTGCCGCCGTCATGTCGTAATCCAGACGGCACATTGCCGGAACGAACGCATAGAGTCCCAGTTCCCGCATCAGCGTACATATGCCGCACTTCGTGAAACGCGCCTCATAGCCGCTGCCGTCGGCGTAGGGGAGAATCGCCATGTTCCATGAATACGGGTTGCGATCCGCTGCGTTCAGCGCGGCAGTCGCTTTCATGCCGGCAATGTCTTTGGCGCTGAACTTTTGTCTGCCTTCCAACCGGCAGAACACGCGCGTCGGCGCGTTCATCATGGCGCGGGCGTAAAACGTCGTCAGCCGTTCCACGTCCGGCTTTTGTTCCATGCACAGCAGGAACGACGCGAACATGGCGCAGTTCACGATATTCATTTTGAAGCGGTCTTCTTTTTCAAATTCCGGCAGCTTTGCAATGATCTCTTTATACTTCGGCTTTGCTGCGGCGGCAATCCTTTTCGCCGCTTTCTCGCTGAACCCGAGAACGGAAACCAGATGCGATTGAAAGGATGTTCTGTAAAGCGCCCACATACCCATGGGCATTCCGATGTAGTTCATGTCGATCTCTCTCTTATCGGATCAGCAGGATCAGCAGCCCGACGACCGCGGCCGGGATCAGCGCAAAGACGATTCCCGGAAACAGCATGCCTTTCAGGTGAAACCACTTTTGATGATATGCCTTGTCCATGTGCTCCGTTCCCTCCAGCCGGAACATGGGGAGCCGCGCAAACAGCACCCAGTCCAGAAAGAACGTGTCGTAGGCGCCGATCCACACCATCAGGCCGAACGCCAGACCGAAGCCCTGCCAAAAGGTTTTCGCGCCCGCGATCAGGGCGCAGACCAGCAGGATCACGGTAAACAGCAGCACGCCGAAGCCTTTGGTCAACAGAACCTTTTTCGACCGGTAGGAAACCTCGACCGGCGCGTGCGTTTTGAAGTATTCCGCCTGAATATCGGGCGGATAATTGCTGATCCCGGCGGGGCTGTATTTCCTGTCGCCCCTGTATGCCGTGAAGACGATAGCGGTAAACAGCGCCGCAAAAACGGCCATTTCGATCAGAATGACGGGAATGCTCATAAGGGTTCCTCCTTTTTCATTGTTTTTGCATCTGCATCTGGAAGTGGATTAGCGTTCGCTAATTAGCTCAAGCTAACTATAGCACATTTTTTTCCGGTTTTCAAGAGGGTACAAGGATTTTCGGCAAAAGTTTTTGTGACGCAGATCGTCGGATGGCACTTTTCGGCAACGGACAAGGCGCGCACGCCTGAATTTGTTTCAATTTTTTCTTCAAAGTGTCGAAAATTAGTCACTAGTGACGTAGACAAGCAGGTTTTTCTGGGATATAATGAACCCGAAAAAGAGAAAAGCTGCGCGCCGGGAGGTGAACCCGTGGATTTTAATAAGAAGTCGCTGCGCAAGCTGCTGATGAATCTTTCGGTGCTTTTATGCGCCGGCTTGATGAACACGTTTGACCATATTTCGGATAGAGCCCTGAACGAATGGCCTCTTTGGACTGCTTTACACTTTGATGAGTGGATGATATGGAAGGTTCTGCACTTTGGCGTTTTGTCCGCCCTCATCATTGAAGTTGTCTATATGCAGTGGTATCTCAGCGTCCACAGACGGTTCCCGCAAAAACAGATGCGAAACAACATGGGTCGGTTGGCGGTGCTTTTCATTCTGCTGAGCCTTTTGCATGTTGCGAAATGTAACTTTGTGACGCACGACGGCGCCGTTGCACGGTATCTCTGGTATGCCTACTATATCCCTTTGACCTTCGGGCCGCTGTTTTTGTTTTATGCCGCCCTGTATTTCGGCAAAGCCGACGACTAAAAAATCTCCAGAAAGTGGTATTGGCTTTTTTTGCCCCCGGCGCTGCTTTCGGCGGGCATTTTTACGAACGACCTGCATCAGCTTACGTTTCGGTTCACGAACGGAATTGAAAACTGGGTAGGCGAATATACCCACGGGATCCTCTATTTATCTGGCGTCCGGTTGGATCGTGCTGGGTCTTTTGATCGTGATCGGGATGATGATCCGCTCCTCTCTCAACCGCCGGCTCCTGAAAACGTTCTGGCTGCCCAGCCTGATTCTTCTGTTGATGGTGATCTACTCGCTGATTTATGCCTATCCCGGCCAGAACAGAACCTTCTTCCAGAAGGCTTTCGCAATGAGCGATTTCATTTGCATCAGCGCGATTGCGCTTTGGGAAAGCCTTGTCATTGCGCGGGTGATCGTTTCCAACAACGATTACCCGGCGATCTTTGCCGTTTCTTCGCTGAACGCAGGTCTCGCGGACGATACGTTTCACGCGCGGCAGACCTCTGCCGCCGGCGTCCGTCCTAAGCCTGAGCAGATCGAAAAAGCAAGGAACGGCACCCTTGTTCTGCCCGACGGCGACACGCTGCTCAAGGTGCGGCCGGTCATCGGCGGCTGGTTTTATTGGACGGAGGACATCTCCGAGCTGCGTCGTCTGAAGGAGGAGCTGGAGGATACCGCCGACTATCTCAAGGAAGAAAACGCCATGATGTGTCTTTCCGCCGAGATTGACGAGAGCCGCAAAAAGACCGCCGAACAGACCCGTCTGCTCGACAGTGTGACGGAATCCCTGCGCCCGCAGTTGAATCAGCTCAGCGCATGGGTGCAGCATCTTCCCGGCGAGGAGGAGGCCTTTTGCGCCGCGCTGAAAAAAATGGCGGTTCTGCTGGCCTATTGCAAGCGCCGCAGCAATTTGCTCCTGCAGGCGGAAACCCACCCGTATTTGAACGGAGAAGAGCTGCGGCTTTGCTTTGAAGAATCGGCAAAGGCGCTGCGCCTTTCGGAAATCTCCTGTGAGGTCAAGGTCGCGCCGGGGCTGACTGTTTCGGCCCGCGGCGCCGTGGCGGTGTATGAAGCGTTTGAGTCTGTGATCGAGCAGGTGCTGCCCATGCTTTTGGCGGTTGAGGCCGTTGTCAGCCGAAAACAAGCCCACGTTCTGGATGCCGTTTTGGAGATCGCGCTTCAGCCGCAGGCAATGTCGCAAGCGGACTTTCTCAGTCTCAAGCACACCGTGGAGACGGTCAAGCGCAAGACCGACAGCGAAGAGATCCGCTTTGTTTTGAAATCGAAAAATGTCGGAGGGGGCGTCTGATCTATGTGCTTGAATGATTTGCCCTTTGGCTGGGTTCGCGCGATTGCTTTTGGCTTGTATCTGCTTTGCATGGGCGCCTTGCTTTGCACGGTACGCGCGTTCAGATACCGAACGGCAAGACGGATTTTCCGGATCGGTTTGCTCGTGGCATTTTTGAGCATTCTTCCGTCTTCCACCATGGCGATCAACATTGTTCTTATTCAGAGAAATATGGAACTGTTGCCTTTTATGAACCGTATCCTTTCTTTGCCGCTCTGGTTGATTGCGCTTTACATGGGGTTGCTGCTGGCGGCGGTCATCGTGATGCATCTGCGTCTGGTGCGGTTGAGCCGACAGACCCTTTCGGCGCGGTCCGTCTGCGAGGGGCTGGATCATCTCCCCGACGGCGTATGCTACAGCTTGCCGGACGGTTTTCCGAAGCTGGTGAACAACCGGATGCAAAGCATCTGCAACGAGGCTTTCGGCACGGGCGTCACAGATATCGTGCGACTGGATGAACGGCTGAAAAAGCGGGACCTGCTGCCGGGCTGCACCGTGGACGAAGACGCGAACAACACCTTTTTGTGCCTGCCGAACGGCGAAACGTGGCACCTCAAGCGCCGGCAGGTGGCAATGGACAACAAGCCGCTCACGGAAACGATCGCCTATGACGTAACGGAGCGTTACCGCGACATTTGCGAGCTGCGTCAGCGCAACGAGCGTCTGGCGGCGGTGAACCGGCAGATGCGCACCTATCTGAACAATATGGAACGCATCGTGCGCGAACGCGAGGTGCTTTCGGCAAAAACGCGGCTGCACAACGACCTCGGCCAGAGCCTGCTTGCCATCGAAGCCTACCTTGCCGCACGGAGCTGGCCGTTCACGCCCGGGTGGTTGGAATTGCCCTTGATCCCAACAGCAAAAACTGATTTTTGCCTCTTTTGTGCACTTTGCATAAAAACAGCGGCAAAAATTCTACGACATATTAACATATTTTTGACACATTTTATCACTTGTGACGTTGTGCGTTTCTAATTTTTGGTTTATAATGAATTAAATGATACATTCAAATACATTTTAAGGAGGGGATTTCGAAAAAAAGAACAGTCGTCCGCCCATAAACAAATGAACGAACCCAAAATCCAAAAGGAGGAATATTTGTGAAAACTCTGAAAAAATCCTTGGCAATTTTCCTTTCCGTATTAATGGCGCTGTCCATGTGCTCCCTGCTGGGAACCGTGGCGTTTGCTGTCGACGCACCCGACGGCTACGTGATCCTGCCGACCTCGGCGGATGATCTGTATCCCGGCGACTGGTATTTTGATCTGAGCGGTTATGTCGCGGCATTGAGAGACGCCGGATACAATGACGACGCCGATCGTTATGAGGCCACCGAATTCTTCATCAAAGAAGATCATTCCGCGATCAAGATCTTCAACCAGAACTATTATGATCAGAGCCGTCCTGATCCGTTTGAAAACTACACCTCGGATACGTCGATCTTTGAAAGCTTTGTCTTGCAGTACGGTTTCGGTCCCTGGGAAACCCTGCATCTGATCGACACCTGGGACGATGTTGCGGGTCTTCTGGTCGGTTGGTATTACACCTACAAAACCGTGTTTGCCGATTTCTATGATGACGGCGACTATATCGAGGTCTACACTGACGAATTCTGGAACTTCAAAATCGTTGTCAACGGCGTTGTGACCGTGATCGAAAACGGCGAAGCCACGGAGGCTTTTGAAGCAGCGATCATGCAGCGCGACACCGACACAGCTTGGACGCAGCTTCCGCTTTCTCCCGATGGCCTGAATTACGGCGACAAATATTTTGACAAGGCCGCCGTGCTGGAAGAAACGGAAATCACCGATGAAGAATTTGCCACGTATTTTTTCGATAAGCTCTATATTGACGAAGACGGCAACTTCAAGATGACCTGCACAAATGTCTATGGCGAAGGTCCCGACGATTTCATCGTGTTTGATACCATCGTCGGTATGTTTGCCAACGCAGAAGACTGGGCAGATATCAACGGCTATGTAAAGCAAGTTACCTTTGAGGATCTCGGCTATGTCCTTTTGCCGAAGTCTGCCGAAGGACTTGCGGACGGCACGCTTTGGCTGAATGCTGAAGGTTATTGTTCCTATTTGGCCGATCATGGCTATACCGAAGCCAACGCTGCGCAGGTGGTTGATTTGGATTACTATCTGGATCCGGCTACTTCCACGATTTATTGCGACGAAAACGGCTATGTTGAAACCAGTCCACTCGGCTCTTACGGCCTCTGGAATTTCATTTTGTGCGCTGGATTCCAAAAGCTGCCGTATAATCTGACAGTGGATACGCCGAGAGCGATCGACTCGGAGTTTGCCTATGAAAACTTCTCCCGGTATGACAGCGAAACCGGTGAAACTGTCTACGACGATGAATTCGACGTGTATAACGTCTATGATGCGTTCTACTATCTGAGCGAAGACGAAGACACCATCATTGCGATAACGAAGGAAGGCAAAAAAGAGTTCGACCGCGCAACCAATCTTTATCACATCTTCGATTACATTAAGATCAACCCGCTGGAAGGTGCAACCGTGCTTCCGGTCTCCGACGAAGGTCTGGTGGACGGCGACGCATGGCTCGATATCGAGACCTATATTTCCAATATGGGAGGCTACATGGAGCCCGATACGTTTGCGTATTTTGAACAGTTAGTTCGCGGCGCAGTCTGGTACCTTGCCGCTGACGGCGAAACTGTGTTCGGCGTCGATCCTTCCGGCCGCATTCTCGAATACGACCTTGACCATTACCTCAAGATCGTCGGCTATGATCCCTATGCGGGTCTGGTTCCCATTGTCTATGATCTTGCAGAGATCGAAGAAATCGGCATCTATCTGGAAAAGGAACCCTTCTATGCGTACTTCCTGGAAGCGGTTGGCGTTCCGGAAGAGGAAGCAGAAGAATTCATGAATGAGATCGAGATGTATTCCTTCTACTACAATCCTGAAAACGGTGAGATCTCAATGGCGATCGAGCAGTACGGTTATATCGAAGCGTATTCTATCGACGAACTGCAGGATGCGCTGGATGAGATCAACGAGGCGCTTGCACTGGCCGAGGAAGGCAGCGAGGAATATGACGAACTGATGAGCCAAAAGGATGAAGTTAACCAAATCCTTTCGATCATAACGTATATTCGCGACAATATGCTCATCATTGAAGCGCGTGAGCAGGAAGAGGGCGAAGAAGCCCCCGAAGAGTCTGTTGTGATCTATGCCGCTCCCAATGTGATCGACGAAGATGCGCTGCTTGTTGTTGTCCCGGATGTTGAAGTCAGACCGGAGCTGCATCAGGCGATCAGGAATCTTCCCGAACTTGATAAGAAAAAGATTCTGCAGCAGTCCGCTTATGACGTCAAGCTGATGAAGGACGACGTTGCCATTCAGCCGGACGGCTCGATCACGCTGCGCTTCCCGGCGCCCGAAAACGCTGCGCCCGAAAAGGTTGGCGTGTACCACGCGCTTGCAAACGGTACGGTGGAAAAGGTTCCCTCCAGAGTAAGAGGCAACTATGTTTATGCGGATGCCGACGGACTGAGCATCTATCTTGTTGCGGCTATTGATGACTGCGCACACGAGAACATGACTGCGACCGCGGCGAAAGCGGCCACCTGCAAGGCGGAAGGTAACAGCGCTTACTGGTATTGCCCGGACTGCGAGGCCTATTTCTTCGACGCGGCAGGCGAAACGGAAATTGAAGCCGAAAGCTGGGTGCTTCCGATCGACGAAACCGCCCACACTGCAGCCGCGGCTGTCGAAGAAAACAGAAACGAAGCCACCTGCACGGCGACAGGCAGCTATGACAGCGTGGTTTACTGCGCAGACTGCGGTGAGGAACTCAACCGCACCGCGAACACCATCGCCAAGAAGTCTCACGCCATGGGCGATTGGACCGTGACCAAGGAAGCCACCTGCACAGAAGAGGGCGTCAAGTCCCGTTCCTGCGGCGTCTGCGGTTTCACCGAGACCAAGCCGATCGACAAGACCGCCCACAATTATGCGGACGGCGTCTGCACGGTTTGCGGCGCTGAACAGCCCAAGACCGGCCGCGACAATTTCTGGGATGCGCTCATCGCGTTCGTGACGGCGATCGTTCGCACGCTCACCATGGTGATCAAATTTTGGAAATGAGGTATAAAACCTTAATTTCCTGTTGATTTGTTTCTGAATAATCAAGACACGGCTTCCCGAAAGGGGGCCGTGTCCTGCGTTTTGGTCGGACAAATTGGATTAGACAAAAGATTTAAGAATTATTAATCTTAATTTGTATTCTTGATTTTTGCAACCATATATGAAAAAAATAGTTGCAAAACACGTTTGAGGGGATGTCACATGAAATATGATTATCGTGAGGCGATGAAGCTGGAAAATCAGCTTTGCTTTCCGCTGTATGCCGCTGCGCGCGGCGTAATCAATCTCTATACGCCACTGTTGAAACCGTTTGGCCTGACTTATACGCAGTACATCGTGTTTCTTGTTTTGTGGGAACAGGACGGGGTCACCGTCGGCGCTTTGGGGGAGCGTCTCATGCTGGATAACGGAACACTTTCTCCGCTGCTGAAAAAAATGCAAAAAGCCGGTTATATTGAGCGCACTCGCAGCAGTGAGGACGAACGCGTTGTTGTTATCACTCTGACAGAACCGGGCAGGGCTCTGCAGTATCTGCTCAAAGACGTTCCGACGAAAGCGGCAAACTGTGTCGTTCTTTCGCCGGAAAAGGCAAAAACACTTTATACGCTGCTTTATGAACTGCTTGACAGAAAGAATTAACAAGAGAATATAGGAGGTATCCGTATGCGCACAGTTTATGATTTCACAGTCAAAGATAGAAAGGGAAACGACGTTTCTCTTTCCGATTACAGCGGTAAGGTGCTGCTGATCGTCAACACGGCGACTGGGTGTGGCTTTACGCCACACTATGAGCCGCTGGAGGCTATGTACAAGGATTTGAAGGATCAGGGATTTGAGATCCTTGATTTTCCCTGCAACCAGTTTGCCAACCAGACGCCCGGAGACGCCGACGACATTCATCAGTTCTGCACGCTGAGATTTGGTGCGGATTTTCCGCAGTTTAAGAAGATTGACGTCAATGGCGAAGACGCGGAGCCGCTGTTTGCTTTTCTTGCGACCGAAAAGCCGTTTGAAGGCTTCGGAAGGGGCATCAAAAACGCCGCGCTCAACACCTTTGCAAAGGCCAACAACAAGAGATTCGGCGAAAAGGCATTTATCAAATGGAATTTCACGAAGTTTCTAATCGACCGCGAAGGCAATGTCATCTCCCGCTTTGAGCCGACAGTCGATATGCAGGATGTTCGTTCAGCTGTGGAAGCGATTCTTTGAGTTTGACTGCATGGATTTATTAAGTGATCATCGTGATTTAAAAAGGCAGGAGCCGCGTTCGGCGATTCGATCGTGGCTCCTGTTGTTTTGCATTTCATTGTGTGATCAATCCCACTCAAAGCCCGTGACGGTATCCAGATCGGCGCCTTTGGTCTCGTGAGTCTTTAAAAGCACCAGCAAAAGGCCGATCAGGATTCCCGGTGCGGAAATGCAAAGAACCGCAGTGCTGACAACGGAATTGCCGAGCGCGCCGAGCGTCGGCAGCAGGATTGCCATACCGAGGATCGTCCCGAGCGCTTGGATCACATAGGCGGAGGACGCGACGGAGGAGCGCAGATTCGTCGGCGAGGACTCCGACATCATCATCACGTTGATATCTCCGACGGACCAGAAGCTGCCGACACAGGCTCCCGTCAGAAAGCCGACGACCCACGGTGCCCATCCGAATCTTGCGCCGAAGGTGAACAGCAGCAGCGTCGTCAGCGTCAGGGCGGACATCAACGCGCCTGCAGGTTTGCGCCCGAGCTTATCGGATATGAACCCGACAAGAAATTGAAACACAGCGCTGCCGACCGCAAAGAGAAACAGTGCCTGCGTCACTTGACCGTTGTTGGAGGCAACGGCGTTCAACGCGCTGTCCAGCGTCTTTGCGCCGCCGGAGGCGACAAGGTGACCGGCGTAACCGTAGGAGAGCATGGGCTGGTAATTCATAGTGATGATGAAGCCGAGATTGTGAAAGGCCATCAGTATATAGAGCCACCGAAGCTGTTTTCGGCCCATCGCAAATTTGAGCGCGGCGAAAAATCCGCCCTGCGCGTTTCGAACCTCCTTCGCGGCTTTATCCGCTTGAAGCTCCTCCTCGCTCATGTGCAGGTATTTCAGGCGCGAGTCGATAAAAGCTTCCGTCTCGCGCGAGAGCAGAAGCGCGAGGAACGATGTGACCAGCCCGAGCACGGCGGGGATCAGAAAGACCATCCGCCACTGCGTTTGATCGTGCAAAAAGACGCGCCGCAGCAGGGGAATCAGCATGGCGCCCAGCGTTGCGATCGCCCGCACAAGGGAATAAATCCGTGCGCGATGTTTCGCCGGGGCGGTCTCCATGATATAGACCACCTGCATATCGTGGGGAACGAAGAAGGAGATCACGCAGTAGCCGACGATATACAGAGGAATGTTGCCCGAAAGGAAGATCAGCGTCATTCCAAGGGCCATACCAAAGGTGTTGACGACCAGAAACAGCCTGCGGCCGTAACGGTCAGACAGCGTTTTATAGAACAGAGATATGGCAATGCACGGATAGGAGAGCAGCTCCAGCGCGCCGAGCGTGGACAGTGATTTGTCGCCGAAGGACACAAACAGATCTCCCGCGACCTCCGTTTTCATCTGCACGCAGATCTGAGAAGCGATCTCATCCGTGATATACACCAGACAGATGAGAAAGACCATATAGATCAAATATGTTCTGCGCTTAGGACGCGCTTTTTCTTTTTCCCATTTTGCGATCTCACGCTGTTTTTTCAGTGCGGCCTTGCGCAGCTTTTCCGGCGACGGATTTTGATTGGACATACGTTCCACCTCCAGTTGAAGGATGTCGGTCGGCACTTAAAAATGTGATACCGGTTGACATTTGTTTTGAAATGTAGGATAATAGAAACGATCATTCGATGGGAGGACTTGAAATGCAGAAAAAAGTGATAAAAAAAGTCGTCGCGCTCTTTCTTTCGGTCGTCATGCTGGCCGCCGCGCTTTGCGTGCCGTCGTTTGCCGCCGATGAAAACGGCAGAAAAGTCCGCTTCGCCGTGGCTGCAGACGTACATTTGCGTCTGCCGGATGCGGAGCTGGAGGTCGACTACCCGGAAAGCGAGCTGTACTATGCCTGCTGGGGCTCCGGCAATCAGACGCATGAAGCGACGGGACTGCTGCTGCAGACGCTTGCGCGCGCAAAGGAACAGGGCGCGCAGTTTGTCCTGCTCTGCGGCGATCTGACGCACTACGGCAACGAGACGCAGCACAGCTATTTTGCCGCTCTGCTTCGCGGGTTTGAGGAAGAAAGTGGGATCCCGGTCTATGTGGTTCCGGGCAATCACGATTATTACGGCGCCACGCCCGACGAGTTTAAAGCGTATTATTCCGACTTCGGTTACGACGAAGCGCTTGCATCGGACACGAAAACCGCCTCTTTTACGGCGGAGCTGCCCGGTGACTGCCGCCTGATCGCCATCGATTCCAACCTTCCCGGCAAGGACGGCGACGGATTTGACGATCGTCTGCTCTCGTGGGTCGATGCGCAGGCGAAGTCCGCCGCCGCAGACGGAAAAATGCCGATCGTCATGATGCATCATCCGCTGCTTGAGCCGATCCCTTACGCCGAAGTGCTGATGAAGGACTTTATCGTGCGAGATCACGAAAAAATGGCCGAGCGTTTTGCCGCGTGGGGATTCTCCTATGTGTTTACCGGCCATGAGCACGGCAACAACATCACTTCGTTCACCGGCTCTAACGGTCAGGTGGTCTATGATATCCTCACAACCTCGCTGAACTCCTATCCGATGGAATTCCGCATGATCGACCTTACGTCGGAGCGCATGACGATCTCCATGGAGCGGCTGGAGTCCCTTGACCCGATCTATATTCCGCCGAAGTATAACGATGCCCAGCACAAGGCGATCACAGAGGATTACACCGCCTATTCACTCGGCTTTTTCAAGTTTTCCGTCGCCAAAAAGATCGAGCGTGTGATCTCGGCCGAATCCATAAAGGAATTGCTCAACGTGAGCTCCGGGCCGTTGGCCGACGCGGCGGACGTTGTGATGCCTCTCGTGACGCGCGCGCTGAATATGCCGCTTTACGGAAAGCAGGGCAAGAGCGTGCAGGCGCTTGCGGCCGCAGCCGGAGCAAAGCTTCCGTCTTCGGATTATCTGAGCCTCATGGATCTGATCACAAGCGTTGTTGCGATCATTTACACAGGAGGGGAGGATATCCCGACCACAAAGTCGCCGGAGGGAAGGATCCTGATCGTCGCGCTGAACACGCTGCTGAAATACATTCTTGCGCAAACCGGCAATCAGGTTTCAACGCAATGCCTGAACCGCATTTTCGGCGTTTTGGGCTTTGCGCAGCTCGATCAAATCGATCTGTTCCGGTGGAACCGCACGTATCACCTCGGCGCGAACCTCAGTTATGACGCGGCGGAATCCGTGCTCGCTCCGTTCCTGAACCGGTTTTTGGAGGATGACGACATTCCGGATCGCGACGCAGTTCTGACGCCGTCGCGTTCCTCTGCGCAAAACGGTTCCGGCTTTGCTTCTTTCATCGTGTATCTCAAGGCCTTCTTCGAAGCCATTCGCGATTTTCTTGAAAAGAGCTTTAAACGGTAATCTGGTTACGAATCGTAGAAATGCTGTCCGTCCTCTGTCACGAGCCGCTCAGCTTTGGGATATTCAAATATATCGCTGTTTTCTGCGTTCGCCTGAAGATAAGCGACGAATTCGTTCGCATACCACTTCGCCATGGCGAGGTTGTGCATCAGGTAGTTTCCGCAGTTCACGGGCGCCGCGCCCGGAACCTCCTGCGCGTCGTCAACGGACTTGAAGGCACGCAGCATCAGCGGATAGATCTCCCGTGGCGTGCGGTTCCCTTTGAGGATGAGATAAAACCCTGTCAGACAGCCCATGGGACCCCAGTAGATGATCTCATCCTTCCAGTCGGGATCGTTGCGAAGAAAGGTTGCAATGATGTGTTCCAGCGAATGCATTGCCGCAACGTCGATGGCGGGTTCCCTGTTCGGCCGTTTGAGACGGATGTCGTAGGTCGTGACGGAAGCACTGCCCGGATGATCGACTCTGCTTGTGAAAATGCCGGGCACAATGCGCGTATGGTCGACTGAAAAGCTTTGAATCAATTCCATTTTTGTATCTCCTTTATGCTGTTTGTTTCTGCTTACGCCTTTACTATACACCATATTCGTGAAAAAGACAAGAAGAATCATTCGAATCTGTTGTTTGTATAAATCGGAGGGTAGCTATGAGTATTCCGCGTGTCGATGCGCATTGGCTTACGCCGAACGCTGAACGGAACATCGAAAAACACTTTCTGCGTCTGCATTCTGCGCCTTACACGATCGAGACCGTTTTCGACGGGAATCCCGGCTGGCCGGGCGACCGGGAAGGCCGCGCACTGCTCTACTTTTTGTGCCATTACCACATCAGCGGCAGAAAGATCCCCTGCATGGAGCGGATGATGGCCGAGCTGCCGAAGCGAACGAATCCGCAGTTGTTTTTCGGCGATGTGCCTGCTGCCGGACACGCGAACGAGCAGCAGCTTTCGGGTCACAACTGGTATTTGCGCGCTCTGACGGACTATGCGGAGACCTTTCGGGATCCGTTTGCGCTTGAAGCGCTGAAAAGTACCTTCGAACATCTTTATCTGCCCGCGCTGCCGCTTTATGACGTCTATTCGCTCGAGCGTTCGTCCGCCGGAGGAAAGGTGGATGGAAGCATCTGCGGCGCCGCGCTGGGCTGGGAGCTTTCCACCGACGTTGGCTGCGCCTTCATGTGCGTGGATGGGGTCGCGCGGTATTATGCCCTGACCGGCGACGAACGTGCCCGCGTCTTTTTGGAAAAGGTAATCGACGTCTTTCTGCAGGCGGACATGGTCGCACACGGGTTCCAGACGCACACGTCGCTGACCTGCCTGCGGGGGATCCTGTCTTTTTATGAAACGACACGGCAGGAAAAATACCTCCAAGCGGTTCGCAGTGAATTTGACCGGTATCTGCAGCACGGTATGACGCTGACCTATGAAAATTTCAACTGGTTCGGCAGAGAAGAGACCTGGACGGAGCCTTGCGCCGTTACAGACAGCCTGCTGCTGGCCGTTGCGCTTTATTACCACACCGTGGAAGCACGCTATCGCACGCTTGCCAGACGCATCTGGGCCAACGGTCTGCAATTCTGTCAGCGCGACAACGGCGGCGTCGGCACGAACAAATGCGTCACGGCGCGGCAACCCGTCCTTCGCATCAGCGGCTATGAAGCGCCGCAGTGCTGCACGATGCGCTATGCGGAAGCGCTGCTTTGTTTTTGGAGAAATCCGGCGTTGTTTTCTTTTGAGCCGTTTGCTCCTGTTGTGACAGAAGCCGACGGCAGACGTTTTTCCGACGATCGACTGATCGTTTTATGCAACGGAGAACAGCGTCCGATTTTTTCGTGCAGCACTGTATCAAGAGACGCGCTCGAAGCGCTGGAACTTCAGGTGCTTTTCTGAAATACAAGAAATAAACTGAGATTGCGTTTTTGTTGATGAAATAAAAAGCACGGCAGCGGTCAATTGTTCGCTGCCGTGTTTCTGTGTCTTATTGATTTTCTGCGGAATGTGATTGAGTGTAGTTTAGGTTACGATCGGCTTATCCTTTTTCGAGATCCTTCCGACCAGAATATAGGAAACAACGAACAGCACTGCGACAAAGCCGATAAAATACCAGTCGTCGGCGGACTGCTGCGATGAAGCGATGTAATCATAGGCGCCATGCAGCAGAACGGGGAAGCAAAGGCAAAGGATCCTGCAAGCCAGCGAGGCGGTCGGATTTCCGTAGTTTTGATACTTTCTTGCAATGCCATAGAACACACCCATGAACACGCCGAAGCAGGCGTGACCGGGAATGGCCGTTACGGCGCGGACAAGGGCTGTGGCGAACCCGTAATGCATCACATAGCTGATGTTTTCCCAAAGGGCAAATCCGAGGGACGTGAACACAGCGTAAACCACGCCGTCATATTGGCAGTTGAATTCGGGAGAATTCCATGAATTGCGTTTCAGGAAAATGTATTTTGAGCTTTCTTCCGCAACGGCAACGATGACAAAATAAAGGATCACGTTATAGAGCACCGTATTTTGCGCAACGGCAGCGTCCAGAATCCAGCAACAGATGCGTTCTTCCACCAGCGCAAGCAGCGCCGAAAAGATTCCGCCCACGACAAGCTTCCGAAGCAGGGCGGGACTTTCTTTTTCCAGCCGGTCGGCGCGCCAGACGCGCACCATCAGAAAAACAGCAGGGATGACCGCAGCGGCGATCAGCAGCAGGTTGTAGGTCATAAACGATTCGTACAAAAAGTAAAACATCGGAAATCCTCCAAAAAGCAGATTAACGAAAAAGCTTTATTCGATCACGCGGATCTCGTCCCCGCTTTTGACGGTTCCGCCTTGGATCACACGGGCAAACACGCCTTCCTTCGGCATGATGCATTGGCCGACAAGCTGGCGGATCGCGCAGCCGTCATGGCATTCCTTCCCAATCTGGGAGATCTCAATCACCGCTTCGTCGCCGATCTGAAGCTTTGTGCCGACAGGCAGCGTGTGCAGGGTGATACCTTCGGTCGTGATGTTTTCGGCGAACATTCCGTGACACAGCCCGTCGGTGCGCATCCCTTTCGCCTTTTCAATGCTTTCCTTTGCAAGCAGGCTGACCTGCCGATGCCATTTTCCGGCGTGGGCGTCGCCTTCAAAACCGAAATCGACGATCAGCTTTCCTTCGTCGATCGTTGTTTTCGGCGTGCCTTTTTTCTCGCTGATGTTGATGGAAAGAACGGTTGCCATAGTCATCCTCCTGTTCGGTTGAGCCCGTGCGCGGGCGTTTTGGTGTCGAATGCGTGTCCTGCCGGCTTTTCGGCAATGATTTGACGAATCCGCGCGATCAGCGCAGTTTCATTTTCCATGTACGGCATCAGATCGTAGCTTTCCTCATAGGCCAGACACGGTTTCAGTCTGCCGTCGGAAAGCAGTCGGACCCGGCAGCAGGAGTCGCAGAATTTGTGCGTGACCGGAGAGATCAAGCCGATCCGTCCGCGAAAGCCCTCGGCCGTGTAATAACGCGCGGTCGCGTTTTCCTGCGATTCCATCGGTTGAAGAAACGGAAATCTTTCCAGCAGTTCATCGCCGGTGATTCGCCGGTCGTCCGCTTCGCCGATCCCGGAAAAGGGCATCAGTTCAATGAAACGGACGTCGATGGGGCTCTCTTTGGCGAGCGCGATCAGGTCTTTTGCGCCTGCGTCGTTGACGCCGCGCATCAACACGGCGTTGATTTTGATTTTGGAAAGGCCGGCTTTTTGCGCGGCCTCGATCCCGCGCAGAACCTTATCCAGTACATCGGCGCCCGTCAAATGGCGGTAGGTGCTGCCGTCCGTGCTGTCAAGGCTGATATTCACGCTGTCAAGTCCTGCGTTTGCCAACGGCGCGGCAAACTGCTCGAGCAAAACGCCGTTGGTTGTCAGACCGAGCGTCTCGATGCCCTCGGTTTGACAGATCGCTTCAACGATCTCGCAGACGTCGGCGCGCACCAGCGGCACTCCGCCGGTGATCCGCACTTTTTTGATGCCGCACTTCGCAAATGCACGCACAAGCGTTCGAAATGCCGCAACAGGCAGCTCCTGTTCTTTTTTGTCGCAGTCTTCTTTCCCGCAGTAGATGCAGTTGAGGTTGCAGCGCGTTGTGATTGAAACACGCAGGTAGTCGATTTCGCGTCCGAAATTATCCTTCATGTCGGTAATCGCTCTTTCCGCCGGTCTTTTCCAGCAGTTTGATCTCTTCGATGACCATGGCGCGGTCGATCGCTTTGCACATATCATAGATCGTCAGCGCCGCAATGCTCACCGCGGTCAGGGCTTCCATCTCTATGCCTGTTTTATAGGTACACTTTGCTTCGGCAAGGATCCCGAGTGTCTGCGCGTCTTCCTGTTGAAAGCGGATGTCGATCCTGTCGATCGGTATGTTGTGGCAAAGCGGGATCAATTCCGATGTGCGTTTTCCGCCGAGGATTCCGGCGATTCGCGCGGCGGCCAGTCCGTCACCTTTTTTGAGCTGCGAAGAAAGCAGCGCGCGTAATGTGTCAGGCTGCATCCTGATCCTGCCATATGCTTTGGCTGTGCGGACCGTGACGCTTTTTTCGCCGACGTCGACCATGTTCGCTTCGCCGTTTTCGTTGAGATGAGTCAGCATCGGTCAATCCTCCAATAAATATCCGCCCATTTCCAGCAATCGGTTTTTACATTTTTCAGAATGCAGGGCTTTCAGGAATTCCTGCACCATGGGGTCTTCGCAATACGCTTCGTTCACCAGAAATTCGTAGGTCTCCGTGCAGATCGGAACGAAATCCAGATCATAGATTTTTGCCGCGGAAAAAATGCCGAGTCCCGTGTCCGCGTTGCCCGCGGCGATCAGGGCAGCAACGGCGGTGTGGGTGAATTCCTCGTTGTAATATCCGTCGATCTGTTCCGGGGAAAGGCCGTTCTTTTCCATCAGATAATCGCATAAAATGCGGGTGCCTGCGCCGCGCTGGCGGTTGACATAACGTACCCGCGCAACGTCGGCAAAGGTTTTGATGCCGCAGGGGTTCCCTTTTTTGACCATCAGACCCTGCACGCGCCCGACACCCCGAGCGATGACGGCGCCGCCTTGTGGAAACATATTTTTCACATAGCTTTTGTTATACTCTCCGGTTTCCGTGTCAAGCAGGTGAATGCCGCCGATATGCGCAAGGCCCGCCCGGATCGCACGGATCGCGCCCATGCTTCCGACATGTGTGGAGCAAACGCGGAAACCTTGTCCTTCACTTTGCAGTAGATCCGTCACTTCATCGATCAGCGGATCATGGCTGCCCGTAACGATCAGCGTGTGTTCAAGTTCATCCGCGGGGCGCAAAAGCCGGACTGTGACAGTCTCTCCGGCCTCGACGCCTTCCGTGTTCTGGTCGATCACAAGGATGCCGTCGGCCTTGGTAAAGCTGCTGATCACACCGGCGCCGCGGGGCAGGGGGGAGATCGACCAGTTCCCGCCGATTTTCCCGACCGATACGCGCACATATTCCTGATATTTCAGAGAGGAGACCAGTTTGGTCGAAAGCACGCCGCAAATTTCTTCCGGCGGCGGCGCGGCCTTCCCCTGCGCGGCAAAAACGAGTTCGCGCACGATCTCGTCCATGATGACGATGGCGGAAACCGGATACCCGGGCAAACCGACGATCGGTTTTCCCTTTGCTTCGCCGAGGACGGCGGGCTTTCCGGGCTTGATCGCGATGCCGTGCACCAAAACCCGCCCGAGGGAAGCGATGATCTCTGAGGTGTAATCGTCTCTTCCGGCAGAAGAACCGGCGGAAACAAGCACGATATCGCATCGCGCCAGCGCTTCTTCAGCAGCGGCGCGGATCAGGTCTTTTTTGTCCGGCGTGATGGGGAAAACCTCAGCGTCCGCGCCCCAGCTTTCAAGCATTCCGCGAAACACGGTGGAGTTGAATTCGATGATGTCGCCTTCGTTCGGGCAGGCGGTGGGAGCGACGATCTCGTCGCCGGTCGGAATGATGGCCACAAGGGGCTTTTTGAAAACCTCGGTCTCCGTGACGCCGCCGGCAAGCAGAGCGCCGCAAAGCGCAGGGGTCATAACCGTGCCGGTGGGGGCGATCATGTCGCCCATGCAGAGATCCTCGCCAACCTGGCGGACATTCTGCCATGGCCGAACAGCGGAAATGATGGTGAAGCATCCGCCGGCTGCGTCGATGAGATCCTCCACCATGATGACGGCGTCTGCGCCCTCGGGGATCGGGTCGCCGGTATCAACGACCGTATATGCTTTCGGCTTCAAGGTGACGGGTGTGCGTTCGCTTGCGCCGAAGGTGTCGCTTGCTTTGACGGCGATGCCGTCCATGGCGCTGGCGTTGTAGTGCGGCGCGCAGATGTTTGCGTAAACCGCGTGCGCCAGTGTTCTTCCGCAGGCATCCTGCACTTTGATCCGCTCGGTCTTCGGGGAAAAACCTGCGTTTTTCAAATGCTCGTGAAAGATCGTTTTTGCTTTTGATAACGGAATGTTTTCCAGATATTGATGTTTCATGCTTCTACCTCATAGATGTCGATCATGCTGCCGCTTTGCAGGCCCTCCGCGTCGCGCGGGATACAAAGGAACCCGTCGGCCTGCGTCAAAACGGAGATGATGCCGGATTTTGTATGGAGCGGAACAGCGGTTCCGTCCGGCAGCAGCTTCACACAGAGATATTCTTCTCTGCCGTGATTGGAGGGAATGTTGACAGAGAGCTTCGCCGTTTTCTTCGGTCGATCCTCCGGAAGGTGCAGGCGTTCGCGCAGCGCCTGGGTCACGATCAGTCGAAAAACGAAATAGGCGGCCAGCGGATGCCCCGGAAGACCGAATACCGGCTTGTCCTGAACCGTGCCGAAAATCGTCGGTTTTCCCGGTTTTATCGCAATGCCGTGAAAGCACACCTCTCCGAGCTCCTGCAACAGTTCAACCGTCATATCCTTTGCTCCTGCCGAAGAACCGCCGGAAAGCAGCACCATGTCTGCCGTCTTCAGACTCTCTGTCAGTGCAGCTCTGATCTGCTCCTTTTGATCTTTGATCGCGCCGATCATTCGCGCCTCGCACCCGGATTTTTCCAACGCGGCGCAGAGCAAAAAGCTGTTCACGTCGCGCATCTGCCCGTCCTTCGGCGTTCCGGTGACAAGCTCGTCGCCGGTGGAAATCACGGCAACGACGGGCTTTTGAAAAACGGGCACCTCGTAAACGCCCAACGCAGCCAGCACGCCGATCTCGGCCGCGCCAAGCCTCGTTCCTTTTTTCAGCGCACATGCTCCGGCGCCGATATCATCGCCGCGGCGGGTGACGTTTGCGCCGGGAGAAACGCCCTGAAAAACAAGACATAGACGCTCCTGCGTGTCCGTATGCTCCACCATGACGGCGGCGTCGGCGCCCGTCGGCAGCATTCCTCCGGTCGAGATTCTTGCGCATTGGCCGCGGCGCAGGGTGAACGCGGGCGTGTCGCCCATCGCGATCTCACCGATGATCTCCAGCTCGCAGGGGAGGGAAGCTCCGGCGCCGAAGGTGTCAGCGGCGCAGACCGCAAAACCGTCGACCGTGGAGCGGTCAAAGGCCGGGATATCCTCAGCGGAAAGAATGTCCTGCGACAAAGTATAACCCGATGCATTCTGCAAAGCGATTGTTGTCGTGCGCACAGGTTGCGTTTGCATTTGTTTTCGCACACAGGCGACCGCCTGATCTTTTGAGATTACATGCAGCATGATGATCCTCCGTCCCGGACCGCATCGGTGAAGCCCGAGCGTATTTTTATTAACTATATCATAATAATACCTAAATGAAAAGGGATTTGTATAAAAAATTATAAAAATCCTTGCTTTTGGGTAAAAATTTGTGTATGATAGATAAGGAAAAGCTTGGGGGTGATGTGCTTGAAGTTTGGAATCGTTTGTGTCAGTGACCGCTGCAGTGCCGGTCTGTGCGAAGACCGGAGCGGAAAGGTGATCGCCGAAATGCTTGCGCCGCTCTCCGACAGCACGGTCTACCGTCTTGTGCCCGACGAAAAAACGCAGATTGAAGCTGTGCTGAAAGCGCTTGCGGATGAAGAGAGCGCCGACGTTGTCTTTACCACCGGCGGCACCGGCTTTGCTCCGCGCGACGTGACGCCGGAGGCGACGTGCGCCGTGATCGAACGCAGCGCGCCCGGCATCAGTGAAGCAATCCGCATAAAAAGTCTCGCCGTTACGCCGAACGCCATGCTTTCCCGCGCTGTTTCCGGCATTCGCGGAAAAACGCTGATCGTCAACCTTCCCGGCAGCCCGAAGGCTGTGAAAGAATCATTGGAGGTTGTGCTTCCCGTTTTGCCGCACGCGGCGGAAACGCTCTCCGGCAACACATTGAACTGCGGAGGGAACTACGGAAAATGAACGAAAAAGCAATCGTTCAGGGATATGACATCTCAAGTCACAGCGCTGCGATCCTCGGCTGCGGCGGGCTCGGTACAAATGTCGCGGTTCATCTTGCCGGGGCCGGGATCGGAAAACTCTGGCTCTGTGATTTTGACACAGTGCAGACGCGCAATCTCAACCGCCAGTTTTTTTATACGCCGCAGGATGTTGACAAGTCGAAGTGCATTCTGCTTGCACGGCGGCTTTCCGCTTTTGCGCCGGACGTTGAGATCGTTCCCGTCGAGCGCCGCATTCAAACCGCCGAGGATCTGTCCTTTGCCGCAGACGCGGAGCTTTTGATTCTCGCGGTCGATAATGTGCAGGCGCGAAGACTTGCTGCCTCGTGGTGCGAAGCGAACGGAAAACCCTATATCAACGGCGGAGTCGACGGCGCGTTCGGAACGGTGTATGTCTGCATTCCCGGAAGGACGCCTTCCCTCGAGCTTGCCGGCGGTCTGCTTGCGCCGCAGCAAAAACCGAGCTCTCAAAGCCCGGTCGTCGGCGTGATCGGCGCGCTGCAGGCAAAGCTCGCTGTGGATCACTTTTTGAACGATCCCTCATCACAGGGCGTCTTGTTCTGTTTTGACGGGCTGGAAATACAATCTTTGAAAATCAATCCGATAGGAGATGAGGACCTTTGACCAATTTGAAAGGTTATATGGGAAGGGTGCTGTTCGTTGATCTGAGCAAGCGCGCCTTCAGCGAATTCCCCTGGACAGATGAAGACCGCAAGCGCACCCTCGGCGGTAAGATCATGGCGGCCGATATTCTTTTGAAGCATATCACGCCGACGATGAAAGCCTTTGACGAGGACAACTGGCTGGTGATCACAACCGGCCCGCTGACCGGTACCGGCTGCCCGAACTCTTCCCGCTTCAACATTTCGACCATCTCTCCGCTCACGAATATTCTCACATCCTCAAACTGCGGCGGAGATTTCGGCCTGACGCTGAAACGCGCGGGTTATGACGCGGCGATCATCACCGGAAGAAGCGAAACACCGGTTCATGTTCATATCACGCAGGACAATGTCGAATTTCTCGATGCGTCCGAGCTCTGGGGAACGAAAACCGGCGAAGCGCAGGAAAAACTCAAGCAGTATCCCGGCCGCCTTGTGATCGGCCCCGCGGGTGAAAACAAGGTGCTTTACGCCTGCGTGTTCAGCAATGACCGGACGGCGGGACGCGGCGGCGTCGGCGCGGTGTTCGGCGATAAAAAGCTGAAGGCCGTGACCGCTTTCGGCACAAAGCTGCCTGAGATCTATGACGAAGAAGCGCTGCGCGAGCTGAACAAAAAGTGGATCAAAACGCTGAAAAATCATCCGCTGACCGGGCGCCAGCTTCCTAAACTCGGCACCGCCGGTCTGGTTGCGCCCATGCAGGCGCATTCCATCCTTGCAACCAAGAACTTCTCCGCCGGACGTTACGATAATTTTGAAAAAGTCTCCGGCGAAGAGCTGGCCGAACACCATCTCGTTTCCAACGGGGCGTGTACGACCTGCGTGATCCGCTGTGCGCGTATGTGTAAGGTGGACGATAAAATCGTCAAGGGGCCCGAGCTTGAAACCCTCGGTCTGCTCGGTCCGAACATTCTCAACGACGATATCGAGCTGATCCTCAAATGGAACTATGAGCTCGACGAATGGGGCATGGACGCGATCTCCTGCGCAGGTTCCGTGGCCTTTGCCATGGAGCTTGCGGAAAAAGGCGTGCACGATTTCGGAATCCATTTCGGTCAGACCGACAATCTTTCGCAGATGTTTGAGGATATCGCGTATCGCCGCGGTGAAGGCGATCTCATCGCTGACGGAAGCAAACGCATGAGCGACCGCTTCGGCGGAAAGGAATATGCCATCCATGCGAAGGGCATGGAGCTTGCGGCGTATGAACCCCGTCATGCCGTCGGCCACGGTCTCGGCTATGCTACAGCCAACCGCGGCGGCTGCCATTTGAACGCAGGTTACCTCGTTGTGCTCGAAGGCCTCGGTCTGGATATCGATTCCCTGACGCACCACGGCAAGGCGGCTCTCGCGATCATGCTGCAAAACCTGATGGAAGCTGTTTCCGGCTGCGGAAGCTGTCTGTTTACCAGTTATGCGGTTTTCCCCGGCTTTTTGGTCGATCAGCCGAACTGGCCGTTGACAAAGATCATTCTCGCTGTCTTCCCCTATGTCGGTCCGGTCGTCAATCTGCTTTCGCACTTCACAAAGGCGCCGAAGATCCCGCTGCCGCTGCTGCCGCATATCAAGGCCGTGCATCTTGCGACCGGGATGCATACCGATACGTCGTCCATGCTGACCTGGGGCGCGCGCGGTTATAACACCGAACGAATCGCCAATGTGATCCTCGGGCAGAAGGCTGACGCCGATGTGCTTCCGAAACGGTTGACGGACGTTCAGCAGAATCCGGACGATCCGCGTACCAAGGTGCCGTTGGATGTGATGCGCAAGGTCTATTATCGCGGCCGCGGCTGGAAGCACGGCATCCCCACGTATCACCGCTTGAAGACGCTTGGCATTGTGCTCGATAAAAAGTATTATGACGAAGCCGTCGCGCGCGCGATGCGCGAAGACTGAGGAGGTGCAGACAATGGCAACCGTAACCGTGAAACTGTTCGGCGTTCTGCGCATGGATACCCATCTTGCCAAAGAAACGCTGAACATTGAAAAAATCGGCGACCTGTTTCCTTCATTGAATGCACAGGTGGACAAGGTCTACGCCGAAAACAAAGCGAACGATCCGACGCTGGAGCATCCCGACCCGTTGGCATATAAACACACGGTGATCTTTATCAACGGCGACCGCTGCAAAAACAAAAATCAACGGCTGAATGACGGCGACGAGATCTGGCTTTTGTCGCCGGCTTCCGGCGGCTAAGGAGGGCGGAACATGGCTTTTATACTGAATGAAGAACTCTGTGTCGGCTGCGGCGCCTGTGCCTATGTCTGTCTCTATCACGCGATCTCTCCGGCGGATGCTGTCGCGTCCCGTTATGAGATCAACGACAAAGTGTGTGTGGAATGCGGCCAGTGCAGTCACATCTGTCCCAACAGCGCCATCACTGCACCCGAAGGTTGGCGCAAGATCAAGAAGGTGACCATTGATCCCGAAAAGTGCAAGGGCTGCAGCCTTTGCCGCCGCGTCTGCGCCGCAGACGCCCCGTTCGGCGAAGTGAAGCAGCCGTTTGAGATCGATCAGAGCAAGTGCTTCCAATGCGGCGCGTGCGCAAAAAAATGCCGCTTCGAAGCGATCAATGTAGCGTATTGATTTATCTCCTTTTATGAACAAAGCCGCGGCATGGTTGGCCGCGGCTTTGTTTCATGTAAAAGCTTTATTCCAATGTTTCCTTCAGATTTGTCCAGGCAGCAACGGCAAGCTTGTCGCACCGTTCGTTTTGCGGGTGGCCGTCATGTCCTCTGACCCAGACAAAGGTGACGTCATGCGTTTGTAAAAGTGTCAGTAGAATCTCCCAAAGATCCACATTGAGCGCCGGCTTTTTATCGGCCTTTTTCCAGCCGTTTTTCTTCCAGGCGCAGACCCAGCCGAGGTTGACGGCGTTCACAACATACTGCGAATCCGAGTAGAGCGTGACTTTGCAGGGCTCTTTGAGTGCCTGCAGTCCGGCGATCACAGCCGTCAGCTCCATGCGGTTGTTCGTCGTTTGCGCTTCGGCGCCGGAAAGCTCTTTTTCCTTGCCGTTGTATTCCAGAATCGTTCCCCAGCCGCCGACGCCGGGATTGCCGGAACATGCGCCGTCGGTGTAAATGTTGACGTTTTTCATTTGGTTCTCCCTGAAAAAGAAATCATCGGCAGAAGCAAAAACTGTCTGCCGATGTGTGGTAGAGGCAGGGGGACTCGAACCCTCGACCTCTGCGATGTGAACGCAGCGCTCTAACCAACTGGGCTATACCTCCGTACCAACGTGTGGTATTATAACACACCTTTCCAAAAAAATCTATAGTTTTTCGAAAAAAAGTAAAAATTATTTTTGGAGTAAAACTCAGGTGACGGGTTTGCCACATTTTGCGTCGATGATGTTCTGGAAAACGCTGATGTGCGTGGCCGAGATGAACTTGTCCATATGCAGCGAGCCGAAGTACCAGTGCTTGAATTCGCAGGTTTTTCCGACGTCTTCAAGGTAGGTGTTGATCGCCGTAATGGAAGCGTCGTCGTGCGTTTTGAACAGCAAAAAGTCCTTGACTTTCGCCGGGGGTTCATGGGAAACGATGATATCCACTTTTCCGTCCCGCTTTTGGAGATTTTCAACGCCCTCCATCAGTTCGTCGCGCGTCGGAAACTCCAGATCGGACCATGTGTTCATTTCAAAGCGGATCTCGATGTCCGGGCTTTCGCCGCCGCCCATGGTAAAGATCGTCTGGTCTTCGATCTGATAGACCTGGCCGCGCATCAGATGAAAGATGTTCGGCGCGATCTGGTGGACCTTTCCGCCGTTCCAGCGTTTCACCTTCAGCTTTGCGAGCATCTCAAAGTTTTCATGGGTGCCGTCAACAAAGCAGATATTGTAGCGCAGCCGGGAAAGCTTTCGCAGCGTGTTCATTTCCTCCTTGGAGCCGTTCCACAAAAAGCCGAAGTCGCCGCAGATGATCAGCGTGTCTTTCTCCTTGAGCTTGCGCAGCGCAGGGGCGTCAAAGCGGTCGATTTGTCCGTGTGTATCGCCGGTAATATAGATCACAGGTAGCACCTCATTTTCATCGGTAAAAATTTATTTTAAGAATATTTTTATTTTTTTCATAAAACGGTTTATTTTTTCTGCAATAATTGTTATAATCAAATGTAAAATGCAGAAATGGACTTTCCGGGATTATTGTAGCACATTTTTTTGCAGATTGCAAATAAAATTAAGGATGGATGAATGAGAATGAAAAAGTTTTTTGTTGTTTTGCTGACGGTTTTGATTTGTGTCGGCTGTTTTTCGATGTTCGCCGGCGCCGATTTCAACGGGCAGACCGACGTCACGGAAAAGCTGGTTTCAGATATTTATTATATGATCAGCCTCGATGACGGCACCGTTCTGTTCAGCCGAAACGAAACAAAAAAGACTGCGCCCGCCGCGTTTGTGAAACTGCTCGGCGCCATTACTGCGATCGAAAAATGGGGGAGCCTCGACAAGGAGATCGAGATCACGGAAGAATCTCTCGGCCTTGTGGAATACACCTACGGCGTCCGGACGGTAAACCTTCTGGTCGGCGAAAAATACACGAAGCGCCAACTGATCGAAGCGCTTATGATGTACGGCGCGAACGACTGCGCGTCCGTGATCGCTTATTCTGTTTCCGGAAGCGCGGAGGGCTTTGTTCAGGCGATGAACGAGCTTGCGAAAAAAATCGGCTGCTCCCGCACGAAAATCGTCAACATCACCGGCTTCGATGCCGACGGACAGTGCACCTCGGCGCAGGATGTTGCCCTGATCCTGAAATATGCGCTGAACTCACCTGTGTTTTCCGAAACCTTCTCCGCTTCCTCGATCACGCTTCCGTCAACGTCGCGCAATGGGGAGCGCACCTATAACACCGAAAACCGCATGACGTCCGCCTCCTATTCGGATTATTACCACAGCGCCGTAAACGGTGGAAAATACACCTTCTCGACAAAAGCAGGGGAGTGCATCGCGGCTTCCTCTTCGCAGGACGGTTATTCCTATCTCACGATCGTGATGCGCGGCAGCATGAAAGATATCGACCGCGACGGCGTCAACGAAAACACGGCGCTCACCGACGCGAAGGCGCTGATCTCCTGGGTGTACAGCAACATCCGTTTTCGCGTGATCGCAACGGTCAATCAGACGGTCGCGGTGGTCAATGTCGTCGCGGGTAAAGACGCCGATACGCTGCGTCTTGTTCCGGAAAAGGAGACAAGCGCCCTTGTTCCCGCAAAAGCCACGAGCAACTCCGTGCTGATCAAGCCCATGCCGGAAACCCTTCCCGAACAGGTGAAGGCGCCGATTTCCGCAGGCGATGTGATCTGTCAGGCAAAGGTATATTATGCGGATCAGGAGATCACAACGATCAACCTTGTTGCCGCAAACGATGTCGGACTGAGCCTTGTGCGCCTGTTCATGACAAAGCTTTCCAATCTGCTTTCTTCCACATTTTTCATCATTCTGGAAGTCCTTGCGCTGCTTCTTGTTTGTTCCTACCTCGGATTGCTTCTCTATCACAACATGAAGCGCAAAAAGATGAGAGCGCAAAGGGCTGCGCAGCGTTCAAAGCCGCCCGTGAAAAAATAAGAAACCGATGACGCACTCGATGCTTCAATCAAATGAAAGGATGCATTTTTAATGAAAAGAACCATTCGCTTTTTCCTGCAGACAACGATCCTTCTTGTTTTGCTTCTTGCTGCCGCCGTTTTCAGCGCATCCGCTGCCGACGACACGGGAAAATGGATCACCGCCTGGGGCACAGGTTCCACCAATATCTCCCTGCAGGGGTATGACAATATCACCGCGTTTATCGGCGATATCACGGCGCGTACCGTGATCACACCGACCGCAAGCGGCAACCAGGTGCGTGTGCGCCTGTCGAACCACTTCGGTGAAAAAGAGCTGAAGATCGAGACCTGTACCGTTGCCAAGAGCGTTTCCGGCTCGAGGATCGACGACAGCACGCTTCGGTTCATCACCTTCAACGGGTATCCCTCTGTCACGATCCCGGCCGGCGCGGAGGTTCTTTCCGATCCCGTGGAATTCAACGTGGTTGCACAGGAAAACATTGCGCTCAGCGTGTTCCTGAAGGACTTCTCCGAAGTCAAGACCATGGGTCTTTCCGGCGGCGAGACGTACATCAAGCTCGACGAAGCGGACAACACCCGCACGGAATCCTTCGGCTTGCTGGACGGCCTGCTGGACGATGAGTATGTCAAGATTTTTGAGCAGGCAGGCTTCGGGCTGGATCCTTCGCTTTCCTACAGTATTATCCACGTTGTGCCGATCTTTTCCAGCGTGGACGTGTTTTCCGAGAACCCTGACGCTTATTCCGTTGTTGTCGTTGGCGACTCCACGGTTTCCAACAACTTCCCGCAGTATCTCAGCGAGATGATCACCAACAAAAACATTACGGACGTCGGCGTTGTCGGAAAAGGCATCATCGGTAACCAGCTCGGCCGCGACGGTCTCGGCTTCGGTTCCTTCCTTTTCGGCGAATCCATGCTCAACCGCTTCCAGCGCGACGTGCTCAGTCAGTCCGGTGTGAAATATGTGATCGTCAAGATCGGAACGAACGATATCGTTCACCCGGTCTGCAAGGATATCCAGGAGCAGTACCCCGGCATTCAGCAGCCGACGGCGGAGGATATCATCAAGAATTTCCAGACGGTGTTCAAGCTGTGTCACGACAACAATTTGCGCGTGATCGCCTGCGCCATCACCCAGTGGAAGGGCTACACGCGCAACTTCCTTAATACCGGCGACCGCTATGACCGCACCGAGGAACAGCGCCATGCCGACTGGGAGATCGCGCTGAAGGTCAACGACTGGCTGGCAACGACAACGGAGCACGACGGGTATGTGGACTTCAACGAGATCACGAAAAACCCCGAGGATCCCGAAGCCATGCGTCCCGAGTACACGCTCGACGGCGCGCACCCGACGGAGCTTATGCAGAAGGTCTGGGCGCAGAATTTCCCGCTGAGCCTGATCGGTATCGGTTACAACGTCGGCTTCGTCCGTCTGAACAAAGCGGAATTGAATATGAAGCAAAACCAGACGGCCTCCCTCACGGCAACGATCTATCCGACGACGGCGCTCAATAAGACCGTGACATGGTCAACGTCGAACGCCACCGTCGCCTCTGTGGATCAAAACGGCGTCGTTCGTGCGCTCGGTCCCGGATCGTGCACCATCACTTGCACGACAGAAGACGGCAACAAATCCGCTTCCTGCCGCGTGAATGTCAGCATTCCCGTGATCGGGGTCTCGATCGAGCAGACCGATGTGCAGTTGTTTGCCACAAAGAAGGAGACGCTCACTGCTGTCGTGCTTCCCGAAAACGCAACGGATCCTTCCGTAAAATGGAAGAGCGCAAACACAAGAGTTGCCGTTGTGGATGAAAACACGGGCGTTGTAACTGCGGTCGGTTCCGGCTCGACCACCATCACGTGCACAACGGTGGACGGCGGCTACAAGGCGACCTGCAAAGTGACCGTGTTCAAAAAGGTCGAGGTTGAAGAACTGACGCTGAACGTGACCGCTAAGAACATTTATGTGGACAAATCCTTCCGCCTGACCTGCACGATCGTTCCGACGAACGCAACCTTCAAAGACGTCACATGGAAAACGGACAACGCAAAGGTTGCGACAGTCGACAAGAACGGACTTGTCACGGGCGTCGGCGTCGGCACGGCGTATATCACCTGTACATCCAACGACAATCCCTTTGCCGCTCAGCGCTGCAAGGTCAAAGTGACGGTTCCCGTCGGCGGCGTTTCGCTGGATCGCAACGAGCTTTCGCTCTACGAAACCGCAACCGCGCTTTTAACGCCGACGATTCTTCCGAAAAACGCCACAAACAAAAAGGTGATCTGGTCTTCCAGCGACACCTCTGTCGCGACCGTCAACAGCAAGGGCCTTGTAAAAGCCGTCAAAGCCGGCAGATGTATCATCACTTGCACGACGAAAAACCGCGGCAAGACCGCTTCCTGCAGAGTGACGGTGGAAAAGACGATCCTTTCAACGTCTGTGCGTCTGGATCAGCGCACCTTAACGCTCAAGGACGGCAAGAGCGCAACGATCGTGGCTACGATCAAGCCGGACAATGTTTCTATCAACACGGTGACGTGGTCTTCGGACAACAATAAGGTTGCAACTGTCAACAGCGCCGGAAAGGTCACCGGCGTGAATCCCGGCACCTGCACGATCACCTGCACGACAAAGGACACCGGGTTGACTGCTTCCTGCAAGGTGACGGTCGTCGCGACCAGGGTGCAGAGCGTCACGCTGAACAAAAAGACGGTGAATCTGACGGCGGGCGACGTTGTGAAGCTGAAAGCCAACATCACGCCGAGCTACGCCACAAATAAAAAGGTCACCTGGGCGTCCAGCAATCCGAAGATCGTGAAGGTCAGCCAGAAGGGCAACATCAAGGGCCTCAAAGCCGGCCGTGCGACAGTGACCTGCACAACGGTCGACGGCAAGAAGGTTGCGGCCTGCTCCGTGACGGTGAAAGCCTCCAAGATCCGCTCTGTCACTGTGGATAAGTATGAAGTCACGATCGGTTTGAACGCGAAGTATAAGCTGAAACCCAAGGTCGAGCCTGCAACCGCAAACGGCGCAAAGTTGAAGTATTCATCCAGTGACACGCGCGTTGCCAAGGTCAATTCCAAAGGCGTTGTGACCGGCATTTCCGAAGGCTCCTGCATCATCACCATCTCACCGACGGATGGCGGCGGCGGAAAATCCGCAATGGTTGTGGTCAAGGTCGAAAACATCAAAGTGACCGGCATCAAACTGTCGTCTCCCGATGTTTCCATGCTGCTGAACACCGTTACGGTTTCCAACGGGACAAAGTTCAGGCTGACCGCGACCGTGCTGCCGACGAACGCCACAAACAAAAAAGTGATCTGGAAATCCAGCGATACCAATGTTGCAAAAGTCGATTCCAAGGGCAACGTGACCTGCGTCGGTACAGGTACCTGCCACATCACCTGTGTGAGCACGGAACAAAACAACCCCGCAACCGCGACCTGCCGCGTGTTTGTCAGATAAATAAACCATTATAAAGAATGCCGGTAACCCGAAAAGGCTGCCGGCATTCTTTATGCTATTGTCTTTGAATTCATCATTTATTTTGCGGATACCAAAACTTTTGCTTTATAAGCTCCGTACACCCAGCAGTCCGTAACATCGTCCGACTGAACCGTCACGGTGGCGCCTGCGCTTTGCGCTTCCTGAGAAGGATGCGACAAAGAGGAAACGTCAATGATGATCTGCAGATCATCCTCGCTGATTTTTTTGAGCGAGGAGGCCGGACCGATGATCCTGACTTTGTTGAATCCGCCAAGCGAGAGGTCGGCTTTGTAGCTGAGATCCTCTGACTGCGGCTGAAACACAACCTTGCTCTGCGTAGCGTTGACTGTCAAAGAGGACATGCTGGAAAGATCCACGGTGACTTTGAATTCGGTGATGACCATGATATCAAGGAAGATGGTAGTTGCAACGGTGAAGAATTCTTCGGGACTGAGAACATTGGCTTTATCCTAGAAATCGAAGGACAATGATTGTCTTGCAAAATGCCGTAAACCCGTTGATTTTCCACGTAATTAGTGTAACATAGATATGTAGGCTCCCTTTACTCCGAGTTCCTTTCCTTTTTGTATTAGAATCA
>CACYHA010000003.1 GCA_902774035.1 Oscillospiraceae bacterium | reverse complement strand
AATCGGACGAGGTTTTGAAAAGCCTGCGCATCAATAAGGGCTTCACACAAAACAAGACCGGTGGACGGATCAAGCACGCGCCACTCCAGCGGCTCATATTTGAAATAATAAGTCGTGTTTGTGAAATAGCCGTTATCGTACTGTCTTGAATTGTCTGCGCTCGAGGTCCAACTTGTGCACAAGGGTCTGTACTTTGAAAATCTCACAGCACGGTATTTGACGCCGCCGGAAACAAAATCGGCATACTGCATAAAAGCACTTTTAGTCATATCGGCGTCGTTGCTGTCGGTGCCGATATAATAGCCGTAGCTGTTCCATGTTGCGGCGTTGGCGGCGTTTTCCAGCGCGGTCGTCTCGCTGACCTTCGTCTGCGGATAGTTGCCGAACAGGATGATGTCGCCGACGCTGTATGCGCTCGCAGGCACAGCGGCAAACGCCATGACCGACGCAAGCATCAAAGCGGCAAGCAGGAGAGAACGCACTTTTTTAGGGGTTTTCATAAAGAGACCTCCTTCATATTTCTTGTATTCATTTTATCACACGCAAAAGCCCTTGTCAATTATACCAAAGTATGAAATTCCCCGCAAAAGCGCATGAAAAAAAGCACAGTAAATCTCTGACAAAACAAATCTCGGTCAAAGCGCCGTGATCCGGGCTTCCTTCGCCAGATCAAGCAGCTCCCCTTCCGTCACATACGCAGACAAAGCGCCGACAGCGGTGACGGCCTTGCCGCCCGTGACGTTGCCGAAAGCGATGCACTCGCGCAGCGGTCTTTCATGGAACAGGCCGTAGCACAGACCCGCAAGAAAAGCGTCGCCCGCGCCGGTGCTGTCCACGTTTTGGAAGCGCTCGAGGCTTTTGCAAAAGAACGCGCCGCTTTGGTCGATGCCGATGCAGCCGTCTTTGTCCACCTTGACGACCACGCGGTCAAAGTACTTTTTCAGAGCGTTCGCCGCGTCGAGCGGGTCGCTGCAGCCTGTGAGACGCAGGACTTCCTTACGGTTCGGCGTGTAGATGTCGGCAAGCGCCAGCTCATCGGCGTACTTTTCAAAGCTCAGCTCGTCGTCCCAGCCCATGTCCAGCACAAGAACGGTGCCCTCGGCTTTCAGCTTGCGATAGACGTCCAGAAAACCGCCGGGGGACATCAGGCAGAGCTTCGCGCCCGTTGCCATTTGATAAAACGCTTCTTTGGCCTCGTCGTCGGGCTGCATATCGCTCTTGCCGTAGGTGATGAAGCTGCGGTCATGATCGAGGATGATCGCGCTGGTGATGTTGACCGGAATGCCGCTGCCGCGGTAAAGGTTCAGCGGCCGGACGTTCGCGTTTTCAAACTGCGCCTTTGCAAAACGCGAAAACAGATCGTCGCCCAGCTCCGTGGCGATCTTTGCAGGCACGCCGAGGCGGCCGAGGTTGATCAGCGTTGCGGGCAGTCCCCCGCCGAGCTGCATCGAAAAGCGGTCGGTATAGACCTCCTCGCCCACATCGGGGATGCGCGGCATATTCTGATACAGCAGGTCCACATTCGTGATGCCTGCGCCGGCGATAAAACTCATGTCCATGCTCCTATATAGGCTTTGTTGTGTTCAAGATAGGCGTCCACCAAGGCCGTGGCGAGGCTGTAGGACGCCACAAGCGGATGCAGCGTCAGCGCTTCGATGGCTTTGGTGCGCGATTTTGTGCGGATCGCCTCGCTGGACAGGCGCTCATAGATCTTCACGCGGCGGATCAGTTCGAGATTCTGTTCGTCAACCGCGCCGAAATGGTGGGGAACCGCTTCGCCGTCCTTGATATCGCAGGTGATCTCGACCACGTCGGTGTCGCGCAGGCCGTCGATCGCGCCGTCATTCGGCACACAGAGGATCATGGAATCCACGCCGCCGCTTTGGGCGATCCGGATGAAGTTCAGCGCCACGCCCGCATAGCCGCCATCGTCCGCGCCGAAGATGTCAAACGACCATTCAGACTGCCGTTTCACGCCGGATTCCGCCGCCATATAGTTGTTTTCACGCTCGCCGTACCAGTGTTCAAAAACGGCAAGCGCCTTGTCAAACTCTTTTTCCACGTCGAGCTGTTCCAGTTCGGCGGTCATTTGTTTGTTGATCTCGGCGATCTGCTCCCCGCGGGTCTGCGGCGCGGCGAGAATGTTTGCCACCGCCTTTTCGCGGTAATAGAAATAATAGAGATACTCGTTGAGAATGGCGCCGCGTTCGCGCAGCAGCGATTTTTCAAAGTAACGCAGATCAGTGTCCGCATAGGCGCGATCGTTTTCGATCAGCTCATGCAACACCTCGCGGCCGTTCATGGTCACGGACTGAAAATAGGAGAGATGGTTCAGGCCGTAGACCTCCCCTTTTGCGCTGCCCTCCGGCGCACCGTAGAGCTTTTCAAAGGTGCGCAGCATACCGCTCGGGGCGTCGCAGATGCCGTAAGTGAAATCGTACCCCATGTCGCGCAAGGTCTGCGAGACCACGCCGGCCGGGTTGGTGAAATTGAACACCTTGCAGCCGGGTTTGGCATATTGCTTGACCAGTTCGCAATAGCCGGCAAGGGCGTCCACGCTGCGCATCGCAAAGGAAAGGCCCGCCGCGCCGGTGGTCTCCTGGCCGAGCACGCCCATGTTCAGGGCGATGCGCTCATCCTTCACGCGCATGTCGTCCTCGCCCACGCGGATGGTCGTGATAACGTAATCGGCGCCGCGAATCGCTTCCGCCGCGTCTGCGGTCAAAACAAACCGCAGATCCGGATTCAGCTTTTGCGCAACGACCTTTGCCATTTTCCCGTAGATGTTCAGTTTTTTTTCGTTGTTGTCCATGAAGACCAGTTCTTCGATGGAAAGCGCGGCAGCCTTTTGCGCAATGCTCTTTGCGAGGAACATGGAGCGCACACCGCCGCCGCCGATCACAGCAAGTTTCATTTGGATTTCCTTTCCGTTGTTTCAATTTGCAAGCAAAGCTTCCACCTGCGGGATCACAGCAGAAAGCTCAGTAAACACAATGCCGCGGATCCCCAAGCGTTCGGCTGCTTCGATGTTTTCCGCGCAGTCGTCGAGAAACAGCGTTTCCTCCGGCAAAAGATCGTAGCGATCAAGCAGAATGTGATAGATCTCTTCTTCCGGCTTGCAGACATGCTCCTGATAGGAAAACACACCGCCGTCCAGATCGGAAAAGAAATCATAGCCGCGCACAAACGCATGGGATTCTCTGGCGAGATTCGACAAAAGATAGATACGGTATCCGCGGCCCTTGAGTTCATGCAGATAGGCCGCGGTGTCCTCTTTCAGTGTGTGGATCTTTACCCAGTCGGGGCGCAGCACCCGATGGATCTGCGCTTCATAGTTCGGATAATCGTGGACAAGTCTTTCCCGCAGGGCAATGACCGTCGGAATGTCGCCGCGATCATAGAACCGCCAGGTCGGACCGAAGATCGTTTGCAGCAAAGTCTGAACCGTTTCTTCATCGTACCCGAAGGAACGAAGATACGCATCCGGCTGAAAGCCGACAAGGACACGGCCCAGATCAAAAACAATATTACGGATCATGATGGCTCCCCTTTGCACTGCATGAAGGATTCGCTCATCCATGCTTCGTTGGCTGTGAAGCGATACTCCACGCCGGATTTTCCGAACAACAGCCCGGTTCCGCCGACTGTGGTTTCGTTTTTACAGGTGCCGATCAGCGCGGGACATGGCGTTTTCAAACGAAGCGCAGGATCTCCGGGCAGGGCATAACAATAGCGGTGCGTGTGCGCCATCGCCATCAGTTCAACCCCCATTTCGCCGAGCAGATCGCACCAGACCTGATAAAGCGCACGCTCCGTATCAAAGAGCGGTTCCTGCACAAACGGAAAATCCGCATGGACGACACACAGGCGATGCGCAACCCCGGGCGCACGAAATTCCTTTTGGGCGTCCGCAATGACCGTTTGCAAATACGCGGTCTCCCGCAGGCGAAAATCGTGAAAGCGAGCAGAGCCGCCGTATTCAACGTGGTCATCCTCTTTGTCTTCGCCGCAGTCGAGCACAATGCCCCAGACCGAACCGAGACGGAAGGTGTAATAGGTGCAGCCGTCGCGAAGCGGGATAAAGTCCGGCAGAAGTTCGGCGGCAGCCCCACGGTTTTCGTGGTTGCCGCGCGCATATATAACGGGTTTCGTCCCGCCGGTCAGCATCACGGCAAGCCGGTATGCCGAGAGCGCCTGCGTTTCATCGGCAGTTTCGCCGATGTCGCCGTTCACGATCAGAAAATCAAAGCTGCCGTAAGCCTGCGCCGCACTGACAGCGCCGTCGAGGTCGCCGTGCGCGTCGCCGATCATATAAGCGCGAGCGTCGTCCTTCGGCACCGGATGGAACTCGAATCGGTATGTTTCGACGCCGAGGGATCGCGTTCGGTATTTCAGCCGCGCCTCAATGCGCTCAATGCGCAGAGAATATGCCTTTGCCGTATCCAATGTCTCCATCGGTACGGTGATGCGCCGCATCCCGGGCAGAGAACGCATATTGCCGCAAACAGCATCGTCAAACGTCTGCGTTCCGATTGTTACGGAAGCATAGGCGTCGACGTTCAGATAAAACATGATCTGATAGGTGTTTCCAACGGCATACACAACAGGGGTTTCAAAGATCATACAAAACTCCTTGCTTCTTTACAGAGGCCTTATTCCTCGGCGGTCTGCGCCTGACGGGGCGCAGGCTTCAAGGTGATGACCTCATAATTGCAATGCGCATCCGTGCGCAGCGGCAATCTCCAGCCGCAGGCGCCGGCGCTGACATTCATCACGGCGTCACCGATCTCATAGTCTCCGTAAACGTAACCGCCGATCAGCGCATAGAGCCATTTCAGCGGGAACAACTGCCCGGCGTGGGTATGGCCGGAAAGCTGCAGATCCATGCCGATCTTGAGGTTTTCCTTTGCCTGAACCGGCTGATGATCCGCAACGATGAGATAAGCCTCGGGCAGCGGATTGACGATTTTCGAAGCTTTTTTGCGCAGTTTGCCGGCGGAGATGTCCTCGCGTCCGAGCAGAAGGAGATCCGTTCCGATCTGCGCATAGGTGTCGCGCAGGATCAGAATGCCGTTTTCTGTCAACACCGATTCCAGCTCCTGCTCGGTATATTGCGTTCCGTTTGCATATTCGGCATGCGGCTGCAGATCATGGTTGCCGAAAATATAATAAACCGGGCAGCCGAAATCCTTGAAGAGCGCAAACGTCGCCTGCATCTCCTCTTTGGTCGTATAGTCGTCCGTGATATCGCCGCCGAGGATCAGAGCATCCGGCAGCTCCTTTCGCATCGCGTCCACCGTTTTTTCCGTCACGGAGAAAGGCTGCGCCGAACCGACGTGCATGTCTGCGACGAAAACCACCTTATGCTCCGAGAAAAGCTTTTCGGAAGTATAGGTGTGCGATCTTGCCGAAACATACTGCATATTCAGCATTCCGTAAACCAGAATCGCGATGCCGAACAACAGACTGACGACCTTGAAGACCACGAATTTCCGCTCTTTTTTGAAGCCGTATTGATAGACGCTGTAAAACAGATCGGCAACGGCGTCGCCGAGCAAAACGAGGTAGGCCGCCATCATCAGCGGCTGCACAACACGAAGCTGCACGGGACCGGCCATTACCAGCGCGGCGAAGGAAAAAGAAAGCAAAAACTTTAATACGATCAGAAGAATACGTACCCAAAGCTTGCATTTGCGTTTTCTGAGCAGGAACTGAACCGCCGTCAGAACGATTTCGCAAACAACAAACAGTAAAATCAAAAGAACAAATGGATTCATAATCAGCCTCCGCTTTTAAATGATTCAAGGACAGGAGATCATTACGCAGGATCCCAATCGGATTGCGGCGCCATCTTGACGCCGAGGGCCGCAAGCGCATCCCGATGCGCTTCGATCCGACGTTTGAAGTCCTCGTAATCCTTCCGTTCGCGCTTTGTCCAGCCGACCTCGGCCATTGCGGCAAGGCGGGGGAAGCACATGTAGCACATACGGTCAAAGGTTTCGACCCATTCCGTCCAGATCGGCGCTTCGACACCGAGAACGTTTTTCTTTCCTTCCTCAGTGAGCGAATCCGGCAAAAGATCGTAGCTGTAGGTCTTTTTCAGAGGGGTCGTTCTGTAGTCATAGTCAAGATACACATTGGAGGTCTCCTCCATGATGATCCTGCCGCCGGCGTTGGCAAAGGGATCGCAGAGATTCCGGCGGTCATGCCACTTTGCCGCAACAACATCCTGCGGCAGCATTCCCGCGTCAAGCACCTCGTTCCAGCCGATGGGCGTTTTCCCGTGGCTGCGCAGGAAAGCGGCGATCCGCTTTGTGAAGTAGCCCTGCAGTTCTTCGGCATCCTTCAAACCTTCCGCTTTGATGCGCGCCTGACACTTCGGGCATGCTTTCCAGTGATCCTTCGGTACTTCGTCACCGCCGATATGGATATATTTTCCCGGGAAGAGCTCCATGATCTCTTCAAGAACGCCTTCGCAGAACGCAAATGTTTCGTCCTTGCCTGCGCAGAGCACGTTGCTGAACACGCCGGCGTTCGTTGTCACATCGACTTCCTCTTCCGTGCAGGAAAGCCAGGGATACGACTTGATGACCGCAGAGGAATGGCCGGGAATATCAAACTCGGGAACAACGGTAATAAAACGGTCCGCACAGAACTGCACCAGATCCCGGATCTGCGCCTTGGTGAAATAGCCGCCGTAGCGTTCGGGGTTCGGATTGTTGAAGCCCCAGCCGTCACGCCAGGAACCGACGGAATTCAGCAGCGGATAACGCTCGCTCTCCATGCGCCAGCCAGGATCATCGCAAAAATGCCAGTGAAAGACATTGCATTTGAAGGATGCGGCCGCCTCGATGAAAGCCTTGATCTCGTCAAGCGTCTGAATGTGGCGCGAGGAGTCGATCATAAAGCCGCGCCAGGCGAATTCCGGGGCATCTTCGATCTTGACCAGCGGCACGGTGCCGTCCTCCCGGCGAAGCTGGCGCAAAGTCTGTTTGCCGTAAAACGCGCCCGCATCCGTCGAGAATTCCAGCAGGGCTACGTCTGCGGTCAGCATCAGACGGTAGCCTTCGGCGGGAATTGTTTCGTCGCGCCGAAGTGTCAGCTCGCCGTCGTTCAAATTCCGCACGCCGCCGAGTTCTTCGAGTTTGTTCGGTTTCGGAATCAAATTCAGTTTCATAAAAAGCACCTCCAAAAGCACTTTTTTAAGTTTTGTTGCAATTTTCTTTGTCAGGGAAGGATCTCATACATTGCCGAAGCATCCGCCTTTGTCACATGTTCGGTGACAAGAAGCACCTTTGCGCGCAGCAGATGTTCGCCCATCTGGATCTCGATCACATCGCCGACCTTCACATCATAGGACGCCCGCGCAGCCTTGCCGTTGACCTGCACACGTTTTGCGTCGCAGACTTCGTTGGCAACGGTCCTGCGTTTGATGATGCGCGAAACCTTCAGATACTTATCCAACCGCATAATGGCATCTCCTTAAAAACAGAAAAAGGGTCACCCCTGCGGGCGCTTTCTTTCGAAAAACACCCAAAAGGCAACCCATGGAATCTTTGCTTATTTCAGCGCTTTCTTGAGCGCAGCGCCGGCCTTAAAAGCAGGAACCTTGGAAGCAGCGATTTCAACAGCAGCACCGGTCTGGGGATTGCGTCCGGTTCTGGCGGCTCTTTCCTTCACTTCGAAGGTACCGAAGCCGATCAGTTGCACTTTTTCACCGGCCTTGAGAGCGTCCTCGATGGAACCGATGACAGCATTGACTGCTTTGTCAGCGTCTTTTTTGGAAAAACCTGTTTTTGCCGCAACGGCGTTGATCAATTCGACTTTATTCATTTGAAAGTCCTCCAGTAAATATATTTTCCACAAGGGCTCGCACCCTTAGTTGGATCGAAGTTGCGCTTTGGCCTCGTCCCAAAGCTTGTCCAGTTCCTCAATCGGCGTTGTTTTCATGTCGATCCCGCGCTTTTGCGCAAGCTCTTCGACCAGAAGATAACGCGAAAGGAATTTATCGTTGGCACCCATCAGCGACTGTTCGGCGTCCAGATCAAGAAAACGCGCGATGTTGACTGCCGAAAACAGGACGTCGCCGAGCTCATCCTGCATCGTTTCCCTGCTGCCGCTTTTCTGCGCTTCTTTCAGCTCGACGATCTCCTTTTGCAGCGCGTCATATGCGCCGGAGACATCGTCCCAATCAAAGCCGGCTTTTTTCGCCTTGCTTTGCAGCTTTTGCGCACGCATGAGCGCGGGAAGCTCGAGCGGGATCTTCTGCATCGCCTGGCCCTGGGTCGCCTGCTGTTTGCTTTTGCGCTTGATGGTGTCCCAATTATCGAGCACCTCGGCACTGGAACCGACCTTGACTTCGCCGAACACATGGGGATGGCGTTCGATCAACTTTTTGCAGATCCCGTCGCAGACATTCGACATATCGAACGTGCCGGTCTCCCGCTCCATCTGCGCATGAAACACGACCTGCAGCAGCACATCGCCGAGTTCCTCGCACATCAGAGCTTTATCGTCTTTGTTGATGGCCTCGATCACTTCATAAGTCTCTTCAATGAACGACTGCTTGATCGAGCTGTGCGTCTGCTCTCTGTCCCAGGGGCAGCCGCCCGGCGCACGCAAAAGCGCAACGATCTTTACCAAATCTTCAAAGCTGTAGCTGTCTTTAAAATCAAAATCTACCATGGCTTTGGACTACCTCCATATTTTACCCCAATAATTGATATTTTGCAAGGACTTTTGCAATTTTTTCTCCTTTTGGTAACATTTCCACATCATCTTTGGCAATTCCCTTGACCAAGAACAGCATAATGACATAGAAAAGGCCGCCAACACAGATCGCTCCGACAGTCGCAAGCGTTCCCTGCAGAACATGAAAGCGCATGAATATGCCATAACTGAAAAATGCTGAGAAACCGCAAACGGCAGCGCAGACGAACGGCTTCAAAAACACAGAGACAAAATTGATCCGCGTCTTTGTGACGCGCAGCAGCATCGTCAGATTGATCGTGATCATCACAGCATACATCACCGCCGTGCTGATCGGTGCGCCGTGGATATTGATCTCGGGATTGCCGATCAGCAGGAAGTTCATGGCGATCTTGATCACGGAGCCGATGGCGATGGTCTTCACCGGCACGTCGGTGCGCCCGACCGCCTGCAGCATGTTCGTGATCGGCGAGGTTGTGGAGAACAGGAACATACAAAGGCCGTAGACGACCAGCAGCGGCGCCGTGATCGGCGTCACGTGCGCTTCGCCGGGATAGAGCAGTTTGAGGATCGGTTCGGCCAGCGCCGCCATGCCGAAGCCGGCAGGAAGCGCAAGCATCATGCAGATGCGCAGCGCGGATTCGATCGTGGTCTTGATCTCACGCTTGTCCTTTTTCTCCCAGGCGGCAGACAGCACGGGGATCGCGCTGATGCCGAGGGTCAGCGTGATGGTCGGAATGAGGTTTTTCAAATTCAAAACGGAGCCGTGGGCGCCGTAGAGAAAATCCTTGATCCCGGTGTCCAGCGTTCCGGCGGCAGCAAGCGGCCCGGCATACAGTCCTTTGATGACGTCCATGCCGACATCCACGGCGTGACTGAGCCGTGTGCGGATCGTCAGATCGTCGATCATGTTCGAAAGATTGAGAATGACGCTCGTAAGCGCGACCGGCGCTGCAAAGCGGATAATCTGCCCACGCAGCACCTTGTCGCTTTGCGGCGCGGGAGAATTCACCAGCTCTTCCCGCGTAAAGCCGAAACCCTTGCGCTTATAGTGAATAAAGAGATACAGCAAGCCGACCATGGAGCCGAGCGTCACGCCGGAAATGGCAACCGCTGCGGAATAGGGATACATCGCCGCAAGAAATTCCGCTTCGGAATGCACGTCCAGCCCGAAGGCATGCATTTCGCCGCCGACATTGTTGGCCTGATAATTCGCCAGGCTGCGATTGAAAAACACATAGGTCGCCGCAAGACCGACAACGAGCTTGATCGCCGCTTCGATCACCTGGGAAACACCCGTGGGCGTCATGTTCTTGAGACCCTCGTAATAGCCGCGAAAGGAGCTCATCTGGCAGCAGAAGAGGATACAGGGCGCGACCACAAGGATGCTGACGTAATTCATCGGCGATTTCACAAAATTGGAATACGGGATGGCCAGCGCGGCCAGCAGCAGGGTCCCGGCAAGACCGACGAACAGAAACAGTCGCCGCGACACACGGAACAGGCTTTGCGCGTCGCGCATTCTTCCGGCCTGTACGTTTTGAGAAACCAGCTTGGAAACCGCGACGGGCAAACCGGCCATGGAAATGGCATACAGCGGATTATACACCGCATAGGCGCCGGTAAAAAAGGCATAACCCTCGGTGGTCATAAGGTTCGTCAGCGGGATTTTATACAGCGCGCCGATGATCTTGACCAGGATCGTGGCAATGGCCAGCACACCCGCGCCGGTCAGAAAAGATTGTTTTTTACGTTCTTCCAAGGTGGTACCTCCTGTTATCCGATGAATTCCCGCAGCAGAGAGTGGGGCGGGATTAGGGAACGGTCGATCGTCGGGAACGGCTTGAATTTTTCGAGAATGGTCTGCGCGACAGGATAATAGCGGCTGTCGGCCTCGATCTGCGAGAGCAACGGCACGGCAAAGCTTTTAAACGCGCAAGGTTCGTAATAATGGATGGAGTCGATCCTGATCTCGGCAAGCGGGCTGAAGGGAAAAAGATAGCGGTCCTCCCCTTTTCGCACGCCGTCCCACAGATAAAACGTTAAATCTGCCGATGTGTTTCTGAACTGATAGTCTCGCACAAGGCGACGAACGAACCGCAGCTCCCGTTTGGAAAACAAAATGTCGTTTTCCCGGGTCAGACGCGTTGAAACATTAACATACAGCCTGGAAAGACTGTCCTCGTCCAGCGCGGCGGTGATCAGCGGATTCAGCGCATGAAGGCCTTCCACGATCACGATGTCATCCTTGCCGATCGAGGTTTCGATCAGCGTTTCCTCCCGCGCACCGGTTTGAAACGAAAAGCGCGGCAGCAAACAGCGGCCGGTGTTCAGCAAAGACTGCAGACAAACCTTGATATACGGCACATCGAGCGACTGCACCGTTTCATAATCCGGCGTTCCGTCTTCAAATTTATACGGCACGTCGCGGCCGAGATAAAAATCATCCAGTGAGACCGTCAGTGCGCGGCGATTCCGGCGGGCAAACTCGGCGGCAAGCAGCTTTGCGGTCGTGGTCTTTCCGGAAGAGCTCGGCCCTGCCAGCATCACCAGCCGGTTGCCGGGCAGATCGGCAATGGAATCGGCCACAGCGGTCACTTTGTTGGAAAACGCGCCCTCACAGGCTGTGATAAAGCCCTTCGGGTCAGCGGAGATGTTCTTATTGATCTGCTCGGCGGCAGCAAGATGATTGGGCATGGATCGGCGGCACCTCCCTGCAGGGAAGAAGGAAGATCCTTCCGGAGTTTCTTATTCCCTAAACCCCTCAAATTCTTCTTCGTAAAACGACGCGACACGATCTTTTCGTGCCATCAGTTCTTCGAAGCGGTCGATATATTCATATGGGTATTTGAAGTTAAAAATGCGTTCCACGTTGTTGGAAAGCGGCACGCAAAGCTTTGTGACAGCTCCTGCGCCGCAGGCGAGCACCGTATGGCACTCCTCCATCATATAGACATTGTAAAGACACTCCCTGCCCCGCTTTGCCCAGCCGACGTTTTCGAGATTGCCGATGCAATTGCTCTGCCGATACATATAATAGGGCGCATAGCCGTTTTCCGTCAGCGCCCGCGCGGCGAGCGCAAGCATCTGCTCGGTCTGCGCGGCGTCGCCGACAGGAAGCTGCTCCGTTACAAGCGTCGCAGCACGTTTGAGCGCAAGGGTGTGGATCGTGATATTCTCGGGCGCCAGCGCAAGCGTGGTCTCCAGGGTGCCGCGAAAGCTTTCGACCGTATCGGTCGGCAGACCGGCGATCAGATCCATATTGATGTTGTCAAAACCGAGCGAACGCGCCAAAGCCATGGCGTCCAGCGTCTGCGCCGCGGAATGCCTGCGGCCGATCTCACGCAGCACATCGTCGTTGAAGGTCTGCGGGTTGATGCTGATGCGTGTCGCTCCGCCGTTTCGGATGGCAAGCAGTTTTTCTTTTGTCACGCTGTCGGGGCGGCCAGCTTCAATGGTATATTCCCGCAGGGCGGAAAGATCAAAATGCGCGCGGATGCAGTCGGTAATCCGCGTCAGATCTTCAGCGCCGAGAGCCGTTGGAGTTCCGCCGCCGATGTAAATGCTTTCAAGGCGCAGGCAAAGCGCGTTTGCAAGTGCGCCTGTTGCGGCGATCTCACGCAGCAAATGTTCCATATACGCCGGGATCAGCCGTTTCGCCGCCTCGTTGGAATGGGAGACAAACGAACAATAGCTGCAGCGCGAGGGACAAAACGGGATGGATATGTAAAGCGAAAAGGATGCCGGACGGGAAGCGGCAAGAATGGCGGCTTCCGCTTTCGCAACCGCAGAAGCGAGAGCGGCTTTTTTCGGCGACACCAGCACCTCGTCCGTAAAGTAGGCACAGGCTTTTTCTTCGCCCCAGTCGCGCACAAGGCGGCTCATCAGCTTTGCCGGACGCACCCCGGTGAGAATGCCCCAGGGCGGCGTATAACCCGTCAGTTCACGCAGCACATGAAACAGCAGCAGCACGAGCTTGCGTTCCAGATAATCCTCGTTAGTCTCGTTGTCAAGAACATCGGAAAAGAACGCTGCTGCCGTCTTTTCGAGCGATGCGCCGCAAAGGCAGGCGCGCACCAGAAGATCCGCGCCGTCAGCTTTGGGCTCCACCGCAGTCAAAATGCAGTCCGGTTCCCCGTTCGGCGCGTCTGTCACGCGGATCTTCGTATGCGGATAAAACACGCGAACGAGCTTTTCGATCTCATATTGAAAAGCATGGTTTTGAATGATCAGATTCATAAGCTGTAAAACAAATACGGATTGTTGATGCGTTCATGAGAAAGCGTTGTGGCTTCGCCGTGACCGGGAAAGAGCTTGCAGTCCCCTTTCAACGCCGCAAGGCGCTGGATCGACGCACAAAGCTGTGCAAAGTCGCCCGTCGGAAGATCGGTGCGTCCGACGCTCTCGCGGAATATCGTATCGCCGCAGAACAAAAAATCATCCAGCCGGTAGCAAACGCTGCCGCGCGTGTGGCCCGGCGTATGGAGCACTTCGATCTCGCCGCCGCCAAAGGGGAGCTTGTCGCCCTCATGCACAAGAATATCGGCCTGAACGCCGGTATGCATATGATTGAAAAAGCCGTGCGCCAGAGACAGGCCGGCGTTCGAAAGAAATTCAGCCTCGTCCGCGTGGATGACCAGCTTTCCGCCGAAGTTGGCTTTCAAGGAATGAACGCCGAGGATATGGTCGTAATGGCCGTGGGTCAAAAGGATATAGTCCAGATGCTCGATCTCCAGCTTGCGCAGGGTCTGCACAAGGGTGTTGTCGTAAACGGCCGGATCGATTACCAGACTTTTGCCCTGCTGCATATCCCGCACAACATAGCAATTTGTCGGCAGCATGCCGAGTTCGCAGCAGCTCAGAACCACTTTCATGCTTTCACTTCCTGTTCCAGAGATCTGTGTCATAGAGAATCGTTACGGGTCCGTCATTGACCAGAGAGACCTGCATATCCGCACCGAAGACGCCGGTTTGCACCTTCTGAACGCCGTTTTGTTCCAATTGAGCACAAAAATACCGATAAAGCCTGTCCGCTTCCTGCGGCGGTGCGGACGGAGTAAACGACGGACGGCGCCCGTGGGAAACATCGGCGCACAGGGTAAACTGCGAAACAACGAGCGCTTCCCCGCCGATGTCGAGCAGCGAGCGGTTCATTTTGCCGTTCTCATCCTCATTGACACGCAGTTCGGCGCATTTCTTGGCCAGCAGCGCGGCTTGGGCTTCTCCGTCGCCGTTCATCACGCCGAGCAGGATCAGATATCCCCGGCCGATCTCGCCGACGGTCGCGCCGTCAACACAGACAGCAGCTTGGGAAACACGTTGAATCACAGCTTTCATAATGACTCCTTTACAGTCCGGTTCTTTCCACAGAGACAACGCCCTTGACTTTTTTCAGCTTTTCGCTCAGCGAATGCAGGTGAGAAGCCGAATTCACGGTCACGGTGACATAGATGATGATATGCGTATCCTTGGTCTCTTTTGTGAAGATCGAGTGGATCATCACATGCATATTGGCGATCTGGGCGGAGATGTCGGCAAGCATACCGACGCGGTTGACACAGGTGATGCCGAGGGTCACACGGTAGGAGCTTGTGGTCTTCGTGTCCCAGGTGGCGCGAACCCAACGCTCCGGTTCAGCCGCAAGCGAAAGGTTGCGTGGCACGTTTGAGCAGGTGCGCGTATGAATGGAAACCCCGTGTCCGCGAGTGATAAAACCGATGATCTCATCGCCGGGCAGCGGATCGCAGCAGCGGGAAAACTTAATCAGGCAATTGTCGATGCCTTCGATGATGATCCCTTCCGGGCTTTTCATCACCTTTTTCTGCTGCGGAAGCTCCGGCACGGGCTCTTCCTGCTTCGGGTCGTTTTCCCTGACGAGCTTATTGTACTCTTCCCGGATCTTCGGGATGATCTTTGTCAGAGACAAACCGCCGTAGCCGATGCTGGCAAACAGATCATCCACCGTTGCGCAGCGCTGCTTTTCGGCGATCTTCTGCAGGAACTCCGCCATCTGCTTTTCCGGCAGGACGATATTGTTGCGGCGAAATTCCCGTTCGACCTCCGCGCGGCCTTCGACGATGTTTTCGTCGCGTTTTTCTTTTTTGAACCAGCTTTTGATCTTGCTGCGGGCGGAGGAGGTTTTTGCGATCTTCAGCCAATCGCGGCTCGGGCCGCGCGGCGTGGAGGATGTGAGGATCTCGATGATCTCGCCGTTGTTGATTTTATGGTCGAGGGTCGTGATGCGCCCGTCGACCTTTGCGCCGATCATCTTGGAACCGACGGCGGAGTGAATGGCATAGGCAAAATCGACAATGGAGGAGCCCATGGGCAGGCTGATCACATCGCCCTTCGGCGTGAAGGCAAAAACTTCGTCCGAGGAAAAATCGCTTTTGATCACGTTGACGATCTCCTCAACGTCGTCGCTTTCCTTCTGACTTTCAAGAAGCTGGCGGATCCATGCCAGCCGCTCTTCAAACTTATCGCTCCCGCCGATACCGAGCTTATATTTCCAGTGGGCGGCAATGCCGTATTCCGCGGTATAATGCATCTCCCATGTGCGGATCTGCACTTCAAAGGGGATCCCGTCCTTGCCGATGACGGTCGTGTGCAGCGACTGATACATGTTCGGCTTCGGGGTGGAAATATAATCCTTGAATCTGCCCGGCAGAGGGTTGAACATATCGTGGATGATACCGAGACAGTAATAGCATTCAAACACCGAATCGACAATGAGACGCACCGCATAGATGTCATAGATCTCATCCATCGTCCGTCCGAGCATATAGGTCTTGCGGTAGATCCCGTGGACAGATTTGATCCGGCCGGTCAGATGCACATTCGGCACATCCTGCCGCACGCGCTCTTCGATCTGGTTCTCGATTTTTTCAAGGAACGCCTGCCGCGATTCCACCTGGGATTCCAGCGTGCGGGCGATCTCATTATAGGCGACCGGGTCAAGATAGCGGATCGCAAGATCCTCCAGCTCCTCCTTAAAGGCGCGGATACCGAGACGGTGCGCGATGGGCGCATAGATCTCCAGCGTTTCTTTCGCCTTGAAGCGGCGCTTCTCCTCCGGCATAAACGAAAGGGTGCGCATATTGTGTACGCGGTCGGCCAGCTTGATGATGATGACACGGATATCCTTGGACATTGCGAGCAGCATTTTTCGGATGTTTTCGTTTTGCTGCTCCTCCTGGGTCAGGGAGTATGGGATCTGACCGATCTTCGTGACGCCGTCCACAAGCTGTTCCACGGATTCGCCGAACTTCGTGCGAACCTCCTGCGCGGTCACGGGCGTATCTTCCACAACGTCGTGCAGCAGCGCGGCGCAGATGGAATCACCGTCCATACCCATTTCCGCAAGGATCTGCGCAACCGCCACGGGGTGGATGATATACGGTTCGCCGGAACGCCGCTTTTGCCCTTCATGGGCGTCGCGCGCAAAGATATAAGCCTGCGTGATCCGTGTGATCTCGGCTTCCGGAAACGTTGAATCGCGCAGCGTTTCAAGCAGCTTTTGGAATCCCAGCTCTCCGTGTTGTTCTGTCATCATGATTCACCTCCGCAAACAAAACTCAGAAACACGATATTTCTCCGGTCACTCGGAAACGAGCGCGCGCAAATGGCACAAAAGAACCGATGTGTCAAGCTGCGCCTTTGCGCCCGGGACTTCTTCAATCCTGCCGTTCGGCGCGATCTTCAGAATGCCGAGTTCCTTGAGAATGTCGATGCTCATCAGCACACGGCAGGCCTCAGCGCCGTCGCCGCCGAGACGGTAACAGAGCACGTCCGTGTCTCCTTCATAAACCGTATGCTGTTTGATATAACGATAGACCGTTGTGATAAACGAGCGATCCGGGCAGCAATACCGCGCGGCCGCGGGTTTCACCTTCTCGCCGCGGCGCATCGTTTCATACAGACGCACAGAACGCAAAAAGCGGCTGTCGTCCGTGCCTGCCATGCGGATCTCCCTGATATAGATACTGACCCGTCGGACGCCCATATATTCATTGGGCTCCAGCCGCACCGCAAGATCCAGCTTGTCGCCGGGAACATAGGGAAACGCTTCGGGCGAAACGCCGAACTTGAGCGCCTGGACCGTGCTGTCGCCGCGCTGCAGATTCAAGCGCACGTGCTTGTCCCCGCCGACGCCCTGCACGGAAAGGAGCTTCATATCGAAAAGGCCGAAGGTCGGCTGCGGATTGCCTGCGCCGAAGGGTTCCAGCATGGAGATCACCGGCAAAAGCTCCGCCGAGATGAACGACGGGCGCAGACGGCAATCCACCTCCACCGTCGGGAACGGCATTTCCACGGTTTTGGCATATTGATTCACACGGGATCTGAATTCCGCAAGATCCCGGGTACGGATCCCGAACCCGGCGGCGAGCATATGCCCGCCGAAATGGGTCAAAAGATCCGACGCGCTGTTGATACAGTCATAAAGGGAAAAGCCGTCGAGACTGCGGCCGGAGCCTTTGGCTTCGTCGCCCTCATACGTGATGACGATACACGGCTTTCCGTAACGCTCGACAATGCGCGCGGCAACGATGCCGATCACGCCGCCGTGCCAGCCTTCACCGGCAAAAACGAGCACGCGGTCAAACTGCATTTCCGGCTGTTCGGCAAGCTGCTGCTGGGCCTGGCGAAAGATCTCCTGCTCCAGTCTTTGCCGTTCGGCGTTGCAGTCGCTGATCTCCTGCGCGATTTGAAGCGCGGAATCCTCATTTTCGGAAATCAGCAATTCAAACGCTTTGTCCGCGCGGGAGATGCGCCCAACGGCATTGATCCGCGGCACCAGCGAAAACGCGACGCCGTTGGCGGTCAATGTTTTTTGATCGGCGCCTGCGGCCGTTTTCAGCGCACGCAGGCCGAGATTCTGCCCGCGGTCGATCTGCTGAAGGCCGGCCTTGACAAGACTGCGGTTTTCGCCGCAAAGGGGCACGATGTCCGCAATCGTTCCAAGGCTGATGAGATCGGCAAACTGTTCCAGCAGCTCCGGCCATTCATCCTCCGGAGAGAGGGCGCAAACCAGCTTGAACGCGACGCCCACGCCGGCCCAATCGCGGAAGGGACATGTGCAATCGCTGCGGTGCGGATCAACGATCGCTTCCGCCCGCGGGAGCGACGAACCGACTCTGTGGTGATCCGTAACAACAAGCTTCATGCCGAGATCGTAGATATGTTCCGCTTCGCTGATCGCGGAAATGCCGTTATCCACGGTGATGATCAGTTGAACGCCATCCTGAAACAGACGGTCGATCGCCTTGCAGTTCAGACCGTAGCCCTCGGTGTTGCGGTCGGGAATATAACAGACCACATCCGCGCCGACCATTTCAAGATAGAGATACAGCAGAGAGGATGCGGTCACGCCGTCGGCATCATAGTCGCCGTAAACAGCGATCCGCTGTCCGTTTTCCAGCGCATCGTGAACCGCAGCGACGGCTTTGTCCATATCACAAATGGAAAACGGGTCGCAGAGATCCGGCGAATCATTGAGAAACGCGGAGATTTCGGTTTCTTGCGTCATACCGCGGGAGGACAGCAGCAGCGCCGCAAACGCATCCAGTTGACAGGTCTCGGCGATCTGTGCCGCCAGTGCTTTATCGACAGAAGCGACCTTCCATTGTTTTCTGTGCATTTGAACTCCCTCCCCTTTTGATTTTTCTTTTTATTATAACAGTTTTTTCCGATGATTTCAAGATTTCCTCTGACTTTTATGGATTTCTTTGAGAAAAACGGCGGCATACTTTTCCTTTTTTCGCGCGGTAACGCCCTTGATCTGTCCGAAAGCCTGTTCCGTCAGCGGCCTGATGGCTGCCATCCGTTCCAGCGTCCGATGTGTGAAGACCGCGAAAGACGGCACGCCGTTTTGCGCGGCAACGGTTCGGCAAAGCGCAGTCAGACGTTTCAGCAAAGCCGGGTCCGGCTGCGGTTCGGGCAGCGGTTCCGGGTGCAGAAGCGCACGCTTTTCCGCGCAGCAGACGCCGCAATTGCCGCAATGCTCCGGCGCCGTTTCTCCAAAATAGCGCAGGATCTCAGCGCGAAGGCAGGTTTTTGAAAGCGCATACCGCCGCATACTTGAAAGGCGTTCTTCTTTTTGCCGAAGCTGCAGCCGGTTTTCCGGCGCATTCCCCTGCATCTGCGAAGCGCTGCGGTCGATCAAAAAGCGCTGCAGCATCGCGTCTCGCGGATCATAAAACAACACGCAGTCAGCCCGCGCTCCGTTTCGTCCGGCTCTGCCCGCCTCCTGATAGTAGCTTTCAAGATCCGCAGGCATCTGATAATGGATCACAAACGCGACATTTGCCTTATCGATTCCCATACCGAAAGCGTTGGTACAAATCATGACGCGGCGCTCATCGGATGAAAACGCGTTCTGCTGCGCCCTGCGTTCATCCGTGCGCATCCCTGCGTGATAGCGGCAGACGGAAAAGCCTTCTGCGGCAAGCGTTAAAAAAAGCGCGTCGACCGTTTTTCGCGTTGCGCAGTAAACGATCCCGCTGCGATCGGCGAACGAACGCAGATATGAGCGCAGCAGCGCCTCTTTGTTCACGGTTCGGCGTACTTCAAAAAACAGGTTTTTCCGGTCAAAGGAGCCGACGAACCGCGCGGGATCCGACAGACGAAGGCTTTCGCAGATATCCGCACGCACACGCGCGGTTGCCGTCGCCGTGCAGGCAAAGACAACGGGCCGCGGCGAAACGCCGGAAAGGAACTGCGCGATCTCGAGATAGGACGGACGAAAATCATGCCCCCACTGGGATACGCAGTGCGCTTCATCCACAACGACCATCGACAGCGGCAGCGTTTTGACGACCGCCTGAAAACGCGCGGACCGCAGCCGCTCCGGCGCGATATAAAGCAGCCGATATGTTCCCTTCTGCAGCGCACGGAAAAGAAAAGCCATCTCGTTTTCGCTGTGCCCGGCGGAGAGATACAGCGCCGGCACGCCCTTTTCCCTGAGAGCGGATACCTGATCCTTCATCAATGCGACCAGAGGAGAAATGACCAGCGTTATACCGGGAAGCATCAACGCCGGCACCTGAAAGCAAACGGATTTTCCCGCGCCTGTCGGCAACACGGCCAACGTATCCTTTCCGGAAAGAAGGCTGTCGATGATCTCAGCTTGCAGCGGACGAAAAGCGTTGAATCCGAAGCAGTCCTTCAGCACGGTTTCCTTCGTCATTTGGCTTTCTCCTTTCCGGCGTGATAAAGAATCATAAAACGGTTCTCTGATGATTATACATGAAATCAAACGGCCATGCAAGAAAAATCTCTTGCACGGCCGCAAAAAAAGTGCTATGATAGGGTAACCGATGCTCCACCCGGAAGCGACAATCCCGAACGCAAGATTTCGCACGCCGAACGGACCAGCCGGTTACCGAGAGAAACGAAAGGATGATTTTTGTGGCGAAAAAAGCGCAGACCGAAACGGCCGACAACGCGTCGTTCACAAACAAAAACGGCGATCAGCGCGGAAAAATCATTATCCGAACAAGCTTTGTCGGCATTGCGGCGAATGTATTTCTCGCCGCGTTCAAAGCGATCGTCGGCTTTGCTTCAAACTCCATCGCCATCGTTCTTGACGCGGTGAACAACATCACCGACGCGGCTTCGTCGCTGATCACCATCATCGGAACAAAGCTCGCCGGGAAAGCCCCGGATCGCAAACACCCCTTCGGCCACGGCCGTGTCGAATATCTGAGCGCGATGCTCATTTCCGTTCTGGTGCTCTACGCCGGCCTTGCTTCGCTGACGGAATCCGTCAAAAAGATCCTTCATCCGCAGACCCCGGATTATTCCGTTGCCGCGATCGTCATCGTCGCGGTCGCTGTGGCGGTCAAGATCGTGCTCGGTTTGTTCGTGAAGCGCACCGGAGAAAAAGTCAACTCGGAGTCTCTTTTCAACTCCGGCAAAGACGCGATGCTCGACGCTGTGATCTCCGCTGCGACCCTGGTTGCAGCCGGGATCTATCTTTGGAAAGGCATCTCGCTGGAAAGCTATCTGGCGGCTGCCATCTCGCTTGTCATCATCAAATCCGGCGTGGATATGCTGCGTTCCACGATCTCGGAGCTTCTCGGGGAGCGGGTGGACGCACAGCTTGCAAACGATATCCGCAAAACCGTGATCTCATTTCCGCAGGTGCAGGGCGTATATGACCTTGTTCTGCACAACTACGGCCCGGAAAACTACAACGGCTCCGTCCATATCGAGGTTCCGGACGATATGGACGCCAAGGAGATCGACGTGCTGATCCGCGAGATCACATACGAGGTCTATCAGCGCCACCAGGTGATTCTGACCGCCATCGGCGTTTACGCATTCAACTCAAAGGATCCCGTCGCGCTGCAGATGAGGAACGATGTGCAGCAGCTTCTTTCAAAGTATCCCCAGGTGCTGCAGATGCACGGATTCAACGTTGACAACGAAAAAATGATCCTGCGTTTTGACGTGATCCTCGGTTTTGACGCCAAAGACCGTTTTCAGACATATGAAACGATTTGCGACGAGGTTCAAAAGCAGTACCCCGATTACAAGATCATCATCGTTCTTGACGCAGATTTCAGCGAAGCGGCCGAATAACGGTTCCGCACAGAATTGGGCACCTCTAAAAACTGCGCGCCGCTCGATCGCGCGCACCTTTCACCGTCAGATTGCCCAATTTTTTCTTGAAAGCCGAATGGATTCCTGCGTCAAATTCAGGCAATCTGACGATAAAATCTGCATCGCGCTCAAACGACTTGCGTTTTTAGAGGTGCCCGATTACAAAAACCCGCTGCCTTGCGACGTCAAACGCAAGGGGCGGGTTTTGTCGATTCCTGAGGAATCGCTGAGTTTCTCAATAAAAGTCAAGCTCTGCTTCCGTAAAGCCGCGTTTTTTCAGCTTCACGGTCGCAACGGTGCTGCGGATCAAAAGGATCAGCACAAACAGATGAAAGATCGGGTCGATCAACGCGTTCAGCGAAAACACCTCCGGCTCGGAGAGAAGGTGAAACACCCAAACGAGCAGAGTATCCACGCCGTAGATCACCAGCTCGCCGATGACCAGCATATGCTTGCGGCGCGCAAAAATGCTCAGCATGATCGAAACGCCGAAAAGCAAAGCAAGCGCGGCCCAAACAACCACATTCGGGATCATGCCCTGCGCGAACGCCGAAAAGTCACTGCTGTACTGTGCGCCGAATGTCGACGGGTAGTCCTTTGTGAAAGCGGCGCTTTTCAGCAGCAGCTCCGGGACAAACAGACTGAAAAAGAAGTTGAAATTCTTCGCAATCAGCAAGCGAACGACATAGATCAGGGAAACGATCACAGCAAGAAAGAAGGTTCCCTGTCCGCCTTTGATATCCGCCTGCAGACGCTTGACTTCCGATGATCGTTCGTTATCCTTCCTCTGTGGCATAGGTGACCTCTTGCATCGAAACAGATTCCTTCTCATAAAGAGAGGTGTATTTGTCCTGATAGTAGTTTTCCTGCGAATAATCGAAGGTTCCGTCCGGATGGATGATGATCGGGGTGCAGCCGCGCTGACCGCCGAGCTTATAGATGCCGGGGTAAGCGAGATAGTCCACACTCATGCCGTAGGTCAGACGGATGCCTTTATAATCAAAGGAAAAGTGATTGTAATGGTCATGTCCGAAGAAAACGCCCTTGGTGGAGCCGAGCTCCTGCATCGTTTCGAACAGGTTGTCTTCATGTACGCCGCCGTAGACAACTTTTCCGGTTTCGCCGGCGACGCCGTAAATCAGCTTGACATTTTCGGTGTCCTGATAGCCGTTGGCGGCATATTCATCCCACGCATCCTTCATTTCGGTCAGCGGGATGTGGAAGAAGGCCAGGGATTTCACCATTTCGGGCGCGTCGACACCGGCAGCCTCAGCGGCAGCGGCGTTCTTCTCGTTCGTCCTCGCGAGGGTGTTTCTGTACCATTCGACCTGGTTCTCATGCATATTGTCATACTTCCAAAGGATGCCGAAGTAGTCGTTGTCGGTATAGGAATGGCTGTCGAAGAGATACAGAGACTCGGTCACGATGCCGTCGCCGTTTTTGATGTTGACGATCTGGTTGCCGACACCGTCCACGTCTTCGGGGCCTTTCTGGAACAGGCAGTACTTGGAATTCGCGGCAACATTCTCATAGAAATCGCCCATATCCTCACGGTCAAAATAGCTGTAAGCCTCGGTGTCGTGGTTGCCGAACGCTAAGGTCCAGTATACGCCGAGCTTTTCCATCAGTTCAACAAAGATCTTCGCCGAAGATTTGTTGTTGAACGTACCGGCCTGGAAGGGCACGGGATAGGCGATATCGCCGGTGATGATCACAAGATCCGGCTGCTCGGCAGAGATCATGGCGGCAACGGTGTTGAGCGCCATCGCGTCCTTTTTCAGGCACATCCAGCCGCCGCCGATGTGAATGTCGGTCAGTTGGAGCACTTTGAAATCGTCATCGGTCGTGAACGTCCAGTTGCCGTCTTCGTCTTTTTCGGGCGCAATGCGGTTCTTGATCTCGACCGCGGGGAACGAGGCGGCCTTTTTCGTGTTGGCGCGGTTTCCGAAAACGCTGACCAGCGTGGTCACGCCGATAAAAACAAGAAGAACGCAAAGGAAAACGCAAAGAATGCGCAAAAAGATCTTTCCGGCTTTCTTCTTTGGTTTCGGGGTAATATTGTCTTGACTCATGGGCTTCTTCGGCAGCAGCGCTGCCACTCCTTCCTTTTCTTTATACATACAGGACAAAGCACAGCTTTATGCCTGTTTGTTGCAAGCATTGTTCCGTCAGTCTGACGCATTCTTTGGCAAAGAGGGCTTGCTTTAAAGCGCATTGCGGCAAAGCGACGGTCGCCGTCACATCGTTTTCTTCGTCGATATCAAAGCGGACATCGGGCACAGAAGAAAACAGCGGACTTTCCGAAAGCATTTCATAGAGCCGATCCCGTTTGCTTTTCGGAACGATATTCAAAAGCGCGGTCACAGCGTCACGGATCATCTTCCCGGCATTGATACAGATGAGAATGCTGATCAGCAGACCGAACACCGCATCGACGGCGAAATCCACATACTGCGTCAAAGCAAAGGAGATCAGCGTTGTGAGCGTGATGAAAAAATCAAGGATGCTGTCCTGCTGCATCACGCGCAGCACGCCGGAAGCGGTTTTTCGCGCATAAAAGCGGTAAAAGAAGAACATGGCGAGCTTGACCGCCGCGGTTGCCAGAAGGACATAGAAGAATTTCATCTGGAACCAGATCGGCGTCGGATACAAAAACCGTTCCAGCGAGGAATACGCAAACGAGAAACCGACGATCATCACAACGACCGCCAAAACAAAAGACAAAAGCTGCTGCGCCTTATCGGCCACAAAGGGCAGCCGGTCTCTGCTGACGCGCGCAGTGACACAAAGAAAAGCAAAAGACAGACCGCACGAAAGAGAATCGGCAAGGTTGTTGATCGCGTCCGACCAGATGCATACGCTGTTGACCGAAAGGCCGATATATAGCTTTGTCAGAAAGAGCGCAAGATTGCACGCGATCCCGACAGCGAGGACGACCGAAAGCGTTTTGTTCTTTTTCACGCAGTCACCTGCTTTCATGCTTCTTCCCAAGTGCCGTTGTGCAGTTGACCCTTCCATTGCAGCGCCGGATAGCCCCATTGCCGCAAGACCTCGTAAACGCCGACGGCGACCGAGTTGGAAAGATTCAGACTGCGGGCCGCGTCGCGCATCGGCAGACGCAGACAGCGTTCGGGGTTTTGCCTGAGCAGCGATTCCGGCAGTCCTGCGTCCTCCCGGCCGAAAACAAGATAGACATTGTCGGGATACACGGCGTCGGAGTGGATCGTTCTGCCCTTGGTCGTAAAATAAAAGAATGCGCCGTCGGGATGCTGTTCAAAAAAATCAGCCAAAGAAGCGTAATATGTGATGTCCAGCAGATGCCAATAATCAAGGCCGGCACGTTTGAGCTTTTTGTCATCCACGCGAAAGCCCATCGGCTCCACAAGGTGCAGCCGTGCGCCGGTCGCCGCGCAGGTACGCGCAATGTTACCGGTGTTTTGCGGAATCTGCGGTTCCACCAAAACGATATTCAGCGTCGGCATCTGATCGCTCCTTCCATAATCTGTCGTTTATTATATCATAAAAACGAACCATTGAAAAGTGTTTTCCTTATTTTTTCATAATTTTTCAAAGAAAAACAGCAATACTAAAGATACAATCTCAAAGGAGGAATCAGTTATGAAAACAAAATCTGTTCTGAGCGCTGTAGGAGTCACAATGGCAGTCGGCTCCGCCGTAATGCTCGTCGGATCCGCAATGATGCAGCCGTCGCTGAAGAAAAAGGCGATGAAAACCGTCAACACGGCCATGAAACGCGTCGGAGACCTGCTTGACGGCTTTCAGGATTTTTTGAAGTAAGATGAAGCGATTCAAGCAAAGTCTTGCATGGGTGCTCTGCTGCGCGACACTGCTGTGTCTTTGCGCCTGCAGGGACGACCGGCTGCTGGAGGGAGTTCCGTCCTCTGAACTGCAGAGCACACGCAACGGCTCGCAGGGAGGAAGCGCAGAGCCGACCGACAAACGCGAGGAAGAAAGCTCGGACGACGCCGAAGCGATGGAAAAGCCGACGCAGGTCCCGGTGCTGACGGAGTCGATGCCCGTGGCCTTCGGCGGCATTCTAAAAGGCGCCGCCGGGGGCAGCCTTCCGACAGGTCTTGTCGCGCTCGATGAAGTGCATTATACCGTCAACGATCCGGAGAACAGCCGCGGGCTTTCCACACAGAAAATGGGGCATTCCCACGGCCCTGCCGCCAACGGAAAGGCACATCCCACGGTAATTGCGTTCCAGGACACGTTCGACAAATTCGGCGCGCTGACGCTTGACCGCAAGAGCACGGAGCAGGTGCTCTATCTGACATTCGACTGCGGCTATGAATATGAAAACCTGACAAGCGTGATTCTTGACACGCTGAAGGAAAAGCAGGTGCCTGCCGCATTTTTCTGCACGAGAGACCATATCTGTTCCCAGCCGGAACTGATCGCGCGCATGATCCGCGAAGGGCACATCGTCGGCAACCATTCCGACACGCACCCCTCGTTTCCGACCATTTCCCGCACGCAAATGAAGGATGAGATCGAACGCACCGAGAATGAGCTGCGCACCGATTTCGGCTACTGCGCAAAATTCTTCCGCTTTCCGGCAGGAGAATACAGCGAAAGTGCGCTCGACCTCGTGCAGTCACTGGGATATTGCAGCGTGTTCTGGTCCGTTGCCTACAACGACTGGGACGTAAACAACCAGCAAGGCAAAGAAAACGCTGTGAAGACCGTGACGGAAAGGCTGCACCCCGGCGCCGTCATTTTGCTGCACGCGGTCTCAAAGGACAACGCACAAGCTCTCGGCGAGATCATTGACCGGGCACGGGACGAGGGCTATGTGTTTCGTGCGCTGTCCGATTATCCGTTTTAACGCCGGCTTCAATCATGTTGTTTGTTTGTCGACTTGATGAACGAATGATGAATTTTAACGGACAGCAAAAAAAATAGTCAACTTTTTTTCATGATTCTTTATCTTTTTTCTTATATCGAATTATAACTGAAAATGAAAAGAGTATAATCTCCTTGAAAGATTAAAGTTTCAAGGAGGTTCTTTCATGAAAAAAGTCATTTCTGTCCTGCTTGCACTGCTTTGCCTGTGCTTTACGCTTACGCCCGCCGTGTTCGCCGATGAGATCAAAGATACCCTGAGCGAAGAATTCGGTCTCGAGCTGGAGGATCCGAAGGCTTACGGCATCGTTTATCAGAGCGGCGACGCAAAAACAATGTATATGCCGGCCACCACCGTCATGTTCGACGGCCCGGGCTACTGCAGAGTTTCGGAAGACTATCCGATCGCCATCGGCAAAAACTTCCGTTGCTGGAAAGACGAGAACGGCAAAGACGTTTTCCCCGGTGATGAGATCTATGTCGGCACCATCACGTATCTGACTGCATCCTGGTCGGCCAGCAGCTCCAATGTTACAGCGTTTGACACTGTGATCTGCGCACTCAAAACCATGATCCACATGATCCGGATCTCCATCAACGTCATCAACACCGCGAACGAATTCCGTTCCGCATAACTTTCAACAAAACTTAACCGCACAGTCCGGCAAACGGACTGTGCGGTTTTCTTGTGGGGCTGTTGCATCTTCTGTTTACATAAGATCGCAGATCAGACGGCTGAGTTCCGCCGGATCGTCGATGCTCTTTCCGCTGATGAGACAGCCCTGCGCATAAAGGAGCTTCGCGTAATCCCTCAGCTTTTCCTGATCGGTCACATAGAGCGTTTTCAGCTTTTCCGCAACGGGATGCGCCAGGTTGATCTCCATCACAAGCTGTGCCTTCATTCCCTGCGCGTTCGGCATCTGGTTGAGCGCTTTTTCCATCTCCAGCGAAAGTGCGCCTTCGCTGGTCAGACAGACCGCGTAATTTTTCAGCTTGTTGGTGAAACGAACGGCGCTCACAGCTTCGCCGAGGCAGTCTTTCATAAAGGAAAGCAGGTCCTTATTGGCTTCATTTTCGCCTTCCAGTGCCTTTTTTTCGTCATCGCTGTCAAGATCCAACTGGTCGGCACAGATGTTTGTGAAGGATTTTCCGTCGTATTCCCGCAGCATCTGCAGCGCAAACTCATCAACATCGTCGGTCAGATAAAGGATCTCGAAGCCCTTGCTCTTCACAGCGTCCGCCTGGGGCAGCATGTCGATTTTATCGGTGGTTTCTCCGGGCGCATAATAGATCGTCTTTTGCTCCTCTTTCATGCGGGAAACATATTCCGCAAGCGTCACGAGCTTTTTCTCGGAGGACGAATAAAACAGCAGCAGGTCTTTGAGGATATCCTTGTGGGCGCCGAAGCTGTTGTAGACGCCGAATTTGAGCTGCAGACCGAAGGCCTTAAAGAACTTTTCATAAGCCTCGCGGTCGTTTTTGAGCAGCTTTTCCAGCTCGGATTTGATCTTCTTCTCCAGATTCTTTGCAATGATCTTGAGCAGATGATCCTGCTGTAGGGTTTCACGGGAGATGTTCAGCGTCAGATCGGCGGAATCAACCAGACCCTTGACAAAGGAGAAATGATCGGGCAAAAGATCCGCACACTTATCCATAATCAGAACGCCGTTCGTGTAAAGCTGCAGACCCTTTTCAAAGTTTTTGGTGTAATAATCATAGGCTGCATGAGACGGAACATACAACAGCGCGTCATACGTGACCTGACCTTCCGTTTTGGAATGGATCGTGAGTACCGGCGCTTCATAATCGTAATATTTGGACTGATAGAAATTATCATAGTCCTCTTTCGAGATCTCGTTCTTGTTTTTGCGCCAGAGGGGAACCATGGAGTTGAGCTGGGTCGGCTCGATCACGGTCTCATATTCGTCCTCAGTGCCCTCTTTGAGCTTCTGTGATTCGATATCCATCATGATCGGATAACGGATATAATCGGAATATTTTGAAACGATCTCGCGGATCTTATACGTATCCAGATACTGACTGTATTTTTCATCGTCGGTGTCTTCTTTGATGTGCAGCGTAATGGTCGTTCCGGCTGCCGCCTTTTCCGCAGGCTTCAGCGTATAACCGTCCGCACCGGAGGACTCCCAGACAAAGGCGTCGTCGCTGCCGTGCACACGGCTGACGACCGTCACTTTGTCGGCCACCATAAACGCAGAATAAAAACCGACGCCGAACTGGCCGATGATCTCCACATCGGATTTGTTTTCCAGACCGTCTTTGAAATCGAGAGATCCGCTGCGCGCGATGGTGCCGAGATTGCTTTCCAGCTCTTTATCGCTCATACCGCAGCCGTTGTCGCTGACGGTCAATGTACGCGCGTCCTTATCGACAGCAAGCTCGATCCTGTAATCCGCGCGCGAAAGGCCGGAAACGTCCTCACTGAGCGAATGATAATAGAGCTTGTCCAGCGCATCGCTGGCATTCGAGATCAGCTCGCGAAGGAAAATGTCCTTGTTCGTATAGATCGAATGGATCATCATGTCGAGCAGCTTTTTGGATTCCGCTTTGAATTGTTTTTTTGCCATTTTATTCACCTGAATCTTAAAATCATTTGCAGAATAAGCACTGATGTTTTGCATCTGCAAGGAATTAGCACTCGTTCTGTTTGAGTGCTAAAACTATTATAGCCAACTTTTGAGATTTGTCAAGGGTTCTAACAAAAATATGGAAAAAGAAATTGAAATCCAGGGCTGTCGATATTTCGCGCCGGGCGACAGGCGGCGGAGCCCGCGTGCCAAAGGCACGCGGCACCCGTGCGATCAAGCACGGGTGAACCGCGCGAAGCGCGGTTGCTCCGCCGCAACGACCACGCAGAAATTAAAAAGCCTCCCCGGTTTCAAGAGGAGGCAAAATTGGAGAGATCAGGCAGCCGAAGATTTGCTCGGCTGCGCAAACCCTGACGGCAAACGTTCAAGCTTTGTGTGAATCGTCGGTCATTCAGAAGTGCTTTTTGATCTCATAAAGATCAATGCAGCCGACAGGACAAACCTCGTGGCACTGGCCGCAGCCGGAACACTTGTCGTAATCGACCTTTGCGCAGAAGTTTTCAACTTTCACTGCACCCTGCGGACAGACCTTCTCACACTTCATGCAGCCGATGCAGCCAGCCTTGCACTGTTTGCGCGTATTTGCGCCCTTGTCGTGATTGACACAGAGAACAGCAGACTTGACCGTATCAAGCGGAAACATGTCGATCAGTCCGCGCGGACAGGTCTTCACACAGAGCTGGCAAGCGCGGCACTTGTCGGGATTAATGCGCGCAACGCCGTCACAGATGAAGATCGCCTCGTAGGGACAGACCTCGACACAGTCGCCGAAGCCGATGCAGCCGTAAACGCAGGCTTTCGGTCCGCCGAAAAGCTGTGTTGCGATCTTGCAGGAATGCACACCGCTGTAATCGAGCTTGGTGTCCACATTTGCGCTGTTGCCGCAGCACATGACTGCCGCAACCTGCGGGGTCACCGCACCGGCTTCCAGACCCATGATCTGTGCCACCTGCTTTGCAACGTCGTTGCCGCCGGGGGTGCATTTGTTGCAAACATCGGTTTCGCCTTTGGAAAGCGCGGCTGCATAGCCGTCACAGCCGGAATAGCCGCAGGCGCCGCAGTTCGCGCCGGGAAGCACCTCTCGGATCGCTTCTGCTTTTTCATCCTTCGGCACAGCAAACACGATCGACGCAACGGAAAGGCCGAGACCGGCGATCAAGCCGATGGCCGCCACAAGGATGACCGGGATCATAATTCCATTCATAGCCGCCCCTCCTTAACCGAAAATGTGTTCCACGATGCCGGTAAAGCCCAGAAAGGACACGGACACCAGAGAAGCCGCAACAAGCGTGATCGGCAGGCCCTTCATGAACTTCGGCACTTCGCAGGATTCCATGCGCTCGCGCACACCGGCAAACATGACCATGGCCAGCATGAAACCAAGACCGGCGCCGACAGAGTTGAACATGGACTGGGCAAAGTTGTACTCGTTCTGCACATTCAGAATGACTACGCCGAGCACAGCGCAATTGGTTGTGATCAGCGGCAGATAGATGCCGAGCGCACTGTAAAGCGCAGGAATATACTTTTTGAGAATGATCTCAACGAGCTGCACCAGTGCCGCAATCACGAGAATGAAAACGATGGTCTGCAGATATGCAAGGCCCTTGCTTTCCAGGAGAAGATTGATCGGATAGGTTACGGCTGTCGCGAGCGCCATAACAAAGATGACGGCTGCGCTCATGCCGACGGCGGTGTTCAGCTTTTTGGAAACGCCGAGGAAGGGGCAGATGCCGAGGAACTTTGCAAGCACAAAGTTCTGCGTCAGGATCGCTGTGAGAAGAATGGCGACAAGTCCTTTTGTCATGATGCGCTCACCTCCCCTTTCGTTTCGGCAACCGGCGCTTCGGCGCCCTCATTATGCAGTTTGCAGGTCGCGTTCATCGGGCAAGCCTCGCAGCCGCGAAGCTCCGCACGGGGTTTGCCCCGTTTTTCGGCAAGGCGGTTGACGACCGCCATCAGCAGTCCGAACACGAAGAAGCCGCCCGGCGGGAGAATGAAGATCAGCATGGGATTTGCGGAAAGCACGGGAATGCTCAGCCCGTAGAACGAACCGGCGCCGAGGATCTCGCGGATCGCGCTCATCAGGAACAGCGCCGCCGTGAAACCGACGCCCATACCGAGGCCGTCCACTGCGGAAGCAAGGACGGGATTTTTTCCGGCAAAGGCTTCCGCACGGCCGAGGATGATACAGTTCACAACGATCAGCGGAAGATACACGCCAAGCTGTTCGTCAAGCTCCGGTGTGAACGCTTTTACCAGCATTTGAACAACCGTCACGAAGGATGCGATCACAACGATATAGGCCGGGATACGCACCTTCGAGGGGATGACCTTGCGCAACACGGAAATCACGATGTTGGAACAGACGAGAACGATCGAAGCCGCAAGGCCCATGCCGACCGCGCTCTGCACAGAGGTCGTGGTCGCAAGCGTCGGGCAGGTGCCGAGCACAAGGCGCAGCACGGGGTTTTCAATGACGATACCCTTGGAAAACTCCTTGAAGAGAGATTTTTTCTCAGCCATTGCTCGCACCTCCTGTCAGATTCCGAAACGCTTCGGTCGCGGTGTTGACCGCCTTCACGACTGCCTTGGATGTGATCGTCGCGGCAGTGATCGCCTGAACATTCTGGCCGTCGTTGGAATACTTGTCCACGGTCAGCTCGCCACTTTTCCCGGGAAAACGGTTCATAAATTCGGGCTTTTTGCTGTTTTGTCCGAGACCGGGCGTCTCGTTGCTGCAATCAAGGATCGTAAAGCCGGTGATCGTGCCGCTGAGATCATAGCCGACCATGACTTTTACGTCCCCGCCGTACCCCTTTGCAGCCGCAGAGAAAACATAACCGACGGTCTCCCCCGCTTCGTTTTGACCGACGCAGTAAGTCAGACCGGTGCTTTCCTCTGTGGCTTCTTCGGAAAACGAGGCAGCTTCAAGCACTTCGGAACGGGCGGCGTTCGCGGTTTCGGCCGCATTTTGTTCGATCGTTTCCGCCGTGACCTGATTGGTCAGGGCAAGAAGAACCGTTGCGATCAGGCAGATCAGGAACAGCGCCAGCGTCGGGATCAGAATGTTTTTTGCTTTGCTCTCTTTCATGCTTTCGCCGCCTCCTTCTCCTTCTTTTCTTTTTCATAGCCGAAGGGCTTTGCAGTGGTCAGCCGCTCGATATGCGGCACCAGGATGTTCATCAGAATGATGGAGAACGAGACGCCTTCCGGCAGGGAGCCGAACAGTCGGATCACCGAGGTGAGCAGTCCGCAGCCGATACCGAAGAGGATGCGTCCCTTGCGTGTGAGCGGCGACGTTGTGTAATCGGTCGCCATGAAGAACGCGCCGAGAATCAGGCCGCCGCCGAGCAGCTCATACGCCACAAAGGAAAGATTGAACTTTCCGGCAAAGAGCATACAGACGGCAACGGTGCCGATAAAGGAAAACGGAATTGCCGGAGAAATCACGCGGCGCAGCAGAAGATACAGCGCGCCGGCAAGCAGTGCAACTGTGCAGACCTCACCCATGGAGCCTCCATGTACGCCGAGCAGCATCTGTGTCAGGGACGGCAGCTCTTCCACAGCGGAAACATCTCCGCCGGTCACAGAGCCGAGCAGCGCCATCGGCGTCGCCTGCGTCACGGCGTCGGCGTTCCAGGCGGATTCAAAGGGTGCGATCCATTTCGCCATGGCCGCCGGGAAGGACATCATCAAAATGATACGCGCCGTAATGGCCGGGTTGACAAAGTTCTGACCGATGCCTCCGAACATCTGCTTGACCACAACGATCGCGATGATCGAACCGATGGCCGCCATCCAGAGCGGCAGCGTGGCAGGAAGATTGAACGCGAGAATCAGGCCGGTAACGACGGCGCTGAGGTCTCCGATCGTATTGTTGCGTTTCATGGCCTTGCGCGAGAGCCATTCGGCAAGCACCGCAGTGCCGACACAAACGGCGCTGAGCGCAAGCGCACGGGTTCCGAAATAGACGCACGCCATGACAAGCGCGGGAACCAGCGCAATGATCACATCCAGCATGATGCCTGCGGATGTTTCACTGGAACGCACGTGCGGCGACGCGCTGACAGTCAGTTTTTTTGCCATTACTTACCACTCCCTTCACGCAAGACTTGTTTGCCGAGGCGCATATACTGCACCAGCGGACGACCGGACGGACAGGCATAGGCGCAGGAACCGCACTCCATGCAGACCATGGTGCTGCTGCGGGTCAGGCCTTCCACATCCTTGATACGCGCCTGCCGTTCGATCACGGTCGGCATCAGGCTCATGGGGCAGACCTGCACGCAGCGGCCGCAGCGAATACAGGCACGTTCGGGTTTAACGCCGCCTTTTTTGTCCGCAAAGGCAAGCAAAGCGTTGTTCTGCTTGCAGATCGGCGCCTGCGTATCGCAGATCGCAATGCCCATCATCGGGCCGCCGCAAAGGATCTTGCGCGGCTCGGCCTTGAAGCCGCCGCAATAATCGATGATATCCTGAATGTTGGTACCGATGGGCACGCGCAGATTCTTCGGGTTGGCAATGGCCGAACCGTCCACCGTGATGGAGCGGCTGATCAGCGGCTTACCCGTGGCAAGATAACGCGCGACAAAGGCAACGGAGCCGACGTTCATCACAACGCAGCCCACATCGGCAGGCAGCTTTCCGGGCGGCACCTTGCGGCCCGTGGCGGAAAGCACCATCATTTTTTCCGCGCCCTGAGGATACTTGGATTTCAAAACCATCAGTTTCACGGCGTCGCCCTCGTCGTTGTCGAGATCGGCGATCTCCTTGAGGTTTTTGAAGGCGCGGGGCTTGTTGTCCTCGATGGCGATGACGACGTTCTCGATCCCGAGCAGATCCTTGAGCTTATAGACGCCGTCCAGAATATTCTTTGTGTTCTCTATGCACTCGCGGTAATCGACCGTGATATACGGCTCGCACTCCGCGGCGTTGATCACGAGGGTGTCGATTTTCTTGTCCGGCGGGAAATTTAGCTTCACATGAGTCGGAAAACCGGCGCCGCCAAGACCGACGAGGCCGCTGGCACGCACGGCAGCGCAAAGCTCCTGCCGGTTCGTGACCTTCGGAGGCTCCAGACCCTCGAACAGACGGTGTTCCCCGTCAGATTCGATCGTGACGCCTTTTGTGATCAGGCCGTTAGCCAGCTTCACGTCGCCCACGGATTTCACTGTGCCGGAAATCGTAGCATGGATCGGCGCGCTGACGAACTTGTCGCTGTCGCCGATCACCTGGCCGACGGAAACCTTGTCGCCCGGTTTCACGGTCGGCACACAGGGTGCGCCGATGTGCTGCTGCATCGGCAGCACGACGCGCTCCGGCTCAGGCATACGCTCCACAGGCATTTCGGCCGTGTTTTTATTATGTTCAACGCTCACACCGCCGCGCACACGGCCAACGGCAGTAAGCACTCCCGGAACCACCTTACTCAATGTTCTCATTCCTCCAATTAGACATTAGATTTTAGACATTAGTTTTTGACGTTAGATTAGATATGCTTCGAGTCAATACCGGCATGACGAGATTCAGCATGATGCCGGTCAATGTGCCGGTGATCAAAGAAAACAGCAAAAGATACTTGCCGTAATTCACCAAAGAGAGTGTGCCTGTCAAAGCAGACGCGCAAAGGAGCTGGCCGAGATTATGCAGGGCGGCGCAGACGACGCTGATCCCCAAAAATGTCAGACAATGTCCGCGCAGGCGAAGCAGAAGCACCAGTCCGGCAACGGACAGCATCCCGCCGGAAAAGCTCATCAGACCGGCGGTCACGCCGCGGGTAACAAAGGCGAACAACGCTTTTAAAAGCGCAACTGCGAAGGCGGCGGGCGCACCGAGCAGCGCACCGACAACCGTCGTAACAATATTGGACAGCCCCAGCTTCGCACCGGGCGGAAGCAGCGGAAGATCCGGCAAAAGCACGTTTTCCAGAAAGCTGAGCACAAGCGCGAGCGCACCGAAAACCCCAAGCAGGGCAACGGTTTTTGTTGAAAAATGCCGTTTCATCAATAAGCCACCACATCATAAGGATCGTTCGCACCGGTCTGCCGCAGCGTTACGACAACGCGGTTCGGCACACAGGCGATGCTCTCCCCCGGCAAACGGATCTCTCCAGTTTTCACACAGAGCTGATCCGGACAATCCGCCTGCGCAAAATGCACGCTGCTGCGCGCAAAGATGATCTTGCAGCCGCGCACCTCGCGAACGACCGGTTCCGAGAGCGCGGAAAGCGCGACTTCCTCAACCGTTTCGCCGTCAACGATCAGTTCTGCGATCAAGGCTCCGCTCCGATTTTGCAGCAAAGGCAGCAAGAACAACGCAGCGCAAAGCAGAACGAGCACAGCATAAACAATTCCGTCGCCGAAGCGAAACATCGACCGTTCAGCTTTCATTGGCAGTAAAATCGACATTGCCGAAGGTGGAAATCTCGCCTTCTTTGGTCATAAACACCGCCGAAGCGTTGTAACGCTCCAGCAAAGGTTCGCTCTCTTCCCTTCCGAGCAGAAAACAGGCGGTGGAAAGCGCATCCGAGAGCAGTCCGTTGTCGCACACAACGGTCACACTGCAAAGCTCGGTCCGGGCAGGATAGCCGGTACGCGCATCAAGAATATGAAAATACCGTTTTCCATCCTGTTCAAAGAATTTTTCATAATCACCCGAGGTAGAAACAAAGCCTTCTTTGAGCCGGATCGTGCCGAGCAGCGCATCCTCCCTGCGCGGATGGCGGATCGCAACGCGCCAGGGTTCACCGGCTTTGTTGCGGCTGCCGAAGCAAAGAATGCTGCCGCCAACGGAAACAACGGCGCCTTTGATATCGGTGAGAGAAAGAAGCGCGCGGATCCTGTCGCAGGCAAGGCCCTTGCCGACCGCGCCGAGATCGAGATGCTGCCCGCTCTTTGCCGTTACGGAAGCGCCGTCAGCCGTCAATGCTTTGTAATCCACGGACCGCAGCGCATCTCGAAGCGCGTCAGGCTCCGGAACGCCTTGCTTTTCACCGCCGAAATCCCAAAGCTCGCTGACCTTGCCGATCGTCAGATCGAACGCGCCGTTTGCGGCGTCGCTGATCGGGGCGCACTGCGCAACAACAGAGGAAACGGTCTCGTTGCTGCAGGCGCCGCTGCGGTTGAGCGCAGCCACAGGCGAAGATTCCACACGCCAGGAGATCGTCTGTTCCAGCGCATCGATCTGCGCCATCACCTGTTTTGAAAGTGCGGGCGCGGTTTCATCATAGAGCTTCATGGAGACAATGGTGCCCATGGCGATCCCGTTGTAGGATTCCGCCTCATAATCCGCAGATCGCCGTTGCGCCAGCACGCCGATGGCCACTGCGGCGGCAATTGCCAGCAGGATCACCAGCGCAGAAACGATTTTCTTTCGACGCTCCACAGACGCAGCTCCTTTCAGCGCAAAATGAAACAAGTATATTCTATACCATACGGCGAAAAAAAGCAAGACGCACAGAGAATTTATTTTAGCGACCGATGTTCCCGCAACGCGTGAATCTTCGGCTGCCCAAAAAAAGGACTGGCGCCGAAGCGCCAGTCCAGTGCATTTTTGGTGCGGTTAAGGGATGATGCTCAGATCAGATGTTTTTGAAGAGCCATCTCAGGAAACGAACAAGCCAGTTGTCGGAGTCGAAGACCGAGGTGCCGCTTGCCGTATTGGAGCGGGTCAGCACCTGAAGCACACCGCGCAGGAAGCTGGAGATGTAATTCAGGAAACCGAGGATGAGGTTCACACCGCCCTTACCGGTATCATTGATGTAGGCTTTGCATCTGTCGCAGATGTTGTTGTTGTCTTCATCAATGTGGCCGAGCTTCGCGGAAACCTCTTCCACCTTCACGTCGCCGCACATGGAGCAAACTCTTGTTGCGTTGCCGTCATGCGTGCAATCCGGCTGAACAACGATCAGTTCACCGTAGTTGTGGCCGTTGCGTTCACAATAGGTCGCCGGGGAGATGACTTCCACATCGATGGTGAATTCAACTGTGTTGTACTTCACCGTATCGGTCGGTGTGTAAATCGCAGCGACCGGGAAGATGCCGAGTTCTTTCAATTCGGTGTTCGGCGTTTTCCATTCGATTCTCGGGAATTCATCCGGAATCACGATGTCGCTCAGCTTGGAGTTCACAAGAACCGTAAACTTGGTCGGAGCGCTGAAGCTCTCATTGGTCGGGTCAATGTAGCGGGTGAAGGAGACATTGTCGCCGAGGTCGGTCAGACCCTCCACTTTCTTCTCGCCGCCATATGCAGCGGAAGCGCCAAGCAGCGTGTTGACAAACGCAGTCTTATCGGAGGCGGCGGCATAATTGGATGCAGCAAAGCTCGGAAGCTTTTCAACAGCCTCGCAATGTGCGCCGACTTCTTCATAAATTTCTTTGACCTGAATCAGCTTGTCGGTGTAGTCCGCGCCGAGGAAGGTGTTCGCCAGAGCGTTCAGCATGACGCAGGAATTCCAGATCACATCCACGTTGTCGCGAAGATCAATCGTCAGAGCGATCACGGCGCTCTTGTTTTCAAGCAGCCAGGCAAGCTTCTGCGCGTCGGTCGTGAGCGCCTTGTAAGCGTCAAGCATTGCCTCGAGTCTCGGCAGGATGCCTTCCTTGGTGCCGGTGCCGTTGATGTTGTCGATGGCTTCGCGCATCTCTTTCAGATACGGGCTCAGAAGCGCATTGTCCGCATACTGGGAGAACTTGGAGATGATCTTATCCTTGTTGTTGTTCCACTTTGTGATGATTCTGTCGTACTCGGGAAGCTGTGCGTCAAAGGTGGAGATCTCAGCCTTGGCAGCAGCAGTAAGCGCATCATCCAGATCATAGATGAACGCGGCAGTCTCAGCAGCAAGGTTCACAGCAACGCTGTAGTTCGCCTTCATCGTATGCGTGCCAACCATGAAGCCGCCGATCGTCACGCTGCCGTCAACCAGCGGATTGACAGTATCGTCAAAGCCTGCTGCAGTCGGAACATAGGTGAAGTCGGAGCCATCCGGAAGCGCCAGAGCATCCACAGACACCGGATTGATCTGAACCTCGTCATTGTCGGGCAGGTATTCGAAATCGAAGGTGTTGACATTGAACTCACTGGGCGCAACAACGATCACGCGGTTCGCATAAGCATCGGCTGCGGGAGCGTCGCTCACAAATGCGCTTGCATCGATCACTCTGCCTGTGCTCATCACAACATTCGTGTTCGAAACAAAGGTCTTGACAACGCCGGCATACACACCGGTGCCGTAGGTGACGTCGGGCGTATAGGTGACCGTGCTGTACTTCGTGTTGTCCACCGCATACATACCGGTGACGACGCAGTTGTTCATCTTCAGCGAGCCGTTCTTCAGCTTGATCGCGCTGCAGGAGGCGAAGGAGCCGTCGGGCGTTCTGCTCACAGCACCCTTGACCACGCAGTTTTCAAGCGTGAGCACAGAGCGGTTGCCGTCGGCATTGCTGTCCACAAAGATGGTGTAATTTTCATCGGAGGTGCCAAGGTAATCCGCGGGCGCAAAGATAGCGTTCTTGATGGTGACTTTGGCGCCCTTTTCAATCACGATGATTGCAAGGTCGTTCATGTTGGAGACGATCTTGCCGTTAAAGTCGATCACGCAGTCTCTGTCGACTGTCAGACGCAGGGATGCGTTGTCATCCTTCGGCCAGACATAGACGTCGCCGTCCTTGTCGAAGGAGTCGAGGGACATGTAGCTGAGCTGCGCTTTCAGAACCACGTCGTGCGCGGGCATCGGACCGAAATCATAAGCCTTGGAGGAATCGTCGCCGTACCAATACTTGAAGGTCAGGCCGTCGGTCACATTCAGGTTGCTTGTGGGAGCGGTCTGTTCGCCGTAGGTATAGGAGACGGTGTCAACCACATTGTCGCCGAGCATGAAGGTCATGGTGTAGACGTTGATGGTCCACTTCGCATAGACGGTCAGGTCGCCTTCGGTGGTTGCAGTGGTACCGGTGATTTCGGTGCCGTCGGCAAAGTCAGCCGTGGTGTACCAGCCAGCGAAGGTGTAGCCTTCTTTGGTCGGTTCCGCGAAGGTGACAGGCAGCAGACGCTGATAACCGATCGGGTTGGCGTCGTTGTTCTTGCCGCCGTTCAGCTCATACTCGATATAGCCGTCATAGTTGGCTTCGGATTCGTACTCAGCGTTTCTGCCGAGGTCGATCACGCCGCCTTCGATCGGATTGCTGTCGAAGTACAGGTTCATCAGATCGGCAGCGTCGGTCGCATAGCTGGCAAGCGTGCCGTAAAGGGCAGCGTTCATGGCGCTCATGAGACCGGCCTTTGCGTTCTGGGTGTAGTCGTTCGCGGCGTAGCAGGCGTCAACCAGCTCGATCATTCTGGCCTGTCTGTCGTTGTGACCGCCGAAGTTGTAAGTCGTGGTGATCTGCTTGCCGGCAAGCACGTTCATCAAGCTGTCATTCGCCGTCGGATCGCTGTAGGATTTGAACTCAGCGCCCGGCGTGTAAAGGCTGTTGATGACGCCCAACACAGAAGCGTACAGCGAGATGAAGTTGTTGGCAAGGTAGGTCAGGCCGTTCACGAGCTCTTCGCGCGGCGTTGCGCCCACAGCGGCAGCCTTCAGCGCGGCAAGCTGTTCCTTATAGGCGGGGATGGAACCGTACTGGCCGAAGTTACCGGTGCGAAGAACCGGATCAAGCATCTCCCAGGTCGCCGCCGGAACAGACTCTTCAAGATTGGCCATCAAATCGACCATCTTTGCGTCGCCGAGGATGGAGGCGAACAGGATCGCGTAGGACTTGCGCGTTACTTCACCGTTCCAGGAAACATCATCCCAGCCGATGAATTCATTGAAGGTCTTCTTATCCCAATAGGCCGTCCAGGTGGTGTAGCTGTTGTTGGAGTTTGCGCAGATGATGTTCGGATACTCGTCGATGTACGGATAGTTCTTCGCGTACGCCGGGCCGAGCGGGCAGTCATAGTGACGCGCATCGCGCTCCACGAAGCCAAGACGCATCTCATACAGGAAGAAGTTCGCAAGGTTCGTGACCGCTTCTTCCATCTCGTTCACGCCCATCATTTCGTCAAGGAGATCCGGGAACGCCTTGACCAGAGCGGAAGCGGAAGCTTCGGAAACGGTGAAGAAGTTCGTCTTATCTTCCGCGGTGAGCGAAAGGGCGAAGTTGACCTTGACCACATAGGCCTTGGACGGGTCGATGCCCTCGAAGCTGACGGAGACGTCGCCGTTTGCATCCGGCGTGATCGGCTTGGATTCCACGAATTCATCGTTGAAGGTGTTGTCGCCGTTCACGGTTCTGGTGTAGAGCGACAGCTCGTTCGCCGTCCACTTGTACTTGCCGTCGGATTCATCCGGGAAGGAGGTGTTGACGTTCAGGGTCGTGCCGTCAATGATGAGCTGGGTGTTGAAGCTCTGCGGCGCGGCAACCTTGAGGTTGTTCGTGTAGGCGTTCGCGGTACCATAGGCGAAGGACATGGCGTCAGCCTTGTTGTTGAAGAAACCGATCGCATAGAAATCGAACTGATCGTTCGCGTTCACGCCATAGGTGCTGTCGCCGCCCGGGCAGAAATACAGATCGGTGACCTCGCCGGCAAATTCTCTGCAGGCAGAAAGCGCTTTCACGTAGGTGTAAACCCCGCCATCAAGCTCGGATTGCCTCGTCCAGTTTAATTCACCGGAGAGATAATTGTTATAGAATGTGCTCGAATTACTGAAGCTCGGCTTATGATAGGTGAAGCCACTCGGTGCACCGCCGGAAATAATTGCAGCAAAGGCATAATCTTCGGCATTGATGTTCACACCCGGGAACTTCAGATAGTAATCCGTCGCGTTTGCGGAATCGCCGGCCGTTCTCATGGTGAAGGTTGCACAGCCTTTTTCAGCGTCATAGGCAATTGCGCTGTTTTCCGAAGGAACAGCCTGCGCGATCTGTTCAGCAGTGAAAACAAGATCAGACGGCGGCAGGATATAGCTGGCGGAGCCGCCTTCGATGGTGCCGAGATAGCTGAGATCGTCGCCCGCAAGGGTGTTGGTGATATCGATAAATTCGGAGCCTTCGCTCTTGGTGACCTTCTTCATATCGGCCACGGAACCGAGGATGCCCTCGAAGTTGCCGGAAACAAAGGTCGTCGAACCGGTGGAAGCGGCGTTGTTGACCGCGTAGAGACCCGCAAGGTCGCAGAGCTTCACGGTCAGGTTGGAAGCACCGGACTGAACCACAGCGGAGCCGCCGATGATCGTTTCGCCTTCACGGACGAAGGTTGCGCCCTTGATGTTCAGGCCTTCGAGTGTGACATTGCCGCCCTCAACCTTGATCGCCGCAGCGTTGTCTTCCAGAATGTCGGTCAGAAGCGCGTTCTGGGAATCTTCGCTGAACTTCGCGTCCACGGAGCCGTTCTTGATGGTGACGTTGCCGCCGATCACACGGATGGCGGGATAGCCGTCAATGCCGTGGATGGTGTGGCCGTTCAGGTCAAGAACGATGTCCTTGTTGATCAGAAGCGAGGAATCATAGGCGTCCTCAGTCAAGGTAACGGTATCGCCGTCATTCGCGGCAGCGATCTGCAGTTGAACGGGATCTTCGATCACGCGGATGCGCATGGAGTTGTTCGCCTTGCCGTAGCGGCCGGTCGCGGTCACATCAGCGTAGCCGGCGGAAACCGGAATCAGCTTGCCTTCCGCGGAAACGCGCAGGACGTCGGGATTGGAGGTGGAATAGATGAAATCTTCTTCCAAACCAAAGTCGCTGTTGTTATGGTCAACAATCAGCGGTGTGCCGCCGAGCAGCTTTTCACCGTAGGTAAAGTCCACGTTGAGCTGCGCTTCGGAGCCAACCGGAAGAACGTCGGTCACACAGCTTACCTTTACGTTATCGAAGAAACTAAGATAGTATGTGCTAGTATAGAGCCCACCGTAAGCGGGATGCGGGTTCTCCGTTTCCTTCTGGGTGAAGTCATCGCCGTCAATCTCAACATTACGCACCTGAACCAGGCCGCCCTCTCTTGCCCATTCGGAAACATTGATCGTTTCTTCCACGGTATCGCCCGGGTGCTCCGGTTCAAACATGGTGTGCAGATAAACCGTATCTTCCGTGCCGCCGGCGTCATAGCCACAAATTGCATAGTTGATTTCACTGACAAAGAAATCGTCGGAGGCTGCCATATGGAGCATCACATCGCCGGTATTTTCATCCAGATAGCACTGCACCGCGTCGATCGTCGGTTTTTGCGTGTCATAGTAGGCTTTGAACGAGAAGGTGTTGTTGACGTTGTGAACATCCGCCTCGCTGCCGTAATCTGGCAGAACGGTGGCAGTATAGGTCACCTGCGTTCCGGGCGGGATAAATGTCTGCGTGCCCTGGATCTTGCCGTCAAACATCAAAACGTCGCTGTCGCCGAAGTAGCCGGGATTGACCATGCCAACGGATTCGCTGTAATAGAAGGACTTGCGGACGTTCGTCGTGTTCGCTGTGTAATAGACCTCGCCGGTCTGCGTGTTTTTCACTTCAAACTTGATCGTTCCCGCAGAGCGCAGCAGGCCAAGCTCGGCGCCGAGCATGTCGGAGTGGAGCTGACGCTCGCCGCCAAAGACGTTGCGAACGTCGGGAATGTAAGTCGCGCCATCGTTGTAAAGGTCATAGGGATTATACGTGCCGCTGGAGTTCGGCAAACCGAGCGGATAGAGGTAATAACCGACCATGGATCCCCAGTAGACGTTCGAACCGGTGGAAACAGCCATCTGCGGATGTACCGGGTTGCCCAAGAAGTTATCTTCCCATGTGCCTTCGTCGAGCATCGGAGCCTGGGTCCAGTCGCCGTAGAAGCCCATGTAGGGAACATTCAGGTCGGGCTGGCCTTCGGTCTGGCTGGTCAGCTTAATGAAGCCTTCCACATAGATGCCGTTGACGAAGTTTTCGTCCATGTAGGCCTTCGCGTCGTCGCCAAGGGTGACGGTCACGGTCACGGCAACGGTCTGACCGGCCGGGACGGTGACGGTGTTCGCGGTCACGGTGGACAGCGCGGTCAGGTCATAAGGTTCGCCGCTCATGAACTTCACGTCTTCCAACTCGTCGATCGCATAAACGCGTTCGCCATAGGATTTTTCGCGGAATTCAAGGCCGGTCTCTTTGAACGCGGCGGCCTTTTCGGGATCGATGCGGCGGGTCTGGTAGGAGACATCCTCGATTGCGACCTTTTCGGTCTGGACGGTCGCGGAAACGTCGAAGGTCAAATCCACGTCGCCGATGTTGACCACGTTGAAGGTCATCTCATAGACGCCGGTCTTGGCCTTGTCGTCGCCGAGGTCGAGCTTCGGAGTCGGGCTGCCCGGAACGGTCACATACGCTTTGGAAGCAAGAGCCGCATCAATGTTGACGAGACCTGCGCCCTGGCGGCGCGGGGAGTACGGCATCGCGTTTTCTTCGTCGATGACAGGCGTTGCCGTGCTCATCATGACAGATTTGGCAAAGTCTCGCTTGTCGACATTTTCAATGCCGAGCTTTTGGACGAGTGCCTTCTCAGTGTCGTTCAGTTTTTCATAGGCTTCTCTCGCAAGCTTTACCTTGTAGATCGTTGCGGAGTTGAAAGCGGTAACTGCGCCTATGTTGGTGATCAGCGTGTCAACAGCAGCTGCGTTCGCCGAAGGATTATTCAGTCTGTTCTCGGCATAGGTCAGAACCGTAAGGTTGAGCACCAGCTTCTTCTGCGCGGCAGTCAAAGCGTCATAAGCAGTTCTTGCCGCAGCAACGCTTTCAGCGGTCGGCGCAGCCGTGTCGATGGCGGCGATGAGCGCGGACACTGCATCGGCAGCGGCGTTGTCAGTCTCGTTGGCGCGAGCAGTCGCTTCAAGCGTCGCCCATTTCGCTTCCGCGTCGGTCAGCTTCTTGAGCTGGGCGGCAGTGACCTTGCCCTGCTGGGCTGCATCAAGTGCATCGTAAGAAGCTCTTGCGGCTTCAATCTTGTTTTTGAACGCCTCTGTATACTTCACCTTCGATGCAGCGCCGATCGCGTTGATGTATTGGTTCGTAAGGTTGTAACCGTAATAATTCGTAATATTCGCTGCTGTGGCGGCGGTTTCATAAACCTTCAGCGCAGCTTCGGCGCTTGTCAGGGAACCAGTGGTCATCTCCTTGATTCTCTGCGCAACCAGCGCGGACACACCGGCAAGATACGGCGTGGCCATGGAGGTACCGCTCATCAGACCGTAATTGTTGCCCTTCAGCGTGGAGAACACATTGCCGCCGTAACCGGTGATTTCGGGCTTCAGCTTCAGATCAGGCGTGACGCCCCAGGAGGAGAAGTCAGACATTTTGCCTGCATCCGGGTTCACGGTATAGGCGTTGGTGTTGGTGATGTTGATCTTGTGGGTGGTGGCCGGATCGGATTCCAGCGAAAGGATGAAATCGCCGTCCGCCTTGGAAATGAAGATCGCGGGGATCTTGACATCCGTGTTCTCCATCATGTTGACGAGGGAGCCGTCGGAATGGTCGCAGACGATCAAGCCGATCGCGCTGGCGTCAGCCGCGCGCTGCGCAGTCTCCGTAAAGGTCTGGCCGCGGCGAATGACCACGTAGTTGCCATACAGTTTTTTGCCGTACTTTTCAAAGTCGCCATCCGTACCGGTCAGCATATTGCCGTCCTCGTCTTTCAAGACAACGTAGTCCTTGGTTGTTCCGGCATGTTTTTCAATGCTGCGGGAGGAATCAGACGCGTTGTTGGTGAACGCAATGTTTCTTCCGCCGATCTGGACGGATTTTGCATAGTAATCTTTGCTCGCCATGGACGCAACGGCAAGGTTGTCGTCATAGGAACCGGGAGCGCTGACAATGCCGTTGTCCGGGTTGGAGGCAAGGGCCTTGTCGTTGCCGTAAAGGGTACCCTTCGCGGCGGTGTAGTCGTTACCGGCAGCGGCGCAGACCACCACACCGGCGTCGGCAGCAGCCTCAAACGCGGCGTCATAGCTCGGGCGGTCGCCGCCGTAGCTGAAGCCGGCCCAGGAGCCGAGGGAAAGGTTGATAACGTCTGCGCCAAAGAGGACGGAGTCTTCCACAGCGGCAAGGATATCGGCATAGTTACCGGCACGCTTGTTGCCGAAGACCTTCATGACAAGGATCTGCGCGTCGGGCGCAACGCCTTCAAATGTGACGGCGCCTTCGTCATCCACTGCGTAACCGGCGGTGATACCGGCAACATGGGTACCGTGGTCGCCCTGCTCGTCGTCATTGAAATAGCTGAACGCCCAGCTCCAGGAAGACCATGTTTCAAGGTTGGAGTTGTAGGTATGGCCCGCAAACATGTTGTCGTCGGAATAGCTGAACGCATAGGGCACTTTCGTGCTGCGGTAGATGCTGTTCTTATACGCGGTGCGCATATTGGAGTTTGTGGGCGCCTGCTTGTAGGCGTGGGATTTGTTCACATAGATGTTCTGCACCGTCGTCTTGTCAAGCTTCGGGTTTTCAACATCATTGCTAAACGCCTCATGGAAGGTCGTCGTCACGAGCTTCGAGCTGCTGTTATAAGAATAGGTGCAGTCAAGGCCGGTGTCGATGATGGCGACAACCGTACCCGTACCTTTGCTGGTCGTGGTATTGTCGCTGCCGGTGAAGTAGTTCGCCGCGTGCTCGGTGGAGATCGCGTCGGGCTCGGCGTCGGTCGGAATCGGCGTCCAAATCGGCGCAGTGTAGACGGACTTGACGCCTTTGATCGCAGCGATTTCATTGATTTGAGAGGGTTTGCCGATCATTGCGAAAGCGTTGGTCAAAAGTGAATAAGAATACTTGACATCAAGGTCCTTGCTCTTCATCACTTTCTTCGCGATCTTCTTCTGGATGTCGCGCTGCACCTTTTCAATGCTGTCGCGCGCATTCTGCACTCTCTCGCTGGTCGCTTCGGAGCTGTCGCTGCCTGCAAGCGCACCTTGACCTTCGAGCTCAACAATGAGGATCGCATCTTCCTCTTTGTCGCCGACGGCCTCAGAGAGTGTCGTTTCTCCGGTGAGGATCGCGTCGATCTGATCGTTCGTCAGATCGTAGCCGTATTTGTCGGAAATTTCCTGCAGCTCTTCCTTCGTGTAGGTGACTTCCTGTGCTGCCTCTTCAGACGCGGCCTCGGCCACATCTGCAGCGAACACGGAAAACGCCACGGTCATGGAGGAGAGAAGCATCAGAACTGCCAGCAAAACGGCCAGGACTTTTTTGCTTTTCATGGTGGATTTTCCTTTCTCCGATGAATTTTTTATTCAAAACGCAACGCGAACCGGATGCGCCTCAAACCGAAAGCAGAAAACACCCGACGCCGCTTGAAGGAAAGAAAGTAACCGCTCACCTTCAAAATCTCGACGTCAGATACCGATAATGATCGACAAAAGATAAAATTGTGTAAATTAATTTCAAAATAACACTATATCTTGTACTATTATAGACAAGATCGTGATTGATTGCAATAGGATTTCAGAAAATAATTTATAAAAAATTATAGGTTTGTTTTGATTGCAATAATAAAGAATTCATCAATTCTTTATGAAATTGTGTGTCAAGCATCAACTCGAGCGGATTTGTCTGTTTTCTCCTCGGTTTTGGCCAGAAGAGACATCAGCTCGAGATAAAACGCATGTGTGCGCTCCGGCGGAGCAAACAGACCGATCGCCGTGCCGTGGTCGCCGCGCTGTTCAGGCATGACCTGCCAGATGCCGCGCTCGATGTTTTCCGGGTCAAAGAGCTTGAACGGCTCGTTTTTTGGATGCGTGGCGGAGCTGATGTGAACAAGTCCGTCGCCGGCAAGATCGTCATAAGAGAGCCTTCCGGCAAGCATATCACGGCGGTAAAAACGCAGGACAAGGTTCGCCATCTCGCGAAGGAAGCCGAAATCGGCGTCTGTCGCACGGAAGCGGTCCGCTCTGCCCACGCGTGAAACACAGTTGAAATAATAGGAATAATAGCAGATCGACGGCACGATGCGAAGCCGAGCGTTCATCTCCTCATTCCCCTGCTTCATCAGATCGACCTGCACACTGTCAGTCGTCCGATTCAACACACGGCGCACCTGAAAGAAATCACGCAGGTCGCGCTTGCCGGGGGTATTGTTGGCGCCGAACTGTTCCAGATGAAAATCCACAAAGCCGGACTGCAGCGGTGTACGGCCGACGGTGGAGACCCAGTCAAGCGTGACGCGCTTCACGAGCGGCATCAAATGGATCTTTTCGGAGAGATTGATGAGCTGGGAACCGTTATGCGGAGCGCAAAGCGTCGTGACGCTGCTGATCCAGTCCGCTTTTCCGCCGACAAACAAACCGGAGAGCTCCCCTTCCGGCGTTGCCTGCCGCTCCTCCTCGCTGCCGAACGCCATCAGACAGGCAAACATCCGCACGGAGCTTCCACCGAAGGAGTGGCCGATCAGATGGATCTTTTTTTCGGGTGAAAAGCCTTCAAACAGCGGCTTCTCATAGGTGCGTCCGAAGCGGCGGTGGTTGTTTCGGGCGGAATGCGCGGCGCCGTAATCCACGGTGGTGCCTGTCAGACAGGCATAGATCTCGCAGGCGCGGTCCCAGGCGGAGGACACCGGACCGACGGAAAGCGCATAGCTTTCATAGCCCCGGTCGTTCAAAAACGCCATCAGATTTCCGGAGGACACACCCCAGTAGGGCATCTTTTGATCGATGCCTTCTTCGGGTCCCCAACCGTAGACGCCATGGACAAATACCGCGGGAAAATGATTCTGAAACGCCATTTTTCGACCCCCTCCAAAACAACGGCATTTTCCTTTTTATAGTTAAACTATACTATAAATTCTTATAAAAAGTCAACGGTTTTTTAAACAAATCATAAATAATATTAAACAAATCTTACAAAAAAACCGCAGATCCAAAAGAAATCTGCGGTAATTGAAAAATGAGATTGCAAAGCGACCTTATGCGGCCTGTTTTTTCGTCGGATTTGCGGCCAGCGCGAGGAAAAGCAGCGCTGCGCCGGCGACGCAGATCCCAACAGCGGTGAGATAACCGTTGGAAAAGCCGGACGCTTTGATCACGGCGGGGATCACAATGGTTGCGAGCGCCGCGCCGCCCCAGAACGCGCCGCCGGAATAGATCGGATTGATGGAGTTCAAATCTTTGTTGCCGAAGAGGGTGGCCGTGATGACCGGGCAGATGTTCGACGTCATTGCGCCTGTGACGCAGAGAACGGAGCAAATGACCGCAAGCCAGACGACCGCCATATGCGGGAAAACAAGGGCATAGATCAGCGCGCCGACAATCAGCGGGATCACGGTGACCAGAATCAGTCCCCTGACGCCGAGCTTTTCGGAAATCGTTCCGCCGAGGAAGACAAAGAGGATGCCGACGCCTTGCATGATGCCCTGCATGGCAGGAGCGGATGCACCGAGACCGTTTGCGTTCAGCAAAGACGGCATATAGGTGCTGACGCCCAAATAAGAGATGGCAAGGAAGAGTATGCCGAAAAACGCGAGCCAGAAGGACGGCGTTTTGATCGCCCGGCCGAGTTTCAGACCCGGAACCTCGGGCGCATCCTGCTGCGCGGCGGCAGAAGCGGACGTCTGCGAAATCTCCTGCTTCGGAACGATGAAGAACGCTGCGATGTTGCAGACCAGAACGATTGCGAGAATCACCAGGTAAAGCGTTCTCCAGCTCATCACACTGAGCAATGAACCCAGGAAGGAAAACGCGGTTGCGCCGACGGAAGCGGAGGCGAGCACCAGCGCGATGACCGTCGGGAGCTTTGCGCCGTAGCTGCCGAAATACGGCGTGATGGCCGCAACACCCATGGCGTGAGTGCCAAAGGCAAGGTTGACGCCGCCGACAAGACCGGCGACGATGATCATCCAGACGGCGACGGCATTGCTGCAGATCAGGCAGTAAGCGACAGCGAGAACGCCGCAGATCACAAAGATCACACGCGGTTCGATCTTTTTCAGCAGCGGAGCGAACAGGAATGTGGAGCAAAGGAACGTCATGACGCAGCCGAGGGTTGCAGAAAGCGAAATAGCCGTGATATTCTCCTCGCCCCAGATACCGGTAAACGTGGGAAGAAAGATGGAAAAGGTGGAATTGATGCCCATGTTAGCGAACAGGGCGATCATTGCGCCGATTACGGCTCTTTTCGCTTTCGTGTCCATAGAAAAACTCCTTCATTTAACGATGGGGCACCTCTAAAACTCAAGTCGTTTGAACGCGAGGTTTTTAGAGGTGCCTGATGAACAATCAGCCAAGAAAGCGGCAGGCGGCAACCGCAGCGCTTGCGCCGTCACCGACAGCCGTCGCAATCTGCCGAACGCGTTTTGTGCGGCAATCCCCGGCAACAAAGATGCCGTTGCCCAATGTGCAGGTTTCGTCAGAGATCACATAGCCCTGCGCATCCAGCGGGACAACGTCCGCAAAAGGTTCGTTTTCGGGCTCCTGCCCGACGGCAACAAAAATGCCGTCCACAGGAAGATCCGTGTATTCTCCTGTCACCGTATTCTTTAACGTGATTTCCGTGAGCGCGTCTTCTCCGTGAAGCGCGTCGACAACGGTGTTTGTGATAAACTTCACGTTGTCGCGCTGCTGCAGGATCTCAAGCAGACGCTGTTCCCCGGTAAAGAAAGCGAGGTTTTGAACCAAAGTAACTTCGCGGCAAAGCTCGGAGAGCATGACCGCCTCCTGCAGCGCGGAGTTTCCGCCGCCGATGACGGCAACGATCCGGTCGGCATAAAACGCGCCGTCGCAGACTGCGCAATAGGACACGCCGTTGCCTGTGAATTCATCTTCACGGTCAACGCCGAGCTGCCGATGCTTTGCACCGGCGGCAAGGATCACGGTCTTTCCTTCATAGGTCGCGTTTTCGCAGACAACCTTTTTGATTTCGCCGGCGTCAACGATCGCTTTCGCTTCATCCAGCTCGATCTCAGTCTCAAGATTCAACGCCTGTTCGATCAGCTTTTCCGCAAACTCGTTGCCGCTCATCTGCAGAAAGCCGGGATAATTTTCGACTTTCGGCGCATGGGTGATCTGACCGCCGAAGGTTTCTTTTTCCAAAACAAGCACGCTTTTCTGCGCGCGGCGCGCATAGATCGCTGCCGTCAGACCGGCAGGACCCGCGCCGATGATGATGATATCATACAAACCGAAACAGCCCCCTTCCAAAGCAATGGTTACATCATGGTATAAGCGCCGGAAAATGCGCTGTTATACTGGGCGCCGTTGGTCGTCTGAAGAAACGCGGACGGGATCGTGAACTGCACGTTTGCGCCCTCCGGAACCGAAAGCTCGCTCAGGTCAATGGTGATATATTGATAACCGTCGGCGTTTTTTGTGTTTGCCTTTACGGAAGCCGGCGCCGTTTTGCTCACGCCGTCCACCTTGACGGTGATATTCTGGCTGTTGTTCTGGAACGAACCGTCCCAGCCCTTGGGGTCGATCGTCACGACCAGCTTTTTGTCGGACGTCGTCGCATAATCGTTGATATCCACCGTCTTGGAGCTGCGGGTCACCGGGCCGGCAGTCGTCGGAGCCGTCGTGGGACGGGTGGTTGTCGTTACGCCGGAATTTGTCAGGCTCGGCAGCGTGGGAATCAGAGAGTTTGTTGTGGAAGTCGTGCTGGAACGCGCGGGGGTGACGGCGGTATAAGGAGAATACTGCGTCGTGGTATTAAAGGTCGGCTGCACACGGGTCGTGGAAAGATAGGCCGGAACCGATGCGCCGCCGGGCACCGTGCTGTAAGTGTACGGCTGCTGGGAAGAAACGCTCACACCGGGAGCGCTCATCGTCGGGACGGTCAAGTTGCCGCCCGGGGTCGTCGTCACAGGCTGCGGAACGAACGCCGTTGTGGAGACCGTCGGCATGGTTTGTCCGGCCTGGGTCGTCAGAATCATCGTTGCGCTGTCGGTGTCGGATACGGAAACGTCCTGCGGATCGACGTCTGTATCGGATTCATCTCCGCTCGGGAAGTCGTCGGGCAGACTCGCCGTCAACGGGCTTTGGGTCGTGGTGGTGTCGTCCCCTTTGCGGCATGCGGCAAAACAAATCGCCAGCGCCAGCACAAGCACCACAGCTAAAACTTTTTTCAAGAAGATCGCCTCCGTTGCGAAAGGATGGATTCTGAACAAATGATACATTAAAGATAATTATACAATGAAACGGTTTGTCTGTCAATCGTTTGCACAAAACATTTCGGGATGATGCTGAATATAGTTTGCTCCCTGCAGCTTAATCTTAGTTAAAAGATCACCCGAGGAAAAAACTTCATCTGCCGCAGCAATGAATGCGCGATCAAGAGAGGTTGTTTCATCGTTTTCATCAAACATCACCGCGAGTTTTTCGATCTGCGGCTGAAACTCCGAAAGGCCGACGGCGCAAAACGCGGGCGCGATCCGACTGATCAAAATCTGGCCGTTCTCTTTGAAGAATACCGCTGCGGTTTTGTCTGAAAGAAACACATCGAGGGTATAGATAAACTGCTGTCCTTCATTGAGCGCAAGAAACGCGCGTTCCATGTTCTCTTCCTTTTGCAGCTTCAACTGCAGACCCAACGCCGTTCCCTCAAGCAGCTCGTCCGGCGCAGCGTTTGCGATCGCTTCCCTCGACAGAGGCACGTAGGTTTCTTTCAGCGCTTTCAAGCGGCGCATTTTGGCTTCTTGCGCGTGAAACTCCGTTTGATGCTTTCGATAAGCCGCAGCCGCCTTTTTGATCATGAACGCAGCGAACGCGCAGGCGGCAACGAGCGCCAGCGCATAGGGCCAGTATTGTCGGAACCAGTCGATCATGTCTGTTCTCCTTCATTCAGCAACGCCTGATACAGGTCGCCTTTTTTGAATCCGGTCTCTTTCGCCGCCTGTTTTGCGGCTGCGGAAGGAGCGAGTCCGCTTTCCAGCAGCGCCCTTGCACGGGCAACAGCCTCTTCCGGAGATACGCTCTCTTTCGCCTCTTCTTTTCCTGTCACAACGAGGACAAATTCGCCTTTCGGCGGATGGTCTTCGTCATAAATCGTCAATGCATGTTTCAGTGTTGTTCGGATCACTTCTTCGTGGATCTTCGTGATCTCGCGCACAAGTGCGATCTTGCGGTCGCCGAACGCTTCAAAAAGATCGCCCAGCGTGCGCATCAGCTTATGAGGCGCTTCATAAAACACCATGGTGCGCGTTTCTTTTTGCAGCGATTGCAGATGCGCGCGGCGGGAAGGCTTGTTCATACTGAGAAAGCCTTCAAAGGTAAAACGTCCCACAGGCAGACCGCTCAGCGCCAGCGCCGAGGCAAACGCCGTCGGCCCCGGCACAACACACACGAGGATCCCGCGGGAATGGCAAAGATCGACAAGATCCTCCCCCGGGTCGGAGATCGCGGGCATACCGGCGTCCGTTACGAGCGCACAGGACTCCCCTGCCCGCAGCCGTTCGGCGATCGCTTCGCCTTTTTCGCGGCGATTGTGTTCAAAATAGCTGATGAGCGGTTTTCTGATTTCAAAATGGTTCAGCAGCTTCAAGGTCACGCGGGTGTCTTCGGCGGCGATGAAATCGACCGCTTTCAGCGTTTCGAGTGCGCGCGGCGAAAGATCGCCGAGGTTGCCGATCGGCGTACCGACAATGTAAAGAGTGCCTGTCATATTCTTCACCCGTTTCTGTAGTCTCCGAAGATTTCGGCCATTTCAGCGGTATCGCTGCCGTCGACGTTCTGCAGCACTAGCTGGGGTTCCACTCTGACGCCCGGCTTTGCGCCGCGTTTTCCCTCGGCGAGGAAGAGCCAAGGCGCCCTGCCTTCTTTTTGCGCAACAAAGCGCAGCCGCTTCAGTTCGAGCTTTGCTTCCCGCAGCGCAAAGGTCACATCGCTCAGGCGCTCAGGCTTCTGACAAAGGCAGAACCTGCCGCCGAAGCGCAGAAGCTTTGCCGCTGTCTGCACCGCGTCTTCCAGCGTGCATTCCGTTTCATGCCGTGTCAGCCGGTCGCTGTTTGCCAAGCTCTCTATGCCGGCGCCGGCCGCGAAATACGGCGGATTCATTGTCACAAGATCAAACGAGCCCCAAGGAAGAAGCGGATGCTTCTCGCGCAGATCGCCGTGAACAACCGTGATACGGTCTTCCAGATGATTGAGCGCAAGGCTTTTTGCAAGCTGGGCACAGGCTTTTTCCTGAATATCCACGGCAGTGATGGGGCCGGTCTCGCGTTTGCACCAGAGCAGCGGAATCACGCCGCTGCCCGTGCCGATATCGCAGGCCGTGTCGCGTTTGCGGATCTCGGAAAAATGGGAAAGCAAAATCGAATCAGTGGAGAAGATGTGCGCCGGAGAGACCACGAGGCGCAGTCCGCCGCCGAGAGGCTCCAGGTGTTCGTCGGGAAGCAAAGAAATCTCTGTCATACTTTTCATCAAATCTGTCGGGCGTCACACAATCATCGCTTCGGCGCATCGCCGCAGGCGGCGCCCCTCGATCTAACATCTAATATCTACCATCTGATTTCTGATGCACAGCATCAGAAATCAAACAGGCTGATCTGCCGGGTTTCGGGCAGATGCTTGAGCGCGCCGACCAGCCGCAGCGCGTCGATCACTGCGGAGGTCGCGCCGCTCTTTGCGGCGTAATCATCCACAGAAACGAATTTCTCTCCGCTGTTTCGGGCTTCGGCGAGGGCAACCGCCGCGCTTTCTCCGACGCCGGAGAGCGCGGAGAACGGCATACGGATCTTGCCGTCTTCGATCTTATAGGTGGTCGCTTCCGATTTGTAGATGTCCACAGGCAAAAACTCGATCCCGCGTGCCATCATTTCGTTGACGACCTGCAGGCCGGGATACATGTTCTGTTCTTTCGGCGGGGCTTCCTTGCCCTTGTGCTTGATCTCTTCCATCAGGCGTTTGACCGCCGCCCTGCCATCCAGAACAGCCACAGCGTCAATGTCGCCGCCGCGCACGGTCATGTAGGCCGCGTAGTATTCCAGGGGACGGTAGATCTTGTACCAGCCGAGCCGCAGCGCTGCGCTGACATAGGCGGCGGCGTGCGCCTTCGGGAACATGTACTGGATCTTCATGCAGGAATCGATGTACCACTGCTCCACGCCGTGCTCTTTCATCGCCTGCTTGTGTTCATCGGTCAGCAGCTTCGTCGCCTTGCCCTTGCGGACGATCTCCATGATTTTGAACGCCATACTCGGATCAAGACCCTTATGCATCAGGTAAACCATGATACTGTCGCGCGTTCCGATGACGTTGGAAATGTCGCAGATGCCCTGACGGATCAAATCCTGGGCGTTGTCGAGCCACACGCCCGTGCCGTGGGAAAGGCCGGAGACCTGCAGCAGATCGGAAAAGTTTTTCGGCTTGGCGTCAAGGAGCATCTGAATGACAAAGTTTGTGCCCATTTCCGGAATGGAGAGCGTGCCCGTCGGACAATCGATGTCCTCGGCTGTCACGTTCAGCGGTTCGGGCGACTCCATCAATTGATAGATCTTCGGGTCGCAGATGTCGGTCTGCATGGCCGGGATGCCGGTCAGGTCTTCGAGATGCTTATAGAGGGTCGGCACATCGTGGCCGAGATTGTCGAGCTTCAGAATGGTATCGTGCAGGGCATGGAAGTCGAAATGCGTGGTGATCATGCCCTTGCTCGCGTCGTCGGACGGATGCTGGACAGGCGTAAAGTCTTCGGCGTCAAAGCAGTTCGGCACAACGACCATGCCGCCCGGGTGCTGACCGGTCGTTCGTTTCACGCCGGTACAGCCGATCGTGAGCCGGTCTTCCTCCGCGCGGGAAACGGTTTTCCCGCGGTCTTCCAGATATTTTTTTACAAAGCCGTACGCAGTTTTATCCGCAACGGTCGCGATCGTACCGGCCTTGAACACGTGGGTGATGCCGAACAGCTCCTCGGTATAGCGATGGGCATAGAATTGATATTCGCCGGAGAAGTTAAGGTCGATATCGGGGCTTTTGTCGCCCTTGAAGCCGAGGAAGGTCTCAAAGGGAATGTCGTGGCCGTCGCGCTCCATCGGTGTGCCGCAATCGGGGCAGGCTTTCGGCGGAAGATCGTAACCGGAGCCGACCTCGCCGTTCAGGAAGAATTCCGTGTGACAGCACTTCGGGCAGCGGTAATGCGGCGCCAGCGGATTGACTTCGGAGATCCCGGCGGCGTTCGCAACATAGGAGGAGCCGACGGAACCGCGCGAGCCGACAAGGTAGCCGTGATCCTCGGAGTTCTTCACGAGCTTCTGGGCGATCATGTAAAGCACGCCGAAGCCGTGGTGGATGATGGAATCCAGCTCGCGGGACAGACGTTTTGCCACATACTCGGGCACGGGATCGCCGTAGAGGCGCTTTGTCTTTTCCCAGCAAAGGCGTTTGAGTTCATCGTCCGCCCCTTCGATACTGGGCGGGAAATTTCCGCTCGGGATGGGCTGAATGTTCTCGATCATATCCGCGATGCGGTTCGGATTGGTGACCACGACCTCCTTTGCCGTCTCCTCGCCGAGATAGGCAAATTCGGCAAGCATGTCCTTCGTGTTGCGGAAGAACAGCGGCGCCTGACGGTCTGCGTCGGGGTAGCCCTGTCCTGCCATCAGGATCGCGCGATATATCGCGTCTTCGGGATCGATGAAGTGTACGTCGCAGGTTGCAACCGTCATCTTTCCGAGCGCATCCGCCGTGTGGATCACTTTTTTGTTCATCGCCTGGATATCGGAGATGCCCTGCACCTGCGGAAACCGGTCGCTGGCGATCATATAGGCGTTGTTGCCGCAGGGCTGGATCTCCAGATAGTCATAGAACGAAGCGATTTTCAGGATCTCTTCGTCGCTCTTTCCCCCGGCAATGGCGCGGTAGACCTCGCCGGCCTCGCAGGCGGAACCGACGATCAGTCCCTCTCGGTGTTTGATCAGTTCGCTTTTCGGAATGATCGGCTTGCGGTGGAAGTACTGCAGATTGGATTTTGAGATCAGGCGGTAGAGGTTTTTCAGACCGGTATTGTTGCGCGCGAGCAGGATCATGTGGTAATACTGCGGCTTTTTGTCTTTTTTCCAGATCTCAAACGGTTCCTCGGTATCGTCGATGTAATAGTTTTCCATGCCGAGAATGACCTTGATCTTGTTTCCGGCGGCAGCGACAGCCTCCGGATAAGCCTGCACAACGCCGTGGTCGGTGATGGCGATGGCTTTATGTCCCCAGGCGATGGCGCGTTTGACAAGCACGGCCGGATCGGTCATGCCGTCCATCATCGACATCTTTGTATGCAGATGCAGCTCCACGCGCTTTTCTTCGGCGTCATCCACAGGGGGGATCTTTTCCACAAGGCTGATCGCCCGGGGTGTGATCACATTTTCACCGGAGAATTTGTCATAGGTCAAGTCGCCGCGCAAAAGCAGCGTTACGCCGTCCTTGATCTTATCGAGCAATTGATCGCAGTTTTCCTTGCGCTCGAAGATTTTGCAGGTATATGCGTAGGTGTTGTCGGTGATATTGAACGTGATGATGCAGGAGCGCTTATCTTTCGTTTCGCGGGAATCGAATTTGAACACGGTGCCCCAAACTGTGCAGGAGCCGTCTTCCGCCGTGACCTCGGAAAGCGGTTTCGGATCCTTCGAGATCTTGCTGCCGTAGATCGGCTTCGCCGTTTCAAGATACAGCGGAACGCCTTCGACCATGCGGTGTGCTTTCGACTTTTTCTGATGTATCTCAGACGAATCGCCGCCTTTTATGCGCAGATTCGTTTTCTCCGCGTTTTTCATCATGGCGACCACATCTTCGTCGTCGATGTTGACCTCGGTTCCGACAAAAACAACGGTGACCGTGCGGCTGAAGCGCCGGGCGATCAGCTTTTCCATGAACGCATCGCACCCGCAGCGGCGCAGCACATCGGCCCCGCCGTGGCGCAGTGTGATCACAAGATCATTGCCCTGCAGCGCGCAGGAGGCGTCGTTGAAAAAGCCGTTGGAAGCTGCGATCTCCTCCTTCGCCTCGGAAACAAGGGTGGAAAAGTACGCTTCGGAAAAGCACTGCGGCGGCATGGTGACGTCAAGATGCACCGCAGAAAGATCGAGCGCCTCTTTCAGCGCTTCTTCGGCGGCGCAGACCTCTTTTCCCGTAACAAGACGCGGCAAAGCAAGGGTCACATCCAGTACCCTTGCTTCTCTTTGCAGATTCACGGACTGAACTTCGGTCGCATCCGGCAGCAGATCGGCCGCCGCGGGCACCGAAGCAAAAAGCAATTTGAACTCCATAGTTTCCGGTTTCCTTTTATAACAACGCGATTTCTTCCATGAGCGCGCTGAGCAGCTCGCCCTCCGAAACCTTTTTGATGATCTCTCCTTTTTTGAACAGCAGCCCGCAGCCGTCGCCGCCGGCGATGCCGATGTCTGCCTCTCGCGCTTCTCCGGGCCCGTTGACCACGCAGCCCATCACGGCGACCGTGATCGGTTTATGCACGTTTTTCAGCTGTTCCTCAACCCGGTGCGCAAGCGAGATCAGATCGATCTTCGTGCGTCCGCAGGTCGGGCAGCAGACAAGGGTCGGGCGGTCGTTTTTCAACCCGGCCGCGGCAAGGATATCGAACCCTGCGGCGACCTCTTTGACGGGATCAGCGGTCAGCGAAACGCGGATCGTGTCGCCGATGCCCTCCATCAGAAGGGTGCCGATGCCAACAGCAGATTTGACAAGGCCCATACGCTCCGTGCCGGATTCGGTGACGCCGAGATGCAGCGGATAATCGCACTGCGCGGCAACCAGACGGTAGGCCTCGATCATGGACTGAACGGAAGACGATTTGATGGAGATGACGATATCGTCAAAATCGAACTTTTCAAGCAGCCGCACATGGTACATGGCGCTTTCGACCATGGCTTCGGGCGTGGGTGCGCCATATTTTGCAAGGATCTCTTTTTCCACAGAGCCGGAGTTCACGCCGATGCGGATCGGGATACCTTTGGCGCGGCATTTATCTGCCACGGCCTTCACGTTTTCGTCGGCGCCGATGTTACCGGGGTTGATGCGGATCTTGTCCACACCGGCGTCGGCGCAGGCAAGGGCGATTTTATGGTTGAAATGGATGTCGGCAACGATGGGTACGTTGACCGCTTCCTTGAGCGCGGCGATGGTCGAAACGGCGTCAAGATCGGGCACGGCGGCGCGGATGATCTGGCAGCCGGCTTGTTCCAGCGCTTTGGCCTGGGCTACGTTGCCGGAAATGTCGTGCGCCTCCACATTCAGCATGGACTGCACGGAGACAGGCGCACCGGAGCCGATCAAAAGTGAACCGACACGCACCTGTTTTGTTTTTCTACGTTCCATCATATCGTCACCTGTAGAGTTCGGTTATTGATCTTTTTCAAAACGGTTGCCGGTGTTCGCATAGATCAAACCGGCGACGATCACAACAAGAAACAGTGCGATCCCCGTCCAGAGAAGCCCTGTGTTGTGGAACAGCTCGCTTGACGCGGCCACCAGCCAGCAGCCCGCTAGGGCAAGCATCAGTTTGCTCATGAAGCGGCACAGCTTATTTTCGTCGGTCTGCAATCTTTCTTCTTCGGAAGCAGTGTTATACCCGGCGATCAGCGCAGCGCCCTTGCTGCGCCAAAAGACAACGGCCAGCACCACAAAGAGCAAAACAACAAAAAGATGAACGAACAACGCCATAGTATGCATCACCTCTTCTTTGCAGGCTTAATAGAACCCGACGCCGGAGATCCATTTCCAAACGTCGCTTGCGGAAATGACCGCCATGAAGATCAAAAGCAGCACCATGCCCGCCGCGTGGATCCAGTTTTCATATTTTGCGGGAACGGGACGGCGCGCGATCAGCTCGATGAGCATGAAGAACAGCCGTCCGCCGTCCAGCGCCGGGATGGGAAGCAGATTGAACAGACCGATGTTGATGGTGATCAGCGCCATGATAGTGAACAGTCCCGACAGATCGGCGCTCTTTGCACTTTCCTGCGCCATGTCGGCAATCACGGAAACGGTGCCGATGGGGCCGGCAAGCTCACTGAGGCCGTAGTGACCGCGCAAAAGATCGAACAGCGACAAATAAACCATCCGGGACATGGACAGCGCATAACGTCCGCCGCCAAGCAGCACGTTGCCGACGGTTTTGTCGACGCCGAGCAAAACAAAATCAAAGACAGTCACGGTTGCCATTTTGACCTTTTCCACCGTCACGGTTTCTTCGCCGCGGCGCACCGTGTAATCGATCACGAAGTCGCTGTCCTTTTGGATCGCGGCGGAAAGCGATTCGTTGTCGGTCACTTCTTCGCCGTTGACTGTCAGGATCACGTCGCCGTCTTTGAGCCCGGCGCGCTTCATTTTTGCGCTCAGACCGGAGATGGCGTTGTTTTCGTCATAGGAGAAGTTGCCGCCGGTGCGCACGGAAAAATGCACCTCGGGCAAACGCACCGTTTCCCCACCGCGCTTCACCGTCATGTCATAGACGCCGGTGTTGTTTCGCAGCATCAAAAAGGAGATGTCATCGTTGGAAAACACGCGCTTGCCGTCGATCTTCAGGATGCGGTCGCCGACCTGCAGACCGCCCTCGGCATTGGAAACGGCGCTTTCATGGAACTGCAGGATCTCCTGCGTTCCGACATACTGTTCCGAACCGACAAGGCAGGTGCAGATGATGAGACCGAGGATGATGTTGAAGGTTGCGCCGGCGGCGACGATGATGATGCGCTGCCAGAGCTTTTTGTTGCAGAAGGCGCGTTCGTCGTCGCTGCTCTCGTCCTCCCCTTCCATGGCGCAAAAGCCGCCGATGGGGAACAGACGCAGGGCGTAGAGCGTTTCTTTCCCCTGCTTTTTCAAAAGCGTCGGGCCCATGCCGAGCGCAAATTCATTCACCTTGACGCCAAACGCTTTGGCAAAGATGAAGTGTCCGAACTCGTGAATAAAAATGATCAGGCCGAAAAACAGCACGGCCACCAAAAACGGCCAGACCTTTGACCAGACAGCGGCCAGCGCGACCGCAAGCGCAATGTTCAATGCTTTCACCTCATTGCTTTCAGTACATAGTCTCTTGCGGCCTGATCCGCCGCAAAGATATCTTCGCGCGTATAGGATTGCTTGCCTGCAACATTTTCTAGCGCACCTTCCACCAGATCGGCGATCTGCAAAAAGCCGATCTTTCCTTTACGGAACAGCCGGTTCGCCATCTCGTTTGCGCCGTTGACGACGCAGGGCGCGAGGCCGCCGCGTGCAATGGCTTTTCGGCAAAGCGGAAGGCAGCGGAAGGTGTCTTCATCCGGCAGGCAGAAATGCAGCGTGCCGAGCTCGGTCAGCGACAGGCGCTTCACAGGCGACTCGATCCGCGCAGGATAGGTCAGCGCGTACTGGATCGGCACACGCATATCGGGCACACCGAGCTGGGCGATGACCGCGTTATCGGAGAATTCCACCGCGGAATGAAGGATGCTTTCCCGGTGGACGATGATCCGGATCTGTTCCGGCGAAACGCCGAACAGCCAGACGGCCTCGATCAGTTCCAGGCCCTTGTTCATCATCGTGGCGCTGTCCACGGTGATTTTTGCGCCCATACTCCAGTTGGGGTGATGGAGCGCTTCGGCAAGGGTCACACCGGCAAGCTCCGCCTTCGTTTTTCCGAAGAACGGGCCGCCCGACGCTGTTAAAAGAATCGATTTCAGTTCCGCTTTGTCGTGCATCCCCTGCAGACATTGAAAGATCGCGGAATGCTCGCTGTCCACCGGCAGGATCGAAACGCCGTTTTCTTTTGCGAGCCGCATCACCAGCGCACCGCCGGCAACCAGCGTTTCCTTGTTGGCGAGCGCGATCGTTTTTTTCGCTTCGATTGCCGCGAGGGTCGGCGCAAGACCGGCCATGCCAACCACGCTGTTGAGCACCGTATCCGCGTGCGCAAAGGCGGCGCATTCACACACGCCCTGCAGACCGGAAAGCACACGGATGTTTGTATCGGCAAGGCGCACCTTCAAATCCTTTGCCGCGGCTTCGTCCACAAGCGCGACCAGTTCCGGGCGGAACTTTCGCGCCTGCGCTTCCAGCAAGATGCTGTTGCTGTGCGCCGCAAGGCAGACAACCTCAAGCCCTGCTTTTTCAGCAACGTCGAGACACTGCGTTCCGATGGAGCCCGTGGAGCCAAGCAAAGAAAGTCGTTTTGTCATGGAGATTCGCCTCTTACCAATATTTTATAGTTTATCCATAAATCAAGCTAAAAATACCATAGAGCACCGGCAGGACAAACAGGCAACTGTCGAACCGATCCACTATGCCGCCGTGTCCGGGCAGAAGGTTGCTGAAATCCTTGATGCCCAGATTGCGCTTGAGCAGAGAGGCGGAAAAATCGCCGAACATTCCGACAACGGAAAGCAGGACGGAAACCGGAACGATATAGAGATATTTGATCGGGGATTCCATCCAGAACATTGAGCGTCCCATGAGCTTTGTTGCCACAAGGGTGTAGCCCAGAAGCACAAGCACATTGATCGCGGCTGTGATGAGCGTTCCGAAAACGGCGCCTTCCCAGCTTTTTTTCGGGCTGATGACCGGCGTCATTTTATGCTTGCCGATCTTGCGTCCCACAAGGAAAGCAAACACATCCGTCACCCAAGAGCAGGTAAAGGAAAGCCAGAACAGGAACAGACCCTCCAGATGCGTAAACCGGCCGTTGAGATAGGGCAGATCGTTCAGACGGATAAAGCACGAGAGCGCATAAGTCACGCAAACGGATGCGAAAAACGCCATGATCGCGTGCAAAAAGCGAATCCGCCGATGATCCAGCACCGCCAGCGTCAGCAACAGAAGAAGATAGAAGCTGAGGATCACCTGGAAATGCGGGATCGTGATATGAAACCCGACCGTAAACACATAGCCTGCGCTGACGGCCATGGACAGACCGAACAGCAGCTTGCTTTCGCAGCCGACCACATGGATCAGTTCATAGCAGATCGCGGCGGCAACAAGCGCCGTAATGGTCGTGTACAGCCAATGGATGTTCAGATGGATGGACACCACATAGACCGCCAGCACGCCGACGATGACGAGGGTGGACGCGGTGCGTTCCCCTTTGAAACGGAATTTCTTTTTCGTTGCGGAGTCTTCCACAGAAAGCTCCCCCTTCCTCATTGTGATTGCACGCCGCCGAATCTGCGGTCGCGTTTTGCATAGGCCAGGATCGCCTTATCGAGATCCTCAGGCGTGAAATCCGGCCAGAGCACGTCGTCATAGTAGAATTCGGCATAGGCCGACTGCCAGACAAGAAAATTTGAAAGCCGCTGTTCCCCGCTGGGGCGGATGATCAGATCGGGGTCCGGCTGATCCGCCGTATAGAGCAGAGCGGACAGTCGTTCTTCTGTGATCTCCTCCGGCTGCAAAGCGCCGGCCTTGATCTGCTCGCCGAGCAGCCTTGCGGCGTGCACGATCTCCGCGCGGCCGCCGTAATTGACCGCGATGTTGATGTGCATGTGCGTTTTGTCTGCGGAACGCGCCTCGGCGGCATCCATCAGCTCGACGATGTCCGCAGGCATTCCCTCCCGCGCGCCGATGAAACGGATGCGGTAGCCGCTGCCCTCGTTTTCACGCTCGCGTTCCTCCATCTCAAACAGATAGTTGCGCAAAAGATCCATGATCGCGCCGACTTCCTGCTTTGAGCGTTTCCAGTTTTCCGTGGAAAACGCGTAAAAGGTCAGATAGCGCACACCGATGTCCGAGGCGTAGCGGCAAATTTTTCGAAATACCTCCGCGCCCTTTTTGTGCCCTTCGGTACGCACAAGTCCGCGCTGTTTTGCCCAGCGACCGTTGCCGTCCATGATGATGGCAATATGCTGCGGCAGACTGATTCCGTCGATCGGCATAAGCGTCTCCTTTTCATACAGAAAGCCGCCAAAGCAGAGCCCTGACGGCGTACCGTTTTATTCGATCAGATTTCGAGGATTTCCTTTTCCTTGGCGTCGGCGATGGCGTCGATCTCCTTGATGAAGTTGTCGGTGATCTTCTGTATCTCCTTCTCACCGTCTTTGAGATCGTCCTCGGTGATATCGCTGTTCTTCTTCATCGCCTTGAGCTTTTCGATGCAGTCGCGGCGAATGGAGCGAATGGCGACCTTGCTCGTTTCGGCGATCTTCTGGACATCCTTCGCAAGCTCCTTGCGGCGATCCTCCGTCAGCGGCGGGAAGGTCAGACGAATGACGCTTCCGTCGTTCTGCGGATTGATGCCGATATCGGACGCCTGGATCGCTTTTTCAATGCCCTTGAGCACGGATTTATCCCACGGCGCAATGGTGAGCACGCGGGCTTCCGTTGCGGAGACCGAAGCGAGCTGGCTGATCGGCGTCGGCGTACCGTAGTAGTCGACCGAAAGACGGTCGAGCACCTGCGGGTTGGCGCGGCCGGCGCGGATGGCGCCGTATTCGGCTTTCAGCGCGTGGATGGTCTTTCCCATTTTGGTGTTAGCGGTTTCATAGACCTGTTTCATGATGTTTCCTTCTTTCTCGTTAGATTGCGGAATACCAAGTTGATTATAGCACATCTGAAAAAATGTGGCAAGAGGTTTTGAAAGATTTTGCACGTTTTCGGAAAATGTTTTTATTCGCCTTTTCTTGTGCCGTCCTGCAAAAGTCGCGCCTGCGCCCGCTTGCACTTTGCTGCGAACGCGCAAACAAAGGGATTCCCGGCCGCATGGAGAAAGATCAGATTCAGTACCCAAAGAAGCGGAATGGAACGAAGCAGCGCAAACGACATGGAAAGCCGGCTGATCACAAGGGTTTCCAGAATCGAAACGGCGGCAAGAATAAAGGATAAGCGAAATCGTGTGACACGTCGTTTTTCCACGCCTTTCAAGTTCCGGACGGAAAAAGAAATCCAGACATACAAAACGACAAGGAACAGAAACACAACGGAATGATAAAGCGCGTCATCCTTGAGAATATCTTCGTCGAAGCTGTTCATGGGCAGAACAAGATAAAGAATCAGACCGAGCTGTGCAAGCGGAAGCAGGCGGCTCAAGAGCGCACAGACAGAAAAGAACGTCCGGTTTTCTTTTTGACTCACGACAGAAAGCTGTGTGATCAGGAATATGCACGGCGCCAAAGCATACAACGAAACCAAATGAAAGCTTACGTTGTCCAGCTCCATTATATAATAACCGACGCAAAGCGCTGCGCAGCCAAAAATCGACCAAAGAAGCGGAAAGATCAGCGGAGCGCCGAACAGACAAAGTAAATAGAAAACAAACGGATATACAAGTCCGGCATAAAGCATCGGATCCGACTGGTCATCGTTGAATATGAGAAGGCTGAACATCAATTGCGCCATCATCAAAAGAAACAAAGCAATGCTGCTGAAGATGCGGCTTTTCTTTTCAATTTTCATCGTTTGGTTTCACCTGCCTGATTTAAAAGTATGCCCAAAAATGGATCGTTGCGTAGCCGAGAAAGTAGATTGCGGTTTCAAGATTTCCGGCGTATTGATTCATCTGTTCAAACAAAAACTCCCGGTGTTCTTTATCGTAATACAACACAGTCAGGATCAAGGTGAACAAGATCAAGAAGCAATGGGTAAGCCAGCGGTTGGAATCCACGGAAAACAGCATGGCGACCGTAAGCGTCAACGGGAACTGTACCAGCATCAAAAAGAAGCTGAACCGCCCCAGCGAATCGTGCGTTTCCCGGAAGCAGTGCACAAGGAATCTGTAAAACACGCAGAGGATCGGAGCGAGCAAAGCCAAGCCGCCGAACAGTGCGACCGGGACAAGGACTCCGATGGACCCGGCCAGTTTAAAGTTGAAGCAGATTCGGTAGAACATTGTGAGAAGAAGCCTTTGCAGCCCGTTTCCGATTCCGGCAACTTCCGCAGGCAAAAAGACCTCGCCGCTGAACTGGTCATAGAATGCGTAATCATAGTACAGGAAAAAGGAGCTCCCGTGTTCTTCCAGCTTTTGATGAAACTCCTCCATGGAGCACAGCGTGCGGGTTTCGGCAAGAACGAAAAACAGGAAGGCGGCAACCGTCACAACGCAGGAGACCGAAAAAATCAAAAGATAGGCCCGCCGTTCCCTGCGCTCCTTTGCAACGGACGCTCGATATAACAGAACGACGGCAAACAAAACGATATAGTTGAGCAGGGCGGAATAGTGGATCATGATCGACAACGCAAACAGCAGCGGGATCAAATACCGCAAGACCTTGTGTTCCAAAAAGCAAAAGAAAAAGAGAGAAAAGAAGAGCCAGTAGGAGTCGAGCATTCCAAGCTCATCCGTAAAAATTGAGAATGTATAGGCGCCGGAAAGATAGAAAAACAGCAAAATCAAAAGCGGACGGCGCTGCGCCTGCGGCGTTTGCAAAACCATTTTTTCAAGGAAAACGGAAACGCCGAAAAAGAACAGCAGCATCAAAACGGTGTTAAAAACGGACGCCGCCGTTCTGGATGCATGGCTGCCGAAAAGCGCGTTGAAAACCGCGCCGGGCAGCAGCTTCGTTGCGAAGCCGAAGCTGAAATCGACCGCATGAAACGAAAAGGTGACATCGTCCACCACCCAGGGTGAAAGACGTTTGACAAACAGCGCATGATAGAGCGCCAGAAACAGAAAGAAGAACAGCGAAAAGCGGTGCTTCTGTAGGAATTCCGCCGCAGATTTCACATTTTTGCGTTCAGTCACAGCGTCCCTCACCTCCTCAATAGCGGATCCGCCGCTCTTCCACGATGAACGGCTTTTGCACAGCGTTTTTGGAAACGCCGATGAGATATTCGAACAAAACGGCAAGCAGGCCCCAGCCGACCAGAACCGCGGCCAGAAGGACGCGAAGAACAAGCGCGTTCATGATCTCGCCGCCGGTCTGCGTTTTTGCAAGGAAGACAAAATAGCAGACAGTCTCGATCAGCAGCAAAAGCAAAAGCGCAAGCGCGGCAGCGATCATGCGCCGGGGCAGACGGTCGGAGGCGCTGATCACGCCGTTGATCGCAAAGTCATAGTATTTTCCGAGGTTGAACTTGGTTTTCCCTTTTTCGCGTTTCTCCTGCGTATAGGTGATGCAGGTGAGGCTGCGAGCGTATTCCAGAACCAGAGCGCGCAAAAACGGATGATTGTCGCGCACCTGCTGCAGCACACGGATAAAGGAAGCGTCAAAAAGCTGAAACTCCGTTGCGTGTTTGATGAGACCGACGCCGAACACGGCGTTCATCAGCCAGTAATAGACCGAACGCAAAAAGAACAGGAAAGGATTCTCTTTGCTCCTAGTTTTCACGCCCTGCACGACATCGGCGCCGCCTTCCCACGCTTTCAAGAACTGCGGGATCAGCTCCGGCGGGTTTTGCAGATCGGCGTGAAGAAGGATCGCGCAGTCGCCCTTTGCCTGCTGGACCGCATAAAAGATCGTTTTGCTGTAGCCGAAATTGCGCGCATAGAAAACAGCCTTCACGCGGGCATCTTTTTCGGAAAGCGCTTCAATGATCGCGCGCGAGGCGTCGGATGAGCCGTCGTCAAAAAAGACCAGCTCGTAATCATAGGCGGGAAGGGACTGCATCACGGACGTGACCCGGGCATAGACGTCGGGCAGATTGTCCTGCTCGTTGAAAACGGGAACAACGATCGAGACCAGTTTTTTATCCAAGGGGGTCACCTCATTTCAAACCGTATTTTTTGCGGATGCCCGGATAAAAATGGGCATACCAGAATACATATACAAACTCACAGAATGCCTTGAAGCCGTCGATCAGGAAAAACAGCGGACCTTTTTGCGAGATCGCACGCAAACCGCTGAGAACGGTATCCTTCGCAAATTCAAACGGCTTTTGATTTTCAATGGCGTTTTTGCTGGCAAAGCTCTGCCAGTGCAGACGGCTGCGGATCACACGCAGATCGACCGTCGGCACGGCGGAAAGGTTTTGCCCCACGGATTCCGTTGCGATCACGCGGGAAAGCTCGCGCAGCGTTTTCGGCGTGCGGTATCTGCCCTCCGACACGACCTGCGCGTAAAGCTCCGTCCCGGGCAGCGGTGTAAAATGATACACCGGCGTCAGGTTCGCCGAAAGCGCCTGGACAAGCGAAACGGTCTCTCGAAGCTGTTCCTCCGTTTCATCGGGATAGCCGATGATGAAGGACGCGATGGTCGTGATTCCGATGTGTCGGATCTCTTCGAAGGTGGGAATGATCAGGTCATAGGGGATCGACTTGTGGATACGGCGCAGCATCTCCGGCGAACCGGATTCCACGCCGAAGAACGCGCCCCGACAGCCGGCATCGTACATGATCCGGAAGTCCTCTTTGGAAAACAGGCCAACGCGCGTTTGAATGATCCAGTGGAACTGAAGCTTCTCCGCTTTGACACGCTCGCAGAAATCCAGCATCTCCCGGCGGTTCGCCGACCACAGTTCATCGGAAAAGTAAACGCCGTCCATGTTGTAGTTGTCGATCAGGTATTTGATTTCCTCAATGACAACAGCGTTCGGGCGCTTGCGGTGGGTGGATTTATGGAAATACGGATTGGAGCAGAACGCGCAGCGGCAGGGACAGCCCTTGGAGGAATAGATGTACATCAGCCTTTCACAGCCGAGGTAGGGCTGCAGGTATTTTTCCACCTGAATGAGCGAATAATCGGTTGGCGGAAGCTCTGCGAGGTCAATGAACGGACGATCGGGCGTGCGGACGATTTTTCCGTCTTTTCGAAAAGCGACGCCCAAAACGGAATCCAGTTCGCGCTTGCCTTCCACGACCTCGAGCAGTTCGCGGAAGGTGTACTCCCCTTCCCCGACGGCGATCACATCAACAAACGGCTCTTTCAAAACAAGGTCGGCCTGCATGGAGGGCATCGCACCGCCCCAGACGACGAAAAGGCCGGCGTCCTTTGCAGTTTTTGAAACGCGGATCGCGTCCTTCAGTCCCCGGGACGACATCACGGAAACACCGACAAGATCCGGCTTGTATTCCGAGAGAAACTGCCCGAAACGAACGCGCTCCACGCAGCGGTCGAGCAGCCGGACTTCATGGCCGAGGCTTTTCAGATAAGAGCCGATGGCGAGCAGGCCGAGGGGATTGAACAGAGCCCTTGTATAATAGCCGGTGGACGGGTTCACCAAAAGGATCCTCATGATTCCCCACCTTTTTTTGTCGGATTCAAGCGCAGATTATGCCGCAGAAGGCGCATACCGTAAACAAAGTAATGGCCGAGCGCCCGCGGGTCGCGCAGACATTCCGCCGCACGGGCAAACAAATAGCGCGGCCGCGTATAAAAACGCAAAAGGAAGCGGTGTTTCAGTTCCAGCAGCCGTTCCATGGGAACGTGAGCTGTACCCGTCGTGTTCGGCGTCACATAATCGAAGCCGAACGCTCCATCCGCCAGCGTACCCGCTTCTTTGCAAAGATCATAGAGCGCCGTGTCGTAAAACGGCATCGCCACGTGCAGCTCCACAAAATCGGGATCGATCTGCAGGATATGATCGAAGGTCGCACGGATATCCGCCTCGGTCTCCCAAGGGAAGCCCAGCATGAAAAAACCGAACAGCGGGATCTTCGCTTGCTTGATCATGGCGGCGGCTTCCAGATTTTTTTGCACGCTCGTGCCTTTTTTCATCAGCTCCAGCGACTTGTCGCTTCCGCTTTCAAAACCGATGGCAAGCATAAAGCAGCCGGCGGCTTTCATTTTTTGCAAAAGCTCCGGCGTGAGGGTATCGGCGCGGCCGTTGACGGTGAAAGCGATCTTCCCGGAGAGAGGCGAACGAAGGATACCCTCGCACAAGGCGATCGCCCAGGCATTGTTCAAAGTAAAGGTATCCGCCTTGAAAAAGAAATCACGGATCCCGTAGGTTTCATAGCATTCCCGCATCTCCGCGAGGACGCTTTCGACAGAGCGGCAGCGTACATCCCGCCCGGTGATCCGCGGCGTCAGGCAGTAGATGCAGTTGGAGGGGCAGCCACGCGCCACGGAGATCGTCGCCATGGGCGCCCCGGTATCCGGCCGCACATAGAGCTTATTGTTCATCAGATCGCGCGCCGGAAACGGAAGGCTGTCCAAATTCTCCGCGCTGCAGGTGAATGCGGTTTTTCGCAGACCGTCTTCGTCGCCGAACACGATGCCGGGGATCGCAGACAGCGTCCCCTGCCCTTTGAGCAGGCAATCGGCTATATCCCCGATCACGAATTCCAGTTCGCCGCCGATGGCGCAGTCGACCTCGCCAAGATCGAGAACGGCGAGCTTTTCAAGGTCCGCGTCAAAAAAAATGGCGCCCTTCAGAACCGTTTTGCAGGTGATGACCCCATGCACGCGGTGAACAAAGGAAAGATCGTCAAAAATCGTTGCGTTGGTCGTGCTCAAAAACACAAGATCCGGCCGAAAGGTCAGAAGATCCCGTTCCACATCGGCAAACGCTTTTCGCTCGGTCTGATAGTCGCGCAAAAAGACTTCGTAGCCCTTTTTGCGCAGGATCGCGGCGGCGTAGCCGAGATCGTTGCAGGCGTGCACCGAGCTTGCGGTGGAATCCTCAATGTTGCACTGCGCCCGGTCCTCGCCGCGCTGATAGAGCTTTCCCGGCGGATACAGCAGCATGACCCTGTTCATGACAAGCGCCCCCTTTGCGCCGTTTGCCTGCGCGCGTAAAGCAGCTCCTGCGCCGTGTTGATGTTGATCTCTTCCGCAGCGACGGGAACCGCGATCCCGCGTTTTCCGCAGCGGATCAGATCGTTGATAAAATCGCACAAATCGCCGGGTTGGTTGGTTTCGGCGTCATAATCGTGTTTGAGAAGCGCATAACAGGCGGCGGAAAAGATGCAGAAGCCTGTCCCTTTCCGGTCGTTCACGATCTCCGTCGGCTTTTCCGTGCAGCGAAGGATCCGCTCTTCAGCGTCCGTTTCAACCGAAAAGTTCCGGCGGATGTTCTCGGCTCGGTCGATCGTGTAGCCGACCGCAAAATCGGCACTCGAAAAAGCGGCGAGAAGGTCTTCGGCGGGCACGGGATCCAGAAAGACCTCGTCGCTCAACTGCAGCACAACGTCTTCGTCGATCAGATCCTTTGCGCAAAGCATCGCGCTCGCGAGTCCGATGGGCTGCACCTGCTCGACGTATTGCAGCTCCATGCCGCAAAAGCGATCGCCGAGGGTCTCAATGATGTTATGATGCTGCGGGCCGATCACGATCACAGCTCTTGTCACACCCAAACGCAGAAGGTTGTTCAGGGAATAGGAAATCAAAGGCACTCCGCCGACTTCCAGCAGCGCTTTGCAGACGCCGCTTTTTCCGTCGGAGGAAAACCTTGAACCTTTTCCTGCAGCTAAAATCAAACCAACCATGTATCAATACCTCAAATGCATAGTCTTTCAATCAGGTCAACAAGCGCGGTTGCGCTTTGGATCTCGCTTCCCCGCTCCATCAACAGGACGCCAGCGTCCATAACGCTGCGTTCAAACTGCGCGCGCCGCACAGCGGAAAGCAGATCGAACTCCGGGATCTTCGCGATACCGATCGTGCGGCGAAGACATTCCACACCGGCAAAACCGGCAGTGTCGCGCAGCACGGAGGAAACAAAGGCGTTCACAAAGCCGGGGCTGCGAAGCACAGCGTCCTTGCACTGCTGTTCGGCAAGGCGCGTAAAAGCTTCCGAAAAGCTGAAAACAAGTTCGTGCGCCATCGCTTTCAGCCACGAAAGGAAAGCATCATCCTTCGGCCGAGAAAGCTTGACGAACAAATACTCCATCACGAAGTGAGCGAGCGCGTTGCCGAGATCGAACCCGATGGGACCGAAGAAGCAAAACTCCGGGTCGAAAACAACGGGAAGCTCCCCTTTCAGGAACACGGAGCCGAAATGGAGATCGCCGTGAATGAGCGCCTGCGAAGCGTTCATAAAGCGGAACTTCAGCGCCGCAGCTTTTGCGAGAAGGCGCTCGTTTTGATAAATGCGGGTTTCGAGAAACGCCGCGTTTTCCCGGGAAACGCTGTTGTCCTTGTCGCCGAGAAACGGATCGGAAAACACCAGCTTTTCCGTCAGAGCGCAAAGCTCCGGATTGCTGAAGCGCGTCTGCATCTGCTTTTTTTCCGGGTGCGGCAGCACAAAATCCGAAGACGCAAACGCCGTTTCGGCAACGAACGCGCCAAGATGATTACCGAGATGGGCAGACATGGTTCCGGCGAGCATCGCCTTGCGCAGCACGGGGCATTCTTTCAGATCCTGCATCACGATCAGATGCAGCGTTTCGTCGAAGGCATAGATCTCCGGCAGCGCATACGGAACCAAAGCGGAGTAAAACTCGAAATACGCCGCCTCGCGCCTGCCGCGGTCGGGGTTCAGACGAATCTCCGGCGAGATCCGGGAAACCTCCTGCGCCTGCTTCAAAATCACCGAACGGCCGGTCTTGCAGTCGGTCGCCCGATAGATATGGTTGATATTCCCCTCGCTGATCTCCTCGATCTCAAGCGCGGCAGACGAGGGGAACATCTTTTGTTTCAAAAAGGAAACGAAGGCTGAATAATCCTGTTGCATCACACACTCAACCCCAGGGGTTTTCCGTCGGATAGGGCAGGGCTTTCGGCTGATTATAGGCAATGTTCTTCACGCCGAGGAAGCGGAAAACATTGAACAGCGCCTTGCCGTAATGGCCGAACGCAACTGCGCCGTGATGGGGGAAGCGCTGTTCGATCAGCACATGGCGATAGAAGCGGCCCATCTCCGGAATGGCAAACACTCCGATGCCGCCGAAGGAGCCGGTCGGAACATCCAGCACCTCGCCCTGCGCGATATAGGAACGCAGCTCGCCCTCGCTGTCGCACTGCAGACGGAAGAAAGTGATGTCGCCGGCAGCGATGTCGCCCTCCAGCGTGCCGCGGGTGAAATCGGGTTCGCTTCCGGCCGGCTCGAGCAGACGGTGCTGAATAAGCTGATATTTGACGGCGCGATCGGCGCACATCTTGCACGAGGGCGTGTTGCCGCAATGGAAGGCCATGAAGGTATCCGTCAGCGCATAGGGCGTCTTCCCTTGGATCTGCTGCTCATAGAGCGACGCGGGCACGGAGTTGTTGATATCCAGCAGCGTCACGGCGTCGGCGGAAACACACGCGCCGATGTATTCGGACAGCGCGCCGTAGATGTCCACTTCGCAGGAAACGGGAATCCCGCGGGACGCAAGGCGGCTGTTGACATAGCACGGCTCAAAGCCGAACTGTTCCGGAAACGCCGGCCAGCATTTATCGGCAAAGGCAACGTATTTGCGGTCGCCCCTGTGCTGCTCGGCCCAATCGAGAAGCGTCAGCTCAAACTGCGCCATCCGCGGCAGAAGCGCCGGATAATTGTTGCCGGAAACGCCCAGCTCGTTCGCCATATCTTCGCAGACTGCGGGGATGCGCGGGTCTTTGGTGTGGGCGCGATAGGACACAAGGAGATCCAACTCGCTGTTCTCTTCGATCTCCACGCCGAGTTCATAGAGACCCTTGATCGGCGCGTTGCAGGCAAAGAAATCCTGCGGACGCGGGCCGAAGGTGATGATCTTAAGGCCTTGCACACCGAGCACAGCGCGGGCAACCGGAACAAAATCGGCGATCATGGCGGCGATATCGTTCGCCGTACCCACCGGATAGGACGGAATATACGCCTGCAGCTTGCGCATCCCGAGATTATAGGAGCAGTTGAGCATACCGCAGTAGGCGTCTCCCCTGCCGTTGATCAGATCCCCGTCGCCCTCAGCGGCGGCAACGAACATACAGGGGCCGTCGAAATACTTTGCAAGCAGGGTCTCCGGCGTTTCGGGGCCGAAGTTGCCGAGAAATACGACCAGCGCATTGCAGCCGGCAGCGTTGACGTCGGCGATCGCCTTTTGCATATCAAGCTCGTTTTCAACCGTCACAGGGCATTCATACAATTCGCCCTGATACGCTTTTTTGATGGCTTCGCGTCTGCGGACGGAGAGCTCGATGGGAAAGCAGTCGCGGCTGACGGCCACGATGCCGAGTTTGACTTCGGGAATGTTGTTCATTGGAGATCCTCCTTAAAATAGTCCTTGAGCATGGGATAAAGCGCTCTGTATTTTTGATATTTTTTGTCATAAGCAGCCGCCGCATCCGGGCGCGGACGAACGACCGCTTTTACGATCGGTCTGCAGTGCTGTTTTGCGGCAAGCAGTGCGCCGCCGTAGGCGGGGCCTTCGTTGTCGATGATCTGCAGTTCGATTCCGAGCACATCGCTAAGCACCCGCATCCAATCGTCGCTCTTTGTTCCGCCGCCGCAGACGGTTGCGCTTTTGACGCTTTGAGGACAAAGGGCGATACAGTCCCTGATCGCAAAGGAAACGCCTTCGTAGACCGCAAGCTGCATCTGTTCACGCGACGTGTTGTGGGTCAGGCCGAGGAACGCGCCGCGGATGTCTTCGTCGTTATGCGGGCAGCGCTCGCCGGAAAAATAGGGAAGGAAGAAAAGGCCTTCGGCAGAATCGGCGGCGGGCACGTCATATCCGCTTTGAAAGACGGTCTCGTTGAGCCATTTGTTGCAGCTTGCCGCCGAAAGGATGCAGCCCATAAGATGCCATTTTCCGTTTGCGTGGCAAAAGGAGTGCAGGGCCGGGTTTTCCGTTTTTACATAGGTGTCGGTCGGCAGGAACACCGTGCCGCTCGTTCCGAGCGAGATGTTGCACTGGCCTTCGCGCACAGTGTCGGTGCCGATCGCGGCGGCGGCGTTGTCTCCGGCGCCAGCAACCACCGGGGCGTTCAAGCCGAAGCAGACGGTTCTTCCGATGACTTCTTCGCTTTCAAACACCCGGGGCAAAACAGCTTCGTCCACACCGAGAAGATCCAGCATCTCCTTTGACCAGCAGCGGTGCTCCACATCGAAATAGAGTGTGCCGGAAGCGTCGCTGACGTCCGTTGCGAAGACGCCGGTCAAACGATAGTTGATATAATCCTTCGGCAGGCAGATCTTTTTGCAGCGGGAGAACAGCTCCGGTTCGTTTTCGCGAACCCAAAGGATCTTCGGCGCCGTGAAACCCGCAAAGGCAATGTTGCCGGTAGCGTTCTGCAAGACCTCTTTGCCGGTTTTACGGTTCAGATCGTCGGTCTGTTTGCCCGTGCGGGTATCGTTCCATAGGATCGCCGGGCGCAGCACCCTGTCGTTTTCGTCCAGCATGACAAGGCCGTGCATCTGGCCGCCCACGCCGATCCCGGCGACCGCGGCGCGGTCATAGCCCTCCAACAGCGATTCGATGCCGTTTGAGACGCCTTTCCACCAGTCCTCCGGCGCCTGCTCGCTCCAGCCCGGACGAGGCGAAGAGAGTGGATACGCTTCGGAAACCGTGCGCAGGATCTTCCCCGCTTCATCCGTCAACAGCAGCTTGACCGCCGAAGTTCCGAGATCGATTCCGATATAGAAGTTCATACTTCACCAACTTACCTTAGAATTATTCATATTATTATAGCATTCAACAGGCAGGAAGTCAACCGTTGCGGCGTGATATTCCAAAAGCAAACGCAAAAAAAACCACCGAAGCGCCTTGAAACGCACTTCGGTGGATGAGAAAACAATCTGAGCGGATTCTCCTTATTTATTGCTCTGCCAAGCCTCGGCTTTTGCAGCGGAGATCGATTTGATGTCTTCCTTCTGATAGGGAGAAGCCTCGCCGCCGTTGACATAAAGGAAATAATAACCCTTCGGGGTCTGATAAAGCGATTCCTCATATCCGGCAGGATCGCCGAATTCACCAAAGGTGCGCTTTTCAATCAGCGTGGACGCTTCCGTATCATACTCTCTTTTGCAGATGATCTTCTTCACGATGCTGTCCTCCTTTCTTCGGTTGTTGTGTTATTTTAACACGGGAGAGGCGCAAATACAATAGGCAAGACGGATGAAATGTCCCGTGTTTGCAGAGATGATTTTAGGGAAAGTGACCGTAAACTCCTGTTATTCTTCACTTTCTTCGTTTGCTTTTCGGCAGACAACTGCTTCACAAATGATTATGATGCATCCGCAATGCGGATCAGGCCGTTGAACACGCCGACATACGCGCTGCCGTTCGGGCCGACGGTGATCGGTCCGTAGCTGTTGTTCCAGTTGCGGCCGCAGCCGGTGAAGACCTTATATACCGTCTTTCCGGTTTTGAAGTCCACGGCGGTGAAATACCAAGCCACGGCATTTTTCGGAATGTCGCTGTTCTGCACACGGGTATAGAGATACACAAGTCCGTTGCCCGCCGAAAGCTTCGGCACCACGGTTGCGGAGGCCTCCCGGCTTTCCCAGACGACCTTGCAGCCGGTGCAGTCCTTGTTCATGTCGATGCGGGTCACGCCCGGTTCGCTGGTCGGGTTGCGCTCAAGAAAACCGGCGCCGGATTCGGAATAGTTGTTTTCGATGATGAAGGAACGGCCGTGGGCGATCAGAGAGTTTTCGCTGACAGAGCGTCCTTTGGCAAACAGCGGCTCCGTCACGATGGCCTCCCCTGTTTCGCGGTCATAGACCACGAGGTTCACGCGTTCGTCGGCGTTGTCGGTGATGGCGCAGAGCTTGCGCACGCGACCTTTGCCGCAGGGAACGTCCAGCAACGACGGCGTGGTGCCGCTGCCCTGATTGATCGCGCCGGGTTTGGTTGTGCTGCCGCGGTCATATTCCGTGCGCCAGGTGTAGGCCGGTACTCCGTTTTGGATCTCGAAGCGGTACATCGCGTGGTCGGAGACAATATAGACGCCGTCCGCACAGATGGCAAGCGTGTTCTGGATCTCTTCGCCTTCCAGACGCATCAGCTTGGCCTCGCCCGTTTTCGCGTCCACAAAGCCGACGTCGCCCGGACGTGTCACGAACCAGATGTTGCCCTCAAAATCCGGGATGGCGTCGGTGATGAAGGCGCCGTCCTCCAGATAAGGCGCAACGTCATATTCCTTTTCGACCTTCCAGACCGGCTTTTTCCCGCTCTCGTCCACATAGAAGATCTGGATCACGTTGTCGGAATTGCCGATGATCGGCCGGTCGCCTTTGAGCAGATGGCAATAGGCGCCGCCGGAGGTGTCGTTGGAGATCTTGTCAAAATCGAGGGTTTTAAAGAACTCCCGGGTGGACTGCCGCTGGGGCAGACGTGTTTCGGCAAGGATCTCCAGCGTTTCGGCGTCGAGCAGCAGGAGGCGGAAGCCGACCACGTTGCCGGAGATGCACATGATCCGGCCTTTGGAATCGAACATCAGCGTTGCGACCAGACCGCCGAACACGTTCATGGAACGGCTGGTGACCTGCGGGTCTTTGCCGAGCGGCCCGCTGTAATCATAGGTACCCGTATTGTAGGAGTTGCCGTGCATACCGTTTGTGCCCTCAGGCGCAAGGAAGGGGTGCTGCGGCACCTGCGTGTTTGCCAATGGCTTCGCCGTTGCCGCCGCGCCGTAAAACCGCGGACAGCGCTTTGCCGCCAGCGGCTGCCGGATCGCACCGCCGGGGCTGGTGAACAGCATGATAAAAGCGGAAACAAAGGTCAGAATCTTCAGAAAAATGTTGCGCATGAAAATGCTCCTTTCGTTTGAAAATGTAAAGTAAAAAGAGCGACAAGGCACATAACGCGGCTTTGTCACTCTGCATATCTGTTTAGTTCTCTGCGGTCTGTTCCATGTTGCTGCGTTTTTCGATCAGCGCGTTGAGCATTTCCTCATGCTGCGCGTCCGACATGGCATATTTTCTCATCGGAACGGCGGAAAGCAGCATACCGGCTGCCACCGGGACAGAGATCAGGAAGAACATGGCAAGGGCGTATTTGCCTCCGTCAAGTTCAAAGAAGTGCTCGCCCTGCGTGAGTCTGAAGTTGATGTTGTCGAGGTTTTCGCCGGAAAACTTGACAACCGCGTAAACGACGCCCTGAATGAGCGCGGCGATCCCGCCGGACAGCTTTGTCAGGAAGGACTGGCCGGAGAAGAACACGCCGTCGGGACGGTAGCCGTTGTGGTATTCCTCGTAGTCCACGCAGTCGGCGATCATGATCGACTGCATGACGTTGATGCCGCCCATTGACGCGCTTGCAAGACCGATGCAAAGCGCCGTTACAATTACGCCCGCCCAAGAGAGCATATTGCCCTTGAATGCAAAATATGCCACGATGATGAGCGCATACGGCACAGCGCCGGCGACAGAATAGAAGTTATAGATCTTTTTGTTTTCAAACTTTTTTACAAAAGCGGGGGTAAGCGCCATGGCGATGAATTGCGGGACAAACATCGCGACGCCGATGAGCGCGATTTTGATGACGCGCTGCCCGCCGTCCAGATTGCCGACATTGTCAAAGGAGTTGTCGGTGTAATAATAGAGCATGAGCGGCATGGCAAGGATCATGAGAAGCTGGAGCGGGCTTCTGAGCACGCCGGAAATGAGGATCTGACGGAAAGGACGGCAATTCCACATGATTTTGAAGTTGTCGACGATGCTTCTCTTGTCCTTCGCGTCGCCGGGAACTCGCTCTCTTGTGACCAGACCGGCAACCTCAAAAAGAACCGTTGCCACAACAGTCACGGCAATCACCGTGGCGATCCAGGCGGCCTTTTTGGTGTCGTTGTTGGCCATCTGCTGCGTATAGTTGACGCCGTCCACGAGGGCATTGTACTTGCCCTCGAACATACCCTTCAGGAAATCAGGCACAAAGGCAATGACGGTGCCGATGCCGCCGATGCCCGCAGCCGTTCTCGCAAGGCCGATGATCTTTGCTCTGTCGTTCTGATCGTCCGTCATCAGGGAGGTGATGCCCCAAAGCGGAATATCGCAGACGGTAAAGAGCATACCCCAGATGATGTAGGACGCAGCCGCCCAGACGACGATGAGCGCCTTGCTTGCCTTCGGGTCCGTATAGATGCCGTTGACAAAGCAGAGAATGGTTAAAACGCCGATGATCACCGGGAAGAAGATCAGATAAGGTCTGCATTTGCCCCATTTGGTGTGCGTTCTGTCAACGATGGTGCCCATCATGGGATCGTTCACAGCGTCCCAGATGCGCGCCGCAAAAATGATCGCGCTGACGATCCCCGCCGGGATATAAAGCACGGTGCCGAGATAAACGCTGACGAGACCGGCGGCAATGACCTGATAGATCAGGTTCTGGCCGAACATGCCGACAAGGAAGCCGAACAGCTCTCCCTTCGTGTAGGTGTTCCGCGACACTTTCGCCGCGGCGTCTGCCTGTTTTTTCATAACAATACCCCTCTTCCTGTTTCCTTTCTTTTTACACAACAGTAACCGTTTCTTTTTCCGGAGCAACCTGAGATGCGTTCATCGCTTCGATCTTGCGGTTGATGTCATTTTCACCGTGGTGGCGGTACGGGAAGAAGCACAGGAACGCGAACATCAAAAAGCCGCCGATAAAGTTCAGCACAATATCGCCCATGGTATCCATCAGCGCAAAACGGCTGATGTCGTTCATCGGGATCAACTGGAAGATCTTTGCCGGGTCGCCGCCGGCAGCGTCCAGCGCCGCCTGATAATTCCAGTGCTGCGCGTCGCCGCCGAAGAACTGGTCGTAGATGAACTCAAACAGCTCCCAGGCGCTCGCAAGCACAAAGCCGAAGCCAAGTGCGCCGATGTTCGCGATCTGATACGGACAGGTTTTTTTCAGCTTGAGCTGGGTGGCGCAGATATATTCATAGCCGATATAGACTGCTTCCGCCGTGCCGTAGGCGTGCAGGATCTTATCATAGGCAGGCAGTGTATAATACAGATTCAGATAGGCGCCGCCGAAGGAGCCGAGGAAAAAGCCCAGAGCGGAGATGTTCTGGAACGAGTGGGAGAGCAGCCGCAGGCGGCTGTTTTTCGGGAAAAAGAGCTGAATGATCTCATAGGCAAACATGCCGACAAGGTTCGCAAAGATCTGCACGGGAGGGTTGCTCGCGGTGTAGCTGCTGCCGGAGAGAAACGCCGTGTCGATAAAAGCGTAGATCATCAGCAGACGCAAAACCCACCAATAGATGAGCTCGATTTTGGAAACATCCTTCAGCATGTTTTGGTATCTTTCTTTCATAGCTTCACACATCCTTTGCGGGTATTGTATCATAGAACGCAGCAACTAAATTTCCAAAAACGAATATATTGGTGTCATTTCTGTAACATTTTTGTGTGGGCCGGTGTTTTTTCGGCTTTTTTCAACACAAAGCGCGAAAAAAACTTGTTCCGCGCGGAAGATTGTGCTAAAATGAACACAGTTTGATCCAGGGAGGCTTATTATGGATTTCAATCTCTCCATTCCGGCAAAAGTGCTCAGCGGCAGCGGCGTTGTTGCAAAAAACACCGCGCTGTTCGCGTCGCTCGGCAAACGCTGTTTGATCGTCACCGGCGGAAAAAGCGCCGTGCTTTCCGGTGCGCTTGCGGATGTGACCGCCGCGCTCGAGAAAGAACGGATCGCCTACCGCGTGTTTGATCAAATCGGGCCGAATCCCCTGCTGTCCGCCTGTCACGCAGCAGGCGCGATCGCGCGCGCGCATTGCGCGGACTTTCTCGTCGGCATCGGCGGCGGTTCCGCCCTCGACGCCGCAAAGGCAGCCGCCGTTTTCGCCGCGAACCCGGATTTTGCGCCGACGGACATCTATTCAAAGCCGCGCAAGGCCGTGCTCCCCTTCCTTCTGATCGGAACGACGGCAGGCACCGGCAGCGAGGTCGGGAAGGTCTCCGTCCTTACGAACGACGAGACCGGCCGCAAAAAAAGCATCTCCGGCGACGATCTTTATCCGGTGCTGACGCTTGCCGATCCGCGCTACACCTTCTCCATGCCCTTCTCCGTCACGGTTTCCACGGCGCTCGACGCACTTTCGCACGCAAGCGAGGGCTACTGTTCGCCGAAATGCGGCGACATTCCGTCGCTGTTTGCCGAAAAAGCCGTTGCCCTGATCTGGGAGGGACTTATAAAACTCGAACGCACCCGTGCGCTGCCCGACGCCGCTTTGCGCGAACAACTCTATTACGGCTCGCTTTACGCCGGCATCACCCTCGCCTATTGCGGCACGGCGTTTCCGCACCCGATGGGCTATGTGCTCACGGAGAACTTCGGCACGCCCCACGGCTTTGCCTGCGCGGCGTTTCTGCCGGAATTCTTTGCGCGGGCGGCAGAGTTCACGCCGGAACGCTGTGCAAAGCTGCTTGCGAGCATGGGTGCCGACATGGACAGCTTTTCGGCAACGGTGCGTGCGTTGACCGATCTTGGGGATATCCGCATGACGAAGCAGGAGATCGCCGCCCACTGTGCACGCTGGAACGACACTGTGCCGAACAATTTCAAATTCAGCCCGGGCGGATTCACAAAAGAAGATGCAGAGCGGATGCTGATCGCAAAATTCTGCTTGTAATTTTTGCCGCAATGGTTATAATAGAAAAAGAATCCGATTTTTGGAGCAACACGCATGAAGGAATGGACATTGCAAAACGGGCTGCGCGTGCTGTTTGTTCCGCAGGAGCATCTGCACTCCGCAACGGTGGGCGTGTGGGTCGCTTCCGGAAGCGTCAACGAAACGGAACGCACAAACGGCATCTCACATTTTATCGAGCATATCGTATTCAAAGGCACGGCGCGTCGCTCTGCCTTTGAGATCGCGCGGGAGATGGACAGCATCGGCGCGTCCGTCAACGCCTACACCACAAAAGAATACACCTTCTTTTATGTGCGTGCCCTCTCGCACCGCATCTGCGACGCCGCAGACATTCTCTTCGACATGGTGCTGCACCCGAAGCTCGACGAAAGCGACATCGACACCGAGCGCGGCGTGATCCTGGAAGAGATCGCCATGTGCGAGGACGATCCGGCGGACGTTTGCTTCGAGGCCAACGAAAGCGCGGTTTTTTCGCCCTCTCCCCTCTCGCTGCAGATCCTCGGCACAAAGAAAAGCGTGAAGGAGCTTTCGCGCTCTGCGTTTGAAGCGCACCGAAGCGCATTTTACACGCCGGAGCGCATGGTTGTCGGCGTCGGCGGAAAATTTGACGAGGCGCAGCTCCGCAAGCTGATCGAAGCATCGTTCGGCGCCCTTGCTCCGGGCGGGCAACCGCTTGCGCCGTGCGTTCCCCCGTTTCAAAAGCAGCTCACCCTGCTTTCCCGTCCCTTTGAACAAACCCACCTGATGCTGTGTTTTCCCGGTGTGCCGCTGCGGCACGACGACCTGTATGTTCTGCAGGTGCTGATGTTCCTGCTGGGTACCGGGACCTCATCTCAGCTCAACCAAAGACTGCGCGAAGAGCTCGGTCTCGTCTACAGCGTGGACGCCTGGCTGGGACGTTTCCTTGCCGGGGGATATATTGCCGTTTCCATGTCGCTGACGCCGGAATCGCAGAAGCAGGCGCTGCAGGAAACGCTGCGCATTTTGCGCGAACTGCCCGAAACGATCGATGAAGAAGCGCTTTCGGCGGCGAAAGAAAAGCTGAGCGCTTCGCTGATCATGCACCGGGAACAGCCGCACTCCAAGCTTTCCTCCTTCGGACACGATTTGCTGATGTTCGGCAACTGCGTCGAAGACGAGGAGATCATCGCTGCGATCCGGGCTGTGGCACTCCCGGACGTTCAGCGGGCGGCAAAACAATATCTGCAGATCCGCCTCGCGGCATTCACCGCTGTCGGCGCCGTCAACGACGAAGCCTTTTACCGGTCCATTTTTGAAGAAACAGGAGACACCTCATGCAGGAATTGAAACGAATCGTTGTGAAGGTCGGCACGTCCACCCTCACCTATGAAACAGGAAAAACCAACATCCGCCGCATGATGAAGCTGTGCTCCGTGCTGGCGGACTTACATAACGCCGGGATGGACGTCGTCCTTGTGACCTCGGGCGCCATCGGCGTCGGCGTCGGCAAACTCGGCCTCGGCGAAAAACCGCAGGACATTCCCGGGCGGCAGGCCGCCGCCTGTGTCGGCCAGTGCGAGCTGATGTTCATGTATGACAAGTTTTTCGGGGAATACGGCCAGAAGATCGGCCAGATGCTTGTCACAAAGGCAGACTTTGAAAACGACGAACGGCGGGAAAACCTGAGCAACACCTTTGAAAAGCTGTTTGAATACGGCGCGATCCCGGTCATCAACGAAAACGACAGCGTCGCAACGGAGGAGATCGTTTACGGCGACAACGACAGCCTTTCCGCCGTTGTCGCGTCCCTTGTCGGGGCGGATCTTTTGGTGATCCTCTCGGACATTGACGGCCTGTTTGATGACAATCCCAACGAAAACCCGGATGCGCGGCTGATCCCCGTTGTCAGCGAGATCACCGAAGACGTGTTTGCGCTGGCAGGCGGCGCAGGCTCCGACCGCGGCACCGGCGGCATGGTCACGAAGCTCTTTGCCGCGCGGATCGCAACCTCCAACGGCATCCCCGTAGTCGTGATGAACGGCAGTGCGCCCCAGGATCTTTACCGTGTTACAGACGGGCACAGGATCGGAACCTATTTTGAAGCGAGGAATGAAACATGTTGACAGAACTCGGAAAAAAAGCAAAGGCAGCGTCGCGGATTCTGATGAACGCGGACGCGGCGACAAAAAACAAGGCGCTTGCGGCGATCGCGCTGGCGTTTGAACAGAACGCGGCGTTTTTGCTTGCGGAAAACGAAAAAGACCTTTCCGCGGCAAGAAAAAACGGCATGTCGAGCGCGATGCTGGATCGCCTTGCGCTCAACGACAGCCGCGTTGCGGGGCTTTCGCAGGCAGCACGCGAGCTGATCGCCCTCGAGGACCCCGTCGGAAAAGTCCTTGCCGGCACAACGCGGCCGAACGGCCTGTTCATTGAAAAGGTCACGGTTCCCTTCGGTGTGATCGCCGTGATCTATGAAGCGCGGCCGAATGTGACGGCAGAAGCGGCGACGCTCTGCCTGAAATCCGGCAACTGCGTGATCCTGCGCGGCGGAAAAGAAGCCTTTCATTCCAACAAGGCCATCGCAGACCTCATGCGCGGCGCACTGGAAAGCGCCGGACTGCCGAAGGACTGCATCCAGCTTGTGGAAGACACCTCACGCGAAAGCGCCAATGCGCTGATGCGGCTGAACGGCTATGTGGACGTTCTCATTCCCCGCGGCGGCGCCGGACTCATCCGCGCCTGCGTGGAAAACGCGACCGTTCCGCTGATCGAGACCGGAACCGGCAACTGCCACGTCTATGTGGACAGGGACGCCGATCCCGACATGGCGGTGCGCATCATTTACAACGCAAAGACGTCGCGTCCCTCGGTCTGCAATGCCTGCGAAAGCCTTGTCATTCACAAGGACATTGCCGAAAAAGTGCTGCCGCTGATCGCGGAGTCACTGTCTCAGGCGAATGTGCTCATTCATGGCGACGAAACGGTTTGCAGCCTCCTGCCCTCGGCCGTCCCCGCCACGCAAGAGGATTACGGCCGGGAATATCTCGGCTATGAGATCAGCATCAAAACGGTCGGTTCTATTGACGAAGCGATCGCGCATATCATGAAATACACCACGGGTCACAGCGAATGCATCGTGACGGAAAGCTACGCCGCAGCCCGGCAATTCACCCGGGAAGTGGACGCTGCCGCAGTCTATGTCAACGCTTCCACCCGATTCACCGACGGCGGCGAGTTCGGCTTCGGCGCCGAGATCGGCATCTCCACGCAAAAGCTGCACGCGAGAGGCCCCCTGGGTCTTCAGCAGCTCACAAGCGAAAAATACATCATCAGCGGCAACGGACAAATACGCTGAGAAAGGCGGTCCCAATGAAACAATCATCGGCACGCAAAACAGCGAACATGGTGCTCGGTCTGATGATTCTCCTGTTTACGGTGATCGGTATCATCGCAACCGTTCGCTTCGCTGCGGGAAAAGTCAAAGACATCACCGGTGACACCGCAAAGATCCAGGCATATCAGGCCTTTCTTGCTCCCGTTGTGATGAACGACCCGGACACCTTTGACGACATCACCGGCGCGGAGCAGGCGCAGCTCATTTCCATCGCGATCTGGCAGATTTTGCAAAACGACCCCAACCCCGACGATTACGGGTTTTATGAAGGCGACATGCTGCTGCCGAAAAGCGAAGTGGAACAGAGCTTTGCCCGTCTGTTCGGCCCGGAACTCACCGTGCAGCACCAGACGGTGGACGGAGGCGGGATCGAATTTCGATTCAGTGAAAGTGAAGGCAACTATCTGATCCCCATCACCGGCGTCACCCCGATCTATACGCCGAAGATCCTTTCCGCCGAAGAAAAGCGCGATTCCGTGACGCTGATCGTCGGCTATCTCGCCGGGGAAGATTTTCAGCAGGACAGCGAAGGCAACATCGTCGCGCCGGAGCCTGCGAAGTACATGAAGATCACGCTGCGCAAAGCGCCGGACGGCAGCGATTATGTCAGCGCACTGCAAAACACCGACAAGCCCGCAGACGCCTGAGTTTTCAGCGATTCCTTAAGATTTCTTAGAATCGGTTTGATCTTATTGACAATTATGGAATTTACTGGTAAAATCTCGCATAAGGAGGTGGAAAAATGGACATTGCAACCTTTCTGAGCGGAGCCATTGAGCTTTTGAAATTCGCGTTCAACTTTGGGGAATTTGTTGACATCGTTCTTGCTTCTTTGAAAGAGCATTATCCGTTCCTGTTTAAAGATAACGGGGAAACGCCCGCTGAAACGGACGCACAGTAATCAAAAAAACTGTCCTTTGGATTTTCCATCGGACAGTTCTTTTTTTTATTCACTTCAAAGCAGATCGCCGGTTTTCAGCTTGCGCAGCCAGTCAAGAATCGTGGTGTACACGGAACGCAGCTTATCCGCAAACAGCGACGCGCGCTCTTTCAGTGTTCCGCGGGTCTCCACAGCGCCGAAGGAATACAGGGACGCCTGATCCACCTCGCCGGAGGTGAAGCGCTTCACGTAATCCGCAAACGCCGTTCTGTGAAAAGCCCCCGCATCCGTGCGTAAAACCTTACCGAACTTTTGGCAAAGCGTTTCATAGCTGTCGTTTTCAAAGTCGATCTTTTCGATCGTGGAGGAACCGTAAAGGAACCACGGAGATTTGTCCGCCAGCTTGCCCGCACCCTTATACGTCCAGGTCGTCCAGCTCAGGCTGCGCGCGTTGAAAAGGGAAAGCATGTAACTGAAGCTGGAGATGCCGCGCGGATAGAATTCGCCGATCAAAAACGGCGCGTTGAACCCGGCGTTTTTGATCTCGTTTGCCTTTCGGAGCATCGTGGCGTTTGTTACATCGTACAAATGTTCCTGATAAACGATATTCTCCCAGCCGTAAACAGACGGCGCGGGGATCGCGTCGGGCGACCAGATGGCCTCCATACAGATGATATGCCGGCTGTCCACAGCGCGGATCGCCTGATACAGCGCATCGGAAAAATCAAAGAACACCTGGCGGTAGTTTTTATCGCTTGTGATGTTTGTGCCGAGCGGTTCGTTCATCAAATCGTACATGGCGATCGTCGGTTCATCCCGATAATGCTTTGCAACGGTGACCCAAAAGTCCGTGACCACTTCGCGATAGCGCTCGCCCTGCGGGGTCTCATCAAACAGCGACATGGATTTGGAGCGGCCGCAGTGGTCGTAGTCATTCTGATAGCCGGGCAGGCCGTGCAGATCAAGGATCAGATACAGCCCGTACTTTTTGCAAAGGGCGACCTGCGCGTCCAGTTCGCGAAAGTCGATGTTTCCCTTTTTGTCGCGATACCAGGTCCCGCTGTCGTCGCTTTGGAAATTTCGATACCACACCGGCAGGCGCACGACGTTCATGCCCAGCTCGGAAACATTGCGGTAATCAGTTTCCGTGATCCAGTTTTTGCGGTAACGCTTCATCAGCGCGTGCGTCTTTTCAAGGCCGAATCGCTCGACCAGCGTCAGGAACATCTCCTCTTCACCGGAGGGCGATGTATATGGACAAAACCAGTCCTCCATGATGCCCCAGCCGCCGAAATTCGTTCCGCGAAGCAGGACCGGCTCCCCCGCTTCGTTGACGATCTGCTCGTCCCGGGCGGAAAGATAAGACAGCCGCTCTGCGGAAGACGCAGTTTCACCGGATGCGCAAACGATCAGGCTCAACGCAGCAAGCAAACTCGCCAGAAACAGGGCGAAAAGCTTTTTCATGCATCGTTTCATTCTTCGCACACTCCTATTCTTTGACCATGTAATAATGGCGGATGTTTCCTTTCGGATAATCGGCAGTCCCGATCACACGAAAACCGAGCTTTTCATAAAAACGAACATTCCCTTCGTCCTGCGCTTCCAGCCCGAAGGTGAAGCCTTTTTTTGAAAGGTCGTCCATGCTCTTTCGCAGCAGCGCCGTGGCGACCCCCTTGCCCTGATGCTCCGGCGCAACGAACACCGGCGAGAGCAAAAGGCAGTTTTCGTCGAACACATGGACGTCAAGCGGCCCGTAAGCAGCCAGCGTACGCAGCGTGTTCGGCCAGAACCAATAAAGATACAGCCAGTCGGCACACTTCAAAAAATCCAGCACGCCGTATTCATTCCACGCTTTCCGCCAGACACAGAGACCGCGATTTTCATCGTCAATATAAAAGTAGTCTTCTCCGTTCGAGGTGTTCAATCGTTCCATCATGAAATGTGAAACGAACCGTTCCCTGCGTGCGGGATTTTTTGTTGCGTAGGTGTGCACCGGATCGTTTACATAAGCGCGTCCGGCCATATTTGCAAAAAAGCGCAGCTCTTGCTTGCTCAAACGCTCTCCCGGTTGCATGATGCGCATTTCGCTTTCTCCTTTTTCAACCGCCCCGCCTGAAATTCAGGCGGGGCGATGCAGTTTGTTTGTTCGGCTGAATCAGCCGGTTCGAGTTGTCACTTCCTCATTCCGTTATCTTCTCGAGAAGGCATAGATGATTCGCTGGATGAGATGGATGAAGAAGTGGATGATGGTGTAGAAGATGCCGATGACCGGACGGTCGCGGTTGGCCTCGTAGGTGTCGCACCAGGAGCAGCGGAAGCCGCCGGAGGAGGAAGATCCGCCGCCGTGTTCATCACCGGAATGCTTCTGGCCGAGGTTCAGCACGCCGACGCCGCCGCTGGTTCTGCCGTTCGCGACGCGGATGTTGCCGTTGGTCGTCGCAGCAACCTCGCCGTTGTCGTAGCTGATCATGACTGTGTACTCACCGTCGGCAAAGTGTCTGTCGCAGGCGAACACGCCGTTTCTGTCGGTCACGCCGTTGACACTCACACCTTCGCCTTCGATCGTGACGTTCGCGCCGGAAAGCGCACGGTTGCTGTTATCCTTCGCGTAGACCGTGAACAGCACGTAGTGGTCGCCGCAGCCTCTCGAGCAACTGTAGGTCGCCCATTCGAAGGTGCCGTCATACACCTTGCCGGACGCGCTGTTGTCATAGAGGTAGTTACCGTGGCCAAGCGCACCGATGTTCTCCTTGCCCTGAATATCGCCGCAGCGCGAGCATTCCTGATACTCGGTATAACCGCCGTCGTAGCAGGTCGCGTTCTTGCCGGGCTTCGTCACATAGTTGTGGCCGATCGGGGCGCCTTCAAAGGTTTCGGTACCCTTCGCGCCGCAGGCGCAGCTCAGATAGTACGTTGCGGGCGATGTGCAGTCTGCGGATTCCTTGTAGTACGCTTCTGTCGCAACCTGACGGTCGAACACATGGGCAGTCGCGCCGCCGTATGTGCCGCAGCCGTAGGTGCAAAGGAAGCTGTGCGTGCCGTTGCCGTTGTTCCGGATCGCACCGTGGAAGTCATGCGGGATCTTTTCAACAATGGTGTCAGTCGGGGCGATCTCCTGATGTCCTTCCGCGTCTGCGAAGAGGTGTCCGCAGTTAGCGCAGGTCCAGTATGCGATCGAGCCCTTGGTCGTGCAGGTCGGGGCGACTGCCGCTGTTCCGGTCAGAACGTGGTTCAGCAACTCGCCGTACTTCGCGCCGCACGCGGTGCATTCCTTGCGGTCGATGCAAGTCGCCGTTCCGCCGGTGTGCGCCGCCGTTGTCACATGGCCGCAGTTCTTGCAGCTCCTGTAGTGGTTCAGACCGTCGCCGCTGTCTCTCCATGCGGACAGATAAACGTGGGATGCGGCCTCGATACCCACCGCGTCGCAGACTTCGCAGCGCTGCTGGCAGGTGTTCTCGTCCACTTCATACCACTTCATCGTATGCTCCACCGTACCCACGGTGATCGTCACATGATCGATGATCGCGCCCTCGTTGATCGTCACCGTCGCGGAGCGCTTGTTCGTGGCAATCAGCGCGGTGTACTGATCGAGCGACAGAGCGAATCTGCCGACCTTGACCTCGCTGACCGTCGTCAGATGGAAGCCGTCCTGCGGTGTGATGGTAATGGTCACCGGGTCAACGCCGTCCACCTTTGCGGTGTCGCCGACCACATTGCCGATGTAGATCACATCGTAGTTGCCCTTGTTCCAGTAAGCGGTCAGATACACCGTTGCGCCGTCTTCGGTCGCGTAATCGGTGTTCATCGTCGCGCCGGCCGGATACTGATCTTCGCCGATCTTCCAGACGGAGAAGACGTAGCCGGGTCTTGTCGGCTCAACGGTTGAAAGCTCAGCCGCTGCGTCATAGGTCTTTGTGAAGCTCGCCGGAGCACCGGAGCCTTCGTTCGCGTCGTAGACGACCGTGTATGTGATCGGTCTCCAGTTCGCCGTGTAGCTGCGGTTGCCGAAGCTGCCGCTCGGGATCGTCACTTCCATCGTCTCTTCGGTCAGACCTGTTCCCGTCCAGCCGGTGAAGATGTATCCGGTCTTCGCCGGGTTGGCAAGGGTGATCGAATCGGATTCGAAGGTGTAGGTAGCCGGGTTGCCGGAAACGGTTCCGCCGTTCAGCTCATAGCCGATCTGATACGTGTTGAGATCCCAGACTGCCTGGAATGTCACATCGCCGTAATGACCCTTTTCGATCTTCGCGGCGTCGGCACCCTCGACCCAGTTGCCCGCGGCGGATTCAACGATCCACTTCTGGAAGCTATAGCCGTCTTTGTGCATCTCGGTCTCAAGAGTGATGTCCTCGTCCTCGATCGTGTAATTGAAGGCCTCGATCTCATTGCCGCCGACGCTGTTGAAGGAAGCCGTGTAAATGATCGGCGTCCACGTTGCCGTGTAGATGCGGTCTTCGATGCTGCCCGCCGGGATCTTCACGATCAACGTAGCTTCCGTCAGGCCCGTTCCCGTCCAGCCGGCGAAGTTGTAGCCGTTTCTGGAAGGATTGTTGAGCGTGATCTCTTCGGATTCCACCGTGAAGCTGCCAGGATTCGTCACGCCTTCCGGCAGTGCGCCTTCTGCAAGATCATATTCGATCGTGTACTCGTTCAAGCTCCAGTTCGCGGTGTAGTTGCGGTCGCCCGTGCTGCCCTTTTCGATCGTGACGGTCTTCTGCGGCGTATCGCCGTTGCTGCCCGTCCAGCCTGTGAAGGTGTAGCCGGTCTTCGTCGGGTTGTTCAGCGTGAAGGTGTCGGTCTCGACGGTGTAGGTCGTCGGGTTCGCCGGATCAACAATGCCGTCGTTCAGCGTGTAGGTGATATTGTAGACGTCCGTGCTGTACTGCGCGGTCAACGTGTCTTCTGCGCCTGCGGTCGCGCCGTAGGTGTAGGTGTTCGTTGCCGCTACATAACTGCCGTTTGCGCCGCTGTTCAGCGTGTAGCCG
>CACYHA010000002.1 GCA_902774035.1 Oscillospiraceae bacterium | reverse complement strand
GCCGAAGCAGGCGTCGAGCCGCTCGCCGAAAAACTCACCGCAAAGCCCGACCACACCTTGATGGAGCTTGTTGGACACCACGGCGGTCTTCACGCCCCGGGCGTGCAATGCGTCCAGCATCGGCAGAATGCCCGCATAGGGAGCGGTGCTGTCGGTCAGGTGGGCGAGATAATAGGCGCGAAAAACATCCAGACAGTGCTGCCGTTCTTCGGCGCTGATGTCCGGCGGCGCGGCGCGCTGAATGAGCTTTACCACGCCGTTGCCGACGAAGCGGCGCACTTCGTCCGTGGTGCGGCGGGGATAGCCGCAGGTTTCCAAAGCGAAATTGACGGCCGCTGCCAGGTCGTCCAGGGTGTTGAGCAGCGTGCCGTCCAAATCAAAAATCACAGCCTTTGTCATAGCTTATTTCACCGGCTTGATATTCCAGATATCGCGGGCGTAGTCGTTGATCGCGCGGTCGGCGGCAAAGCGGCCGGCGCCTGCGATGTTCATCAGCGACATGCGGTTCCAGTTGTCGCGGTTCGTCCAGAGCGTGTCGAGCTTCTTCTGGGCGTTGCGGTAATCCGCAAAGTCCGCGAGCACCATATACGGGTCGTGGTGGATGATCGTGTTGCCGATCTCCGGGAAGGGCTTTCCGCCGACGCCCATCTGCACGAACTCGATCACGCGGCGCAGCTCGGTGTTGTTGTTGAAGTAGTTCATCGGCTGGTAGCCGTTCCGTTTCAGATCGTCCACCTCCGGCGTCGTCATGCCGAAGAGCACCATATTGTCATCGCCGACAGCCTCGTGGATCTCCACATTTGCGCCGTCGAGCGTGCCGAGGGTGATCGCGCCGTTGATCATCAGCTTCATATTGCCCGTGCCGCTGGCTTCCGTTCCGGCAAGGGAAATCTGTTCACTGACGTCGGCGGCAGGCATCAGACGCTCCGCCAGGGTGACGTTGTAATCCTCCAGATAAATAATCTTCAGCTTGCCGTTCACATCGGGGTCGTTGTTGATCACGTCCGCAAGGGCGCAAATGAAGGCGATGATCTTCTTGGCGATGAAGTAGCCGGAGGCCGCCTTTGCGCCGAAGATATAGGTGTGCGGCACATAGTCGCGCTCGGGATGCTCTTTGATCTCCAGATATTTCGCAATGATCTGGAAGGCGTTCAGATGCTGGCGCTTGTATTCATGCAAACGCTTCACCTGCACGTCGAAAATGGAGGTCGGATCCAGCTCCACGCCGGTCTGCTTTTTCACATAGGCGGCAAACTGCTCCTTGTTGTGCAGCTTGATCTCGCCGATGCGGTCCAGCACCTGCTTGTCATCCCTGAACGCGGCCAGCTTTTCCAGTGTGCCGGCCTTGAGGATGAAGTCCTTGCCGATCGTCTCTTCCAGAAAAGCAGTCAGCGCCGGGTTGGCCTGGCAGAGCCAGCGGCGATGCGCGATGCCGTTGGTCACGTTGGTGAACTTGTCGGGCGTGAGCTTGTAAAAATCGTTGAACACCGTGTCCTTGAGGATCTGGCTGTGCAGAGCGGAAACGCCGTTGACGCTGTGACAGGCCGCCACGCAGAGGTTTGCCATGCGTACCACGCCGTCGCGGGAGATCACTGCCATGCGCTCCACCGTTTCGCCGTCATGGGTCAGGTTCCAGATGTGAGCGCGGTAACGGTTGTCGATCTCCTTGATGATCTGATAGATGCGCGGGATCAATGTGCGGATCAGATCCTCCGACCAGCACTCGAGCGCTTCCTTCATCACGGTGTGGTTCGTGTAGGCCGCAGCCTTGGTCACGATGTTCCAGGCGTCGTCCCAGCCGTAGCCGCATTCATCCAGCAGGATGCGCATGAGCTCGGGGATCGCCAGCGTGGGATGGGTATCGTTGATGTGCACCGCGTTCTTTTCGGCAAAGTTCTCCATCGTGGAGTAGTGGCGCAAATGGCGCTTCACGATATCCTGCACCGAAGCGGACACGAGAAAATACTGCTGCTTCAAGCGCAGACTCTTGCCTTCGGGATGGTTGTCGGAGGGATAGAGCACCTTGCTGATGACCTCAGCCATCGCCGCCTGCTCGATCGCTTTCATATAGTGTCCCTGATCGAACTGGCGCATATCCAGCGCAGGAGCTTTCGATCTCCAGAGACGCAGACGGCTGTAGCCCCGGCCGTCCTTGCCGCTGACGAACATATCGTAGGGCACGGCGTAAACCACCGTTTCGCCCTGATATTCCACAGAGTGATACTGGGCGTCCCAATGGTCGATGACCTCGCCGCCGAAACGGACCTCGGCCATCTCCTGTTCGCGCACGCGCAGCCAGACCTCGCCGCCGGGCAGCCAGAAATCGGGAACCTCGGTCTGCCAGCCGTCCACAAGCTTCTGCTTGAAGATGCCGGCCTCATAAAGGATGGTGTAGCCCATGGAGGAATAGCCCTGCGTGGCCAGACCGTCCAGATAGCAGGCCGCAAGACGACCCAGACCGCCGTTGCCGAGACCGGCGTCCGGCTCGCAGTCATAGAGCTTGTCGAGGCTCACGCCGAAATCCTTCAGCGCCGCGGTAAAAGTCTTGGTCAGGTTCAGGTTGTAGAGGTTGTTTTTGAGCGAACGGCCCATCAGGAACTCCATGCTCAGGTAATAGACGCGCTTGACTTCCTGCGCGTCGGCCTTTTTGCGGTGTTCACGGATGCCCTCGTGCATGAGGTCGTTGACAATGAGCGCCACAGCCTTGTAGTACTGCTCATTGCTCGCCTCTTCCGGATTGACGCCGAAGAAATGCGACAGCTTTGCCGAGATGAGATCCTTCGCTTTCTTCTTGGTTAAGGAATAATTCATATATATCCTCCAAAATAAATGAAAAAAAGCAGTTTCTTTGCACTTTCTATTGTGTATTTTACACTAAAATTACACAAATTTCAAGTAGTAAATAAAGTTTTGTGAATTTCTATGGAAAGGCCGGGTTCTTTTCGTCATTTTTCATAAAGAATCCACGATAAACGAACAGACAAAAGAAAAGAAAGCGCTGAAATCACAGATGCTCTCTGCGAAAAGCGCTTTCGTTTTCTTATGCTTTGACGGTTCTCACTAAACGCAAGGTCCCGTCGTTCGGTGGGTTATCTGCTGAACATTACAAGGATGTTGTGGAAGAACTGGATGATCTTTCCGAAGAAGCCGGTGTGCACCTCGCCGCACCATCTGCAGACATTGCTCGGTGTGGAGGGCGCGGGATCGGAGCTTCCGCCGCTGGTATCCACAGCGAAGTCGGTTCTGCCGATCTTCGGCTCGATCACATGAAGCTCATGGTTCTCGTCGGTGTAGAAGGTCATGGTCGAGGTGGAATAATAGGTGTTCTTGGCGTCCTCGTAGGAAACGGAGATCTTGTAGGTGCCTTCGGTGAACTTCGCAGACGGGGCAAACTCACCGTAATTATCGGTGGAGCCGCTGGCAAAGACCGCACCGGTCTTGTTGCTGGTGATGGTCACATACGCGCCCTGAATGCCCTTGCCGTTCTTGTCGCGCAGGGTTACGATCAGGTTCGTGTAGAACAGGCCGCAGCCGTGGCCGCAGGTGTAGGCATCCCAGTGCAGGCTGCCGTCGCCGCTGGTGGAGGAATGGGCATAATCGTAGATATAATCGCCGTGGCCGGTAGCCGGGATCGACACATAGTTGTCGTCCGTCTTGCAGCGCAGGCAGTATTTATAGGGCTTCCAGCCGGCCTCGGTGCAGGTGGGCTCCTTGCCCTCCTTGTCGATCCAGTTGTGGCCGCGTGCCGGGATCGTCACGGATTCGGGCGCGATCTGAACAATGCCGTCTTCGTCCGAGAAGTATTTGCCGCAATAGCTGCAGGTCCAGTATTGCTTGTTGCCGACGGTCTCGCAGGAGGCCTCGATCGCCTGATGGAACGCAAGGGTGTGGTCGATCTTCGGTTGAATGATATCGGCAGGCGCGATCTCGATCTCGCATCTCGCGTCCTTGAAATACTTGCCGCACTGGCTGCAGTAGTAGTACGGATATACGCCTTCTTCCACGCAGGTTGCGGGCGTGGCTTCCGTGTGCTCCGCCTTGTGGCCGGTCATTGCCAGCTCGAAGGGTTCGCTCTGCGCCTTGGGAATGCCGTAGCCGAAGGTGGCCTCATACATGCCCTTGCCGGCTTCCGTACAGGTGCTGACCTTGATCTTCACAAGCTCGGCAGCCACGGTCACTTCCGTGGTGTGCGCCGGATTCCGCAGGCAGCGCACGATGGCGGTGCAATGGGACTGGTCGGGCGACCACTCATAGGTCACGTGATGCGTCTCGCCGGTGTAATCCCAGTCATGGCCGGTCTGCGGCAGGAACTGCGTCTTCGTGTCGGGCTTCACATCGTCCGGGAAGGTCGCGGTGTAGACGATCTTGCCGTCCACATCGCAGTCCTGCGTGGTCTCGGTCTCGCTGGTGATCTCGCCGTTGCGGGTGATGGTGTGATTCTTGTCGTTCTTGCAGTAGATCGTTGCGACGCAGGCGTCATAGCCGTCCCATGCGTAGGTCGTCTTATACTTCGCGCCGGTGTAATCCCAATCATGGCCGATGGCCGGGTCGATCATTTCCTCGGTCGTCTGCGCGGCAAAGTTCTCGTTGTCAAAGCTCACGCTGAAGGAGCAGCGGCCGTCGGTTTCGCAGGTAACTTCCGTGACAACATTCTTTGTGCCGGCCTTCGTTTCAGAAAGGGTGTGCTCCGGATTGTTCTTGCAGTGCACAGTCGCGGTGCAGGTGCTGTGATCGGGCGCCCAGTCATAGGTCACGGGATGGTTCGGATCACTGCTTTCATAATCCCAATCATGGCCGACGAGCGGCAGGATGGTTCTTGTTCTGTGAATCTCTTCCGTGCCTGCTGCATCAGTAAAGTACTTGTCGCAGTTCTCGCAATGCCAGTGATGCAAGACACCGGTCTGTTCGCAGGTTGCCTCAACGCCGGGAACCTCGACCAGCGTGTTATTTGTGCCGTCGCTGTGATTCGTCGGGTCGATCGGCAGGACATAGACGGACTTGTCTGTGCCGTAGCGGTAGTTCTTTTCGGTCAGCGGCTTCTCGACCTCCACGCCGTTTTCGGTGACGGTGTAGGTATCATGGCCGTCGATGGAGAAGATGAGCTGGCAGCCGGAGCAGTAGACCACTGCTTTTGTGCCGGCCTCGGTGCAGGTGGCGTCCTTCGCTTCCACGGTGACTTCGGGGAAAGGAACGCCGTTTTCGTCGTTGTGCTCGCTGCTGGGATAGAGGATCAGGTTCGAGGCCTCGACCCAGTTGTCGCTGCCGACGGGATCTTCAATGAAGGTCTTCTGGCAGTTGTTGCAGATGCAGTAGCTCCGGAAGCCCGGCGCTGCGCAAGTGTTGTTCTTGCCCTCGTGGACCGGACCGAAATCATGGCTCAGCTTGGGAATGACAAGGGAGTTGTTCTGCGTGCCGAACTGTCTGGTGAACTTCGCCTTGTAGACGGCAAGGCCGGTGCTGTCGCAGGTCGGCGCGGTGCGGATCCGCTTTTCGATCTTGCCTTCCGCCAGCGTCACAGTCTCGTTCAGCGCGTGGTGATCCTCGGGGTCGTTCGCGCAGTGGATGGTGCCCGTTGCGCTGATGTAATCGGTGCCTTCCTCGTTCAGCACCCACTGGACGTCCGGCTCGCCCCAGTTGTGGCCGAGGGCAAGAATCTCATCCTGGCGGGTCTGCTGGACAAAGTTTTCGTTGGTGAAGTTTGCGGTGTAGACCGTCTTGCCCTTGGTCGTGCAGGTCGGGTCGGTCGTCACACCGGGAACGGTCACTTCTTCGGTGTCCACGTGCGTGGCGTCGTTGTCGCAAACCGCTGTAGCCGTGCAGCGGTAACCGCCGGAAACACGGGTCCATTTATAGGTTGCACCGTCATAGTTGTAGACGTGGCCGGTTCTGTTCAGCGTCAGCTCCTTGGTCTGGGTCGTAAACACGGGGTTGGTGAAGGAAGCCGTCCAGACAGTCTCGCCGTCCTCTTCGCAGGTAGCCGGTGTGGTGGCGCTGGTAACAACAACGGACTCTTCGATGCTGTCGCCGCAGTTCAGACATTCCACGTAGGCGTCCACGCCTTCAAAGCCGTTATCCATGTCGCCGTACCATTCATATTCGCGTTCGCCCCATTCGTGGCCGTTCGCGGGGATCTCGCCGATGTCGTCCATGTGCTCCTGGTTGTAGATATCCTGGAAGGAACGCTTCGGCACGGAGAAGGTGTCGTAATACATGAGGCCGGACTCGTCTTCAAAGTTCGCCTTGAAGTTCGCCGTACCGGGCTCGGTGCAGGTCGGCTCGTTCACGACCAAGCTGGTCACACGGGCGCTCTGGGTCACGTTGTGGTTCGGGTTGTTTGCGCATTCGGCGGAGCCGATGCAGGTGCTGTGGTCCGCGGACCATTCCACGGTCACGTTGATCCAGTCGTGGCCGGTGGCTCTGAGGATCTCGGAGCTGTCGGCGGGATGGCAGTCAAACGGTTCGCCGTTCAGCAGCGTTCCGACAAATGCCGGGTCGGTGAAGTCCGCGGTGCGGGTCACAACGCCGTTTTCGGTGCAGGTCGGTTCCACGCGGTTCACAGCGATATCCACGGTCTCGGTCACAGTGTCCGCGACCGGGTTGGGAATCTGGTTGCCCTCGTCGTCATATTTTCCGCAGTTGGGGTTCTTACAGGTGACCCGGGCGGTCAGGGTGGTGTTGTAGGTGTCGCCGGTCATGAAGTCCGTCAGTGTGACGGGCTGGCCGGTGTAATCGTGGCCGGTAGCGGCCAGATCGGGATCCTGCGTCGTGTAATGCTCAAAGCCGCAGGCCGTGCAGGTGTACTTGCGCAGGCCGTTCACGGTGCAGGACGCCGGGCGGATCAGTTCCGCTTCAAACGTATGATCGTGGGTACCGCGCTCGCCGCCGTCCTGGGTACCGTAGGTGCCGCAGCCGAAGGCGCAGGCATAGTAGTGGCCCTGATAATCCGTCAGCGCAAAGTCTTCCTGATAGTTCGTGTCCGCGCTCTGGATACGGTTCGCATCCGGCGTGAAGTCATGGGGCGCAAGGGCGCCGAAGGGATTGCCGCAGGCCGCGCAGACCGCGTAGTTCTGGCAGGTGGCGTTGGAGGTGGTGACGGTGCTTGCATCGTGCGGATCAGCGCCGCCGGGGTTCGTGCTGGTAACCTGATCTCCGTCGTAGGTCAGGTTGATACCGGAGGATTTACATTGGGCGTAGCGTACGCACTGACGCTGGTGGCCGCCGTAGGTGCCGGTTCTTCTGTCATAGCCCGTTCCGACATAGGCGCCGCGGTAATCGTGACCGAGCTTCGCAAGCGTCACAACGGCTTTCGCCTGCGTGACGGCAACATTCACTCTGTAGCTGTTGCCCTCCGGCGGCGTGATCCTCACAAAGTTTTCCGTTGCCGGAACCAGATACGTCTCGGAGCCGTTTGCCGTGCAGGTGGCGTCTTTGACAGTCAGCCCGATTCTGGAGCTCGAATTGTTGACCTGCGTGCCGGTCGAAGCAGTGGGCGCGGCGGTCGTGGAAAGGGTGAAGGTGTGCGGGTTGGTGTCGGTGCAGATCGCGGTGTGCGTGCAGGCGACCTCACCGCTGATCGTGGTGTAATCCGGGTCGCCGTTCGACGCCGTGCCCCAGGTCCAGCCGACAAACTGATAATCGTGGCCGGGCGCGGATATCTTCACGCTTTCGCGCACCTGCTCCTCATCCATGGAGATGTATTCCGTTCCCGCCGGATTCAAAACCTTCAGCCAGTTCGCGTCCGTGTCGTCGTCGAGCTTTGTGTAATCAAAGCACTTGCCGCAGTTTTCGCAGTAGAAATAGCCGTTGCTGCCGTCGCTGGTACAGGTCTCGGGGTAGGCCGTGATGCCGGATTGCGGCACCGTATAATCCGTCGTCGTAACAATGTTGTTATCGTCAATGCTGTATGCACGGTAGGGACCCGGGCTCGGTGCGTTTTGCCAGACGTGGTGCGTCTTGCTTCCCAGGCGGTCCCAGGTGGAGTCTCCGTTCTTGCCGAGGGCGCCCTCACCGTCAATGGTAAACTTATACATGCACCTCGAATCGCTGCAGCACTTGTAATACTTCTCGTCGGTCGTGCAGGTCGCGGCCGCATACAGCGGGCAATAGGTGTGATCGGAGGCATCAGGCGTATGCTTGGTCTTGGTGAAGCACTCCTGCAAAATCAAGTTTTCCCTCGCGGTCTCGTATTTCGCGGCGGAGCCGGTCTTTGCGCCGTCATAGCGGCTGGCGCTGTTGACATAGCGGATGCCCTCAGCTTCACTGTTGTTGCCGTTGTCGTCGCGCAGCGGGGTCCAGCCCTTCCACGCGTAGTGGTAGGTGGCGGCGTCCTTTCTCACGGCGGCTTTCAGTGCGTCGGTGTTGCCGTATTTCGGCGTACCGGCGGCGGTAAGCATGGTTTCGCCGCTCGCCTTGGTCATCGGCACAAAGTAGCCTTCCGCAGACTCGCTGTTATATGTCCAGGGTGCATAGACCGTATCGCCGTAATAGGTGTACTGGATACCGCTGGAGCTGTTCGTGATGCTGTTGAATTTTGCGCGGGGGGTGCTGCCGGTGACGGAAGGAACCAGCGCCGGGCCGTTCGCTGACGACGAGCCCTTGATGAGGTTGCCTTCGCGGTCATAGAACTTGGTGGTGTAATACTCATCGGTGACGGTTAACGTATATTCTTTTGATTTGGGGTCGCTGTTATAATCAAACCCCACCTTTAAATGAACCGTCTGCCGGTTGCGGTTTTGACTTGCCATATGGGCGTCGGGCATCAAAGTACCGGTAAAAATCAACCACTTTCCATCGTCCGAAAAGCTGCCGTCTTGTTCAAAGCCGGTGCGGTTGGTAAAGCTGTCATAGGTCGCAACGCCCCACATCTCCGCCTCGGAAGGCCCGCCGCCGATGCGCACGCCGAACTTGTCGATGGCATGGCATTCGATCTTATACTGGGTGAAGGTCTCGCCGTTCAGATTCACGTCGTTGGTAAACCCGCTGCTCGTCCAGGAGGAGTAGTTCGACGGGTTGCCGTTGGCGTCCAGCTTATAGGTACGCTTCTGGGTAGAGTTGACATTAATCTGTTTGATGCCAATACCGGGCCAGTTACGGCTGCTGTAACCCTTCCAATCACCACTTCCTTCATGTGAAATCTCACTGTCGTTCTCAATACTGTACCAATATTTGATCGTGCCGCCTCCGGCGTGTCCATTTTGAGCGTGAGCATCAGAGATGATGGTAATACTATTTGATGTATAATCGCTGTTGGGAGATACGCGAACATCCATATAAATATGACCGTAATGCGTAGGATTCCCATGCGTTTCCAAGTATATCGCCACAGGAAAGCCACTAACCGCATAATATGTCCAATGCCAGCTCTTATCGTTTTGAACATTAACACTCTGCTCATATTCCTCTCCGGTTTGCGTACGATAAAGAAATTTCGCGCCATAATTTGAGGTGCTATCACACTTTACGTTCACCGAAACATAATATGTACCTGCGGAAATCTGATCTGCCGCGCTCGCCTGCTGCCGGGTACAGACCACCCAGCAAACAAGCAGCACAAACACAGCCAGCGCCACGGTGAGCGCGCCGGTGATGCGGTGCAGGATGCGTTCTTTCATCGTTTTTTCCATAAATATTTCCTCCTTAGATAAAGGGTCGTTCTGATGGCGGGTGTGCGGATGAAGGGGCGCTGCAGCGGCAGATTCCATTGCCGAAAACGCTGCGGGCCCGGCGGCAAAACGCCATAGATGAAATGGCAATAAGGCCATTTTTAGTCATAATTAGTATAGCAGAGAAAAAAAAGAAAATCAAGAAAACGAACCAAGTTTTTTGCCCCGGCGCGTATTTTTTACATTTTCGTGAAATTCCCGCAGTATCTATTGTGAAATGTGACGGAGAAACAGACAGAGGATGGTTTACATTTGTTGAGGAACGGGTGGTTCCTTCCACGTTGCGGGAAAAGCGAACGTGCAACGGGGAAGCTGTCACGCGCCCGCAAGACCGGCGGCAAAAAGAGCACGTAAAAAGCGCGTGACTGAAGGGGTGGGGGTATAAAAGGGAAGAGATTCTATCGGCAAGACATCTCCATCCACGCGCCTGCGATTGGTTTTTCGAAGAGGCAATTGATTTTTTGTTCCCGACCCCTTCCGTCATCGCGCAACAGACGTTTTCTTTTTCCCGCAAGACTTCGTGCGCGATGCCGCCTTCCCCACTGAAGTGGGGAAGGCTCTCTCGGCTTTTCTTCCACGTTGCGGTAAAAAAGCCCTCCCCGCAGGCGGGGAAGGCTCTGACGTTTTCCGCTGTGTCCGTTTGGGTGCTCCCACACGATGTATGGATAAACATATGCCCCGGCGTCATTTTCGGCGCCGGGGCAATGATCGTTTTTTGCTTATTTCACTTTTGCTTTGACCGGGGCGGACGCGACGCCGTTGAGCTTGGCGCTGTCGCCGTCATGCACGGCCTTGACCTTGAAGAAATAGTTGCCCTTCTTGAGGTTCTTCACAGTCAGCGTGGGCGCTTCGACCGTTGCGATCTTCTTATACTTGCCGTCCTTGGAGGTGCTGCGATACACAAGGTAGCTGTCGGCGCCCTTGACCTTGCTCCAGGTCAGGGTCACGTTCTTGCCGGAAACCGCGGCTTTGACATTCTCCGGCGCGGCGGGAACGATGTTGAAAGTCAGCGCCTTGGTGCCATTGTAGTTGCCGATGAAGGTGACCGTCACCTTATAGGTGCCGAGGTTCTTTCTGCCGCCGGCATACTTCACGGTGTAGGCCGTGCCTTCCTTCAGCTTTTTGCCCGCGCTGTTTCTGACGATCACCGCCGGGGCCAGCTTTTTGCCGGTCTTGGGCAGGTTCGTGGCGGCGAGCTTGACGCTGCCGATCCTGTCGATCGTCTTGGTCACTTTCTTTTTGCAGACCTTGCAGACGTAGATCCTGGAGCCGTCCTTTTTGAGCGTTGCCGGCTTCACGGTGATCTTCCAGCTATGGCCGATGGACTTCGTGTAGTTGTCCTTGTAGGTGTGGCCGCAGACAGAGCACTTGTGGTTGGAATAGCCCTTGGCGGAGCAGGTTGCGGGAACAACGGTGGTCACATACTTGTGCTCGGTCTTGGGGATCGCGCGGGTGAATTCCTGTTTGCAGACCGCGCAGGTGGCCTTTTCTTCGCCTTCCTTGTCGCAGGTGGCGGCGGTGACGGTTTTGAAGCCGTTGGCGTCGGCTTTGTGGCCGGGAGCAGGGATCACAGCCTGGGCGGCAAAGATCTCGCCGCAAACGGAGCAATGGGAGCCTTCGGTCTTGCCGTCGGTGGTGCAGGTCTCCTTGACCGCGGGATCAACGACTGTCGTGTGGTCGCCGGCGGGCAGCTCCTGCCGTTCGATCTCCACGCCGCAGCGTTTGCAGTCCTTGAACCGGTAGCCGCCGATGCTGCAGTCGAAGCCTTCGGGGACTTTCCAGTCGGAAACGTCGTGGCCGAGGGCGGTGCCTTCGATCTCGCGGGTCATGGTTGCACCGCAGCGGGTGCAGGTGCCGATCTCGTGGGCGTTGCCCAGACAGGTGGCGTCGTCCTGCTTGACGAATTTATAGTCATGCGGAGCCTTTTCCTTGGAGCCGACGTCGGGCTTGGTGTCCTTGACCTTGCCGCAGATGTCGCAGGTGGCGGTCATGGTGCCGTCCTTTTCGCAGGTGGCGTCGCCGTTGGGCTTATAGTCGGTGAAGGTGTGGGGAACCGCTTCCTTGCAAAGGTCGCACACGCAGTCGCGGTTCTTGTCGGTGCAATCGACCGTTCCGCCGACTTCGCCGCAGCGCACGCACTTGTAGGAGTGGGTGCCGTTCTTGTTGGACACCACTTCGCCGGTGAATTCGTGGCCCAGCGCCGGAACAACGGCCTGCGCCAGGATCGTGGCCTTGCAGATGCCGCAATGGCTGCCTTCGGCCAGACCTTCCTTGGTGCAGGTGGCGGGCACGGCTTCATCCGTCACAAGGGCGTGGTCGCCGGGTTTGGTCGTTTTGGCTTCTTCCTTTTTGCAAACGCTGCAGACGCGCTTGATGTTGCCGCCTGCTTCGCAGGTGTAACCGGCGGGCGTGATCCAATCGCCCCACTTGTGGCCGGTGGCGGGCAGAACCGTTCCGGGGTCAAGCTCTTTGCCGCAGACTTTGCACTTCATCTGGTTGAGCACGCCGGGCGCCTCGCAGGTGGGCTGCACGGTGTTCTGGACGGGAGTGTGGTCGGCAAGGGGCACCTCGGTCTGCGCCTCGATGGTCGTTCCGCAGGCCTTGCAGTGCTTGCCTTCGGTCAGACCCTTTTCTTTGCAGGTGGGAGCCTTGGCCGCGTCGGTCACGATCTCCTTGTGGTTCTTCGAGTCTTTCTCGCCGAAGGGCTGCTTGCATTCCTTGCAGATCGCCTTGTCAACGCAGTTTGCAGGTGTGCCGACAACGTGCGCCTTTTTCTCCATGCGGCCGCCGGGGATCTTCGCGTGGCACTGGTCGCAGGTACCGCTGGGAATGTAGCCGTAATCGACGCAGGTGGATTCAATCACCTGACCGTCGTAGGTGATCTTCAGGTGTTTGTTGGAATCGAACTGGCTGTTTTTGTCTTCAAACACCAGACTTGCGGCGTTCGTTTCGTCTTTGGCGCTGGCGCCGCAGACCTTGCAGGACTTATAATATGTCGCCTTGCCGCTGCAGTAAGCCGCCTCTTTCAGATACTTGGCGTCCACCTTTTCTTCCCAGGTGTGGCCCTTTTTCGGGGCGTTCTTGTCCACCTGCTTCTGGCCGGGGCAGTTCGCGTCGGAACAGACCAGAACGATGTAGCCGGGCTCGGTGCAGGTCGCCTCGATCTTCTTCGTTTCGCCGGTCAGCGTGCCTTTGCCGCAGACCGTGCATTTTTCGGCCGCAAAAGAGGCAAACGGAACCGCGCAAAGGAGCATCAGAACCGCAAGCAAAACGGCCAAACTTCTTTTGAACGTGTTTTTCATTGTATGATCATCCTTTCTGTGTACAGTATCACAAGTGTACACTTATCATACCATGGAATTGCAATAAAATCAACGCTTTTTCTTGAAAATTCTATGAATTGTGCAAAGCGGAAAACCGCCTTTTATGGCATTTTTCGGCGAAAAACGGCCGTTTCCCCACCGGTTGCGTACGGCTTCAAGCAGCGCCACAAGATACGGAATTTTCATCATTCCCCTGCCCTGGGCAAGCACGCAGAAAAAAGTCTGGAGAAAATAGATTTCGCGAAAAGATCCCGGTGCCAAAGCACCGGGATCTTTTTGGATTGGTTTGTGTGTGTCCCTTTCCCTGAACCTTAGCGGCCGAAGCTGAACAGCTTCTGGAAGAACTCGCGGATGGCCTTGATCAGTCTCTGGAAGAAGTTCAGGCTCTCACCGGTCGTCTGCGTCATGCTGCCGCCGGACGGCGCTGTGGTCGGCTGGGTCGGATTTGTCGGGTTCGTCGGCGTGGTCGGATCGGTCGGAGTGGACGGTGTCGTCGGATCTGTCGGGTTGGACGGATTCGTCGGGCCGCCAACAGTGCCGGACCATGTGCCGCCGCTCATTTCGTCAAGCGCCTTGGCAACGCCTGCGTATGCGCTTTCGGGATCCACGCCCTGGCCGATGGTGTCGAAGATCTGCTGCAGGATCGAGACCACGGTGTCATAGTCGCCCTTGTACAGAGCGTTGATCGTGATGCCGATACCGAGCATGTTCATCACAGCGGAGACGATCAGTTCGGCAAGGTTGCCGGTGGTCGCCACATTGAACAGGTTGTTGAACAACGTCTTCAACATGGACACTGCGGAATCGTTCAGGCCGAGCAGGCCGCCGATCCAGGTGGCGAGCGCCACACGGTTCTCCGGATAGCTCAGAGCGTGCAGCAGCCAGGTCAGTGCAACGACCAGCGTGTCGCCCTTGTTCGCCGTCAGGTGGGTCTGCGTCGACTTGTTCTCGCGATCCTCATAGCCCTTCGGGTAGTTGGTCAGGTAATCCTTAACCTTCTTGTGCGACAGCGGCGTCGCGAAGGAGTTGACTTCCTTCGAACGGGAGGTGGAGATCTCCGTCGAGCCGGTCGAACCGTACATGGCCAGCTTGTAGAAGTCAGCCGTCGGGATCGTGATCGACAGCGGGCTGCCGCCGATGTTCAGATTGATGTGGACAAGCTCGTTGAGCAGCGTGCCGAGGTCAAGGAAGCTCGTCAGGTCGTAACCGAAGACCTTCGCGACCACGATGCCCACCTTGAACAGCGGAGCAAGCAGGTTCTGTGCAATGCAGTACAGGCCGCCGCCGCCGAAGAAGTACGCCAGAGTCGGAAGCATGTTCAGAAGCTGGTCGCCCGGCGCCGCAAGGATCTCATCCAGACGGACCGCGATGCAGTTGAAGATGTAGCGCAGCAACTGGGTGTGATCTGCCTTCACAGCGTTGCGGTATTCAGCCAGCGACTTGATCTGCGCCGCCCTCAGGCCGAGAGCCTCAAGCAGCGGGATGATCGCGGAATCGTAGGCGTCGGTACCGGTCAGGGTGACCGCGTCGAGCAGCGTCAGCTCCAGAGCCTTGCCGTCGTTGGATTCGGCAGAACCGAGCAGCAGGAGCTTCAGCACGTTCTCCAGCGGCAGGAACAACTGCGCAAAGGTGTCAGCGAAGGTGTAGGCATCGGTGATGCCCCAAGCCGTGCCGGTGAAGTCGACTTCCGCCCAGGAGGTCTTATCCATCAGCGCCGCATACGCCGGCGTGAAGCCGATGGACTTGTAGTACTCGGTGAAGTGCGCCAGGGACAGGTCGATCTGGCCGCCGCTGAGCTTGGTGATGATCTCCATCGCGCCTTCGAAGCCGCCGAACGCGCCGGCGATCTTGTTCATCAGGTTGGAGATCAGCTCATCCTTGAAGACGTTCTTCGCGACGAGATCCTTCAATGTGCCGGCGTTCGCCATGCCCATGATGGTGTTGATCACACCGTCCAGACGGTCGGCCACCACTGCGGCGTTAGCCTTGGTCAGAGCACTCGGATACGCACGGTAGTCGGCGCCCATCATCGTCGGCGTGACCTTCACGTTCTGTACCGGAAGTACGAACGGGGTCAGGTCGCCGAACAGGGTCGTGATCACGTCGAGGATCTGGGTCGGATCTTCAATGATGTTGTCGATGATGTCCTTGATGGTATCGCTCAGGTCAATGTCAAGCGCTTCAAGGATGGCATCCACATTCTCCTTGGTCAGGATCGCTTCGATCAGCGTGATGAGGGCGTTCGCCTTGTCGCCGATGATCGTGTACAGGACGCCCTGATACTTCGAGGTATCCTTGTAGATGTCGTACTTGCTGTTGAGCTGGCTCTTGAGCGTGTCTGCGATGTTGTCGCCGTTCAGGTCGCGGGAAGCCTTGGTGGCCATCCACTTCCAGTCGAGCGAGATTTCAAGGTTCAGCTTGTTGCCGTTGATTTCGATGTTGCCCAGGAGCGAGGAGATCAGGTTGTTGATATCCGTGCTGGACAGGGCGATCGTGACGCCGGCCGGAACGCCGCTGTGTTCCACACCGATGAAGGTCATCACGCCGTGCTCACCGCCGCCGATCAGTTCGGCAAGGTCGATGCGGATGGCGAGCGGGATCAGTTGATCCACGGCCTCCAGGAGGTTGTTGATCGGAGCAACCAGGTTGGCAATGATCTTCTCCAGGTTGTTTTCGCCGATCATGTAGCACAGGTGGGCGAAGATCGAAAGGACTTGATCCACCGGCGAGGACAGGATGTCGTCCACACGTTCGAACAGCGTGTTCAAAATCGGGTAGAGGACGTTGCCGTAGTTCTCTGCCACCGCGGCCTCATACTGGACCTGGTTCAGCAGGACGGCGGTATCCTTGTCGGTTCTCGTTTCGGCGTTCAGCGTCTTCACGCCGAGCAGCTCAAGCAGCGGGATGATGGAATAGTTGTATCCGTTGCCGCCGAGGATGTTGAGCTTCTCGAAGGCGGTGATCTTGCTGCCGTTATGGATGCCGACCAGTTCGAAGCGGTTGCGTTCGGTGCCGCCCATCAGGACAAGGGCAAGGATCTTGTTCAGCGGCTGTGCCACGTCGCAGATCAGGTTGCCGAGATCCATGAGGGTCTCGATCTCCCAATCGAAGTGGAGCGCCGTCTGACGTGCCTGGCCGAGATCGGTCAATGTGACCTCTTCGGCGGCCTCGCCTTCACCGATGGTCGTGGTCGTCAGACCCATTTCGGTGGTGAAGTAGTCGTGCGTGGTGACAACGCCTTCTTCGTCGGTCGTCTCATAGGTGTAATGGAAGACCGGAACGATGTCGTAGGTGGTGTCGCCGTCGGTGTAGGTTTCGGTTGCCGCCTTCGCGTAAACGATGTGCTCTTCGCCGTCCGCGGTGTAGCTGTACTGATACATCGGGATCAGCGTGTAGGTGTAGCCGAGCTCTTCGTCGGTGAAGGTGGTTTCGTTGGCGTTCGCGCTGTAGTAGGTCTCATAGACCGGCGCGTCGTCCTTCACGACCGGGGTGATGTTGTCGTCTTCGTCCTTTTCAACAAGCTGATAGGTGTAGACGTACTGGGTGTTGTTCTTCTGAACGTCGCTCCAGGTCTCCGCCGTGCCGATGAAGTCGGCCAGCTTGCTGCCGAAGTGGCTGTTGTGGGCGAAGGTCTGCGGGGCGATGTCAAGGTCGGTCAGGTTGGTCAGCGTGCGGACATAGCCGAGGATGGTGTCGATGGTATCCGCCGGCAGGTTCGCGAGCACCGGAACCAGAGCGCCCATGATCAGGTTGCCCAGGTCGGCCTTGCCGATCAGGCCGTAGACCAGTTGCTTGAGGTCGCCCTCCTGGCCAGCCAGATCAAGGATGGCCGGGATCATGGCGTCAATCTTCGCAATGGCGTCGTTCAGCGCCTCCTGCTTGCCTTCGTCATAGTGGTTGGTCGTGTTCGCAGCGTCGGACTTGACCAGGTCTTCCTGCTTGTAGACCTTGAATTCCACAAGGTACATATTGAACACCTTGAGCAGGAGGTTGATGACCGCGTCGGCCTTGCCGTTGAGCGACATCAGGATGTTGTAGACCATGTTCTCGCTGCCGTCCTCGTTGGTGGCTTCAATGCCGAGGGACTGTGCCAGCGACGCCAGGAAGTCTTGCTTCAGGAAGGCGGTGAGGATGGCCATCAACGTATCGTCGATCTCCACATGCCATGCGGACACGCGGGTCGTTTCGGGAACGAGCGCGTCGCCGGCGATGTAGGTGCGGTCGATCTTGATCGCCGCAGCGGCGATATCCTTGAAGAGCGTCTTGGGCAGAACGCCGAAGTCATAGACGTTGCCGTCGTTGTCGGAGATCTGGACCTTCGACAACAGGTTGTTCAGCAGTTCCACAAGGTTCGCGCCTCTCTCGTCGGCAATGTGGAGCAGGTCGGTCAGACCGTAGCTCTTTTCGCCGATCTTGATGAAGCTCTTGAGGATGCTGTCGATCTGATCCATGCTCAGAACGCTGTTGATCGAGTTGAGCAGGCCGAGCGCCGGCGCAAGCAGGTTCTTCAGGAAGACGGAGACTTCGTTGTTCGCGATGAAGAACGACAGGTTGCCGAGGATGGTGAGCAGCGTGGTGAACGGCGCGTTCTTCAGGTTCTGGAGCAGAACGTCGATCACGTAGTAGCTCACGGTGTTGCGCAGCGCGTCCACACCGGAGGTCGAAGCCGTTGCGGTGCGGCGTTCAATGCCGATCTGGTGGCCTTCGCCGTCGAGCACCTTCATATCCTTGATGCCCAGACCGTTGTAGAGCAGTTCGAGGATCGCGTCGTTGTAGCCGGTACCGGCTTTCAGCGTAACGAGATCGGTCGTTTCGTCCACACGCAGCTTCAGATCCTTGCCGGTCAGCAGGAACGCCAGCAGGCTGTCGAACGGCGTCAACAGGCTGTACAGGTCATCCAGGAAGACATCCTGTGCCGTCTTGTCGCCGGTCGGGGCAATCGTGAAGATCGGATCCACGATGGTTTCCAAGGTGCCGTCTTCCTTCGTTTCGGTTCTGCTGTGGTTTTCAAGGATCGTTGCCCATGCAACTTCGTCCCAGACTTCGTCGCCGTCCTCGTCGGTCGGGACCCTCAGACCATCGCGGATATAAGCGGTGAATTCCGGATGGTCGACCTTGTCAAGGAACGACTTCACGCTCAGGTCGATGCCGATCAGCGTGTTGAGCTGGGCGGCCAGGGCCGGTGTGATGTACTGGCCGAGGATCTTGAGCACCGCGGAGGTGATGGTTCCCATCATGTCCTCGGTGAACAGCATCTCGCCGAGCAGGTAATCGACGATCTCTGCCAGCGTGGTGAAGTTCTGGTCGTCAATGTCGATGAACAGTTCGTTCTGTTCGTCTGCCGGCTTCTTGCGTTCGCCGTCAGCAAGGATGCCGATGATGGCGGGCGCCGCTCTGGAGACCACGGTGTCAAGGCTTTCGATGACATTGTCAACGCCGTCCTTGTTGAAGTCCACGGAGCCGAGGAAGTAGTAGATGTACTGCAGGATCTCGGTCTCGTAGCCGGTGGTCAGCAGGACCAGCAGAGCGATGATCAGGTTGTAGATGGCATCCGGATCCGCGAGGATATCTTCGATGACCTTTCTGGTTTCGCCAAGGTCGTCGGGCAGCAAGCTCAGGATCAGGTTGCGGATGCTCTCGGTGTTGTCGATCGTCAGAGCCGTGTCAAGCAGCGTGATGAAGGTATCGGTCACGTCGCCGACGTAGTTGACAAGGTCGTGCATCGTGGAGTTCGTCACGATGCCGATGTCGTAGACCTGCAGCGTTTCGATCTGCTTCAGCGGTGCGCCGTCATAGATCTCCGAGCCGTCCGCGACCTTCGCCATGAATCTGCCGAGCTTGATCCAGTCAAGGTCGAGCGAGAGCTCAAGGGTCGCGTCGCCGATTTCGATGTTGGAGATGAAGCCGTTGATGAAGTCGGACAGCTTGTTCGCCGTCAGGTCGATCGAGATGCCGGCCGCAACGCCCGGATGCTCCTTGCCGAGATACATTTCCACGATCTCAGCGCCGTCAACGCCGAGGTTGTTGAGGTTGATGTTGATGGCAAGCGGTACCGCGTCGTCCACTTGCTTGATCAGGATGTTGACCGGGGCGAGCAGGTTCTTCATGACGGTGGAGATACCGTTGGAACCGATGAAGAAGCACAGGTTCGCGAGCTTGCTCAGCAGCGTGGTCAACGGGGCGGCCAGAACGTCGTCCAGCAGGCCGGAGATCAGGCTCAGGATGTAGTGGACGCTGGTTTCCGCCGGGTTGTCAAGCACATCGGTCTGGAACTGCGCCGCAGTCTTCAGGCCGTCCTCTGCCGTGATGCCGAAGGCCTCAAGCAGCGGAATGATCGCGTAGTTGTAGCCGTTGCCGCCATAGATGCGGATGTCATCGCCGCGGGAATTGTCTTCTCTCGTGTCTTCGATGACGATGATCTGATCGCCGGCGAGGATGATCTTGAAGACGATTTCGAGCGGAGCGAGGAAGTCGGACACAAGGTTGATGATGTCGTTCAGATTCTCGATCTGCCAATCGAAGGTGCTGTGCATCGTGATCTGCTGCGCTCTGCCCTTGTTGGTGAGCGTGTAGGTCACAGCCTTGTCGCCTTCGCCGACAGTGTAGGTCGTTTCACCGTCCGGACCGTAGTAGTCGCCGTAGATGGTGTTGCCCAGATCGTCGGTGGCGATCAGGTAGTTGCCGCCTTCGTCCTTCAGGAAGTTGCCCTTCTTATCCGTCGCGTAGGTCGGATACGTGTAGTGGTAAACTTCGGTCAGGTCGTCGTAGACATTGCCCTTGCTGTCCTCATAGCTTGTGGTGCCTTCGCGCAGGTACACGGTGTTGGTGACCGTTTCGCCCGCGTCGTTGGTCGTCTGATAGCTGAAGGCAAGCATCGGGATCAGGTCGTAGGTGATAGCCACATCGCCGTTGGTCTCGGTGTAGGTGGTCTCGCCTGCCTCGCCGTAGTAGTACTTGTAGACGAGGTTGCCGTCCTTATCCGTTGCGTAGACCTTGTTGCCCAGTTCGTCCAGAACGATCTTGCCGTCGCCGTCCAGTTCATAGGTCGCGTAGGCATAGACGTTGCTCTGGTACTTGTCGGAGATCTCTTTCCACGTCTCGGCGTCGCCGATGAATTCGGGCAGTCGGCTGCCGAACAAATCGGTCGCAAAGGCCTGCGGCGTGATGTCGAGGTCGATGTTCGTCAGAGTGCGGACATAGTCGAGGATCATGTCGAGATCCAGACCGGCCAGCACCGGAATCAGAGCGTTCATCAGCAGGTTGCCGAGGTCGTTTTCGACCAGCAGGCCGTTGATGAGGCCTTCCAGATCCTTTCCGCCCGTGAAGAAGCCGATCAGCGTGGTCAACAGGGTGTCAAGACCCGCAAGCGCGGTTCCGATCTGCTCCTTGGTGGCTTCGGTGCCTTCCTTGAGCTGCGGAACGAGCTTGGTGTGAACCGCGGAGTCGATCTTCTCGTATTCGACGCTGTATTCGGTCAGCAGCATGACGAGGATGTCGACCACTTCGTCCTGCTTGCCGGCCAGACCCATCACGATGGCGCCAACGTCGCCGGTCTTGTCGATCTTCGCGATCGTGCAGATGAGATCGAGGATCTCGTTGGAGAACACGGTCTGCAGCAGGTACATGAGCACGTCGGTCGTGTCGACGGTCCAGTCGTTGACGATGTTGTCCTCGGTGTCTTCCGCCGGGCGCGGATCGTCGTGCGTCTGGTCATACTTGTTCGCAGGATCCGTGATGCGGATGCAGGTACGTGCCAGGTCTTCGAAGAGTTTCGGTGAAAGCTCTGCGGTCACCGGGATCTTGTTGCCTTCCTCGTCTGTGACGTTCACACCCTGAAGGATCTGATTCAGGAAGTCCACAAGGCCGCTGCCGTCCTTGCCGGCAATGTTCTTGAGGTCGGTCAGTCCGTAATGGACGTCGTTGATCACAAGGTATTCGCCGAGCAGGGCGTCCACATCCTCCGGCGTGATGATGCCAAGCGAGTAGACGAAGCTCTCGATGGGCTTGAGCAGGTTCGTGAGCACCTGGTTCACGCCGTTGTTCGCGATGAAGAACGACAGTTCGCCGATGGTGTTCAGCAGCGTCTTGATCGGGGTTTCCGCCAGGTTGTCAACGAAGGTCAGCAGGCCGGAGATGACCTCCTTGAGCATATCGTTGGCCGTGGCGTCGCCGCCGAGCTGATCGCCGGTTCTCAGCTTCACGCCGAAGGCGCGCAGCAACGGACGCAGCGCATGGTCGTAGCCCATCGCGCCCGGAAGCTGCAGGTCGTCGATGAGGAGTCTCAGGTTTTCACCCTTGAACAGCCAGACCAGAACCGGTTCGAGGATCGCGGTCACTTCATAGATGATGGCAAGGAACTGATCCTTCTTCTCTGCGAAGGTGGTCTTCGCGTCAACGCCCCAGTTCGCGTCCACATGGACCGCGGTGGCGTGCGTCTGGCCCTTGTCGGTCAGCGTGTAGGTGACTGCAGCGTCGCCTGCGCCGATCGTGACCTCGGTGATGCCGGCAAGATCGGTGATCTCAACCGTCTTCGCCTCTTCATCCTCGTACTCTGCCGGGATGGTGTAGGTGTAGGTGTGGACCGGGATCAGCGTGTAGGTGACCTCGGCTTCGCCGATCTTCGCGGGAAGCTCGGTCTCGCCCGCGTCGCCGGTGTAATCCGCGTAGATGATCTTGCCGTCCTTGTCGGTGGCAACCACCGGTGCGCCGTCTTCGATCACGAGCGCGCCGCTGTCGTCGGTCTTGTAGGTCGCGTACTTGTACAGGACCTGCGGGATCAACGTGTATTCGTTGCCGGCGTCGTCGATGTAGCTGGTCTTGTCTGCCGCGGTATCGTAGTAGGTCTCATAGATGACGTTGCCGTCAGCATCCTCTGCGATGACCGGGTTGTGTTCTTCGTCGAGCACGGCCTTGCCGTCAGCATCCAGCTTATAGGTCGCGTACTTGTAGACATATCTCTGATACATCTGGGCAAGCTCGCTCCAGGTGGTCGCATCGCCGAAGAAGTTATCAAGGTTCGTTCCGTCGGAAGCGCCTGCAACGCCGGCCGGCGTGAGGTCGATTCCGAGCGCTTCCTTCACGATGTTGGAGATCATCTTGAAGGTGTCTTCGTCCATGTTGCCCAGGGCGTTCACGAGCATCGACATGATGTTGTTGATCATGGTGTCGTTGAACGCATAGGTTTCAAGGACATAGTTGAGCAGGTTGGAGATCGTTGCGCCGTAGGTGACCTTTCCGGTCTCTTCGTCCACGGTGTTGAACTTTCTGTCGAGCTCAACGATCAGCGCAGCCGCGTCTTCCTGCTGTGCAAGCACGTGCAGCACACGCGGGATCGCGTGGTTGATCACGCGGTCGAGCTTGTCGATCGCAGCCGTGGTGCCTTCCTTCGTGGTGTCGCCTCTGCTGTAGTCATAGACGAGCGTACCGACGTAGTAGAAGACCATCGGAAGCGTATCCGCGCTGTAGGTCAGGTTGACCAGCTTGATGATCGCGTCAACAGCCTTGCTCGGGCTTTCGATCAGGCGGTTGAGGATATCACGCAGTGTTGCGTTGTCGATGCTGTTCACATCGAAGCCGACCATGTCGAGGATCGCCTGGACATTGTCGCTCGTCAGGAGCATATCGGTGATCGCGAGGAAGGTATCCGCCACGTCGCCCTTGATGTTCTTGCCCCACAGACGGTTGACCGGTGTGGACTGGACGCCGCCTCTGCCGAGGAGGATATCCCAGGATTCATCCACTGCGGAATCGGTGTAGACGATCTCGCCGTTCTCCAGCAGCGCGGACTGTGCCGCCAGCTTGGAGAAGCGGAACTGGAAGGAAAGTCCGTCCACAAACTTCGCGACAAGGCCTTCGATGATATCCTGCAGCGTGATGGCGTTCAGGTCGATCGTCAGACCGACTTCGGCGCCGTTGCGTTCCACATCTTCGCCCAGCCAGAAGTGAACGATGGAGTTGTCTTCCTCCTCTTCGCCCTCGGCGGGTTCTTCTTCGTCTTCGCCTTCGTCCTTGTCTTCGTCATCCTTCAGCAGAGCGGACAGGTCGATCACGATGGCGATCGGCATCAGATCCTTCACAGCGCGGATCAGGGCGCTGACCGGAGCGATCAGGTTGGAGACGATGGTGGTCAGGCCGTCCTTACTGATGGTATAGGCCAGGTTCGCAACGATGCTCAGGATGTATTCGAGCGGTTTGTCAAGGTGTTCGGGTGTCAGAACGCTGTTGAGCAGCGTATCCAGGATGGGTTCAAGCGGGGAGGTGCCGTATTCGATCTCGTCGACATAGGCTTCCGCGCTCAGGAAGTCGCCGTGGCCTTCGTTGTCCTTCACGGTCAGGCCGAGCGCCTCGAACAGCGGGATGATCGCGTAGTCGTAGCCGCTGCCGCCCATGATGTTGATTTCCTTGAAGGCGCTGATGGATTTGCCGTAGATCGGGTCTTCCTCGTTGGGATCGAAGTTCTGGACGCCGCCGCCGAGCACCAGCTCAAGCAGTACGTTCAGCGGGGAGATCAGTTCGCAGACCAGGGAGATCAGGGTGTCGTTGTTGCTCACGCCCCAATCATAGAAGTTCTTGGTCTTCTGAACGGTCTCGCCGTCCTTCTCTTCGTTGACCGGGTAGACCTTCAGGGTCCGTCCGCCTTCAACGATGGTCCGCAGACCGGCCTGTTCGTCGTAGTACTCTTCGGTCGCTTCGATGATTTCGTCGCCTTCCAGCACGTAGTGCGTGTAGGTGTAGACGTATTTGTCGAAGGACTTCAGATAAGCTTCCACATCCGCCCAGGTCGCGTCTTTCTCGCTCTTGAGCTCGTAGTTGATCTCATAGATCGGGATCTGGCGGCCGGTGCTGTCAAGGACATAACCGTTGGTCTTGTCGGTCTCGCCGACCTCGATGCGGTTGCCCTCGCCGTCCAGGATGTAGTCGCCGGTCTCGTCGGTCAGATAGGTCGGGATCTTCTGCTCGTTCTCGTCGAGGACGTAGCTGTAATCCTTGGTGCCTTCATCGTCGGTGATGTAGACCGGGATCTTCTCGTTCTCTTCGTCGAGCTTGTAGTCAAGGATCAGATTGTCTTCGCCGTCTCTGATCAGCTTGCCGTTTTCGTCCTTCTTGTGGATGCCGTATTCGATGGCTTCCTTCAGGAAGATCTTGAAGGTGCCGTAGTCGTCCTTCAGGGCGCCGCAGTAGCCGTTCGGGGTCAGCTGCAGGTCGATGATGTCAAGGCTCTTGAGCACGTTCAGGATCGCGTCGATCGAAGACAGGGTGCCCGGATCGATGGTTGCCAGCGCGCCGATGGCGGTGCCGATCAGGCCGCTGAGCGTGTCGTTATCGAACAGGAAACCGTTGACCATCTCGTTCAGGGACTTCATACCGAAGATGGAGAGGATCGGCGTGATCAGTTCGTCGATGATCTTCAGTGCGTTCTCGGTCTCGCCCTTGGTCACGGCGCGGTCTTTTCTCGGATCGCCCGTGGTGCCGTAGTAGTTGATCGCTTCCTTCTTGAGCTTGAGATCCTCTTCCGGATCCTGGATCGCAAGATAGGTCACAACATACTTGTTGAACAGGGTCAGCAGCACGTTCACGATGCCGTTGATGGTCTCCTGCTTGTTGGTGGAATCGAGCAGATCCATGACCGTTTCCTTCATGGAATCGGGCAGGACGCTCTCGATCAGATCTGTGATCGCCGGTGTGCTGATGATGAAGTCGAGCAGACCGGTCAGCAGGTATTCGGGCTTACCGACGATGGTGTCGATCTTGCCCTCCTCGAACGGGACGCCCGGACGCTGGGTCGATTCGCCAAGCTCGGTCAACAGGTGGGTGTCGGCCGTGGTGCGGACCGTCTCGAGCACTTCGTATTCACCGATCTTGCCGATCAGCGAGAAGAGCATGTCGAGTGTGATCTCAAGGATCGGCTCGTCCTCGGCGCCTTCTTCTTCCGCAGCCTTCAGCGGCATGAAGCCGTTAATCAGGCTCAGCAGGCCGGCCGTGGTGGTGGTTTCCACCTTACCGTCGGTGCCGATCTTCGGGTTGCCTTCTTCGTCGAGCACCTGCGTGGTGGTGTCGGCCAGCTTGAGCATATCCAGCGGCAGCTCGAATTCGAAGATCGGGCTGACCAGATCAAGTGCACCGTTGACGAATGCGATCGCGGACTCAACCAGCTTATACACGCCGTCGTTGGCGACGAAGTACAGCAGGGAGGCCAGGTTTTCACCGAGGAAGGTGAACGGGCCGTCCGCAATGTTGCCGATGATGGCATACAGCAGACCGATGAGATAGTTGAGGATCTTTTCGATGGTGTCGAGCTGACCGAAGGCCGTGTGGCTGATCAGTTCGCCCTCACCCTCGCCTGCGCGCAGGCCGAGTGCTTCGAACAGCGGGACAAGCGCTTCGGAATAGCCGTTGGAGCCCATGATCTCGATGTAGCCGTTCTTGAGCTCTTCGCCGCTCTGACCCGGATCGTCCTCCACCGGGGAGTAGGTGTAGATCGGGTTGCCGAAGTCGTCCTTCAGGATCTTGCCGTTGGCGTCTCTGTCAGGTCTGGCAACGATCGTCAGGTATCTGCCCTGAAGCACCGCGCGCAGCACGTCGGTGAACGGCGCGAGCAGGTCGGACAGCACCTTGATGAAGGCGTCGCGATGGTTCTCTGCATCGTCAATGCCCCAGTTGATGAGCTTGATGCGGATCTCTTCGTAACGCACCTCACCGTGATCGGTCAGACGGTAGATTCTCATGTTGTCTTCGGTCGTACCAACGGTGATGTGGGTCTCACCCGCCGGCAGGTAGACAACGACCTTCTTGGCGTTGGATCTGCCGCGGTTGATGGTGTAGGTGTAACGGTGCAGGGCTTCCAGATCATAGGTGATCGTGGTGTTGCCGACCCGCTTGGTGTAGGTCGTCACGCCCGGAACGTCATAGTAGGTGCCGTAGACCGGTTCGCCCTTGCGGTTTTCTTTGAAGGAGCCCGGGATACCGTTGCCGTTTTCGTCGGTGTTGACTTCGCGGTAGCGGTAAGCGATCATCTTCACCAGCGGATACTCGTGGCCTTCTTCGTCGGTGTAGACGGTCTCGTTCGCCTCGTTGCTGACATAGGTGCCGTAGACGTTGTTGCCGAACTCATCCTGGCCGGTGACGTACTTGTAGACGTACTCGCGCATCAGATCGAGGATCTCGGCCCAGGACGTCGCGTCTTTGTGCTCGACCTGGTCATAGGCGAGCTCTCTCAGACCCTGATATGCACCGGAATCAGCGCCGGCGTTCTCCTTCAGGTTTTCAAGGTACTCCTCATAGACGAGGTTGAAGCCGGTCAGCTTGACGTACTTCAGAATGTCGTCCAGTCCGCCGAGCACCTGCGGCAGGTAGGAGACGATGGTGGACATCATCTGATCGTTGAAGACCAGTTCGTCCAGCAGGTCGAAGATGATATCGCGCAGGATATGGCTCTTGTCGGCGTCATCCTTGTGGGATGTCAGAATGCTCATGATCGTGCCCATGATGTTCAGGGAGCCGTCCTCGTTGGTTCTCGAGGTATCCACATCCATGAACTCGGAAAGCAGACCCGGCAGCACCGGCAGCGCTTCCTTGATCACGTTGTCGAGCTTTCTCGACAATGTCGCGACCTGCGCCTTGTTCTCTTCGGGCTCAAGGTTCTCATAAGCCGTGTGGTCGGTGTCGATCAGTCGGCCGCTGAGATCCAGATAGGTGATGTTGTAGTTTTCGAACAGGGAGCTGACGATATCCGCCAGTGCCAGTTCGCCGAACTCGTTTTCGATCAGCGAGGTCAGGATGCCGCCGACCATCTCTTTCGCCGTGCCTTCCTCCAGCAGGTTGCCGAGCAGCTCTTCGTCAATGACCTTCAGCATACGCTCGGAAACGACGGTCTCAAGCAGGTAGGTCAGGGAGTCTGCGATGTCGGCTGTGAAGTTGGTCACAACGTACTTCGTCATGCTCGGTTCGATCTCGCCGTGCTCGCTGACTCTGTAATCCTTGGAGTTGATCTTGGTCAGGATGTCGCTGATGATGTTGTCGTCTTCGTCTCTGACGATGTTGTGGTACCAGTAGTACACCGTGCTGGCAGCCGTCTGCTCGTTGATGAGGACAGCGTGCTGTGCGTAATCGGTGAAGAACGTGGGCTTCAGCATCTTAAAGACTCTGCCGACAACCAGTTTTTCAACCGCTCTGTAGCGGGCAAGGCCTCTATTCTCCATTGTGCCGTCGGCGATCGAGTAGGTCTTTCCGCCGAAGGTGTATTCCTGGAGATCGGGATCCGGATCGTAGAAGATCTCGATGCTCATGTCGTCGCCGTCGCCGTAGACGTCATAGTAGTACACATAGGCGTACATCGGCGTCAGGTCGAAGGTGACCTCGGTCTCGCCGAGCTTCTGCTTGAAGGTCGTTACGCCTTCCACATCATAGTGCTCCGCGTAGATGGGTCTGCCGTTGGCGTCCTTCGCGGCCTCATAGATCACGTTGCCGTGCTCATCCGTGGCGACCACGGGCTCGTTGTTCTCGTCGAGGATCTCGTGACCCTGTTCGTCGAGCTCATAGGTCGGGATCGGGTTGCCGTTGCGGTCGAGCACCAGCGTCTCGTAGCGGTAGACGTACAGCGGTTCAAGATCGAAGGTCTCTCCGCCGTATTCTTCCACTTCGCTCGGCACGGTGAAGGTGGTCTCGGTGGACTTGCGGCTGTAGTATTCGCCGTAGATCGGGTTGCCCTCTTCATCGGTTCTGCCGGTGTCGTAGCGATAGACGTATTTCTTTGCGGAAGCGTCTTCGTTGAGGCCGATGATGAGCTTGCTCAGCAGCTCGTTGAGGATGTTGACGATGTTGGAGCCGTCGTCGCCGGCGATGCCGAGCAGGTCTTTCAGCGTGTAGTGCTTCTTGCCGTCCTCATCGGTGGTTCCGAGCTCTTCCGGCATATAGTCTGCCAGATAGTCGTTGATCAGGCCGGAAAGCAGATCGTTGATCACGTCGCCCACGATCGGATCAGCGATGTCAAGCAGCGCGAGCGCCGGGGAGATCAGGCTGGTGACCACGGCCTCCAGACCGTCGTTGGCCACGAAGTAGGAGAGCTTCGCGAGAACGGTCAGAAGCGTTTCGAGCGGCTTGTTGCAGATGTCGTAGGCAAGATTGATGATCGGATCGGTAATCGCGGTCAGGGTCTTCTTGTTGCCGCGGGCGGTGGAGTTGTATTCTTCCGGCGTGGTGAGCGTCGTCGCGTCGAGCGACAGGACACGCAGCAGCTCATAGATCGCGGTCTTGTAGCCGTTGTTGCCCTTGACAGTCAGAACGCCCTTTTCGCCTTCGCCCTTCAGCAGCTCGATGTCGTCGCCCTCTTCGCCTCTGAACAGGAAGTTCAGCACGAATTCCAGCGGGGAAACCAGACCCCAAAGGATCTCGACAAAGCGGTCGAGTTTCGCGCGGGCACGTTCATGGTTGGTGCCGCCGGTGATGCTGTCGATGCCCCAATCCTTGGCGCGGGAGATCGTCTGAACGTCCGCCACGGTCGGGGAAACTGCTGTCACAGTAACTTCTTCGCCGCCCACGGTGGCTGTTGTGCTGCCTTCCGGCAGATAGACGGTCTGTTCGCCTTCGGAGGTCGTGCAGGTGTAGGCGATGACGGGGATCAGCGTGACGGGAACCGTGAAGCGGCCGATCTTGACATTCGCGGCGCGGTTCGCGATCTCGTCTGCGTTGTGGGTGTAATAGTCACGAAGGATCACATTGCCTTCGCCGTCGGTGGCAACGATCTTGTTGTTGTCGCCGTCGAGCGCGTAGATCGGGTTGCCGTCTTCGTCAACCGCGATGTCGCCGTTGGCGTCGAAGGTGTACTGATACGTGCTGTAGACGAAGTGGGTCTCTTCGTTGATGTCGGAGATGGCGGCGCGTTCCTGCTGAACGGTCTCTTCCACCAGCGTCAGATTACGGGTCACGCCGTCGATCTTGGCCTGGAGGGTCTCCTTCTCCGTCGGGTCGGAGGTGTAGTAATCCGCAATCGTCTGCGTGTCGCCGCTGGCGACGGTGTAGGTGTAATGGGACACCTGACGCAGCTCGTAATGGATGGGCTCCTGATCACGGATCACGGTGTAGGTCGTCTGTTCCGCCGGTGCGTAGATGGTGTTGATCGTCGGTTCCTTGCCGGCTTCGGTGGCGGGAACTTCGTACTGCTGGCGGATGGCCGGGAGCAGATCCACGGTCACGTTCACGCCTTCGATCTCCACATCCGCGCGCATGGTCGCCAGCGTTTCGGCGTTCATGGCGGTGTATTCACGGTAGACGATCATGCCTTTCTCGTCGGTCACCGGGATGCGGTTGCCCGTTGTGGTGGTCGCGAAGACCGGGTCGCCGTTTTCGTCAAGCTGAACGATACGGTTGCCGTTTTCGTCCTTCACGAAGGTGACGTTGCCGTCTTCGTCAAGGATCGGATGGCCTTCGTCATCCTTTTCGGTGACATACTCGAACTTATAGGTCTTGTAGACGTAGACATGCTGCTTATACAGAGCCGCGATCTCGGACCAGGTGATGTCCTTATAATCGCGCGGCACCTGAACCACGATCTTCTGGCCGTCTTCGCCGAGGATGAAGTTGCCGTCGTCGTCCGTTTCATAGACAAAGTTGCCTTCGTCGTCAACCTGATCCTTCATCGGTTTGCGTGCAAGGGCTTCATTCATGGCGTTATCCAGGAAGTCGCGGAAGACGTTGTTGTCTCCGGCAGCTTCCGCATAACCGGCAGGCGTCAGGTCGATACCGACGAGCAGATCCAGATACGGCATGATGGTCTCGAAGGTATCTGCGGCGTCAAGGCCGAGCAGGCCGATCAGAGCGCCGACGATCGTGTTGATGATGTCGTCCTTGATGGCGTACTGCTGGAGCAGTTCATCCACAAAGTCTTCGATCGTCTGGCCCTTCTTGTAGATTCTGTCAATCAGAACCTTGAAGGTGCTGTCGTCGTCGAGGTTGGTGGAGATGATCTGGAGCAGTTCGGGCACCAGGGTGGTCAGCGTCTTGTCGAGCTTGCGGATCGCGCGGCGCAGCTTACGGGAGGAGAGCGTCGTGCTGTCGGTGTAGGTCTCGTACGGATAGTCGATCTTTTCGAAGGACAGGTACTCGAGCACCATCGGCTTGACATTGTAATCGTTGAAGTAGGCAAGCAGGACCTTCAGCACATTGTAGCGGTTTTCACCGGTGATGTTGCCGATGATGGTCGCGACGATGCCTTCCGTCGGGCCGATGATGGAGGGCAGCAGATCGCCGCCAAGCAGAACGTCGCCGATGACGCGGACAAGGATGTCAGCGCGGTTGGCAAGCACGCCCTTCACGGTGCGCGGCATATCCGGGAATCTGCCTTCTTCGTCGGAGGAACCGAACAGACGGACCGTTTCAACGTCAACAATGCGGCTGGTCAGCTCAAGGACGGATTCAAACAGGGTCTCCGGCAGGATCTCCTTGGTGATCGTCTCGTCACCGTTCTTGATCTCATAGGTGCCGAGGCTGTTGATGTCGTTGTCTTCCATCAGGCCGGCGATAAGGTTCTGCAGGCCTTCGCAGCTCAGAATCAGGTGGGTCAGATCGTAGAAATCATCCACAGCGTCGAGGGCTTCCACACCGCCGAACAGCTTCACGATGGTGCTGTTCTCCGGATCGTCGCCCTTGATCAGGTTCACAAGGAACTTGTAGATCGGCAGCGCGGAGAAGATCTTCTCGCCGTCCTTGTTCGTGCCGCCCGCCTTGTCGATGCGCACTTCGGCGCCGGTGATGTCGTTCACCAGGTCGATCAGGGTGACCAGCGGAGCAAGGAGCTGCTCGATCGCCTGCTCCAGACCGTTGGAGTACACGAAGAACACAAGCTGCGGCAGCAGGTCAACGATCGTGGTGATCGGCGCGTTGGAAAGCTTGGTGATCGCCGCGTCAAGATAGGTGACGATCTGGTTCGCAAAGGCCTTGTCGGCAAGCTGACGTTTCACTGCGGCAGCCGCATCGGCGTCGTCAACATAGCCGAAGTCTTCTTTCGCCTGAGCGATCTGCTCCGGCGTTGCCGTGTAGCTGGACGCGGAGACAAGCTCAAGGAAGTCTTTCTTGGAAAGGATATTCGGAATACCGAGCATTTCGAACAGCGGGATGATGGCTCTGTCGTAGCCGTCGCCGCCGACGATGTGGACACCGTCGAGCGCGACCAGGTCTTCTTCGGTGAGCAGCACGCGGAAGACCGGAACCAGCGGGGTCAGCAGGTCGGCCAGGAAGCCGGTGAGCTTCTCATAGGTGTTGATGCCGAAGGAATCCGCATCCGCACCGCCGAAGTCCACAACTTCATAAGCGTAGACGTAGACCATCTCATAGATAGGCTGGTCGTTTTCGTCTCTGCCGATCTCGATCTTGTTGCCGTGTTCGTCAAGTTTTTCGGTCTTCTTTGCCCTGCCGTCGCTCAGCTCGATGCGGTAGCCCTGATAGCCGGGCTCGGTCAGGTAGCAGGTGTCCGGTTTTTCCTTCTGCTGACCGTTACTGTCAACGCCGTAGACATAGGTCACGTCGTCTTCCGCAACGAGGATATTGACAAGGGTCTCTTCTTCAATGGTCTGGGTCTCGTCTGCCGGATCCTTCTTCGTCGTAACATTGAAGACCATGATGGTGGTGCCGTTGATCACAAGGCGCTTGACCGGCGTTGTGTCGGTAGCGTTGTTGAAGATCTCGACCACGTTGCCCTGGCGGACAGAGGTCTGTTCCTCAGTCATCAGGGACCATCTTGCCTTCGTCTTGAAGCGGTTGTAGGCGTCAGCCCAGGTCTTGCAGCCCTCGAAGAATTCGTTGAAGGCCGGGGAGATGGACTTGAAGTAGCTGAGTCTCAGATCCAGACCGCGGATGATGCCGGGCAGCATATCCAGGATCGTGCCCATGGTGTCGTTGCCGCCGAGCAGGTTCACAAGCGCGATGATGAGGCTCGTGAGAACGCCGTTGGTCTTCTTGCCGTCCTTGGTCTGATCCTGCAGGAGCTGGACCAGCAGGTTCTTGACGACCTCGCTGGTGTCGGCGCCGGAGAAGTTCAGCGACGACAGGGAGGACATGTTCATGACCGTTCCGAGCAGCGGCACAATGGCGCCGATCAGGTCATCAAGGTTGCCGGGCAGAGCCTCGAGCTGGGTCTTGTTGATGCCGTTGCCTTCGTAGTCGAAGTCGCCGACATAGTTCAGTTCATATTCGGTGCGCACGGACTTCGGCGCGTATTCGATCTCATACCAGCTCAGCAGGTCGATCAGAAGACGCAGCACGGGTTCGGCGTCGTTGAAGATGGATTCGATGAGCACTGCCAGCAGGAAGTCGGTGTTGCTGCCGTCAAATTCGGCGCCGTATTCCTTGTCAAGGCCGAGCAGCTCATAGTCGATGCCGAGCAGATCCACTGCGAAGGAGCGGATGCCGTCGTTGAAGACGAGGATGTTGAGCAGGCGCAGCAGCACGCTCTCGCGGTCGGCCGCATAGTCTTCGGCTTCGGAGACCATGTAGCGGGCGGCGATGGTGCGGGAGGCGACGTCAACGACCGTCTTCGGCGTTCTGTTCGGTGCGTCGTTGTTATACAGCCATGCGCAGGACGCAATGTCTTCCATCAGGGTGTTCGGGATGATCGCGCTCAGCGGAAGAATGATCTGCTTCGTCACGCCGTCCTGTTCACGATCCATCTTGATGGTAAAGTTGTTGACGAACTTCCAGACGATCTCCATGAGCTTCTGGTCGTTCTTTTCCAGGATGTCTTTCTCGCTGAAGATGTTGTTGCCTTCGTCGCCGTTTTCGTTGCCGTCGGAAGCAACCAGCGGTTCAAGCGCAACGCTCAGGAACTCATCCATGGACTCGAAGCCCTCTTCGCTCTGCTTGCCCTCGGCCTTTTCAATGCCGTTGAGCAGATAGCGGGCAAGGGCAGCGCCGACGGTGGGCATGTCGGTGGGCGCGGACGTGGTGTTCACGTCATCGTCGTCATCGTCGTTCTGGTTTTCGCTGTTCCGGATCGCGCTGGTGATCACGTTCTCAAGCACGTTCTTGATGATGGAGAGCACGTCGAAGGAATAGATCTTTTCGATCATATCCAGGATCGTGGTCACAGGCTTGAGCAGGTTCTCGATCATGAGGTCGATCGCATCGCTGTAGATGTAGCGGCACAGATACGGCAGCATGGTCAGCAGCGTGTTCACCGGACGTTCGCACAGGGAATCCACCAGCGCGAAGATCGCGTCCACGAGCACCTTGAGCAGCATCTTGTAGTTGTCGGTGGCGTTGCCTTCGCCGCCGGGCACACGGTCAACACCGTAAACCGCATACAGGAAGCTGTCTTCGTCTGCATAGAAGTTTCTGTCGTTGAGGTTGTAGGTTTCGCTGTAATTCACGCCGCCTTCGTTGTCGAAGGTTCTGGTGACCGGCTGGCTTCTCACGTTGTCAAAGACCACCGTGTTCAGATACGGGTTGCCGTCGGGATCTTCCAGCTTGCTGATGGCAAGCGCGTTGAACAGATGGATGATCACGTTGGCGTAGCCGGGCAGACCGTTGATCTTGATGCGGTCGTAAATGACCAGCGGCTGATTGGTGAGCAGCAGTTCAAACACGCCGTGCAGCGGAGCGATCAGGCTCCAGACGATCTCCACGAACTTGTCGCGTTTTTCGAAGGTCGTCATCTCGTCGGTGAAGCCGAAGTTCAGCGACAGACGCACCATCTGCTCCTGTTCGGAGGTGTAGAGCGGCTCGTAGGTCTTGCCGTCTTCTTTTGTGCTCACAGGATCGGCGGTCGGATCGTCAACATCGATCCAGAGGGCGTTGCCGTCCTTGTCGGTCGCCTGAACAAAGCGGGCTTCGACCACATGATCCACACCCTTGGTGTCCTCCAGGAGGAGTTCGCCGGTGTTCGGATCCTTGCGCATCTCGAACACATCCAGCGGGCTGTAGAGGTTGGTCTCGGTCGGCTCGCCGCCTTCTTCGGCTGCGGGCGTAGTATAATAGTATACGTACTGCAGGTGTTCGTCGGCAACCTGGCTCCACTTGGTCTTGTTGCCGATGATGTCGGCAAGCCCATCCATCACGCCGGTGACGTTCCGCTTCACGGTTTGCGGTGTGAAGGAGTAGCCCGCACCGTCAAGGATGGTCAGAACAATGTTCACGACCTTGGAAGCGCTGCTGTGGCCGAGCAGGTTGATCAGCATGCTGAGAATGTTGCTCAGGGACTCGTCGTCATAGAGATACTTCTCGATCAGCGCGTTGACCAGATTCTTCACGGTCAGGTCGGCGTTGGCGTTCAAACCGAGATCCATCTTGGCCAGGAAGCCGGTCTCGTCCGCCGGCGTCTCCGGATCGTCTTCGGCAAACATGTTGCTCTTAAAGAGGTTCAGAATCGTTCCGACCAGAGAATCGAGGTTGTCAATGGCCGTGGCGGTCTTCACGCGGGAGACCTCGGAAACGTCTGCGCCGTTCTCCTTGGCTACCTTCACTTCTTCAAGCGTTTCAAAGCCGGCGTCCTCGTAGAACGGATAGTGGTATTCGGCTTCGATGTTGTTCAGGGTGATTGGCTGGCCGGGCAGGGTCTCATAGCCGGTCAGCAGGCTGACGAGGACGTTGACCAGCGCCGTCTCGTTGTTGAGGACGTTGGTGAGCAGAACGTCGATCAGCTCCGGATTTTCGATCTGATCGTTGTCGTCGTGCAGGTTGAGCTCCAGAATGCTCTCGAGCATCGTCTTGATGGTGGTGTTTTCGAAGATGAAGTCGAACAGGAACATCAGCACTTCGGACTTGCTGACGGAGACCTGACCGTTGACATTGATGCGGACAAGATCGCTGGTCAGACCCTGTTCATCGGTCGGATTTTCCTTCACGTACGTCTTGGTGACCGGAATCTTGTTCTGGTTCTCGTCAAGGATGTACGTGTCGCCGTTCATCTCATAGATCGGCTGGCCGTGCTCATCATAGGTCTGCAGGGTCACGGAATCCACCGGGCACGCTTCGTTGCGGCCGGTCTTTTCGTTGAGCATGGTGTAGGAATCGCCGATGGCGGCAAGCTTGCGCAGGAAGTGCTTGAGCGCGTTCGTGCGGATCTCGCTCGCCTGCTGTCTGCCTTCGGCGGTGCCTTCCGCAAGCTTCTCCTGGGCGGCGTGCTCCGCGTCCTTATCCAGGAAGAGCACAATGCTGTATGCCGTCTCGTCGCCGCCGAGCAGGTTCGGAAGGCTCAGGGAGATCTTGGAGCAAAGCAGGCGCAGCAGCGAATCGGTGAAGGAGTAAGATGCGCCTTCCACCAGCTTCGACACCACTCTGCCGTCCTCATCGGTGTAATAGTATTGTTCAAGGGCTTTCTGGAAGGTCGTCCAGGAACCGGACTCGATCAAATCGAGGATACCGGCGCCGATCTGGTTGACGTCGACAAAGATGATCTCCTTGAGCTTTTCGGTCAGCGTGGTGATCGGAAGCAAAATGTTGGCGATCATGGTGGTCAGACCGTCGCCGAGGATAAAGTAGGCCAGAGTCGGCAGGGCGTTGGCAACGGTGGCGATCGGATAGGTCGCAGCGACCTCAATGAAGCCGAGCACGACGTTGGCGATCTTCTTCATCGCGCGGTGCATACCCTCGCTGGTATAGTTGCCTTCGTTGTCGAAAACGATCTCTTTGTACTGTTCGCTGGTCCAGAGCGTGGGCTCAATGGCTTCGTCTTCCGTCTTGTTGGAATTGATGTAGGCGAGCATATTCGGATACTCGCTGCCTTCGCCCTCGGTGATCTGGGTGGTGTTCAGGTATTCCAGCGTCTGGTCAACGGCAAGCGCATGGAACAGCGGCAGCAGCACGTTGCCGTAGCCGTCGGAGCCGGCGATGTTGATACCGCCGTTGAACAGGCTGTAGTCGTGTTCCGCAAACAGCGTGGCAAGCAGCTCGCCAAGCGGTTCGATCATGTACCACACCGCGTCGATGAAGTAGTTCTTCTTCGCGACGTAGGTGGCGTTGGTGTCAACCTCTGTGGGCGCGTCTTCCTTATAGATGGTCTGTGCGTCAATGCCCCAGGACCACATGTATGTGGACAGGTCTTCGTTGTAGACCGGCTTCAGCTTCACGATCTCGGACTTGATGATCGTCTGGGTCATCGGAAGCTCTTCTTCCTTGGTCTGGGTCAGGTTGACCTGAACCTCCGTGGTGCCTGCCTCGGTGTCTCTGATCTCTTCAATCGCGAGCGCCTTCAGGAACTTGTACGGAGAGACGTATTCGACCTCCTGGCCGTCGTATTCATAGGTATAGCGATAGTAGCCCTGGGTCTCGCCCTCCTCGGTCACCTGCATGTGAACTTTTCCGGAGGGGATCAGAGCCGTGTTGTAGGTGGTAGTTTCGATGCCTTCTTCGTCGGTCGTAACCGTCACGGAGCGCTTCGGTTCGCCGGTTTCTTCGTCCAGCACCACCAGGCCGTCCTCTGTGAACTCATAGCCGTCTTCGCTGTGGTTCTTGATGATCTGGCCCCAGGTGAAGGGCAGTTCAGCGTCCTCGAGCTCCTCTTCGCTCAAGCTTGCGTCATACAGGTTCTTGTCGTAAGCCGTCAGCTTTGAGCTGTCCTTGAAGATGACCTCGCCGGTGTTATCCAGTGCAAAGCCGTATGTGAGGTATTCAAAGAGGGCAGTATGCTTGATCTCGCCGGTCTCGTCGTCTTCATAGGACAGGAAGCGGGAGGCCGTGAAGTCGATGCCGGCGGCCTTGAGCAGCTTGAGCACAAGGTCGATGGCGGTCGAGCCCTGACCGAGCAGGCCGAAGACCAGGTTGGCGACGCTGTTCACAAGGTCATCCGTAAACAGTGTGCCGGAGAAGACTGCCTTCAGCAACTCCCAAAGGCCGTTGCCGGTCGTGTAGTCGTAGACCAGCTCGATCTGGTTGCCGAGATCCATCATGCCGGCGTCGCGCAGTGCGGTCAGCACGTCGGGCACGGCTTTCTGGATCACATAGTCAAGGTTTTCAATGGCCTGTTCCACCTTGGCGCTGTCATAGAGCGCAGGGTTGGTTTCGGAGACCGCTTCGCCGTTCTTGGTGGCGTGCTCCCAATCGTAGCCGTCGTGCTCGATGCCGTAGGTGTTCCAAGCTTCCTGCTGCTGTTCGGGCGTCACTTCTTCCCTGAATCTGTTCATCAGTTCATAGAAGAAGGAGATTGCCACGTTGCCTTCGTCCTTGTCGTGGATCTTGTAGCCGACCAGAACGTCGACCAAAATGCCCGTGATGGCATCCACCGGTTCGCCGTTGTAGGCGCCGGTCTCGTCCGTCACGTCTCTGTTCAACTGGTTGACGACCTGATCAACGATATCCAGAATGTTGGCGTTGGAAATCAGGGTCTGTTCGTCTTCGGTCAGGCCTTCGTTTTCTGTCAACAGATCGCCGACCAGCTTACCGACCATCTTGACGAACTCTTTGGTCATCACGGTACGAATCAGCGTGATAAGCATCTGTCCGCCGCCGCCGCCGTTGAACTTCGTGAACTGGTTCCGGTTGGGCAGCGAAGCGCCGTTGGTGCTCTGACCGAGCGCGATCTCGGTGCGGCAGGTCTTGGCCTTAGTGTCGATCTTCACAGCGCCTTCCGCAGACAGACGACCGAAGTTGAGAATATCAAGGGAGATGTAGTCCTTGGATGCGTTGGTCTGCTGCTCGACGGAAAGCGATTTCCAATCGGAGTCCACCAGGCGGGTCAGCACCTGGTTCAGCAGGGATTCCAGATCCAGCACGGAGTCAAGCAGAGCGCCGAGGTCGAGCTTGACCACGCGGGAAAGGACGGGATCCACGATGTCGAGGATCGTCATGACCGGCTCGATCAGGTTCTGCACGGCCAGCGAGAAGTTGGACGTCTCTTCGCCGGTGTCTTCGCGCTGATAGCGATACAGGAAGTACGCAATGTTCGGCAGCACGGAGAAGACGATCTCCAGCGGGGTCTCCAACAGACCGGGCATGTCGCCGGAACCGATGAGCAGGGTCAGGATCGCCTGAAGCAGCGGATCGAGCGGGTTCTTCACCAGCGGTGCAAAGCGGTTTTCGACCCACTTGCCCCTTGCGTTCTGGTGCTGGCCCTTGACGATCGTGCCGCTGCTGGCGTGGTAACCGCCGTTTCTGTCGGTTGCGGATGCGGCGGTGCGGTAGATCAACTGGTTGAATTCCTTCTGCGTCATGACGGAAATGTCATCGCCCTGGTAGCGTTCGCCGTCCAGGTTGAAGGCTTCCAGAATGGGAACAATGGCCTTGCCGTAACCGTCGTTGCCGCGGATGGTCAGGCGGTCGGCAATGGTCAGGCTCTCGCCGGTGAGAATGAGGTTCAGGATCGGCGCGATGGGCGCAAGGAGAGATTCGAAGAGGTCGAGCATCTCCGAATACGCGGCGCGGAAGCGGTCGTTCAGGCTGGAACCGTCGTCGTTGGGGATCTCGGTGGTCAGCCACTCGAAGTCGCGCTCATAGCCCACATCGATCCAGCTCATGGGATCTCTGGTGGCGTCGCCTTCAAAGCCGACTTGGGCAACTGCCCAGATCGCGCCGGCGCTGGCGTTCGCGGCCGGATATTCGCCTCTCACGAAGAAGTAGGCCTGACGTTCGAGCCATTTGGCGATCGTCGGGTTGTAGCCCATGTCGCCGGAGGTGATGGCGCGCTGATAGATGGCATAGGGGGAGAAGTCGATGTCGAAGTCCTTCAGCAGGTTCAGCAGAAGCTCGAAGGTGGAGTTCATCTTGCCGTCTTCGCCCACAAGCAGGGAGGACATCAGGCCCTCGCGGTCTGCGTTGCCGAAGACGATGCCCATGATCAGGTCAACGAAATCATTGTTCAGGATGAGACGGGAAATGATCTCGCCAAGTTCGTCATAGTTCTCGTCGCCCGACTGTACGTGCTCGAGAATGTCGCTGACCCATGCGGCGTCGTTCTGCGCAAGGTTCGAGATCAGGTTGTTGATCGTGTCGCCCAGCATGTTGACCACAGTCGGGACCATGGAGGCGATCAGCTTGTCGGCGTTCGCGATGGCGAGGTCGGCCTTTTCGATCGGCTTGGACAGCACGTTGCCTTCATCATCCTCGTAATCCGCATAATCCGCAAAGGAATCCGTCAGATTCTTACCGAGGACGAATTTGGTGGCGTACTGGCCGCCGCTGCCTTCGAGCCACGGCTCAGGATCTTCGCCGGAGGTGTTGACGTATTTTCCGGTGAGGACCACATCCTCGTAGTTGATGTAATCCACATGGTAGGCGTTGAGCAACGCCACGAGGATGGCCATGATGTTGTCGGCCTGGCCGTCCAGCAGCGGAACAATGGTGTCTAAGATGGATGTACCGTCTTCACCCGGGGTGATGATGCCGTTGAGCAGCGGCATGAGCACATAGATCGTTCCGTCGTCCATGATCCAGCGCAGCAGAACCAGAAGCGTGTCGCCCGGGTCCACATTCAGGTGGTAGCCCTTGCGCGGTTTCACGCCTTGGAACATATACTGGCTCTTATAGGCGAAGGCCATCAGACGGTTGACGGGCAGGCTCAGCGGTACCGTGAAGAGCTGAGACTTGTTCACGTAGTCGCCGGAGGTGTTGATGTTGATCGACTGACCCCTCATCATCCACTCAAGGAACAAACCGCCCTTGGTGTAAAGAAGCTCATTGTCTTCATTTCTGTCCTGCGTACTGGTCGTCGTGTTATATACTTTGCCGTCGGAACCGACATTGAGGTGAACCGTATATTTCAGCTTCGGCGTACCTGTTTTTTCCGTGGTCTCCTTGGTGGAGAAGAGGTTGAACAGCGTCTGCGTCAACAGACCCATGTCGGTGATATAGTAGGTCTTGTCAACGGTGCCGTTGGCCTTATAGGTCTGATATTTCACCGCCGAAGCCTTACTGGTCCAGGTCTTCTCGGTCGCCGTGGACGGGTCAGTCGCCAGATAGCCCACGACGGTACTCTCGCTTCCGAGGCTTTCGTCAACATCCGGGGTGCTTGGGTCATCCTGGATTACCGGTATCTTTACGGCCTGATGCAGGAAGTTGGCAGGATTATCCGCATCATCGTCGCCCTGCGGCGCGGCCTGCGTCGCATCCCGCGGAGCAACCGTGGTGAACCGGAATTGCAGCAGAGCCTCCAGCACGCTGCCAAGGCCGCCCTTCACTGCGTTCAGAATGTTGCCGACGGTGCCGCCGAGGCCGCTCAGAAGGGAGCCGACTTCAAGATCATACAGATGTGCGCCGATGTTGAACGGTCCGAAGATGCCGAGCTTGATGGAAGAAAGGCCAAGGGCAACGGCAACATTGTTGAGTTTCGGAAGGATCTGGTCATATTCCAGAGCGCCAAGCAGGTTCGGGAGCAGCTCGAGGATCGTCTTGACGGGATTGACGAAAAGGACATTGTTCATCCACCAAATGATGGGCTCGAGCATATACTGCCACAGACCGACGCCGTAGGAGGTGTTGGTCTCGCTACCGTAGGAGACGATGAGCTTGGAGTCGTTCACCATCGTGGTGCCAAGCACGCGCAGCATATCGCTCCAGCTATGGTAACCGCCGCGCTGCGGGCTCCAGCCCTCTGTCAGGCCGAGCAGTTGATACAGCGGCACGAAGAGGGTTTCATAAAGGGCAGCACGACCCTTCGCGTTCACGGATACGTCCGCAGTCAGGTCGCCGCCGGCAAGCACGTCGGCTTTGTAAACACGCAGGGTGTCCAGATCCGCCTGCAGCAGCATGGAAAGCGGTGCGCCGAGGCCGCAGAGCGCGGCAGCCAGGGAGTGATACAGACCCTGGGCGTCCGTGATGTGCCACATCTCCTGCGGAGTGAACATATCCCATTCCACAGCGTGCCAGTCTCTGAGATAACCATCAGCGCCGCCGACGCCATAGCTCTCCGTGGAAACGGTCGCATGACCGGCGCTGCCGGTCGACGTCTTGTCGGTCGAGATCATCTGCAGGAATTTCGGGTAGCCGTATTTATTCTTCTGGGCGGTGGTGTTGCCGAAGAAATCGCCGTTGAAGAATTTATACCAGATGCACGCATTCTTGGATGCGTCGCTGACGCCGGTGTAGTCGTAGGAGGAATTCCAGAAGAAGTGGTGCGGCATCACCGGAAGCACATCGGTCAGCGCGTCGGGCAGAATGACATACATCTTTGCGTCGCCGAGTACGGGAATGTGATAAATGCCGTTCGGGGCAAAGGGATCGTCGCCGGTATAGAGCGGGCCGGAGGTCGGATCGCCGATGAGACCGTAGATCATCGGGTAAATCAGCTTGATCGCGGCGGTCTGGATCTTGCCGCCGTAGAGCAGCTTGATGATCAGATTGATCAGATATTCGCGCAGGTTCTCGATCTTGTCGATCTGCGCTGCGGTCGACTGATTGTCGGCGCGATCGGTAAAGACGCCGTTGGAGTTGGTGTAATATCTGCCGTGGTGCACCGTGCCGTCGACCTCGGTGAAGTCATATTCCCAGGTTCCCAGGAAGGAGACCTTTTCGCCCGTCTCCGGGTCGGTGGAGGTCAAAAAGCGGTCAAGCAGGTTCGCGACGTCGGTGGAAAGCAGCATGGCGTCCAGATCATTGATCGCGTTGTCCATCAGGTCATAGATGGTCTCCTCGCCTTCCAGCAGGCCGATCTGTTCGGCAATGTTCTGGATCGCGGTCACGTTCAGCTTGCCGACGCCTCTGACCCAGCCGTAGGGTGCGCTGGAACCGCCGGTGATGAAGGTGGACATGATGGTGACGTCACCGTTGGAAACGTCGTTATACTGGTTGACAAGGCCGTTACGGAAGTTTTGCCACTGTCTTTTGAATTCGAGCGCAGCGTTATAGTAGCCCAGCACGCGGGTCGCCTGGGTGTTCAGATCGCCTATCGTCGGCCAGGTCTCGTCGCGCATCGCGTCGTAGCTGTAGGGCTGGCCGTTGTCATCCTGATACTGGTTGTTCACATTGTCGATGGCCGAACCGACGGTGTTCAGGACCCGGGCTTCCAGGTTCGAACCGCTCTCAAGCGCAGTGATGCCGTCTTCCACCGCTTCATAGGTGGAGATCACGGATTCATAGTTCCAGTATGTGATCTTGTCGTTGGAGCTGCCGGAGCCGGAATAGGCGCCTTCGTTGTAGTATTTATCCACACGATCCATCAGGTCGCGGTTGCGCATGAGCATCCGACCTTCCAGCTCGATCAGGAAGGCGGTGTATTCGGCAAAGCCTTCCGCTGCCGTCTGGGTCGCGGAACCGTAAAGGGATTCGAAGATGGCAACGCTCTGTTCGTCCGTCGCTCTGGAAAGGATATAGGCGGGACCGTATGCCGCGTTGTACTCATAGAAGACCTTCAGCAACGCCTGGGTGGTCTTGCCGGCCAGAATGGAGGATTTGATGGTGTCCATCTTCAGCTTCAATGTGGCGTCTTCCGTGCCGTAGATGTCGATGATGGAGATGTTGATCTGGCTGAGCAAACGCTCATAGAGCTTCTCGGTGATCGCCGCGCCGGATTCCGGCTTGGACAGACGCACCGCGTTGAAGCTCGTGTATTTCAGGATGTAGGTCTCGATGCCGTTCTTCAGCGGACGGGCCTGCTCCAGGAATTCGATCGCTTCCTGCCGGTCGGCGATCTGGTTGTTGTTGCGGTCAAGCACGCAGCCTTCCGTGTAGGCCGCTTCGTCAACGCCGTCCCAGAAGTTTGTTCCGGTGTTGTTCCATGCCGCGGTCTGCTTTTCGCTGCCGTGGTCATAGGTCGGGATCGGATGCTCCGTATCGGTAAAGCTGGCCAGCAGGTCAGCGTTGAGATATGCATACTTTTTCGCAACATTCAGGCGAAGGCCGTTGGCAACCTTCAGGAATCTGGAGGAATACTGATTGTCCGACTTCATCACGTTCATCGTGTCGCAGATCTGATTCGTGATCACGCTGCCGTCGGCGCCGGTCGTGGTCGTCAGCGTCACATAGGTCTCCGCGATCCGAGATTCAAAATAGTTGAACATCGTGGGAATCGTCTCTGCCGTGAGCGCTTCTTCCGTATAGGTCTCTTCCGCGGGAAGATCCGCTGCGCCCATGATATCGTCGATCTGAGGAATCAGCAGCTTGGCATAGTAATAGTAATCCACATACATCAGCGTCGTGTTGCGCCATGCAATGGCCTCGTCGTAGGTCTTGCCGACCTCGGGCGCAACGTAGTGATTCCAAAGAGCCTTCGCTTTTTCTTCCGCCTTGGTGCCTGCGGGGAAGATCAGCGAGGTGATGAAGTTGCCGACATCGGAATAAGCGCGCAGCAAATTAGACGGACCGTTTTCGTTCGTCACAAGATCTTCGAGCTGCGCCTGCGTCAGAAGCGCCGGGTTATCCAGTTCAAGATGGAACCATTCCTCAAAGTCGCTGTCGCCGTCGTTGTCGCTGTCGTGCAGCAGATCCTGCAGCATCTGAACAACGACATCGATCTCGCCCTGGAAATCGGCCTCCTGTCCGTTGAACGTCGCTCCGGTAACGGCGGAGGTCCAGTTGAAGATCACCTTCGCGGTGGTGTAAAGCTCGCCTTCGCCGCTGTTGGCAGCCGCAAGCTCCTCGACCGTTTCATAGCCGAGGATATTATAGCCGGAGTTGATCGTCAGCGTGACCTTGCCTTCATAAGAAGTGTACACTTCATTATTATACTCGTCATACGTGACGGTCGGGCTGGCGAACCGGAAGTAGTTGATCACCTTTTTGTAGTTCGCCGCCGGCATCATCAGATCGCTCTGCGCATCCACATAGGCAAACGCGTTATCGGCGAGCTGGAAGTAGCTCTTCGGGTTCGCGTTGGAGGCGTAGGCGTTGACATATGCCGCATATGCCTGCGCGATCTGATACCACGCGCCGAACTGCGTATCCAACTGCAGCTTGACCGAGGCGGCATTGGTCTGCCGCGTCGGCACACGCTTCGTGTCGCCGGAATCGATGGCGGCAGACAGCGCGTTGTAGTTGGAATCGATCAGTCCCACAAGGTTGGACAGACGGGTATCCACGTCACCCGCGGCCAACGATGAGAAACAAACCGACACGCTCGTCACGATCATGGTGATCGCAAGCAGAACGCTGAGGGCTTTCTTTCCAAGTTTCATGTTGATTCCTCCTTAAGAATGCGGAAAAATGGATGGTTGTCTCTATATAAAATCAATAGGATGATTCTACTGACTTATGCAAATTGACGTTCATTTTCAACAAAATGATGAAAAATGGGCAGATTACACCTATAGAGATACTTATAACTATATGAAGTATAACATGTTTTTTGGGGATTTTCAAGAAAAATTTGTGCGAAATCTCACTTTCATCATTTTGCATAGCTGGCTTTTCTCTTTTTTGTATAGGTTGTTCCCCCTGTCTGCAACAAGATTTGAGCAATTGTTTCCGGTATTTGAACGGCTCTCAACATCTTGTGGTTGATGTGTTTTTTCGGCCCGAAAATCACCGATTCCAGCCTTCGTCGTTCTGCACAACATTTGTCGATGATGTGCCGTTTGCAAGACGCGGTTTCCCCCTTCGCGCGGGGGTTTCCGCTTTTGTTTCGGTCTTCATCTGCCGCCGTTTCGCTTTTCAGCTTAGATGCTTCCGGCGGGCCCGTTCTTTCTCTTTGACAAGACAAAGAATGAACCCGCCGGAGGCTCCGAAACGTGAAAGTGAAAACTGCGGAAGGTGATGAGTCGAAGCGGATGAAATATTATAGAAAGATGCAGGTTGATTTGCAGGTTCCCGGCCTCATCCACCACTCGCCTTCGGCGAGCGGTCCCCCTTCCCCATGCGATGGGGAAGGCTTTGCACGTTCGCTTTTATAGAAACGTGGAAGAGAACCTGAGAGGCTTCTCCTCCGGAGCGTTTCTTCCGCGACCTCCCCATGCTGTCATTCCTTCGTCACGACGGGGAGGGCTTTCCTTTTGCCGCAACGTGAAAGTAAAATGCTGTGTCCGTCCGGGCGACCACGCGGGGCGACCCTACGCAATCCGGCCAGCTTGTTGTCCTTTTACTTAAGTTGACGGCATTGCCGCCGGCAGGGACGCCTTAAGATGTGCCTGCGGCGCAAAAAATCGCCGCGCACCCTTTCGGGTACGCGGCGGAAATTCAGTTGTCAGCCTTCGGGCGCGGATTAAATGTAGTCCGCATCCGGGCAGCATCTGGTGCGCGTCAGCCAGTAAATGAAGGTGTGCAGCGCACGGTAGATCGTCGGCCACAGGCCGCTCTTGTGGCAGGTGCAGTTCTTCGGGCAGCCGGCCTGAACGCCTTCGGCGTTGATGACGGGCCATGCGCCGCCGGTCACTGTGCCGCTTTCGTTCACGGTAACTTCGGTTTCGGAACGCTTGCCGTTGTATTCCACAACAATGCGGTACTTACCGGCCACAGGCACCAGCAGGTGGGCCACGCCGTCCTCGCCGGAGTTTGCAGACATGATCTTGCTCGCCTCGGTGCTGTCGCGGTAGACCGTGACCTTTGCGCCGTTCAGCGGTGTGCCGTTGGTATCCTTCACAGTGACTTCCATCGGCACGGGTTCCAGATCCTGAAGCTCCGTGATGCCGCAGCGTTCGCAGATCGCCGGATGCTTGCCGATCTCATAGGTGCCGTCCTGGTGAACCACCGGAAGCACGTCGTCGCCGTTGGGCCTCCACTTGTGGCCGAGCGGCTGGTTGGTGTAGAATTCCTGGACGAAGTGGCAAACCGTGCATTCCTGCTTGTAACCGGCGCCGGTGGTGCAGGTCTGTTCCGTGTTCTGCCGTTCGAACTGGTGGATCTCCGGCTCAAACTGGGCATAGACCCGGAGATTTTCGGTCACGTTGGTCGTTGTGCCGCTCCAGCCGGTGAAGATGTAGTGCTCATCGTCGTTCGGGCGCAGGCCAAGGGCTGCCGCATCGGGCGTTGCACCGGTGTAAACCGCGTTCTCGCCGGCGTGGACGGTCGCTTCGCCGAGCTTCGTCGTGCCGTACATCCAGAAGACCACATATTGCTTCACATCGCCGCTGAGCGCATAGGTCGCTTTGTAGTCGGCGTTTCTGGTGATGAGGATCGTTTCAAACGGCGTCGTGCTCTCGCCCGCTTCCGGATTCAGAAGCTGCCAGCCGGTGAAGACATAGGAGCCGTAGGCATCCTCGGGCTTCGCAGGCGCTTCGGGCGTGATCTCGTTGCCGTAGTGCAGGTATCCGATCTTGCGGAAGTAACTTGTGCCGTCCTCTTTCAGAAGTCTGATCACATAGTTGACGAAGCGCGGCTGGTACACGGCATAGAGCGTGGTGTCCTCTTCCACCTTCAACGGGAAGGTCACAAGCTCGGGCAGCGTGACCTGAGCTTCGTCTGTCTCGGGCACTTCCTCGCCTTCGGCGATCTCTCTGGGCATCTTGTCGTCCGCGGCGATCGCGGCATCCTGCAGGGCCTTCAGATCCTGCTTGGTCTTGCTCCAGCCCTTGAAGACGTAACGGAAGGTCTCGTTCGCTTCCAGGGTCGGCGCGTCGCCGAGATCCGTTTTGAGAAGCTGCGTGCCGGACTGGATGCTCTCATTGGAAAGCTCGGTCTCAACCGTCTCACCCTCGCCGTTCAAAGCGATGTTGTAGGTCTTGACCTCGTAGAAGACGGTCGGCGGAACGATGTTGCGCTGTTCCTCCGCGCCGCAGCGCGAGCATCTCCACAGGTCGTAGCCTTCGCTTTCGGCGGTGGGTTCCACAGTCTCAACGAACTTGAAGTCGTGGCCGAGAGCGGGAACGGTCTCCACATAGGTGCTGCCGAACTCACCGTTGTCCGCCACGGTGTAGGTGTAAGCGTACAGCGGGGTCACGGGGCTGCCTTCGTATTCCACCGTGTTCTCAGGCAGGTTGACTTCTGTTTCGTCAGCGCAGCGATAGACATAGAGCGGCGTCAGCGCGTTGCCGTCATAAACGGTCTCGTCGGCGCTGTTGCTCTGGAAGAACTTCGTCTCACCGCCGTCGGTGTAGCTGTAAAGGAACTGTTCGGCGTCGTTAAGATCGTAGCGGTAGACATACAGCATGTCTTCGCCTTCTTCCACGGTGGCTCTCGCCTGGCCGAGGTCGGTCAGGGCAACGGCTTCGCCTTCCACATCCAGAGAGGTCTTGCCCTGTGCGTCAATGATGGTGAAGTCCACATCGTCGATCCGGTAGGCGTACGTATGCATCTCTTCCAGCGCATAGGTCTCGCCTTCCACGGTGATCTCCGAAAGGCCGGCCACATCGTTCACATAGGTGAAGGACGGGGTCTCGCCTTCAGCGGCGATGTTGTAGCGGTAAGCGTAAAGCGGGGTGAGCGTGCGGCCGTTATAGACGGTTTCTTCGGCGTTCTCGCTCGTGAAGGTCTGAAGATTCGGGGTGGCCTCCACCTTGGCGCGGGCCTTGCCCGTGTTCGTCAGCGGGTAACCGGTCTCGCCGACCGTGATCTCGCTCAGGCCGTCCACATCGTTCACGGTCACTGTTGTTTCCACGGTTTCGGAATACATCACCGTGCCGCAGTTGTTTGCGCAGTAAGGCGCGCGCAGACCGGTCTCGGTGCAGGTCGCCTCCTCAATGGTATAGAACTTCTTGGTGCTCGGGGAATGTCCGAGCGGAGGCAGAACTTCCATCACGAAGTAGGTGCCGCAGTATTTGCATTCTCTGCTCACGTCGCCGGCTCTGGTGCAGGTGGCGGGCAGGGTCTCGCTGGCATACAGGCTGTGGCCGTAGACAGAGGCGCTCTCGCCGGTGCCGCTGCTCAAAGCGGCGGTGTAACGCGAGCCGTCCGGGTCAAGGGCCGCATAGGCTTCGTTCTTGGTCTTGCCGCACTTGGTGCAGCTAAAGCGCAGGACGCCCGCGACATTGCAGGTCGCCGCACGCAGCACATAGGCTTCCTCGGCGCTCTGCCATACGTGGCCGGTCGCCTCGATGGACACCATCGTCTCTTCCTGGATCTCGCCGCAGCGTTCGCAGTAATCGTATTCTCTGCCGTTCACGGTGCAGGTGGCGGCAACCGTCTTGTGGGCGATCTTGTGGCCGAGGGCGGGAAGAACTTCCACGTATTCCTCCGGCATCATGCCGCAGACCGTGCAGCGCTTCGCGTTAATGCCGTCGTCGGTGCAGGTCGCTTCCACAATGTAGTTGACCAGTCTGTGGGAACCGATGATCTCGAAGTTCGCCTTGCTGTTGTTGCCGGCCCGGTCGATCGCAACGATCTGATACTGGCCGCGCCTGGTGATGGTCAGGCCTTCCTGCACCAGTTCCACCAGCGGACGGACTGCGCCGGGCAGCGTATAGGTATAGGTGTGGAGCGGTTCCACGTCATAGGTGGTCTCATCGACGGTGACCGTCGTTTCGCCCGCAGGCAGCGCGACCGTCGCATAGACCGGATCCTCGCCGTCCTCCGCAGTGTTGTAGCGGTAATCATACAGCGGGATCAGCGTGTAGGTGGGAATGTCGGCGGGGTCTTCCCCTTCGCCGGCCTCGGGCGTATAGGTCGTTGCGGTGGCCTCGTCCGCGGTGTAGCGCTCATAGACGGGATCCTCGCCTTCGCCGGCGGAGTTGTAGAGGTAAACGAACTTGCCGCCTTCCATGGTGCGCTGGGCGCCCTTGTCGGTGGCCGGGAAGGTGTCTTCGCCAACCGTGATCTCGGTCAGGCCGCCGATGTCGGCTGCGAGTCTTTCCTCGTCCGGAAGCTGATAATCAGAGGCGCCGTTGAGGGTGACCGTTGCCAGCTCGTTGTCGGTGACGGTGATCGTCGCATCCTCGCAGTGGCGGATGCTGTTCGTCATATTGTCGGTGGAGGTGATCTCGATCACCGGCGAGGTGGTATCCAGCACCAGAAGATCGGAGCGCAGATAGGTCACGTTCGCCTGCGCTGCGCCGTTGGCCGCAGTCGCGTTGTCGGTCAGCTTCACATAGATGACAAAGGTGCCTTCGTTTTCGATCTGCGGGAAGAGCTTGCCGGCGCCTTCGCCGTCGAGGTTCAGCAGGTTGCCGATGGTCAGACTGGCGTTGGGCGCCGCGTCCTCATCATAGGTATAGCCGGTGTACCAGGTGGTGATCTCCGACGGAGAGGCAGGCAATGCGTCGCCGTCCACAAGGGCGATCTGGATCGAGGCAACGCCGCTGCCGAAGCCCTTGCTGTTGAACTCGGCGTTCGCTGCCGTGTCGCCGGCGTTGTTCGCCATATCCTCGGCGTTCACGATGACCATGTTGTTCTGCGCCGTCTGGATCGGAGACTCGCTCAATGTCTGCGGATAGGCAGACCACTGGTTCTCTTTCACATAGAGCTTGCCGATGGGTGCCGTGGTATCCTGCAGCACGGGGATCACGACCGTGTTCTCCGTGTAGCCGCAGCCTTCCGCGGTGCAGGTGCGGCTGCGCACGCCCTCTTCGCTGAAGGTGGGCGCTTTTGTCACGACCGCGCTCCAGAGCGCGCCGTTGGTGCCGCCGTGCGGCTCAGACGTGTAAATCTCCACAATGGAGGTATCTGCAGTGAAGCTGAAGGAGTCCGCCATCGGCGATGAGGTCGTTTCGCCGGTGATACGGTTCCACTTGGAGAATCTCCAGTGGCCTTCGGCGGTGTACTGCGGGGTATAGACGGAGGTTGCGACCTGCAGCTCGCCGTAGGTCGTGCCGTAGGGAACCTTCGATTTGCCGATCTCGTTGCCGAAGGGCTTGCCGTCTTCGACGATGCCGTCATAGCGTGTGATGGTGACCACGTTTTCCGTGTCAGTGTAACGGGCACGCAGCGTGATGACATTGTTGTTCGCCGCCCAGTAAGCCGGGGTCAGCGGGCCGGTGTACTTGCCGTTGTCGATCTCTTCCTGCGTTGCGCCGCCCAGCTTCTGGCCGATCACAAAGCGGCCGATCTCCGTTTCGCCGAATGCGCCGTCAGCGTTCACATACTCCCAGTAATCAAACACGTTGACGCGGGAGGTGTCGGGGTCGCCGGTTTCAGGATCGGTATAAGCGGGCGTTTCGGGCTCGTTATAGGGCATGTGTATATGGCCGTTATAGACATATTTCTCGCTCTTGAAGAGACCGCCGCTGTAATCCAGCCAGTTCACGGTGTAGTACTGGTAGCCCTGACGGAAGGTCATGAAGTAATCGACGTTGCCGGTGCAGGTGTCTGCCGGCGGCAGGTTCCAGCCCATAAAGGTATAATTGTATTGATAGTCGGAGCTCTTGACCTTGTCTTCTTCGCTCAGCGTGGGTTCCACGATCGGGTCGCCGAAGTGCAGGGTCTGGGTGCTGATCTCCGTCTCCTGGTCGTCGCGCAGGAAGCGCACCGTGTAGTTGATCGGCACGGCGTCGTAATGCGCGTAGAGGTCGACGTCATGATCCGGGAAGACGAAGTTGGAAAGATCCACCAGGGTCTCGCCTTCGGTCCAGAGCACCGATTCCGTCTCGGACCAGCCCTTGAAGGTATATTCCTCGGAATAGGCGTCGGCATTTCTTGTCGGATGCAGAATGGCGTCGGAGAGCTGACTGATATCGAGCGTTGCGCCCGCAACGTCGGTATAATTGTAGAGCTCATTCTTTTCATTATACAGACGCAGGGTAAGCAGCGGCTCTTCGATATAGGACGGATAGTAATCCGCCGGCGTCAGCGGCTTCTCGCTGTAGGGCAGCTCTTCTCCGTTCTGGACGTTGACCCACTTGTCGAAGGTGTAGCGCATGGTGTCGGTCTCATAGTTGAGAAGGTTGCGGGCACGCAGCTTGTTGTAGGCCGAAGCCTCCATGGCGGGAACAGTGGTGACGTCGGTCTCGCTGTAATCCACGTTCGCGGATTCCAGCAGCGCCCCCGCCTTGGTGAAGAAGCGGATGCGGTTCGACGTCGGATCGCCCTGTTCATATTGCGCCCAGTATTCCATACCGCCGACATCGGTCAGGTTGCTGTTCGGGTCGGCCATGTTGCCGAAGTCGACCAGGGTTCCGCCCTCTTCCTCGGTGTACCAGCCGGCAAACTCCCAGACATAGCCGCGGGCAACGAAGGACGCGGTCGGGTTGTCGGTGACCTTGCCGTTTTCGGTCTCGCGTTCAATGGAGGCCGGCGGCGTGATGTGTCCATTATAATGGTATGCGTCTTCCTGGGTGAAGGACTGTTTTTCGTCGCCGTCCTTGGTGTAATGGAAGGTCGCGTCGTAGGTCTTGAACACACGGGCATAGACGGCAACGTAGTTCACGTCCGCAACGATCGGCGTGTTCGCAACGTCCACCAGCGGAATGGCCTGGCTCACTTCGAGCTCGGTGTGTTCCACACCCTCGTCATCCTTGACTGTCACATAGTGCGCGTCGAGGAAGTAGTTCTTGTCGCCCGCATGGCGCTGCTTCGCCCAGCCTGCGAAGGTATAGGTATAGGTGTTATCCTCCGGCCAGGTGAACTCGCCGCTCGGCACAGCCGCGTACTGCCCGTAGGTATAGTTCGCGTTGGAGCTGATCGGGGTGGTCGATTTGTCGAAGAACTGGATGGTATATTTCGAAGCGTTCGTCTGGCGGTAGTGAATGCGGACGGTGATATCGCCCTCAAGCTGCAGGTTGTCGTTGATCAGATCCTTGCCGATCTGCGCCTCGGAGCGTTCCTGCTGGCTGGAGCTGACATACTCCATGCCGGATTCGACGACCAGCTTATACGGCCGCAGGTCGTTGTATTCGCCGGTTTCGCCGGGCGCCTTTTCGTAGGCGGCCGCCGGGTCGTTCAAAATGCTGCTCAGGGTGGAGCCGTTGAGCGTATGGTCATATTTTCCGGTCACGGTGCGCACCGTCTTGCCCCGGTTGTTTTTCACCGTAACGGTACAGGGCGCATAGGTCCAGCCGCAGTGATACGGGGAGTTTGAGGCCTCCGTGTTTTCGCCGTTCACGATCGTGTTTTCGGTGACCTGCTCGCCCCAGCTCGAGGGCGGGGTCGAATTCTCTGTCACGCCGCCGCTGCCTTTGAAGAAGCCGAGGAAGGTGTAGCCCGGACGGTCCGCCGACGGCAAAGAACCGATCGGCAAACTGTAAACCATTCTCGGGTAGCTTTCGGGGCTGACCTCGCCGTCGCCGCCGGTATATTCAGAGAAGAAGACCTCATATTCGGGCTGCGTCAGCGGAAGGATCAAGTCTTCAGTCAGCGTATAGTTTTGCTTTCTGTCCGTGACGGTCAATGTCAAAGGCTCGTCAAAGCGGGTATCGCCGCCGCCGCCCCAGGTGCCGGTGTTCTTGTTATAGACGGTCTGCAGTCGGCGGGCACCCTCGGCCACGTCGATGGCATAGCCCTCCAGCAGGTTCGACGCGTAGGAGTCGTCGGAATGCGCACTGATATAAGCGCTCTGTGCGCTGTCCTTGGGCGTGACGGTCACATTATAGCAGTTGCTGCCCAGACGCACGCCGAACTGATCCTTCACATAGAAGGTGGTACCGGTGGTGCCGTAGTCGCCGGCCTCGTTGGGGATCTGGATGTCGCCGGCTTCATCCGGTCGGCGTTCCATCGTGAGCTGCGCCACGTGCGGCTGGCTGGTGGCTGTGCAGGCGTCTTTGTTCGTCCAGTCATTGTGCCGTTTGTCGTCCGTACCGTTATCGCTGATCCCGCTGGTCTTATTTGTAAAGTCGATCCAGGCGGAAATTCTTTTGTAGATGAGCAGCGTCTCGCCGCCGAGCTGACCCTGGAACAAAGTTTTCTGGTCGCCGCTGACCAGCGACACACCCATGATATACCAGCAGCTCACCTCATTACCGTTGCAGGCATAGTCCAGTCTGATGGGAATACCGTCCAGAGAAAAAGTGTCGATGCGATACTCCGTTTTGCCCGTTCCGCCGGGGCCCAATTCCGCCGCGCGGTACTTCTTCACGGTGCCGGTGGTGCCGTTGGGCCGCTTATAAGTAATAGTATAATAGTTGTCGTCGCGGTCGTTATCGTTCACGAGACTGACCGCAACTTCAATTTCATACATTTCCTGTTCCACTGCCGCCTTTGCCTTTTCGGGCGCAACAAAGACCCAGCAGCTCAGCAGCATCAGAACCGTCAGCAGCACAGAGAGGTTGCGTTTCACGAGTTTAAACATAAGATTTGCCTCCTTGGGAAAAACTTGCGGCAAGCCGCACTCGAACGCTTTTTTCGCCGCCGCTGCCGCGACACGGGCCAACCTCCTGACCGAAGTTTTCCCGGTTCTGCCGGCAACAGCATAGAAAAAGTCAATCTTAGTCATAATGAGTATAACACCGAACCGTCAAGAAATCAAGAACCGCATTCAAAAAAACCGTCTCCCGCCCGCATTTTTGACTTTTCGATGAAAAAACGGCGGTGCGCCTTGTGCATTTTGCCAAAGCGGCCGCCGCAGTTGGTGGACAAATGTTGCTTTTGCCGCGTTCCAATCGCCGCCGCCGAAAAAAATAAAGGAACTTTTTTTCAAAAAACGCTTGACAAGCGCCCGCTTTCGTGATATAGTGTGCTAAACCGATGAGGAAGAGTGAGTAGATCGCACCCCTGTTCTCAAAGCGAGCTGCGGACGGTGAAAGCGCGGCAGAAGATATGCGGTCGAATGGACTTCCGAGGGCAAGCAGAAAGCGCAAGGCGAGTATGTGCGTCGGAGATAGGCGCTCCGTTATCAAAGGTCAGCATATCACGATGTATGCGCAAAGTGGGCGCGAAAGCGTCAAGCCGGGTGGCACCGCAAGAGAGTTTCCTCTCCTGTCCCAGCAAAAAGCTGAGACGGGAGTTTTTCTTTTCTCAGCAGCAGCCGAAGCGGCTGCAAACGGGGATCCTCGGATCAAATAATTTACAGAAAGGATGAATGACATGAGTAAGATCCCGTACAAAATCTATCTCGAAGAAAAGGAGATGCCCCAGGCATGGTACAACGTCCGTGCCGACATGAAAAACAAGCCCGCGCCCCTTCTGAATCCCGGAACGCACGAACCGATGAAGCCGGAAGAACTGGCGCCCGTGTTCTGCGAAGAGCTCATCGCCCAGGAGCTCGACAACACGACCCGGTACATCGAGATCCCGCAGGAGATCCGCGATTTTTACAAAATGTACCGTCCCTCGCCCCTCGTGCGCGCCTACTGCCTGGAAGAAAAGCTCGGCACCCCCGCAAAGATCTATTACAAATTTGAAGGCAACAACACCTCCGGTTCCCACAAGCTGAATTCCGCCATCGCCCAGGCATACTACGCCAAGAAGCAGGGCCTCAAGGGTGTGACGACCGAGACCGGCGCCGGTCAATGGGGCACAGCGCTTTCCATGGCGTGTTCCTATTTCGATCTCGACTGCAAGGTCTTCATGGTCAAGGTCAGCTACGAGCAGAAGCCCTTCCGCCGCGAAGTCATGCGCACCTACGGCGCGAGCGTGACCCCGTCGCCCTCGGAATCCACGATGATCGGCAAAAAGATCCTCGAAGCCCATCCCGGCACGACCGGCTCCCTCGGTTGCGCGATCAGCGAGGCGGTCGAAGTCGCCACCAGCACCCCCGGCTACCGCTATGTGCTCGGCTCCGTGCTCAACCAGGTGCTGCTGCACCAGAGCGTGATCGGTCTCGAGACCAAGGCTGCGCTCGACAAATACGGCATCAAGCCCGACATCATCATCGGCTGCGCCGGCGGCGGCTCCAACCTCGGCGGCCTGATCGCCCCCTTCATGGGCGAAAAGCTGCGCGGCGAGGCGGATTACCGCATCATCGCCGTGGAGCCCGCGTCCTGCCCGAGCTTCACCCGCGGCGTGTACGCCTATGACTTCTGCGACACCGGCATGGTCTGCCCGCTGGCGAAGATGTACACCCTCGGCAGCAACTTCATCCCCGCGCCGAACCACGCCGGCGGCCTGCGCTACCACGGCATGAGCCCCGTTCTCTCCCAGCTTTACGACGACGGCTACATGGAAGCGGTCAGCGTCAAGCAGACCGACGTCTTTGCCGCTGCGGAACAGTTCGCCCGGGTGGAGGGCATCCTCCCCGCGCCGGAAAGCTCCCACGCCATCAAAGCCGCCATCGACGAGGCGCTGAAATGCAAGGAGACCGGCGAGGAGAAGACAATCGTCTTCGGCCTGACCGGCACCGGCTATTTCGACATGGTCGCCTATGAGAAGTTCCACGACGGCAAGATGGATGACTATATCCCGACCGACGAGGAGCTGCAGGCAAGCTTCGCCACACTGCCGAAGATCTGAGCGTCAGCGGACAGTGAACAGTGGACAGAAAACCCCGCTGTGGATCTGAACAAGTCCAGTAAAAACGGACAATAGAAAAAAGGCCCCTCCTATGATACAATGGAAGAAAGTATCATAGGAGGAATTTTTACGGCAGGTTATCGGCATATTCAGGAATACGAAGAAGAGATGTTGGAATTAAAAGCACAGGGAATGACAGTGAGAGAAATTGGAGAAAGATATGGACTAACAAAAGAGCAAACACATGACTTTTTTAAGAGATATAACAGAAAGCAACGAAAGATCGCAGCAGGAATAGAGATTAAGCCCAAAGGCAGACCGAGGAAAGACAGTGGAAAAGTACCACCATCCATACAGCAATTAAGCAAGCTTACCCAGTTGCAATATGAACTTGCCCGAAAGGAAAGCTGTATTCGGCGACTGGAAATGGAGAATGAATTGATGCGGGATTTTCTCTCGCTCACAGAAAGGAAGTGAGAACAAGTGTAAAATACCTGGTAATCCATCGGCACAGAAAGAAATACCCGATCAGCGAGATGTGCAGATTCTTTGAAGTATCCAGAAGTGGTTATTACGGTTATGTAAAACGAATGGAGATACCGGATCGAGATCTGCCGCTGGCGGAGCAGATCAGAATCTGTCAGCAAGAGGTGAAGCAAACATATGGATATCGGAGAGTTCAAATCTGGCTTGAGCGACAAGGAATCCATCGAAATCCGAAGACTGTGCTGCGCATCATGCAGAAATACAATCTGCTTTCTGTGATCAGAAGAAAGAAGTATCAGCATTACGGAGATTGCCTGCACAGATATCCGAATCTGCTGAACAGAGATTTTCATGCTGATCGGCCAAATCAGAAGTGGGTAACAGATATTTCATACATCAAAACAGGACAAGGGTTTCTGTATCTGTCAATCATCCGCTCCCTGTTCCCCAAACATTTTTTCTCCAAAACCCTTGATAAACCCCGAAAAGTATTGTATAATAATTAAGAATATATCCCATCGATGCATCATGAAAGGATGAATGTTATGGTTCGCAATAAAGTAAAGCTCTCCATCGCCGGGGCGGAGTACGCCATCCTCACCGAAGACGACGCCCAGTACGTTGCCGAGCTGGGCAAGGACGTGGATCGCGCCATCGCAAAAACGATGAAGGAGAATCCGCGCATCTCCGTGACCCAGGCCGCCGTGCTCACCACCCTGAACTACGCCGACGAGTTCAAAAAAGCCAGCACCACCGCCGACCACCTGCGCGAGCAGATCAAGGATTACCTCGACGACGCCTCCAGCGCCAAGAGTAAGGCCGATTTCGCCCGCCATGAGGCCGAAAAAGCCAAGCGCGAGCTGGAAAACGCCAATCTGGAGATCGACCGCCTGAAAGCGCAGCTCTCCTCCGTGCTGGAACAGCTCGGCAGAAAATAACATGGCGCAGCAAGCAGAGCTCCTTGCGCCCGCCGGCTCCATGCAGGCGGTGATCGCCGCCGTGCGCACAGGCGCCGACGCGGTCTACCTCGGCACGCAGAACTTCAACGCGCGGCGGGGCGCCGAAAACTTTGACGAAGAAACGCTCAAACGCGCCGTGGGATATTGTCACGCCCGCGGCGTGCGCGTTCATATCACCCTGAACACGCTGGTCAGCGACGCAGAGCTTCCTGCGGCGCTGGATACGCTTCGGCACGTTTGTGCGCTCGGCGCAGACGTGCTGATTTTGCAGGATCTCGGCCTCGCCGCCCTCTGCCGCGCCTGTGCGCCGGAGCTGCCGCGCCACGCCTCCACCCAGATGTCGGTCCAGACCCCGGCCGGCGTCGCACTGCTGAAGGAGCTCGGCTACAGCCGCGCGGTGCTTCCGAGAGAGCTGACGAAGGAGGAGATCGCAAAGCTGCGAAAGAGCACCGATCTCGAGCTCGAGGTCTTCATCCACGGGGCGCAGTGCATGTGCGTTTCCGGCCAGTGCTACATGAGCGCCATGCTCGGCGCACGCAGCGGCAACCGCGGCCTTTGCGCCCAGCCCTGCCGTCTGGCGTTTTCCGCCGGGGCGCCCGGGCGGCACGATCTGAGTCTGAAGGATCTTTCGCTGATGAACCGGCTGCAGGAGCTGTGCGGTCTCGGCGTGGAATCCTTCAAGATCGAGGGACGCATGAAACGGCCGGAGTATGTGGCCGCCGCCGTGAAGGCCGCGCGCAACGCGCTGAACGGTACGCCCGACCCGGCGCTTTCCGCCGCGCTGGAAGCGGTCTTTTCCCGCTCCGGCTTCACCTCCGGCTATTACGACGACTGCCGCGGCAAAGAGATGTTCGGCATCCGCCGAAAGGAGGACGTCACCGCCGCCACCGGGAAGGTCCTCTCCGCGCTGGCGCGGCTCTATGACAAGGAGACGCCCCGCGTACCGGTGACGTTTTATCTGTGCGTGCTCGACGGCGAGCGGCCCTCGCTGACCGCAAGAGCCGGGGGCAAAACCGTGTTTGTTTCCGAAGACGTGCTGCCGGAACCGGCGCGCACGAAGCCGCTGACCGAAGAAGCGCTGCGCGAACGGCTGGAAAAATGCGGCGGTACCCCGTTCTATGCCGACAACGTCGAAATCGAGCTGGACGCCGGACTTTCCCTGTCCGCGGCGACCCTCAACGCCCTGCGCCGAAACGCGCTGGAAGAACTGGAAAAAAGCCTCTCATCTGTAAAGTCCATTACCTTTACAGATGTTCAAATGATTCCAAAAGAGAAGATAGCTCCGGCGCTGCGCGCTTTGTCCGCCGCAGAAGTCCGGGACGGAAAAAGTCCGGGTCGAATGCCGGAAAATCCTGACAAAAAAAGACCCGAATGCCCTGCGTTTCACGTCTATGTGGAAAATGATCACCAGATTCCAACCGACCTTTCCCATGTGGAAAACTTGTATTTGCCGTTAAATTTCAAGGAAAACTCGGTGGAAAATGTGAAAAACCGCGTACATTGCCTCGGTGTGACGATTCCGCGCGGAATTTTCGGCGAAACTGCCGCTGTGGAAAATGCGCTGCGCCGCGCGCGGCGATTCGGCATTCAAACAGCCCTTTGCTTTACGCTGGACGCCGTTGCAATCGCCAAAAACTGCGGCATGGACGTTCATACGGGCTTTTCCGTGAATGTTTTCAACAGCATTTCCGCAGCCGTGCTCGAAGATCTCGGTGTAAAGTCAATTACCTTGTCACCTGAGCTTTCACTGGCGCAGATCGCGCAGACCCGAACGCGCGTCCCCCGGGGCGTTTTCGCCTACGGCCGCCTGCCGCTGATGCTCACGCGCAACTGCCCGGTGCGCAATGTGAAGTCCTGCCGCGACTGCAAAGGCGAAAGCGAACTGACCGACCGGCTGGGCGTGCGGTTCCCGGTGCGGTGCAAGCTCGGCTGCAGCGAGGTTTACAACTCCCGCCCGCTTGTGCTGAGCGACCGGCTGCGGGAATTCGCCGCGTTGGACTTTCTGGCGCTCTCCTTCACCACGGAGACGCGCGAGGAGGCAGACGCCGTTCTGCGCGCCTACCGCGAAGGCGCACCGGCAAAGGAACCGTTTACCCGCGGCCTGTATTACCGCGGAGTGGAATAAAACGAAAAGAGGTACAGCTATGGCAAAGCGCAGCGATTATCTGACCTGGGATGAATACTTCATGGGCGTCGCCCTGCTTTCATCCTATCGCAGCAAGGATCCCAACACGCAGGTGGGCGCCTGCATTGTCAACGAGCACAACAAGATCATGTCCGTCGGCTACAACGGCTTTCCCGTGGGCTGCAGCGACGACGAATTTCCCTGGGAGCGCGAGGGCGAAGCCATCGACACAAAGTATCCCTATGTCTGCCACGCGGAGCTGAACGCCATCCTCAACAACGCCGGCGCGGATCTGCGCGGCTGCCGGATCTATGTTGCACTCTTTCCCTGCAACGAGTGCGCCAAGGCGATCATCCAGTGCGGCATCCGGGAGGTCGTCTATCTCTCCGACAAGTACGCCGATTCCCCCATGACCCGCGCCTCCAAGCGGATGTTCCGCGCGGCCGGCGTGCAACTGCGCAAGCTCACCCCGACGCGCTCTTCCATTGTGATCGCGCTGGATGAAGAAAAGGTCTGACGCGGCAGCCAAACGGCTGCGCTCTTTTTTCGGGCCGCCGCAATTCCCACAGAGTTTTTCTTTCAAAAATCTCCGTTTGCTCTTGCAAAACGGCGCAAAAAAGTGTAAAATGGTTTTATTAAACAGGAGAAAGGAAGTTTTTCCCATGTGGCAATTGAAGAAAGCGTATTACAGAACCTTCCAGTTCGTGATGAAGTATGCCATGTTCATCTTCGACTGGTCGGAACCCGAACTGCTGGAAGGCCCGGGCGCCGTGAAGCGTCTGCCGGCCCTCATCAAGTCCAAAAACATCAACAAAGTGCTGGTCGTGACCGACAAGGGTCTGACCGGACTGCACCTGCTCGACGGTCTGTATGAAAAGCTGGACGAAGCCGGCGTGGAATACGTGGTCTATGACGGCACCCAGCCGAACCCGACGATCGGCAACATCGAAGACGCCAAGCAGATGTACATCGACAACAACTGCCAGGCCGTGATCGCCTTCGGCGGCGGCTCCCCGATGGACTGCGCCAAGGCTGCGGCTGCCCGCGTGACCAATCCGCGCACCAGCGTGCGCCAGATGCGCGGCACTCTGCGCGTCTTCCACAAGCCCGCCATTCTCTTTGCGGTTCCCACCACCGCCGGCACCGGCTCCGAAACGACCGTCGCCGCCGTGGTCTCCGATCCGGAAACCCACGAGAAGAACGCGATCAACGACCCGAAGCTGCGCCCGAAGTTTGCGGTGCTCGATCCCGAGCTGACCATCGGTCTTCCCCCGCACATCACCTCCACCACCGGCATGGATGCGCTGACCCACGCTGTCGAAGCCTATATCGGCAAGAGCAACGTCAGAAGCACGGAGGTCTACGCCGAAAAGGCTGTGAAGATGATCTTCACCTCGCTGGAAAAAGCCTATGCCAACGGCAAGGACATGGACGCCCGCAACACGATGCTCAAAGCGTCCTACTACGCCGGCATGGCCTTCACCCGCGCCTATGTGGGCTATGTCCACGCCATCGGCCACAATCTCGGCGGCATGTACGGCATCCCCCACGGGCTTGCCATGTCCGTCATCCTGCCCTATGTGCTGGATTATTACGGTGAAAAAGCCTGGTTCCGTCTGGCTCGCCTGTCCGAAATGACCGGCACCTGCAAGGTCGGCTCCGACGAAGAGAAGGCCAAGGCCTTCATCGAGGAGATCCGCGAGATGAACCGCCGGATGAACATCCCCGACGGCTTTGAGCAGATCAAGGAAGAGGACCTGCCGATCCTTGTCAAGCGCGCACTGAAGGAAGCGAATCCGCTCTACCCCGTGCCGAAGATCATGAACGAGGCCGACTGCGAGGCCGTGATCCGCCGCCTGATGCGGTAAGCGAGCTGTCAGAAAAACAAAACAACCCCCGCCGGGAACCTTTCGTCTCCGGCGGGGATTTCTTGTTTTCTGTGTTATTTTCCGTCGTTCGGGGTAATGAGGGACGTGTAGCTGAAATCGAAGTTGTACCAGCCGTCGTCGTCGAAGCGCCAGCTTCCGCTTTCATAGTCCAGCGCGAACCTGACGGCAACATACTCCAACGGATCGGTCTCCTCCGCGCCGAAGAGCGGAACGAACCATGTGCCGAACTTGCAGATCGCTCGCTTGTCGGCGTAGCTGATCTTGCGGGTCGTCACGTCGTTGATCACCAGCGTGCCGATGGAGCCGGGATCTTCCGGCAACCAGATGTAGAGCTTGCCGCCGATCTCCTTGAGGTAGAAGTTCGCGATCCGCTTTGCCGCCGCCTTGGTGAAATAGGCGCGCAAAAACTTCACGGCGTCCGCCTTGGTGCTGCAGCCCTTGAGCGTGAAGGGAAAGTAGTAGCCGTACCAGCCGCTGCGGGTCTTCTGGATCGCGTCCTCGCCGGAGCGGAAGGCGTTGGTGAACCTGTCCATGGCCTTCCAGGTCTTCACGAAGCGGTCGGCGGCAAAGGTTTTCGTGATCCGCGTCGAAAGATTCGCCTTTTTCATGGGACTGTAAACCGTCCGCTCCCCCGTCCAGGCATAGGCGCGCACGGCATAGTAGTAGGCGGTGGAGTTCTTCAGTCCCGTGTCGGTGTACGTTGTGCCGCCCTCGTCGGCAATGGGCTGATAACTGCCGCTTTTGCCGCTCGTGCTGCGGAAAACCTCGTAGCCGTCGGCGCGGGGCACGGCACTCCATTTCAGAACGAGCTGCTTCGCCTTTCCGCCGGTGGAAATTTTCAGCGACGGGATCGCGGCGAGGGAGGTTTCTCCCGCAAGATAGCTGTTTTTCTCCCCGGCAAAGGCGGGCAGAGCCGCGCCGAAGACCACAAGCAGGGCGAGCAGAAGGGTAAAAATGCGTTTCATGAAAACATCTCCTTTCAGAGGTATCATAGCACAGTTCGGCGGAGAATGCAAGGGGCGCGTGCCACGCGCCGAGCTCCAAAAGCTGAAAAACGTCAAAGAAACCGCTGGTTTTCCCGGTTTGAAAAAATTGACGGGCAAATCTTTGTCAGATGCAGCAGAGATCATCCCGCAGAAGCCTGCCGGCTTTCAAGAGATCTCCGTGCAAAACGACAGAAAACTTGCTCGTCAAATTTTTCGCATTTGCATGAATGAGCGGCTGCTTCATACTTCCGGATTTGCTTTGTCATTTGAATGTCTGCCGTTTCCATCCGCAAAAGCAACTACAGACAACAAATATCATCTTTTTTTAAGCCGAAACGTTCTAAGTAATCGCTGATCAACTAACAGGAAAGGCAAAGGTTTCTCTTTAAAAATACTCCTCCGCCCGTCAGAAAGCTTCTGAAACTGTCGCTTAACCCTTTGAAGTCGACTCGAAAATGTGTTGGATCTCATCGCCGTTCAGATGGTTATCGGACATCAGTCGACTCACAAGCGCATCAATCAACAGCCTGTTCTCTTCAATGATTTTTATGGCATGATTCATCTCTTTCTCCAGAATCTGGTTGACCGCTTTCCGCACCTCAAGAGAGAGCTCTCCCTCTCTGGCCGCCTGCGAATCAATCACAGCAAGGCCGAAACTTTCGTCCATACCATAGGTGCAGATGATTTGTCTTGCCAATCCGGTTGCGGAAGCGAGGTCTCCGCTCGCGCCGGTCGAAACACCGTCTTTTTCGCCGTAATAGACGAGTTCGGCGGCACGTCCTCCAAGTGCGACCCGAATTCTTGAAAGTAGTTCTTCTTTCGTGAAGATCTTCTTGCCTTCGTCCGTATCATGAAGCATGTAGCCCCCGTGATCCCCCCTCGCTACAACAGTAACGTAGGTTGGCGTTTCACCGCTGTGCCAGCAAAGGAAGGCGTGACCCGCTTCGTGCCGCGCGGTGCGCATCAACTGTTCCTTGTCCCAACCTTTCTCTTCGCCGCCGATGAAAGTTTCAAACGCTTCATCCAAAACCTGATCCGTAACTTTTTTGTCGGTGTTTCGGATTGCCGTTCGAAGGGAAAGCTCCATAACAGAATCAAGATCGGCCAGACTCATACCGGTTGACCGCAGAGCGATGCTTTCAATTTCCGCGTCGCTGATTTCAAAGGCCTTGCTGCCGGAGCTTTTTTTCCGAATAAACCGAATGCGTTCCTGCTTGTTGGGTAGGTCGACGCAGATCTTGCTGTCAAACCTTCGAAGCAAAGCCTGGTCGAGCGATTTCCCGGTGCCGGGCGTGATTTCAAAATTTGTCGCCGCCAGTACAAATACCGGATGGGCGATATCGGTATGAAAACCGTCCATTTCGGTCAGCAGCGCAGTCAATACATCTTCACCGTTCGACATGGAGTGTTCTCCACCTCTGCGCTCCTTGGCAATTGCTTCAAACTCATCAATAAAGATAATCGCAGGTGCATACTTGCGAGCAACAGCAAACAAGTCGTGCAGATCGTCTTTTCCCTCACCGATGTATTTTTTGATGAACTGATTTCCTTCCGCAGAGATGAATGTTACACCGGCCTCACTTGCGACCGCCTTCGCAAGCATCGTTTTTCCGGTACCCGGCGGACCATAAAGCAATACTCCGCGCGGTGTTCTTAAACCGCTTTCAACAAACTGTTTCGGATCTTTCAAATAATCAATAAAGAATTGCAATTCTTCTTTTGCGTTCTCAGCACCGATGATTTCGTCGAATTTCACATTGGGCTTAGAAACATTGCTCATCACATTTCGTGTATCCTCCGCTTCGACGGCCGTAGACAGCGCAAAATCAAACAAAGTGATTTCAGCGCTTTTCCCGTCGTCGCTGACATTCTGTCCGGTTTCATAGCTGATCAGTCGATTCGAACTGGCAAGTTTCTTCATGCTTGCCTGCTGATAGAGCCTTGTGCAGATGCGGCAAATCTCGTCAGAAAAGACAGACTCCTCCTCTCCCGGCATGATAAAGCCCCGCGCACCTTCCTTCAGCAGCGACTTCTGCTCCTCCTTGCTCAAAAGGCTTTCGTTGTGCTGAAGAATAAAGACCGGAAGATCTGCATGCTTTTCACGAATATATCGAAACACGTCACGCGCAGTAGAGCTGACGTCTTCAATGTTCAAAAACTTTTTCACACCCGGCGTTCCAAAAAGCAAATCAATAACCACAAAGCCGAATGAATTGCTGCTGAGCTGCTGCTTTACCGAGGCAAGGTCCTGCGCACTGCAAATATGGATGCCGGAACAGCATGCTTCATATTTTTTGATAACCCCGTCTTCCGCAAACATCAAAACATGGTGCTCTTCACCGTTTCCAAACAGAGAAGAGACCTCCGGGTCTGAAGGAGATTCAACGTTAAAGTGAATCGTCTCCAGTTCGGAAATATTCCCCGGATGCTCTTCGGACGCCAAAAACCGAAACAGTTCAAAAATCTCATCGTCAAAGAATCGTTCGGCGCGTCCTCGCAGAGATCTGGCGTCGGCATTGCCGCCCTCCGCAAACATCAGCGCAGTAAACACCTCCGGATCCAGACGAACCTCTATGCCGTATTCATTTGTAAAATGGTCTGCCTGTTTTTGAATCTCAGTTTCAGCAATTTTACGCAAACCGCTTGCCGATATCTGATTGAACATTACGACATTTCCGGATGCAAAACGAGAGCAGAGCGCCGCCGGGAAGAACGGTTGCTGAGTAGCCGGATTGACGTCTTTTTGCAGCGCTTTTAAAATGACTTTTCTCGGCGTACCCGAAAAGTCATATGCATCTGGAGCATTGTACAATTCTTTTCCTGCATTCGTTGTAAAGAAAATCAATGCGTCCTTAAACGATACTCGTTCCTGTCGTTTGCTGTCTGTCAGCACCCCTTCATCAAGGATCTGCAAAAACAAATGGATCGTCGTTACATGTGCTTTTTCGATCTCGTCAAAGAGCAAAATACACTTTGGGTGCTTTTTGACAAACCCGGTCAACAAACCTTCCTGCGGGCTCTTATAGTTATCGCCGAATCCGATCAGATCCAGATAAGATTGCGGGTCGGCATATTCGCTCATATCAAAAACCTTGAAGCAGTTCTGCATGCCGAGAACCTTAACAATATTGTTCACCAAAAAGGTTTTGCCAACACCCGGCGGGCCTGCAAACAGGAACGTTCCGGCTGGGCGAGTTCTTGCTTTATCCGTCGCAGCAATCAATTCAGACTGAAACAATCCGGAAGTGAAAACACCGATTGCGTTTTCCTGCTCGAAAACAACTTCACTGAGCTGATCTCGGATCTCGCGCACTCTTTTTGTCAGGTTTTCAACGGAAAGTCTGGGATCTGCAGGAGGCTCGGGCTCTTCTTTCTCTTCTTTCTCTTCCGTCTCTTTTTTCTCTTCTTTGTCGGCTTCCTCTTCTTTTCCTTCTTCCTCTAAAAGATCGCTCAGACTTTTATCGATCTCTCCGAGAAATTCAGGCGCCGTATCATCTTGTTTTTCGGTTTTCAAACCGTGAAAAACACTGTTTTTAATAAAATCATTCGGTTCATTGAATATACATTCAAGCAAAATATCCGGCGACAGTTCGGACTTCCCCCGATCCTTTGCTATCTTTTTCGCTTTAAAGGAGCATTGCTGAATATAGATTCCCTCAAGATAGGAGGATTCCTCTTTTTGGTCGATGTGTGCAAGCAGGATCTCCTTCGCCTTTTCAATGCTCAGGCCATCTGAAGAAAGATTTTTCTGTAAAAGCGTGAGCAGTTTGTTCTTTTCCTCCCCACTGATCTCGATTGCGGTATCCCCTGTCACAACCTCAATCACCGACACCAGATAACGCTCCGCCGTAAGGGTTGCCTTGCTTTTCTTGTCAAATGTTTTTGCATAATCCAAGATCTTGTCAAGCAGTGTACTGTTTTTCATATCCGTCATCCTTTCTTTTTGATTCTTGTAGGCTCTATATGATAACCGTAGTTTTCACCGAAAAACGCAGCTCTTACAGCGCTTTTCGAAATATCAGGTATAACCTTCGCGCTGTTCAATTCGAAGTTGACCAAAGGGAGCGAATCACCCGATCGATTGCATCCTTATTTAACTCGGCAAAAGGAGTAAAAACATTGTTTTTCTTTTCTCCTTCAACGAGGTGAATGTTCATATCGATCGCTCGTTGCCGAAAATAATCTGCGGACTCCGAGTTATCAAGAGAAGTCGCTATCAGAACCTTTTTAACATATTTGCCCCCGAACCGTGTTGCAACTGCATTTAACTTGTACAGTTCGTTTTTATCAACCGCGCCGTTTTTACAGGACACGAAAACCGGAACCATTCCATGCATCATAATAACATCGATTTCATTTTCGGTATCAACGCTGTTTTGTTCCGTCCCGAGCTCACCGTCCCAGTCAATGCAAACGCCGTTCATCACATCATTGTAGATCTTCGTGCCGTCTTCCTCCGCTGCCTCAAGCGCCGTAAGAAAAACTATCATCTCAAGCGCCTGCCCTTCAACGGTCAGACAGCGTTTTACTTGCAGGTTTTTAAATGTAACGGAAAAAACCTCATCATTGCAGGCATAGGACTCCAACAAGCCGTAAAGAGAAAGCTCTTTCATGACCCGACTGTTCGGCATGAAAACTCCGTCTTTACTGCAAACCATGTCCTTCAGACAACTCATCGGAACTGTAATCTTCAGATCATCCGTTTCACCGGCCAATCTGACAACGGCTGCAAGAAAAGAGATCTGCGCATTCCAAAGTCCCGGATCGTATTTGCAAACATCCCACATATCTTGAATGTCTTGTTTGAAGTCTTCGTTCATATCCCAATGCTTTGTGGCGTTTCTCGCTTCGCCCTCACAGACGATCTTTCCGCCATAGATCCGAATTATTTCTTCAACAGTGAGATTGGGCGCTTCTTCTGTCAGAATGGTTTGTCCGTCCTGGTCAACATCGGTAATCGTATTGTTGCTGATATTAAACCGATGCATCTGTATATTCTGTTTTTTCTGTTTTTCCTGTTTTTCCTGTGTTCTCTGCTTCTCAAAAACAACGCCCATTGCGACAAGATAAAGATCCTCTCCTCCTGTCAGATCAAAAACACAATCATCATACGTTGAAATGATTTCCAACAGTGCGTCAACAATCGTTGGGAGATGATTCTTATTTACAGGGCGAAAAAGGAACTCCACCGCAAAGCCCCTTGCTCGTAATACAGCTTCATATCGTTTGGCATGTTTTGCCGCAATTTTTTTGTCTCCGATCAGAATGACGCGTTCAGGCACCTTTGTAAGGCTGGAACAAATATTTTCGGCTGCATCCTTATCAAAAAATTCAACCAGTGTCATGGCGCACACTCCTTATCAGGTTTCCAATGCTTCCCGCTGTTTCGATTCATCCTTTGAGAATAAAAGCATCAATGCTGATCAGCCCCTTGCAAAGTGCAAGAAATCTATCGTTGTATCGGTCAACAACAGAACTTGAGAATTCAACAAGATATGTAAACAATCCCTCGCCGATTTTGCTTTCTCCGAATACGGCAGTCAAACGAAAGTCAATGGTTCCCTTTGCAACATCATAGTCAAAGTTTCCATCGGCAAGGCCAAATGTCGCAACACAAGCTGCCACCGCAAGCTCCATCCGTTTATCTTCCGGAACCGTGAACGGAAGGCGCGACAACACCTTGAGCAACTGGCGTTCAGCGTCGACAATCAGAATAAGCCCCATCGGAATATCCGCTCCGGAAACGCTGCATGTAACGACAAGCATCTCCTCGTGCGTTTTATATGACCAGCCCTTCCTTTCAAGCGCTAGACAAAGATCCTCAAAAACACGCTTTGCAAGGACTTGTTTTTCTATATCCACGGTTGTTTTTTCAACCTTGCCGGAAGAATAGCTTTCAGAGATAAAGTCTTCCAGACTGATTGCTCCCCTGCCGAGCATAAAGAACTTATCGTTATATTTTTCGATCGTAGTGAAAGAAACCATCAGCAAATAGGCAAACACCCCGTTGCTGACTTCGCTTTCGATAAAACTGGTGGTCATTCGAAAGAACAGGTTTCCATTGTGAAAATCGTATTCGAAGTTTCCGTCCGGCAGCTTTTTATTGATTACGGCAACCGCAATTGCAACTTCAAGCCGCTGCTCTTCGGCAACGACGAACGGAAGATGAGAAACAAGCTGAATCAACTGCATTTCCGCATCAACTCTAACGGTAATCGCCATCGGAAGATCTTCTCCCTGCGCATCGCAATCAACGCTGAGCTCCTCTTCGTTCTTCCGCGTCAGCCATTTGTGGGCATCCAGCAAAGAACACAACGATTCAAAAACCATTTTTGCCTTGTTTTTTTCTTCGTTCGTCATTTTAAATGTCTCCTGCTTCTTGATCTTGTCCGCGCCTTGAATTCCATTGAATCAAATCCGCACAATTGGAATTTGATTATCCTTAATAAATCGCAAGCGGCCTCCAGATATACAGACAGAAAAGTATAACCGAAACGCGCTACTTGCAGCTCGCGATTTTTCTCAATTTGATTTATTTTGATTTATTATATCATATCCTTTCAGCGAAAATCAAGACAGGTTTCGATCATCTCCGAATTCTTTGTGTTCGATCATCTCCGAATTCTTTGTCAAATCAATTAAATCAAATTCCATACTGGATCAGAAATATATAACGCTGTTTTTGATACAATCAAAAAGCCTTCTCCGGCACACATACGCCGAAAAAGACTTGAAGCAAAGAAGCATCCATGCTTTGATGCTCCTTTCTCTGATTGTGTTTGTTGGTTGGTTCTGAGGCCTGCAAATAACACTTTTTTCAAAGGAGTATTCAAGAGACTGCCGGGAGCATACCAAAATTCCCTTCACCATAGAACAAAAATCGAGTGTTCATAAAGTGAAATCCCTTATGAACACTCGACCTGGTGCGGATGACGGGACTTGAACCCACACAGTATTGCTACCACTAGAACCTGAATCTAGCGCGTCTGCCAATTCCGCCACATCCGCGTGCTTGATTATTCTATCACAAGCATTTCGAATAGTCAAGCATTTTTTGAAAAATCTTTTTTGTTTTGCAGATTTTTTCGGCTTCATATTTACTTTTCCAGAGAAAGTATTGTATAATAAATATATATTTGTTTGAAAAGGAGCTGTATTTATGAAAACGTCCGTCAAAATCGCCGCCTGCGCCGTCGGCGCCGCTGCTGCGGCCAACGCTATCCATGCCGCAGCCTTCCGCCCGAAAAAGGAAACGCTGCCGCCGCTGCCGCAGGAAACGGTCGATGTGGATCGCTACCGCAGGCATCTCTCCCGCGCGATTCAAATCAAGACGATCTCCAACCGCGACAGCAGCCTTGTGGACTGGAACGAATTCCAGAAGCTCCAGGATTTCATCGACGAGGCCTATCCCAACATCAAGGCAAAGCTTGAAAAAACCGTGGTGCCGCCCAGCAACCTTGTGTTCCGCTGGAAGGGCACGCGCAGCGATCTGGATCCCATCGCTCTGCTCGGCCATCAGGACGTGGTGCCTGTGACGAGCGGCACGGAGGAGGATTGGACGCATCCGCCGTTTGAAGGCTTTGACGACGGGACCTTCATCTGGGGCCGCGGCGCGCTGGACATGAAGAATCACCTGCTCGCTGTGCTGGAAGCCACGGAGGCGCTGCTGGAGGACGGCTTCACCCCCGCGCGCGACGTCTATCTGCTCTTCGGCGACAACGAAGAGGTCGTTGCCAACGACAAAAACGGCGCACGCGACATTATGAACCACCTGAAACGGCAGGGCATCCATCTGGACTGTGTGCTGGACGAAGGCGGCGCCATGCTGCCTGTGGATGTGCCCCGCGTCATCAACGGCAAGTACCTCGCCGGCATCGGCATCGGCGAAAAGGGCTACGCCGACATCGAGGTCGCCGTCTGCGCCAAGGGCGGCCATTCCTCCCAGCCGCCGAAGCATTCCGCCATCGGCGTTCTGGCCGACGTGATCAAGGACATCGAAAACCACCAGTTCCCCGCACGGTTCTCCTTCAACATGAAGCAGCTTCTGGATTCCGTTTCGCGCAACGTGACCTATCCCGTGCGTCTGGTGACCTGCAACATCAAGGCGCTCCAGCCGGTGCTGCTGCAGATCTTCAAGCTGATTCCCCCGGCCGCCTGCATGGTCCGCACCACCACGGGCGTGACGATGACACAGGGCAGCCCCGCGGCGAACGTGCTGCCCCAGCGCGCGAGCGTGACGATCAACTTCCGCGCCATGCCGGGCGTGACCACCGACGATCTGGTGGCCCACATCCGCAGGGTCGTGCGCAACAAGGATATTGAGATCAACGTCCTCAACAGCAAGGAAGCCTCCAAAATGTCGCCCACGGATTCCCGCTCTTACAACATCATTGCCGATCTGTGCCGCCGGATGGAGCCGAACTCCATCGTCGTGCCCTATCTCGTCATGGGCGGCACCGACGCGTGCAACTATGAACCCATCTGCGAGAACATCTACCGTTACGCTCCCTTCAAGGCCGACGCCTCGCTTCTGCTTTGCACCCACGGCACCAACGAGCGCATTCCCGTCTCCTGCATGGAGGAGGGGCTCATCTTCTTCAAAAACTTCATCCGCGAAGCCAGCGCGGAATGAGAGCTGTCAGCAGTTAGCTGTTAGCTGTCAGCAGTCAGAAACCCCCGCTGCGGATTTTGCGATCCGCAGCGGGGGTTGTATTTCCTGTTCGGTTACAGCGTTTGAAATCCTGCCCGGGTCAGAGTGCCGAGCTGTTCGTTCAGCCAGCCGATGCTGTCTTCGACCCAGTGATGCGCCCGGGCGCAGACCTCGCCGCGGAAAATGTGCTTCGCGGCGGTAGAAAACCCGTGACCGGCAAAAGCGTAGATGTGGCTTTCAAAGGGAATGCCGTGCTCGTCCAGCGCCTGCGTCATCACCAGCGTGTTGCGGATGGGCACCGTGCGGTCATCGCGGGCAGAAGCAAAAAAGCAGGGACAGGTGTTGCCGTCCACCTGCTCGTTCGGCAGCGGCAAAGGCGGGTTCCCGGCCTTCATGATCTCCGGCAGCACCTCCTGTTCGGGGATGATCACCGGATAAACCAGAACGGCGGCCGCCGGCTTGTGCTTTGCCATGGTGGCGGCGCAGGCGGCAAGGTGGCCCCCGGCGGAAAAACCGACGATCGCAATTTTGTCTTTGGCGATATGCCACGCTTCGGCGTTCGTTTGTATGCACTGCATGGCAGCCTCATAATCCTCCAGCGGCAGCGGCCAGACACAGCCCTTGCCGACGGTGTAGCGCAGAACAAAGGTCTGATAGCCCGCCGCAGCATAGCAGAGCGCCACTGGCTCCGCCTCGCGGTCGGAGCACATCAGATAGCTGCCGCCGGGAATGACCAGCATGGCCGGACGCTCGGCAAAGCCGTATTCGCCGCGCACGTCCTGCAGCAGCGCCGTCAGCGTGACGCCGCGTTCCCTGTTGAGGGTGATGACTTCTGTTTTCATGCAAGATCTCCTTTCAACGGTGCGACGCTGCGTTCCAGAATGCCGTGCATCTTTGCGATGGCAAGGCCGTAATTGACAACCGGCACGCCCTGCGCCGCGGCGCGTTCCAGCCGGGACTGCATCTCCCGCTCGTTCAGCATACAGCCGCCGCAGTGGACGACCAGCGCAAAGGCGGAGAGGTCTTCGGGAAAATCGCCGCCGGAGGTGAAGGCAAAGCGCACGTTCTTTTTGCAGTATGCGCCGATCCATGCCGGCAGCTTTTCCGTGCCGATGTCGCCGCACTGGCGGTGATGGGTGCAGCCCTCGGAGATCAGGACCGTGTCCCCGTCCAGGAGTGCCGAAAGCTTCTGCGCCCCGGCATAAAGCAGGGGCAAATCGCCCTTGTAGCGGGCGAAAAGGATCGAAAACGAGGTCAGGGGCACAGTTTCCGGCACAATCTGCGCCACACGGGAAAAGACCTGCGAATCCGTGATCACAAGGGCCGGCGGCGTCCGCAGTGCGCAAAGCGTCTGCCGCAGCTCTGTTTCGCGGCAGGTAAGAAACGCGTGGCCGCCGTCCAGCAGATCGCGCATGACCTGCTGCTGGGGCAGAATGAGCCGGCCTTTCGGCGCGGCCTTGTCGATCGGGATCACCAGCAGGGCGGTGTCCCCCGGAGAAAGCAGATCGGAAACCAGATGCTTTTCCTGCTTCGGCTGTGAAAGCGCCGCGGCGAGCCGTTCCTTCAGCGTGTGGAGGTTTTCCCCGGTCAGAGCGGAAACGAAGAGAGCGTTTTCGCCGGCGTCGGGGCGGTTTTGCAGGGTGTCGGCTTTGTTATAAGCGATGAGATACGGGAGCTTTCGCGCACGGAACATGGTAAGCAGTTCTTCGTCCACAGCAGAAAGCCCCTTTTGCGCATCGACGACCAGAACGGCAAGATCCGTTTGCGCCAGCACGCGGCGCGCCGTTTCCACGCGCAGTGCGCCGAGAGCGCCCTCATCGTCGAAGCCCGGGGTGTCGATGATGACGACCGGGCCGAGGGGCAGCAGCTCCATCGCTTTTTTGACCGGGTCGGTGGTGGTGCCCGGGGTGTCGGAAACCACGCTCAGCCGCTGGTTCGTGACGGCGTTGACGAGGCTGCTTTTGCCCGCGTTGCGCAGGCCGAAAAAGGCGATGTGCGGCCGTTCACCGGAAGGGGTACTGTTCAGACTCATGGCTCAGAAGCGGAAATCGCGGCGGTTGGAGGAGCGGATATCGGCGATGTTCTGTTCGGCGATGGCGCGCACCTTTTCCTTCGGGATCCGCTGCAGCTCGCGTTCGATCATCGCGTAGCCCTTGGCCTTCGTTTCGGGCGAAGCATAGTCCTCGAGATATTCCGCGAGGGTCATCAGCGCGTTCGGGTGGCAGCAGTTGAGGATCTGTCCGCTCTTGCACAGCGACATGAAGCGGTCGCCGGTGCGGCCCTCCCGGTAGCAGGCCGTGCAGAAAGAGGGAATGTGACCGTTGTCCATCAGCCAGCTCACCACCTCGTCGAGCGTGCGCTGGTCGGAAACGTCGAACTGCTCCGTGTCGTGGGGACGTTCCTTTTCGGTGTAGCCGCCCACGGACGTGCGCGAGCCGCCGGAGACCTGGGAGATGCCGATGTGCAGCATCTTGGAGCGCACCTCCTCGGATTCGCGCGTGGAGATGATCATGCCGGTGTAGGGCACAGCCAGACGGATGCAGGCGGCGATCTTTTCAAAGGTCTCGTCGGTGATGGAATTGTCGAAGGCGTCGGGGTCGATGTCGTCGGCGTGCTTGACACGCGGCACGGAGATCGTGTGTGGCCCGACGCCGTGAACGGCCTCGAGGTGCTCGGCGTGCATGATCAGACCGGCAAACTCGTATTTGTAAAGCTCCAGACCGAAGAGGACGCCCAGTCCGACGTCGTCGATGCCGCCCTCCATGGCGCGGTCCATCGCCTCGGTGTGATAGGCGTAGTTGCTCTTGGGGCCGGTGGGATGCAGATGCTCGTAGCTCTCCTTGTGATAGGTCTCCTGAAAGAGAATGTAGGTGCCGATGCCGGCCTCCTTGAGCCTGCGGTAGTTTTCCACCGTGGTTGCGGCGATGTTGACGTTCACGCGGCGGATGTCGCCGTTTTTGTGGTGGACGCTGTAGATGGTCTTGATGCAGTCGAGGATGTATTCGATCGGGTTGTTCTTCGGATCCTCGCCGGCCTCGATCGCCAGACGCTTGTGACCCATGTCCTGCAGCGCGATGACCTCGGCGCGGACCTCCTCCTGGGTCAGCTTTTTGCGCGGAATGTGTTTGTTCTTGAGATGGTAGGGGCAGTATAGGCAGCCGTTGACGCAGTAGTTCGACAGATACAGCGGCGCGAAGATGACGATGCGGTTGCCGTAAAAGGCGAGCTTGATCTCCTCGGCGATCTTGAAGATGCGCTCAGTGACTTCGGGATCCTCGCAGGCGAGCAGCACGCTGGCTTCGCGGTGGGAAAGGCCGCGGCACACATAGCCGCGCTCTTTTTTGACCGGACGCGCCTTTTCGAGGATCTCGTTGATAAGCGCCATGTTGTTCTTGTTTTCTTCCGCGTAAGCGAGCGTTGCGCGGATCTCTTCGTCGTTGATGAACTCTTCCGCCTTCAGGGAAGCGGGATTATAGATGGGCATGGTGGGTACCTCCGATGAAAGAAATGAAAATTGAAAGTTGAAAATTGAAAATTAAAACGCAGAATTTTTCAATTTTCAATTTTCCATTGTGTCGATTGAGCCGCAATCGACGCGCAATCGCCCCGGTCGACCACGATTTCATAACCGATGGCGCGCATCCGGGCGGCAAGGCAGTCGCGGCACTGGGCGGATTCCTCGCCGGTGCAGATCTTGCCTTCATACAAAGCGTATTTTTTGCGCACGGACACCGGCGACAGGTTCGGCATGACGACATTTGCCCCGGCAAGGATGCCCCTTTCGCGCCCCTGCGGGTCGATCGTGCCCAGCGCCGTGGTCGCCGGCAGCAGCACGTTCGGGCAGGCCAGTCGGAGGATCGACAGCAGCCGCAGCGTCAGTTCGAGCGTTCCGGCGGGGAAATCCCGGAACGGCGTATCCCGATGCGGGATGAACGGGCCGATGCCGCACATTTCCGGCTGAAACGCCTGCAAAAACGCAAGGTCGCGGCCGAGATCCTCCGCCGTCTGGAAGGGCGAGCCGACCATGAAGCCGGCGCCGACCTGATAGCCGATCTCTCGCAGCTCGCGCAGGCACTGCATCCGGTGCTCGAACGACATGGACGCGGGATGGAGCTTTTCGTAGTGCGCCTTCGTTGCGGTTTCGTGGCGCAGCAGATACCGGTCGGCGCCGGCGTCAAACAGCGTCTGATAACTATCTCGGCTGCGCTCGCCCAGAGAGAGGGTCACGGCACAATCGGGAAAGCGCGTTTTCAGCGTTTCGATCAGCGGCACAAGAATCTCGTCCGTAAAGAACGGATCCTCCCCTCCCTGCAGCACAAAGGTGCGAAAGCCGAGCACATAGCCTTCTTCGGCGCAGCGCAGGATCTCCTCCGGCGTCAGACGATAGCGTTCGGCGTTCGGATTCCCGCAGCGGATCCCGCAGTAGAGGCAATCGTTTTTGCAGATGCTGGAGATCTCGATCAGGCCGCGCACGAAAACGGCGCTGCCGTAACCGGCCTTGCGGCGCTCCACGGCGGCTTTGCGCAGCATCTCATCCCGCGCAGGCTCCGGGTGTGCGACCAAAGCGGCAAATTCCGGCGCAGTCAGCCGTTCGCCCGCCAGCAGACGCGCGGCAAGGCGATCCGTCGGTTCGCTCATTCGCCGACGTTGGACAACGCGGTTTTCACGCTGATGCCCGGAAGATTGCCGACCTTGCCGGCCAGGGACGAGATGACGTCCTGGGGCGCGTCGAGCGCGATGGAAATGATGTTGATGTGACGGGCGTGATAGGGCAGACCCATACGGCCGATGATGTAGGAGCCGTAATCGTGCAGAATGCTGTTGAGGCTTTCCACGGTGTCGTCGTTTTCCACGATGATGCTCATCACTGCGATGCGGGTTTCCATAATTTGTACCTCCGAAAATGAAATGTAACCGATGATTCACGCACTGTGTGAAAACTTGCCGTCAAGATTTGCGCATCTGCGTAAATCATCAGGTTCATAATAAAAGAACACCGCACCTGACGGCACGGTGAAGCTGCAAACACAGATCACCTTTCGGTCAGGAAGCTTTTGCTCCCTTTGCGTCAGGTCGTTCTTTGCGTATAGTATAACACAAATTGATAAAAAAGCAAGCCCCTTTTGAAAAAAGACACGGCGGCGGAGCGGGACGCGCAGCTCCGCTGCGCAAAAGGGCGCAAAAAGGCGCCTTTTTCTGTGCGCCCCGGCGAAAGACCGACAGCGCAGCTGTTCTGCGGGCGCGGCAAGCGCCCTTTTGAACCGCGCTGCGCGCGGTTCGTCCCGCCCCGCCGCCGCGTCTTTTTCTTTTGGTGGGGCTGTTGGATTTAGCTCAAAAATGCAAGCTGCCGCGGCAGCGGCAGCTTGCAGAATTTCTGAGAATACAGTTTAGCTCGCAGGACCGATGCTCGTGCCGGAGCTGTTGGAGGCGTAGACCAGGCGGTCGCCGTGAGCTGCATACATGTCGTAGCAGCAGACATACTTGACCTTGAACAGACGGTAGAACAGGTTCAGGCCGGTGATCCAAAGGCCGCCGATGAAGCTGTGGCAAACGTCGTTGCAGTACTGCTGGCCGTTGTTCAAATCGTAGGGTTCCTTCAACTGCAGCGTGATCTGCGCTTCGTTCTCAATGTCATAGAGCGTCAGCGTCTTTTGCGCGGCAAGGTTGTAATAGGTGTCGTACGCAGAGACCGTGTAGCTTTCCTGATAGGGAACGGAGAGCTTCACCCAGCCGTTTTCGTCCGTCACGCCGACGCCGCCGTTGTGGCCGAGGGATTCATCCGTGAACACGGTCAAAAGCTGGTTGTCCGGACCGGCGACCTGCACGTGCACGTCCGCGGCGGGCTCGCCGTCCTCATCGATCAGGTGCAGGGAGAAGAAATACTCTCTGAGCTGCTGCCAATACTGGGCATAGACCTTGATCTCTTTGGTCTTCGGGTCGGGCTCGGCATAGGAGAACAGGATCTCGTTCATGTTGATGCTTTCGCCCAGACCGGTCTGCAGGCCGTCCTGTACGGTGTTCCATTCATCGTCAAAGTAATAGTTCGACGTGTTGGTGCCGAAGCTGCGGTGCGCAACCTCGGGAACGTCGGTGCAGGCCTCACCGTAGACGATCTCGCGCTTCCCAAGGGAAGTTCCGTCATAATCGCAGAATTCGAAGGTATAGGTCTTGCCGACCATTTTGAAAACGGCGTTGATGCTGCCGCTCTTGTAGATGTGTTCCAGATCATAGTCCCAGCCCTGGAATACGGAGTTGTAGTGCGGGTCGATCTCCTGACGGACCGGATCGTTGCTCGGCTTTTTGTCGGCTGCGGAACCGCCGTAAGGCACCGTATAGAACACGTGCGCCGCCGGATTGACGATATTCTCCGTGATCACATGGCCGTCGAGCGCATCCTTCATGACTTCGCCCGTTTCGGGATCTTTCACCGGCACGGTGATGATCTCCGGCTGCAGGTTGCCCTCGGCGTCCAAAGCGACGCCGTCGCAGCGGAAGTCGATCTCACACTCGATCTCCACGCCGGTGAAGCTGGCGTAGAAGGTGGCATCCTGGTTCGCGACAAAGGGGAACTCCACCGCGTTGCCTTCGCCGTCGACCCAGCCGGCAAAAGTGTATTCGCCAAAGGAGGCGTCCTTGCGGCGTGTCGGCGTTTCGCCGTCATACACCGTGGCGCCCACCGGCGCACCCGCGGTCTCGAGCGCGACCGTTGAACCGGCGGCAAGGGAATAGGACTTCAGAACCTCCGTCTTGTAGTTCGTCAGGCTGGTTCCCTCGTCGATGCTGCCGGTGGCATATTCGTTCACAAACTGAACGAGCACGTCGGTATCCTCGGCCACGGCGGCAACGGAAGCGGTCAGCACGGTCAAAAGAACCGCCAGCAAAACCGCGATGATGTTTCTTCCTGTGCGGATGGTGTGTTTCATGGCACAAACCTCCTTTAGAATTGCGGCTGATATTCAGCCTATAGCACATGATAATCATAAACATTTTTTCTGAAAAAGTCAATGCTTCTTAATAAATTTTCAGGGATTATTCACAGTATCAACACATTTTACATTTACAATAATTATGAACTGGAAAATTGGCAATTCTACTGCAAGGGGGACAAGAATATGGATACCAAAAGCGCAATGCTGCTTCAGATTGTCAATCTGATCATGGGGATCATCCGCTCCCTGATCGAAAGCGGAAATTTCCCCACCTGAATCCGAATTTCACAAAAAAACTGTGCAGTCTGCGGACTGCACAGTTTTTTATCCGGAATCGACGGATTTTTTTGTAAAATCACTCTTTTCAATTATCTGCGTTTATGTTATACTAATATGAATCATCAAGAAAGCGGGACAGCCCCGGAAAGGAAGAACCATGGGAAAGACCATTGCCATCGTGAACCAGAAAGGCGGCGTGGGCAAAACGACCACGGCGGTCAACCTTGCCGCAGCCGTCGGCAAATGCGGCAAACGCGTGCTGCTGGCAGACATCGACCCCCAGGGCAATGCCACCTCCGGCCTCGGCGTGAACAAAAAGCAAGTGGAACTTTCCACCTACGATCTGCTGATCGGCACGGCCTCCGCCGCGGAGATCCGCATCAAAACGGCGTTTGAAAACCTCGATCTGCTGCCGTCCCACATGAATCTCGCCGGCGCGGAGCTGGAGATCGCGGAGATGGACAGCCGCATGACACGCATCAAGACCGCCCTTGCGCCCGTCAAGGCGGACTATGATTATCTGTTTCTCGACTGCCCGCCCTCCCTCGGCCTCGTCACGCTCAACGCCCTGTGCGCCGTGGACACCGTGCTTGTGCCGATCCAGTGCGAATACTACGCGCTCGAGGGGCTCTCACAGCTCATGAACACCATCCGCCTCGTCAAGCGTAAATATAACCCCTACATCGACATGGAAGGCGTGCTGCTGACCATGTTCGACGGCCGGCTGAACCTGACCCAGCAGGTCGTCACGGAGGTCAAACGCTTTTTCCCGCAAAAAGTCTACGGCACCGTCATTCCCCGCAATGTGCGCCTGTCGGAGGCGCCGTCCTTCGGTCAGCCCGTGATGTATTACGACCGCACGTCCAAAGGCGCAAAGGCGTATATGGATCTGGCGCAGGAGTTTTTGAAAAAGAACAGAGAGTAAAGGAGGTTCCCTATGGCAACGAAAAAGAAGTCCGGTCTCGGCAAGGGACTTGACGCGCTGTTTCTGGACAACGCCGTGGAAGAGGCGCAGGGCAGCGCCGCAACCCTTTCCGTCAACGAGATCACGCCCAACCGCGCCCAGCCGCGCAAGATTTTTGACGAAGAAGCCCTCGCCGAGCTGGCGCAGAGCATCGCTTCCCACGGGGTGCTGCAGCCGCTGCTGGTGCGGCCGCTGGCCGACGGAACCTATCAGCTCATCGCCGGTGAACGCCGCTGGCGGGCAAGCCGCATGGCCGGCCTCACGGAAGTGCCGGTCGTCATCCGCGAAATGAGCGACAGCGAGGCCATGGAACTTGCGCTGGTGGAAAACCTGCAGCGCGAAGACCTGAACCCGATCGAAGAGGCCCGAGGCTTTCAGCTTTTGATGGAGACCTACGCCCTCACCCAGGAGCAGGCCGCCGAGCGGGTCGGAAAATCGCGCCCCGCCGTGGCAAACGCCCTGCGTCTGCTGGCGCTGCCGGAAGAAGTGCTCACGCTGGTGGAAAGCGGCGCGCTTTCCGCCGGACATGCCCGCACGCTGCTGGCGCTGCCGGAAAAGAACGACGCCCTCGCCCTGGCGCAGGAGATCGTGCGCGACGGACTTTCCGTGCGCGAGACCGAGCGCCGGGTCAAAGCCATGACGGCGCCGAAACGCAGCCGCTCGCCGCAAAAGCGCGACACCTTCTTTGACGAAGCGGAGCTTTCCATGTCGCAGTGTCTCGGCCGCAAAGCAAAGGTCCATCTGCGCGGCAAAGAAAAGGGCAGCGTGGAGATCGAGTTCTTCAGCAAGGAAGACCTCAGCAAGTTATTAAATTCGTTGGATAAATAAAGGAGATTACCGCAATGTTAGACATCAGAGCGATCCGAGAGGACCCCGACCGCATCAAAGCGGCCATGAAAACGCGCAACAAGGACATGGACGCCGTGATCGACGAGATCATCGCCATTGACGCCAAGCGCCGCGAGCTTTCCAGCAAGCGCGACGGGCTCAAGGCCGAACAGAACGCCGCGTCCAAGCAGATCCCGGCCATCAAGAAGGCCGGCGGCGACATTTCCGAGATCATGGCGAAGATGAACGCCGTCAAGGAAGCCATCAAAGCCGACGAGGACGAGCTTGCCGCGCTGGAAGCGAAACAAAAGGCCCTCATCCTTGAGATCCCGAACGTGCCGAGCAGCACCACGCCGATCGGCAAAGACGACAGCGAAAATGTGGAGATCCGCCGCTGGGGCGAGCCGCGCGTTTTCGATTTTGACGCCAAGGCGCACTGGGACATCGGCGCCGACCTCGGCATCCTCGATCCGGAAACCGCGGCCAAGGTCACTGGCGCGCGCTTCCATTTTTACAAAGGGCTCGGCGCACGGCTGGAGCGTTCGATCATCAACTTCTTTTTGAACACCCACACCGCCCACGGCTATACCGAGATCTTTCCGCCCTTCATGGTCAACCGCGCTTCCATGACCGGCACCGGCCAATTGCCGAAATTTGAGGAGGACGCCTTCAAGCTCACGAACGACTACTTCCTGATCCCGACAGCCGAGGTCCCCGTGACGAACATGCACCGCGACGAGATCCTCGACGGCAGGAAGCTTCCGATCTCCTACTGCGCCTATTCCGCGTGCTTCCGCGCCGAAGCCGGTTCCGCCGGCCGCGACACCCGCGGACTCATCCGCCAGCACCAGTTCAACAAGGTTGAGCTCGTGAAATTCACCAGACCCGAAGAGAGCTACGCCGAGCTGGAGAAGCTGACGAACGACGCCGAGCGTGTGCTGCAGCTCCTGGGTCTGCCCTACCGTGTGGTCGCCCTTTCCACCGGCGACATCGGCTTCTCTTCCGCAAAGACCTATGACATCGAGGTCTGGATGCCGTCCTACGGCCGCTACGTGGAGATCTCCTCCTGCTCCGACTTTGAAGACTTCCAGGCCCGCCGCGCGTCGATCCGCTACAAGGACGACCCGAAGGACAAGGCGAAGCTTGTCCACACCCTCAACGGTTCCGGCGTCGCCATCGGCCGCACCGTCGCCGCCATTCTCGAAAACTTCCAGAACGCCGACGGCTCCGTCACCGTGCCGGAGGTACTGCGTCCGTATATGGGCGTGGACGAAATCCGCTGATGCGGAGTTTCGTCAGCCGTCATCTGAATACAGAAAGGAACTTGATCTCATATGTACAACGATCTCTTTGACAGCATCGGCTATCTCCAGAATACCGATCCCGAGCTCGGCGACGCCATGGCCGCCGAACTGCACCGCCAGCAGAACAAGCTGGAGCTCATCGCTTCGGAAAACATCGTTTCTCCCGCCGTGATGGCGGCGATGGGCAGCGTGCTGACCAACAAATACGCCGAAGGCTACCCCGGCAAACGCTACTACGGCGGCTGCGAATATGTGGACGTTGTGGAAAACATCGCCATCGAGCGCGCAAAGCGGCTTTTCGGCGCGGAATTTGCCAATGTGCAGCCCCACTCCGGCTCGCAGGCGAACCTTGCCGCCTATGCCGCGCTGGTGCAGCCGGGCGACAAGGTGCTCGGCATGTCGCTCGCCGCGGGCGGCCACCTCACCCACGGCTCCCCGGTCAACGCCAGCGGCAAGATCTATGACTTCGTACCCTACGGCGTGAACGACGACGGCTTCCTCGATTACGACGCCCTGCGCGACCTCGCGCAAAGGGAGCAGCCGAAGCTGATCGTTGCCGGCGCCTCCGCCTATCCCAGAGAGATCGACTTCCGGCGCATACGCGCCATTTGCGACGAGGTCGGCGCGGTCTTCCTGGTGGACATGGCGCACATCGCCGGTCTGGTCGTTGCCGGCCAGCACATGAACCCCGTGCCCTATGCCGACGTTGTGACCTCCACGACCCACAAGACCCTGCGCGGCCCGCGCGGCGGTTTGATCCTCGCAAAAGCTGAATACGGCCCCGCGATCAACAAGGCCATTTTCCCCGGCAACCAAGGCGGCCCGCTCATGCACATCATCGCCGCGAAAGCCGTCTGCTTCGGCGAAGCGCTGTCCCCGGCCTTCAAAGCTTATGCCGAAAACATCGTCAAAAACTGCAAAGCGCTGGCGAACGGTCTGCTCTCCCGGGGGATCGACCTGGTTTCCGGCGGCACGGACAACCACCTGTGTCTGCTCGATCTGCGTTCCGTCGGTCTGACCGGCAAGGAGCTGGAGCGCCGGCTCGACGAAGTGGGCATCACCACGAACAAGAACTCCATCCCGAACGACCCGCAGAAGCCCTTCGTCACCTCCGGCCTGCGTCTGGGCACAGCGGCTCTGACCACCCGCGGCCTCGGCGAAGCGGACATGGACAAGATCGCCGAGCTGATCGCCGTTGCCGCAAAAGACTTCGACGGCCACAGGGATTATATCCGCGCCGAAGTGGAAAAAATCTGCAAGGCGTATCCGCTGTATGCTGTATGAACAAAAGGCTGCTTTGCAGCCTTTTTGCATAAAGGTACCCGCTGTCCGTCGTTTGAAGGAGAAACACTTCATGCCAACCGCAAGGAGGTCCCATGCGTCACCCTTATCTTGAAATCGGAAAAATCGTCGGCACCCACGGGGTGCGCGGCGAAGTGCGGGTCGAGCCCTGGTGCGACGAACCCGCCTTTATGAAGCGCTTCAAGACCCTCTATTTTGACAAGGCCGGCGCTCGCGAAATCAAAGTGCTCGCCTGCCGTCCCCACGGCAACATTGTGATTTTGAAGCTCGACGGCGCCGACACCGTGGAACAGGCCGCCGCCCTGCGCGGCAAGGTGCTGTTCATGCGCCGCGAGGATGCGAAGCTGCCGAAGACGCTGTTTTTCATTCAGGATCTGCTCGGCTGCGCCGTTTTTGACGCGGACGAACCCGACCGGCGCTACGGTACGCTCACCGACGTGAGCAAGACCGGCGCAAACGACGTCTGGCACATCACCGATGAAAACGGAAAAGAATATCTGATCCCCGCGATCCCGCCGGTAGTCATCGACACCGATATCGACGCCGAACGGATCCTCATCCGCCCGCTGAAAGGAATTTTTGACGATGCGCATTGACATTCTCACCCTCTTCCCGGAAATGTGCGACACGGTGCTCGGCGAAAGCATCCTCGGCCGGGCGCAGAAAAACGGAAAGGTGGAGTTTGTGACCCACCAGATCCGCGACTATACCGCCGACAAGCACGGCCGTGTGGACGACGCCCCCTACGGCGGCGGCATGGGCATGATCATGCAGCCCCAGCCGATCTTTGACTGCTTTCAGGCGGTCTGCGCCGCGCTCGGCAAACGGCCGCGCCTGATCTATCTTTCGCCGCAGGGCAAGACCCTCACCCAGCAGCGTGTGAAGGAACTGGCGCAGCTTGACAACCTTGTGCTGCTGTGCGGCCACTATGAAGGCGTGGACGAGCGCGTGCTGGAGGAGCTGGTGGACGAAGAGATCTCCATCGGCGACTATGTGCTCACCGGAGGCGAGCTGCCGGCGCTCGTGCTGTGCGACGCTGTGGCCCGGATGCTCCCGGGCGTGCTGGCAGACGAAGCCTGCTTCACCGAAGAGAGCCACTTTTCCGGCCTGCTGGAATATGCCCAGTACACCCGACCCCCGGAATGGCACGGCAAAAAAGTGCCGGACGTTCTGCTTTCCGGCCACCACGCCAACATTGAAGCCTACCGCAAAGAAGACGCTCTGCGCCGCACCAGAGAAAAGCGGCCGGAGCTTTTGCATGAGGAAGGAGAGACCAAACATGACTGACAAACGCGCTTCTGTCGCCGCCGGAAGGACCGCCCTCGGCATCGAATTCGGCTCCACCCGCGTGAAAGCCGTTCTGATCGGCGAAGACGCCGCCGTCCTCGCCGAAGGCGTCCACGATTGGGAAAACCGCTTTGAACACGGCTGCTGGACCTACCGCGAAAGCGACATCCTCGCAGCCCTGCAGGGTTGCTATGCCGCGCTCAAAGCCAATGTGCGCGAACGCTATGACCTCACCCTGACCGCAATCGGCGCCCTCGGCGTTTCCGGCATGATGCACGGCTACCTCGCGTTGGACAAAAGCGACCGCTTTCTCGTACCGTTCCGCACCTGGCGCAACACGATCACGGGCGAAGCCGCCGCTGCGCTGACCGAGGCGTTCTCGTTCAACATTCCCGAGCGCTGGAGCGTCGCCCACCTCTATCAGGCGATTCTAAACGGCGAGGATCATGTGCCGCAAATTGCGCACCTGACGACCCTTGCCGGGTACATCCATTTTCTTTTGACAGGTGAACGTGTCCTCGGCGTGGGTGAAGCGTCAGGCATGTTCCCGATCGACAGCAAAACCGACGATTATGACGGCGCCATGCTGAATATCTTTGGCGCGCTTACGGAAGAAAAGCGCTTTCCGTGGACGCTGCGCGGCCTGCTGCCCGGCGTGCTGCCCGCCGGGAAAGCGGCAGGCACACTGACAGCCTCCGGCGCCGCCCTGCTCGACCCGAGCGGCGACCTTCTGCCCGGGGTTCCCTGCTGTCCGCCGGAGGGCGACGCGGGCACCGGCATGGTCGCCACGAACAGTGTGCGCGTGCGCACCGGCAACGTCTCTGCGGGCACGTCTGTCTTCGCCATGTTCGTGCTGGAGCAGGCGCTCTCGCGCGTCTATCCCGAAATCGACCTTGTAACCACGCCCTGCGGTGACCCGGTGGCCATGGTGCACTGCAACAACTGCACCGCCGACATCGACGCCTGGGCGGCTGTATTCTATGACTTTGCCCAAGCTGCCGACCTGCCCCTCGAAAAGGGCAAGGTCTTTGATCTGCTGTATCAAACGGCGCTTTCCGGCGACCCGGACTGCGGCGGTCTGACCTCCTTCAACTACCTTTCCGGAGAATCCATCACGAAGACCCCGGAGGGTGTACCGCTGCTCCTGCGCGGCAAGGAGAGCCGTTTGAGTTTCGCCAACTTCGCCCGCAACCTGCTGTCCGGCGCGCTGTGCACCCTGCGAACCGGCTATGATCTGCTCAAGCAGGAGCAGGTGCGGACCGACGTCTTTTACGGCCACGGCGGCTTTTTCAAGGCGAAGCAGGCCGGGCAGACCATGATGGCGAACGCCCTGGGCGTGCCTGTCACCGTCATGGAGACCGCAGACGTGGGCGGCCCCTGGGGCATGGCGGTGCTGGCCCTGTTTTCACAAATCGGCGGCGAGGAAACCCTGCCCGACTTTTTGGATAAGCACATATTCGCAGACGCAAAGCAATCCGCCGTTCAGCCCGACGCCGCGGGGCAGGCCGGGTTTGACACGTATTATCAGCGCTTCCTGCGCGCCCTGCCGCTGGAGCAAATCGCGGCGAAGACGCTCAAGTGAAGAAAAAAACTATGATTATCATAATCACCGGCGCCTCCCACACCGGAAAAACTCTTTTGGCGCAGCGACTGCTTGAAAAATACCAGTTTCCGTATCTGTCCGTTGACCATTTGAAAATGGGTCTGATCCGCAGTGGAAACACAAGCCTCACACCGGAGGACGACGATGCGCTGACCGATTATCTCTGGCCGATTGTGCGGGAGATGATCAAAACCGCGATTGAAAACCGGCAGAACCTGATCGTGGAGGGTTGCTATATCCCGCTTGACTGGCGGCAGGATTTTGACCAACGGTATCTGCCGTTCATTCGATTTCTTTGTCTTGCGATGACGCAAAGCTATATCGAAACGCATTTTGACGACATCCTTGCGCACGAAGCGGACATAGAATCAAGGCTGACCGACGACTGTACGTCGGCAGCGCTAAAAGCAGACAATCAACGGTACATCGACGGCTGCAAACGGCACGGTGAAAAAATCGTACTGATCGATGCCTCGTATAAAAAGACACTGGATGCAACGATCGACTATTTTGAAAGGAACTGAAACTCTATGCTGGAACAATTAAAAGCCGAGGTCTGCAAAGCGAACCTCGATCTGGTCAAGCACAACCTCGTGGTCTTCACCTGGGGCAACGTCTCCGCGATCGACCGCGCAACGAAGCTTGTGGTCATCAAGCCCTCCGGGGTCAGCTATGACGCCATGACCGCCGACGATATGGTCGTGGTCGACCTGGACGGCAAGGTCGTGGAGGGAAAGCTCAACCCCTCCTCCGACACGCCGACCCATCTGGAGCTGTACAAAGCCTGGCCGGCCATCGGCGGCGTGGTACACACCCATTCGCGCTGGGCGACCGTCTTTGCCCAGGCCGGGATGGACATTCCCGCGCTCGGCACGACCCACGGCGACGACTTCTACGGCGCGATCCCCTGCACACGGAAAATGACCCCGGCGGAGATCGCCGGCGCCTATGAAAAAGAGACCGGCAGCGTGATTCTGGAAACTGTCGGCGACAGCGCCCTCGACGTGCCGGCCGTGCTGGTGCATTCCCACGGTCCCTTTGCCTGGGGCAAAAGCGCCGCTGACGCCGTTCACAATGCTGTTGTGCTTGAAGAGGTCGCCTTCATGGCCTGGCACACCCTGATGCTGAACCCCGCCCACGGCGTGATGCAGCAGGAACTGCTGGACAAGCACTTTTTGCGCAAACACGGCGCAAATGCGTATTACGGCCAGCGCGGATAAGAACGGTTAGCAGTCAGCAAAAAAGGCCGCAGATTTCTCTGCGACCTCTCATATTCTGCCTGATAACCGCTAACCGCTGACCGCCGCGCAAAGCGCATCAGTCCTCCGGATACCCGTTCGGATTCGTGCTCTGCCAGCGCCAGGAATCCTCGCACATCTCTTCCAGCCCGCGCTCTGCGACCCAGCCAAGCTCCGCTTTGGCCTTTGCCGGGTCGGAGTAGCAAGTGGCGATGTCGCCGGGGCGGCGCGGCGCGATTTTATAGTTGATCTTCACGCCGCTGGCTTTTTCAAAGGCGTGCACCACGTCCAGCACACTGTAGCCCGTGCCGGTGCCGAGGTTGTAAACATCCACGCCGGTCTTGCCGAGGGTGTGCGCCACGGCCTTGACATGGCCGAGGGCGAGGTCGACCACATGGATGTAGTCGCGCACGCCGGTGCCGTCCGGGGTGTCGTAATCATCGCCGAAGACGCTCAGGCATTCGCGCTTGCCGATGGCGACCTGGGTGATATAGGGCATGAGGTTGTTGGGAATGCCGTTGGGATCCTCGCCGATGCGGCCGCTCTTGTGGGCGCCGATGGGATTGAAGTAGCGCAGCAGACAGACCGACCATTCCGGATCCGCCGCCTGCAGATCCTTGAGGATCAGCTCGATCATGAACTTCGTCGTGCCGTAGGGGTTCGTTGTGCCGCCGGTGGGCATGGTCTCCTTCAGCGGCGATACATTGTTCATGCCGTAGACCGTAGCCGAGGAACTGAAGACGATCTTTTTGCAGCCGTTCTGCCGCATGACGTCGCAGAGCACCAGCGTGCCGTTCACGTTGTTGTCGTAATACTCCAGCGGCTTCTGGCAGGATTCGCCGACAGCCTTCAGACCGGCGAAGTGGATCACGGCGTCGATCTTTTCGGCCTTGAAGATGCGATCAAGCCCTTCGCGGTCGCGGATGTCGCACGGATAGAATTTGAACGGTTTTCCGGCGAGCTCTTCGATGCGCCGCAGAGATTCGCGCTTGCTGTTATAGAAATTATCGACCACCACGATGTCGTAGCCCGCGTTCAGCAGCTCGATGCAGGTGTGGGAACCGATGTATCCGGCGCCGCCGGTGACAAGAATAGACATATGTTTTCCTTCCTTTTCCTGAGATTCTTATGTTCATTATAATCGATATGTCCGCATTTTTCAAGAGATGAAGAACAAAAGGTGATGTTTTATGGAAAATCTTTCCGACCTGCGGGTCATCCATAGCATTCTGGAACGTCACGGCTTCCGCTTTTCCAAGGCGCTGGGGCAAAACTTCCTTGTAGACGCCACGGTTTGTCCGCGCATGGCGGAGCTCTGCGGCGCAGACGGGAACACCTGCGTGCTGGAGATCGGCCCGGGCATCGGCGTGCTGACATCCGAGCTGGCGCAGCGCGCAAAAAAAGTCGTCGCCGTAGAGCTTGACCGGCGGCTGCTGCCCGTGCTGAACGAAACCCTCGCCGACTTCGGCAACGTGAAGATCGTGCACGGCGACGTGCTGGAGCTTGACCTTGCCGCGCTTTTGCGGGCGGAATTCGGCGGCGACCCCGTGGTGGTCTGCGCCAATCTCCCCTACTACATCACAACGCCCATCCTCATGCGTCTGCTGGAAAGCGGTCTGCCCTTTGAAGCGATCACCGTCATGGTGCAAAAAGAGGTTGCCGACCGCCTAACCGCACGGCCGGGCGGCAAAAACGCCGGCGCGATCACCGTAACGGTGGATTATTACGCGAAAGCTCAAAAGCTCTTCGGCGTGAGCAAGGGCGCCTTCACGCCTTCGCCGAAGGTGGATTCCGCCGTGATCCGGCTGACCCGCCGCGCCGCGCCCCCTGTGGAGGTGAATGACCCGCAGGCGTTTTTCCGACTGGTGAAAGCCGCCTTTGCCCAACGGCGCAAAACGGCGGTCAACTCCGTCAGCGCCACGCTCGGCATCCCGAAACCGGTCGTTGCCGATGCTCTCGTCGCCTGCGGCCTTGACGTCAACGTCCGCGCCGAAGCGCTTTCCACCGAAGCGCTTGCCGCGCTGTACCGTGCGCTGGGAGGTGCCGTATGAAGCGCTTTTCCTCCGACGGCGATCTGCGCTGCATCCTGCGCAACGCGCCCTATCTGCTGGCGACCAAGTTGGTGCTGCTTTTGCTGATCGCCGCGCTGACCTTCGCGGCAGGCGACCAGTTTTTTGAGGGCTGCCGGCTTTATACCGACGACCGTGACGGCGTGCGCAACGCGCTGACCCAGGGCGAAAACTTCGACCTGCGCACCAGCGTCCCCTTTTCGGTGGAGCTGAAAAACACGATCGACAACATCCTGCGCTATGCGCTGAACTATCAGGATCTGAGCGGCTTTGCGGGGGGCGATCTTCTGCAGCTCCAGTTGGAGCGGGAAGAAAAAAACTGCCGCGCCCAGATCGGCGCGACGATCTCCATCTGCGACTGGCAGATCCAAAACAATGAGATCGCCCCGGAAAACCTTGAAAACGGCTTCATCACCGCCGATGACAACGGCGGCTTTCGGGTGGACGAAGACGCCGTCACCGCCCACTACACCGCCGTCTACGATGAACTGATGGAGGGCGAAAAGCGCACCATGGACCGGGAATACCGGGAACTGATGAACGCGATGGAGGATCTGCGGGGCGTGTACTACGCCGTGATGGACCATACCGCAGGCCGTCTGGTCACCAACACCGGCTGCACCAAAGCGGGCGAGCTGCAGCGCTTTTTCTCCGGCACAAAGAACAACCTGATCGTTTTCAACACCGAAGACCCTGTCTTCCCCGCCGACACGATGGAGGAATTCGTGCCGCTGGTGCAGCAGGCCGCCGAAAACTTTCCGCAGGAATTCGATTTTTATCTTTCCCTCAACGGCGGACTGGAGTTTAACACCGTCTGCGCCGAGATGGAAAGCCGCTGCACCGCCCTTTACCGTCAGGTGCACACCCGGCTGCTGCGCTTCATCTTTTTCCTGGCGGCGGCGTTCGTGCTGGGCGTGCTGGTGTTTCTCGTCGCAGGACGGCGGGAATACAACGGCGCCATCAAATACTGCGCCACCGACCGTCTGCCCAACGAGATCCACCTGCTCTTTCACGGCATCATCGTGCTCTCCATGGTCGTGCTGTTCCAGAACTCGGTGCAGATCGTACTGCTGACCAAGGCGAACGACCTGTGGTTCCAAACCTTCCCGGATTACTATGCCCGCCGGGGCAGCATCTGTCTGGTCATCCTCGCACTGTTCATCCTTGCCGCCGCCTGCACGATCAAACGGCAGGTAAAAAACCGCTCCCTGCTGTCCAACACCGTGCTGGCCATCGTGCTGCGCCGGTTCGGAAAAAAGCGCAGCGAATGAAAGAGCAGCGGTCAGATAAGAAAGGCTCCGGCGGAGCGTTTCTTCGTTGCGATAGGATTCTCTTGTCGCGGCAGCTGCAAGACCCCTTCAAGAGGACCGCTCGCCCAAGGCGAGTGGTGGGTGAGGCAAACCCCGCCGTGGATGCGAGTCCGCGGCGGGGTCGTTTGCTGTTTTTCTGAAATTTGCCTACACCATTTCCACTTTGATGATGTTTGTGTTGCCGGAAACGCCGTTGGTCAGGCCGCCGGTGATGACGATGCGGTCGCCGCCGGAAAGGGAAAGGGCGTTTTTCGCCACTTTGACCCCGGTATAAAACAACACGTCCACCGACTGGAAGACCTCGCACAACGCAGGGATCACGCCCCAGGACAGGGCGAGCTGGCGATAGGTTTTTTCATGCACGGTCAGGCCGATGATATCCACCGGCGGGCGAAAGCGCGAGATCATCCGCGCCGTTCCGCCGGAAAGGGAGCAGGCTACGATGGCTTTTGCGCCGATGTCGATCGCCATGCCGCAGGTCGCGTGGGAGATGGCGTCCACGGTGTTCTTGATCTTGAAATCGCTGGCGCGGAACCGTTTGATATAGTTGATGTCGCGCTCGGTCTGCTCGCAGATCTTTGCCATGGCGAGGATCGTTTCCACCGGGTAATCGCCCGCCGCCGTTTCGCCGGAGAGCATCACGGCGCTGGTGCCGTCATAAACCGCGTTGGCCACGTCGGAGATCTCGGCGCGGGTGGGGCGGGGGTTGTGGGTCATGGATTCCAGCATCTCCGTGGCGGTGATCACGCGCTTGCCCAGCAGGCGGCATTTGGTGATCAGTTCCTTCTGGATGCCCGGAAGCTGCTCATAGGGGATCTCCACGCCCATGTCGCCGCGGCCGATCATGATGCCGTCGCACTCCTCGCAGATCTCTTCGATGTTGTCCACGCCGCTGCGGTTCTCGATCTTGGCGATCAGGCTGATATCGCCGCCGCCGTTTTCGTCGAGAAAGGCTTTGACGTCCCTGAGATCCTGCGCACACGAGACAAAGGAGCAGGCCACGAAATCCACGTCGTTCTCGATGCCGAACAGCAGATCGGCCTTGTCCTGCTCGCTGAGATAGACGCTGTGCAGCACCTTGTCGGGAAAGCTCATGCTCTTGCGGTCGCTCATCTCGCCGCCGGCGAGGGTCTTGCAGCGGATGTCCCGCCCCGCAACGGCGACCACCTCAAAGATCAGCAGACCGTTGTTGACCAGAATGCGGTCGCCGGGGCGCATCTCGTTGTGGAGATCCGGATAGCTGACGGAAACGCGGCTCCCGTCGCCCTCGACCTCTTCGGTGGTGAAGGTGAATTCGTCGCCGGTGCGCAGCATGATCTTTCCGTTTTTGAAGGTGCGGATGCGGTACTCCGGCCCCTTGGTATCCAGAAGAACGGCGATGGGCAGACCGAGTTCTTCGCGCACTTTTTTGATGCGTTCAATCTTTTCCCGATGCGCCGCATGGGTGCCGTGGGAAAAATTCAGCCGCGCCACGTTCATGCCGGCAAGGCACATCTCGCGCAGGGTCTCCTTTGTTTCGCTGGCCGGACCGATGGTGCAGACGATCTTCGTTTTTCTCATATTCTCACTTCCATAAAGGTGTTTTTTTTTGTTTTCATTATACCCGATTTTTACGGAAAAAGCTATGGCTATTCTGCCCCATTCGGCAGAACCCGGCCGCGGAAAAATGGCAAAAATGAATAAAGGGCGTTGACTTTCCCTTGCGCGGTTGATAAAATGAAGAAGCAAACTCTGCAACCATCTCAATTGCTTTTTCGGAGGTCTCTATGTCCGACAAAAACACCTTTGCCCCAACCCCGCCCATGGGCTGGAACAGTTGGGACTGTTACGGCGCGGCCGTCAACGAGGCGCAGCTCCTCGGCAACGCGCAATATGTGGCCGAACATCTCAAGGACTGCGGCTGGCAGTACATCGTCTGCGACATCCAGTGGTATGAACCGACGGCCGACAGCAACCTGTACCACAAATTCGCCGATCTGTGCATGGACGGGGTTTCCCGTCTTGTTCCCGCGCCGAACCGCTTCCCCCACGGGTTTCGCGCGGTTGCCGACGAGATCCACGCCCTCGGTCTGAAATTCGGTATTCACATCCTGCGCGGCATTCCGCGGCAGGCGGTCCACCGGAACACACCGATTCTGGGCAGCGATCAAACCGCGCGCGACATCGCCCACCCCTTTTCGCTCTGCTCCTGGAACACGGACATGTACGGCGTGGACGCTGCGCAGCCCGGGGCGCAAAGCTACTATGACAGTCTGTTTGCGCTATATGCCTCCTGGGGTGTCGATTTTGTGAAGGTGGACGACATCGCCGTGACGGAGTTCCGCCCGGACGCCCCCTACAGTGCCAAAGCGGAGATCGAGCTGATCCGCCGCGCCATCGACCGCTGCGGCCGGGAGATCGTGCTTTCCCTCTCCCCGGGACCGGCGAGGATCTGCGACGCGGCGCATCTGGCGCAAAACGCCAATATGTGGCGCTTGACCGGCGATTTCTGGGATCACTGGGATAAGCTCAAGGCCATGTTCGAACGCTGCGCGCAGTGGAACGCTTACCGGGCAAAGGGCTGCTGGCCGGACTGCGACATGCTGCCGCTGGGGAAAATCAGCAAAACCTGCGCTTACCTCGGTGAAAAAGACCGCTACACGAATTTCACGCCGGAGGAACAAAAGACCATGCTGAATCTCTGGTGCGTCTTCCGTTCGCCGCTCTTCCTCGGCGGCGAGCTGCGCGAAAACCGCCCGGAGGATCTGCGGCTGCTGCAAAACAAGGAGTTGCTGGCGCTGAATCAGCATTCGTCGGAAAACCGGCAGTTGTTCCGCACGGAAGACCAGGCCGCGTGGTGCTGCCGCGACGAACACGGCGCTCCTGTGCTGGCGCTTTTCAATCTTGCCGACGAAGCGCAGACCGTTTCGGTCTCGCTTTCCGAATGCGGAAAGGAAGCGGCCTTCACCCCGGTCGATCTTTGGACAAAGCGGCGCCTTGCGCCGGTCAAAGGCACGTTCTCGGCGGCCCTTGCGCCGCACGCCAGCGGCGTTTTTCGAATGGAAGACGCCGGCGGACAAAATTGAACCTCGGCGCCGCCGTAGCGCCCCTTCCGGCTTGACAAAGCGGCAAAAACATGATAAAGTATAAAAGTATCATTTCATGAAAGACAGGTGACAGTATGTCAGGACATTCCAAATGGAGCACCATCAAGCGCAAGAAGGAAAAGACCGACAACGCGCGCGCCAAAGTGTTCACCAAAATCGGCAGAGAGATCGCAGTCGCCGTGCGCGAGGGCGGACCCGACCCGGCATCCAACTCCAAGCTCAAGGACTGCATCGCCAAGGCCAAGGCCAACAATGTGCCGAACGACAACATCGACCGCATCATCAAAAAAGCCTCCGGCGACGGCAACAGCGCCAACTACGAGGAAATCGTCTATGAGGGCTACGGCCCCTCCGGCATTGCCGTGATCGTGGAAACACTGACCGACAACCGCAACCGCACCGCCGGTGAGATGCGCCATTATTTCGACAAGAACAAGGGCAACATGGGCCAGAGCGGCTGCGTGTCTTTTCTCTTTACCCGCCAGGGTGAGATCGTGATCGAAGCCGAGGACATCGACGAAGAAAAGCTGATGGAAGACGCGCTGGAAGCCGGCGCCGCCGACTTCATCACCGACGAAGACGTCTACATTGTCCGCACCGAACCGAACGATCTCGGCGCCGTACGCGACGATCTCGCCGCCAAGGGCTATAAATTCGTCTCCGCCGAGGTGGAATACATCCCCTCCACCACGACCCGCCTGGAAAACGAGGAGGATCTGAAAATGATGGGCCGCCTGTTGGAGATGATGGAAGACAACGACGACGTGCAGGGCGTTTGGCACACGCTGGAAAACACCGAAGATCTGCCGTAAAACTTTGTAACAAACAGTTTTAACCAATGCAAAAGGACGTTTTTCAAAGGGAATCTCCTCTGAAAGCGTCTTTTTGCGGCGAAGGCGGCGGCGGAACGCCCCGTGCCATGCACGGGGCAAAACGAAGCCCTGCTTCGTTTTCGCGCGGCCCGGGCCGCGCGGTTCCGCCGCCGCGTTCCGCACGGTTGAATCGTGCGGAACAACAGAACGCGTTGCCGGTCTGTTTTGCAATCCCGCCTTTTTCTTAATGATTCCTTACGATCTTCTGACAAACCGCTGAACAGCCTTGACACCGCGCCCCCGCTCTGCTACACTGAACACAGAAAACGCTACGGAGGGATCTCCATGAAAAAAGCCATGCGCATCCTTTTTCTGATTGCCGGCGTCGCCCTGCTGCTCAACGGCGTACACGTTTTGCTTGTTTCCAACCTCAATTTCGGAACGCTGTTGGTCTTCGGTCTGGGCGCGGCCTGTCTGCTGTTTGCCGCACTGTATGCGCGGCTGTGGAAGTGGCTGCGTATCCTCTTTTCCTGCGGCTGTGCGTTGCTGGTTTTGCTGTGCGCCTGGCTTTCCCTTTACGGCAGCATCGACAATGTGCAAGTCCAGAGCGCCGGGCCGGACGCGCTGGTCGTCCTCGGCTGCGGCGTACGCGGCGACCGGGTCTCTGTCGGCCTTGCCCGGCGGCTGGACAAAGCGATCGCCTTTTCTTCCGGCATCGACCCGGATGTGCTGATCGTCGTTTCCGGCGGGCAGGGCGCACAGGAGCAAATCACGGAAGCCGAGGCCATGCGCCGCTACCTTGTTGCCGCAGGCATCCCGGAGGCGCAGATCATCAAAGAAGAGAAAGCGACTTCCACACTGGAAAACCTCAAATTATCCGATGCGCTCCTGCGCGAACGGTTCCCGAACGGTTACAACGCCGCGCTGGTGACCAGCAGCTTCCATGTTTTTCGCGCCGAACGGATCGCCCGAAAGCTCGGCCTTTCCTATACGCATCTCGGCTCGCCGAGCAAGTGGTACGCCGTGCCGATGAACAACCTGCGCGAGCTGGTCGCCATCGCCCACGAGCTGGTGCGCGGAACGATATGAAGGACAAAATGACAAAAAAGTCTCTGCCGTTTGTCACAATCCACAAAACATATGATTTTTCGCCCCCAACGCTCCTTTTCCCTTTTTGATGTGTTATCATAACAGCGAAAAAGAACGAAAGGGGTGTACCTATGGGAGCGTCCTATTCCAAACAAAAGATCCGGCTGATCTCCGGCGAAAGCGTTTATCGGGAGCAGGCGGAGCTGGTCGGCTTCTGCCACAGCAAGCAGCATCCCGGCTTTTTGGTCAAAAGTATTGTCAAGCGCAAAGGCTGTTTGGAAAAGCACTGCAGCAGGCTGGAGCCTTTTCCGGAGCAGCCCTTCTGGATCTCGCAAAAAGCGAAAGCGCAGACCAGAGCTCAGCAGAAGGAAGAAAAAAAGCAGGCACTTTTGGAACGAAAACAGCGGCAGGCGCAAACCCTGTCGCTGCTGCAGGAGATCATGTCCTATGCCAACTGGCTGATCGACGCCTACAGCGTTCCCCTGCTGATCACCGGAGTTTCCCTCACAAAGCAGGATTCCGGAGAAGAAAAACTGATCGTCAATTATGTCACCGATCAGGCTGTGAACGACAGCCCGTCGTTCTGCGATTTTGAGGCCATGATCGGGCAGCGGTTTCAAAAGCCCGCCGAGCTGCGCCACACCCGGATGCCGGACGGCCGTCTGGCGACCACCGGGGAATTCGAGGCGTATCTGGCAGCACATCGCCGCTCCTGACTCCGCGCCCGCACAAAAGGGCGGCTGCATTTTTCGGAAAAGCGACAAGAAAAGAAGGCGCATTAGGGGCGCCTTCTTTTTTTGTTGCTTTTCAACCGGAGAAATGTTCCCTGTTCTTTTTTGCCCGTTTTTTCCCTTTGACCGCCGTAAGAGAAAAGCTCCGGTCGATCAGGGGAAAAATGCGTTCCTGCGGCACGGTGCCATCCAGCAAAACGGAGACCCAGCACCCGCGGCTGATGTGGTAGCCCGGGAAAAATCCCGGTTCTTTTGTCAGAAACTCCACGGCAAGATCGCTTTCCAGCTTGAGATTCAGCACGTCCGCAGGCGTTTCGTCCGGCAGACCGAGCTTGCTTTTCGGAATACGCATGACCAGCGCGAACCACTTGCGGTTGCTGCCGTGGCGAAACACGGCATAATCCGGATAGCGCACCCAGGGAAAATCCGGCTCCACGCCGTAGCTGTCCGCAATATAGGCGGCAACGGCTTCGCGCAGGCTTTGCTCTTTTTTCGCGCTCATTTTGTCTCCAAAAGCCGGTTGTTCTCGAGGAACTCGTCGTAGGTCTCCTTGCGGTCATAGAGCCCGTCGGGACGGAACTCGATGATGCGGTCGGCCACAGACTGGACAAACTGGTGGTCGTGGGAGGTGAACAGGATCGCGCCCTTGAACTTGATCAGCGCATTGTTCAGCGCCGTGATGGATTCGAGGTCGAGATGGTTCGTCGGCTCGTCAAAGATCAGCACGTTCGCCCCGGAGAGCATCATTTTGATGAACATACAGCGCACACGCTCGCCGCCGGAAAGAACCTTCGCCTTTTTGGTGGCCTCTTCGCCGCTGAACATCAGCCGGCCGAGCCAGGAGCGCACGTCGGTTTCAAACTGCAGGTCGCTGTAGCGGCGCACCCAGTCGATCAGAGAGTCCTCCACCCCGTCAAAGAAGGCGGCGTTGTCGCTCGGAAAATAGCTTTGCGAGGTGGTCACGCCCCACTTGAAGGAGCCTTCGTCGGGCTCCAGCTCGCCCAAGATGATCTTGAAAAACGTGGTCTTTGCCAGCGCGTCCGTGCCCACAAAGGCAACTTTTTCGTTCGGCAGCAGGGTAAAGCTCACATTGTCGAGCACCTTGCGGCCGCCCACGGTTTTGGAAAGCCCCTCCACCTTCAGCAGATCGTTGCCGATCTCACGGTCGGGCTTGAACTCGATGAACGGAAACCGCCGCGACGACACGGGCAGATCCTCGATCACGATGGAATCCAGCAGCTTTTTGCGGCTCGTGGCCTGGCGCGATTTGGAAGCGTTTGCGGAAAAGCGGGCGATGAAGGCCTGCAGCTCCTTGACCTTGGCTTCGTTCTTCTTGTTCTGTTCGCGCTGCTGGCGCTGGGCCATCTGGGTATATTCGTACCAGAAATCGTAGTTGCCGACATAGAGGGAAATTTTACCGTAGTCCACATCCGCGATGTGGGTGCAGACCTTGTTGAGAAAGTGACGGTCATGGCTGACCACAATGACGGTGTTTTCAAAGTCGAGCAAAAACTCCTCGAGCCAGTGGATCGACGCCACATCGAGGTGGTTCGTCGGCTCGTCGAGCAAAAGGATGTCCGGGTTTCCGAACAGCGCCTGGGCAAGCAGGACCTTCACCTTTTGCTCGCCGGTCAGCTCTTTCATCAGCTTGCCGTGGAACTCGTTGTGGATGCCAAGGGCGTTGAGCAGGATCTCCGCGTCGCTTTCGGCGCTCCAGCCGTCCATCTCGGCAAACTCCTCCTCCAGCACGCTGATGCGCATCCCGTCCTCCTCGGTGAACTCCTCCTTGCTATACAGCGCCTCCTTCTCGTCCATGATCTCTACCAGATGCGCGTTGCCCATGAGCACAGTGCGGATCACGTCATATTCGTCGAAGGCGAAGTGGTCCTGCTTGAGTACGGAAAGGCGTTCGCCCGGCGTGACGGTCACATAGCCCTTGTTCGGCTCGATCTCGCCGGAGAGGATCTTCAAAAAGGTGGATTTGCCCGCCCCGTTCGCGCCGATGAGTCCGTAGCAGTTCCCTTTGGTGAAGTTGATGGAAACGCTGTGGAACAGCTCGCGGCCGCCGTATTGAAGGGTGACATTGTTGGTGCTGATCATGAGATCACGTCCTTTTGGTAAAATACAAAGGTAATTATAGCACAATCGGCCGTCATTTGCAATGCAGGAAGGCGTCATATTTGGAAAGATTCCGCAAAAAAGCCCCGTCCGGGAAGACGGGGTAAGAAAAGATGAAAAAGCATAGATAATATCAAGCGTTTCTCAGTCCAAAAAGGTAAATATGTCCCGGAACTTTTCCTTAAAGATTTCGAAGATCGTTTGCAGTGTGTACTCGTTATCAACGCTGACATATGCCTCCTCGTCACTGCTCCCGGTGTCTTCCACCTTCAGAATCACAACCTCTTCTGCATCCTCATCCTCCGGGAGCAGCACAACGTACTCCTCGCCCTGATATTCGATCAAATCCAAAAACTCAAATCTGATTTCGTTCCCGTTTTCGTCATTCAGAATGACAACACTGTCATCGAGTTCGTCCGCTTCGCCGGCCGCCTCTGTAGCAGCTGTATCGGCTTTTTCATCCGATGAACCGAACAATTCTTCAAACATCGACTCCATTTCTTTCACAGTTTTGTCAAGATTTTTGTCTTCCTTTTTCATGTTATGATTCTCCTTTTTTGATTATATATCCCAGCTTGAGAATAAGCCGGATCGTTTCCTTTGCGGTGTTTCGGTCATAGTCTTTTTCGGATTCCGGAAGCTCCTCATAGGGAACCATACACGGCGTTTTCTTTGCAGCGTCATCTCTGACATCACCATAAGTCCACCCCTGCGATGCGCGGCCGGCAGCCCAGACCTCATGGGTGTTCCGGGCAAGCTCTTCACTCAGCGCTTCCAGATCTTCGGGGAGAATCACGTCTGATGTGTCGATCGGGTTCGGTTGATACATGCGGTTTGTCACCTTCTTTCCCTGAAGTGATATATCACAGCATTTTCTTTTTCAAACGTTGGGCTGCTTCCTGCATGTCAAACAAATCTTTCAATGTGCGTGCAAGATCCTCCGTGGAGCAGATCGTCTTTATGCCGAGTTCCTCGCCACGGCGGATCTCCATTCGGTTCGCCGGCGTCAACGCAGCGCCGCCGAGATCCACAAGCAGTACCGGTATCGTGTTGATGCCGAAGATCTTTGACAGAGGATACAGACGATAGTAGTTTTCCTGTTCGATCAAGGGGCTTGTTCTGCAGTCAAGCGTAATGGTCTGGAAGCCTCTTGTCAGAACGACGCCGACTTCGTTGTTCAGGCCCTCGTCGTTCCAAACGATCTTCACGCCGATGCTGACATCGTCGAAATAGCCGGAGCGCAGCGCCTCATAATAGGCGTTCAACCGGAATAAATAGCTCTCATCAGACAGAAGATGAACCAGGTGCTCACAGGCGAAGACAAAGGAAACCGGCCCTCCCTCTGCAGCGGGCTCGCGCATCCTGAACCCGCGGATATAGCCCTTGCTCTGCAGGATTTCCAACATTTCCCGGCACAGCACGGCGCAATCCTCGGGAAGAACCAAATCGGAGATGCGCAGAGACTTATAGACCACCTGGAACCCGTCCGCCGTCCGGAGAATCTCCAGCAAGCTGTTCTGTGAAAGCCGGATCGGATCTGAAAGCAGGGTTTCCAAAGCGTTTTGCAGACTGTTCGAGGGCGCGGCGATCTCCAAACAGACCGTTCGCGACGAAAGCCACTTCCACTCGTGACTTTCAAAAAAGCCGTAAAGGGAATGCTTGAGCTGCCTGAGGAAGCGATCCAAAAATGTCTGACAAAAGGCCGGAACAATGTATCTGACCGGCTCCCCAGACACTTCGGCGCGCTCTTCCCTGTAGTGTATGTCTGCCAGCTTGCAATGATGCGCAATATAATTTGAAATGCTGCCGCACAGCTTCTTCCAGGCGGCACTGCATTCCGCACGGTCATGCTGTGTCAGAAGCGGACTCTCGCCGGTATAAAGAGACCACGCAAGCTGATAGGAGCGCATCAGCTCCGGTCTGGAATCCTGCACCATTTTTCCCTTCGCGTCATAAAGATCCTCCGAAAAGAGAACCGGCGCGTTGTCGATATACTGCAGAAAAGCGCAACCGTCCGTTGTGAAAAACTTGCGGGTGACCGAATCAAAGCCGTAGGCGGGCACCAGCGGCTTTGGCGCGACAGGGACATCCGTTTGCGGATCCGAAGTATAATTCGCGCTCTGCAAACAACCGCTGATGTTCGTGTCATTGACTTCAATGGCGGTAAAATCGCCGCTGCTTTTCTGCGTCAGGAACTGGCGCAATGCGTTTGTCTGCAGCCATTGCTGATAGGGCAGGGTGTCCACGCTCTGCACTCTGCCGATCCGGCCGAGAGCCGTTTTCAGCTCCATGGAAACCTTATAGCGCTCATCCCTGAGGATCTTGATATTGAGCGCCGTTTGCAGCCCGTGCTTTTCAAGAATATTCACAACGTAGCGCAGTCCGCTCAGCAGCCCTTGTTCGTTGGAAGCCGCGCGCTCTCCGTCCACAATGTAGGTGACGGTTTTCGGGTTCACCATCAGCACAGACGCCACATTGGAAAACAAACGAGATGTGTTTTGCTCTGCACCGGCCTCAAAGAAAAAGGGAATGCATAGATGGATCCCTGTGTGATAAGTCAGAACAAAGGGCATATTGCGGATCAGGTTTTCGTCCTTTTTCTTCCAATCGGTGTATTGTCTGTATTCAAGAACCGGCGTCATCTCCTCTCCGATCTCAGAGAGCAGCTCCGCTGCTTCGGAAAGGTCGGCGTTTTTCAGTGCGCTGTTAAGTTGATTGAATAGATGGTGATATTTTGCAACAGCACCGGTGTTATAACTGTCCTGATAGATCAACTGATTGATCATCTGCCGCAGGGAATCGCACAGAATCCCTCGCTTTTCGTCGTTCTCCAAACGACCCTGCAGGTCATCCATCTTCCGGTTGACGGCGCTTTCTCCTTTTTGCGACCGGATCCCGTCCAGGACCGTCTTCCAGTGGCGGTGGAAGCGGATACTCAGCGCATCCAGCGGGTCAAGCTCCGACAGATCCGCGTTCGGATCGTCCCATCTCGCCCGGTCGTCGGCCGTCCATTGCGGATCGTTCAGCGCACGGCTCTCCGTGCTGGTAAGAATGCACGGGTGCAGCCGCCGGTCACGATCCTTTGTGTCGGTTGTCAACGGAGAAAGGTCTTCCATCGGCTGCCAGGAAGACGTGATCTTTTCCACGACCCAGCGCCGGTGCTCATAGCAGATCAGCGCACGGATCGTCTCCTGATCCGTGATTTGGGAAAAGGCCGATGAAGCCGTCTCCGGGCGGTTGAAATCCAAGTCGATGCCCACACTGTGCAGCTTGTAGACGATACTCAGAGCGTTTTCCATCGAGCTGTTGAAATTATAGGGTTTCCGGAACTCGCTCTCGGCGCCTTCCAGGTCATTGATATAATCCTTATCCCATGTCAGATGGATATTGAAAGCCATCTGCAGCAGGAATCTGTACTCCGGGATATCCTGCAGGGTTTCATTCACAAAGACCGGCTTCAGCCGCGGGGGAAATGCGCTGACATCACAAGTCTGATACTGTACAAACGCGATCAGGGCGTTTTTCTGAGCAATTCCGCCGCAGGCAGAGGCGATCTCAAGATTTAAAACGTCGTCGTTCAACGCAATGAACACGTAGGAATACTTTCGGTCTGCCATTGCTCTGAGCGCCGCCGCGTTTGATCTGCTTTTTCCCTTCTGCAGACGGATCTCCCGGAAATTCAAAGTTCCGTATGAATCTCCCGCCGGACATTTTGACGCAGGAACACCGTCAATATCAAAAAACAGCGGCAGCGCTTTCCGGATGGAAAGATAGGTCTCTTTTTTCCGTTCACACTCTTTGGTGACGACCGTCACATGCAGTCGGCAGCCCTTCACCTGCGAAAGCTCCAGCGCGTAGTCGATAAACTCGGAAGCATAGGTGCCGCAGCCGATCACCAGAATGTCACAGTTTTGCACCCCGTCTTCCGACGGAGCGCCGTATTGATACAGCGGCTCCTGAAACAAAAGCTTCTGGATCGCACCGGCGGCGCCGATCTCTCTGTCATAAAAGGTCTCCTTGTTTTCAAGGATCGTCTGTGCGTGATAGCCGGAATGTTCCTCAATGCTTCTTTTCCAGGAATCCAGTCCCGTCTGCTCAATCGCCTGCCGCAGATCCTCCGCCAGATCGCCGACGGTCGTGTAGCGATCCTCTTCCTCATAAAACCGATTCAGAGATTTTTTCAGAATCGAGAGCAGATGTTCAAAAATCAGCGTCTGCTTTGTGTCGTCGGAGGACTGCAGCAACTCGGAATTCACAAAATCGACCGCAAGGTTGTCATAGGCCTCTCTGCTGCATTCCTGCGTGCCCTCGCAAAAATGGATGTTTCGGTAGGCGCCGTCTTTTTCCCGGATCACCAGAGCATAAAACAGAATGGCGCCGAGAGAATAGATGTCGGACTGAATACCGCAGGCCTCCGCGTCGTTGCGAATCACCTCAGGGCTTCTGAAATACGGCGTACCGGAGGAGAGCAGAACCTGCTCCCGGATCCTGTCGGAAAGCAGGGAGTTCGTATCATAGAGCTTGATCGTCGTGTTGTCCTGGTCGATCCTGTCGTTATACAGGCCCACGCCGAAATTGCGCGGATTGAGATCCAAATGGTAGAGACCGAACCTGTGCAGGATATCCATACACTTGGCAAGCTCCAGAATGCAGTTCAAAACGAACGCAAGATCGTGGATCCGGTTGGTGCGGCCGATGTTTTTTGTGCGGTTTTCCTGCATTTCACGGCACAGGCCGGCAAGGTACGCATCAAACTCCTGGATTCCGGATTCGTTTTCCACCCAGACATAAAAGGTATAGTTCTCCGCCGCGGTCTCCCCGTCCAACTCGTCGTTTACAGGTTGAGACGGTATGCCGCAATAAAAGGAATACTTTGGAATGTACTTGTTCAGATCATTTGCAAAATAACTTCTGTCGTTCCGCTTCTTTTCAATGATCGCATAAGAGTTTTCATAGATCCGCTTCAACTGGAAAAAATTGTGGAATGTCCCAAACTTTGAATATATCTGATTTTTATTCTCATCACGCACCGAATCCGTGCGCACCAGATGCATCTCCAAGCCCGCGTCGTCCGAATCCACCGGATAAAACTCCTTCAGCTTTCCGCGGCGGCGCGTTCCGTTTTCCGCAATGATTTCGGCCTCATAACAGATCGCGGAGCTGCCGCAGCCCTCCTGCCCGACGATGGAAAAAACCTCTGCCGTCTCGGACACGGGGCCGCCGAAGCTGTTTTCCGAATCAAAAAGCTGCGGAAGGTACGGACGCAGATATAACACGCTCCCGCTTTGCAGAAATTCTCTTGTATCCCGAGGTCCCTTCATATTCATCCACCTTCCGGCCAAACGGCCTCATGCAACAGTCAAAAACGTGCAGTCATCACCGATCGTTCGCCGTTCCAGATAGCCGGCGATTCGATCCAGACGCATTTCCCGCATCGAAATCTGTTTGTTATCGTCAAGAAAAAACAATTCTTTCCAGCAGCCGTCCGTGCAGAGCATCCATGCTTCGTTTTTGTCCAGGCAGTTCACCGCAAATGCAGCATCCGCCTGCGCAAACGCCGTCATCGTGGTGCATGTGACATTTTCTCTGTATTCCCGAACAGGATTTTTTTGAATGATCGTACCGCTTCGTATGCCGTAGATTCTGCTGTCACCCAGAACGAACGTCATGATCCTCCCTGCTTTTTTATGGATACAAAGAAAACAGAGCGTGCTCGCGAACGAGAGCGGCGCAGCCCCGGCGCTTGCGGCGGCCTTTTCAATTGCTTTTCGGATATTTGAAATCACCAGATGGATAGCTTTTTCCCGTTTCAGATCAAAATAATAATCTACATCGTCCAAAATTACTTTTGCGCTGATCTCACAGGCGATCCTTGCACCTTCGCTGCTGTTGGCGCAGGCGGACACGCCGTCCGCGACCGCATAAAAGACAGCGCACTCGGTTTCTTTTTCATAGATAAAATCCTGGTTTTCCAAGTGCTTTTGCTTGTGGAACTCACCGATTTTGGAATACCTGGTTACTTGCGTATGCATCAAACAATCTCCTCCTTTTGGCAGTCGATGTGTCCGCCGCAGGCTACCGCTGACCCTTTCCCGGCGGAGATCCTTTGCGCATTCAAGAGAGATCATCGGTTATTCTTCGGGACATTCCGCGGCGGAACCGCTGTCTGCCGTATATTTTTTTACATTTCGTTTTGTGACCAGCCTCTGATAGGTAAAATAAAGCAGCATCATGTCGAACAGGTTTTTGTGATGGACCTCCATAAAACCGCATTCGAGCAGCAGGTCGTTGAGACCGAAAAAGGTCTTCACGTTTTTGCAGGGAATTCTTGCCTCGTTTTGCATGTATTTATAAAAGCTTTGAAAGCTCAGAAGAATCCGATCCAAAGCGTCGACCGTCTTTTTTTCGGCAGCCACGCAGAGGTAGACGCACGCGATGATCATGAGATCAGACCGGGCAACGACCAGCGCGTGCTCGTCAAGCTTCAAATCCTCATCGCTGCAGATCCGATTCAGCAGCAAGGCCAGCGCCTTCGGATCGGTGCGCAGGGTGTGAGCGTTGATCTCCGTGAGCCGTTTGCGAAGCTTTGCTTCTTTATCCAGCAGTTCCTTGAATCGCCGATACAGGATCGTAACGTCTCTGCCTTCCGGCGGAACGGCGTTCCCGGCGGAATCAAAAATCTCCGCGTCTGCGTTTTCCAGCCGCCGGAGCAACTGCGGCACAGTTAAAGGGCTGCTCTTTGTTTCTTCGTTTTCTTCCTTTGCCCTAACTGCCTTTGCTTTTGACGGATAATACTCTCCGAATCCGCGAACCACCAGATGCTCCCGGCGATTGACGGTCGACAGACACTTCAGCAAATCATAATAGACCTCTCCCGCAGTGATGTTGCCTTCAAATACATCCAGATCCTTGCTTGCATCCTCGGAACGGATCGCGTAAACGCGCAGCAGCTCTTTTTTGAAAGCTTCGTACGGCAGGCTTTTGAAGCCGGAAAAGAAGCTTTCGAAATGGCTGGTACGCAGAAGCTTTGAGATATCCACATCCTCTTCATCCTGGGCTTCACTCGACGCCTTGCATTCGTTGATCAGCGTGCGCGCCTCAATGAACCGGCTCAGCGCCGGAGTCGTGCGCCGGAGTTCCCGCGCTTGTTCAAAGGCTTCCAGTTCATCCTCCCTCTGCTGCAGAGCATAAAGATAGGAAATCTCTACAAAGTTCTTGTAGTTGATCCCGTATCCGGAAACATAGCGCTCTGTCCGCGCGTCCCGATTGTAGGTGTTTGTCAGACTGTCCGTATAAAAATCGAAAAACAAGTTTTTCCGAATGTCCGTATCATAGTCTGCGTCCCCCTTCTCCGATACTTTTGCAGGAAGGGAAAAGGTCATTTCAAAGGCAAGGGCGAACACATACAGCCCTTCTCTTGTGGAGGCCTTACTGCCGAAAAAGCCAGATGCAAAATCCTTTGCGATCAGCACCAGCGCCAGATTGTTTGCCGCCGCCGTCTGATCCTTGACCAACTTGTGTTCCCGGTTCAGCTTCTTTTTGAGCTTCAGTTCATGGAACACCGACACCTCGGCGTCATCACGCATTTCCAATGTCATGCGCTCCCAGTTTCCGCCAAATCCGGTTTCGCAAAGCGTTTTCAGCCGTTCGCAGCGATAACCGTCGCCGTGTTTGTCGCCCTCGTGCTCGACCCCCTCGCACCAGTGGAATTGTTTGATAAGCTGCTTCAGGATCAAAAGTCTGGTGGTAACCACGTCCCGATTTGCTGCGTCCTTTTGCAGGATCTCCCTGCGCAGGATCCGATTGCCGGAAGCGTCGGTTTCCCATTCCCCCGCGCTGTTCTTCTGGCAGACGAACTCGGGGCTGATCTGCGCCAGCCGCCGAATGACCAGTCGGCGAATGTAATCCTCGGAACTCTTATATGCGGCGCAACGGCAGCTCAGCGCATTCATAAAGGAGGCATCGATCTCCGCTTGGGGTTTCAAATGCGCAGCAACCGCATCAAACGCCCGGAGCAGCGCATGAAACTGCGCCTTTTTCTCGATGATCTCCGGAAGAAGCGGCAGTTCATTTTCTTTTTCGGGCAAAGCAGTCGCAAGCAGACGTCTGAGTTTTGCAAAGAAAGAGCGAAGCTTCGGGTCGCTGTAGATCTGGGTTTCGCTGTTGTTGTGGTTCGCCTCTTTCAGACCGCCGAGTCTCGCCATCAGGCGTTCGCGTAAAAACCGATACTCCTCCGCCGAACGGAAAGGTTTGAATTCATTACCCAGCTCATCCCGCACGGATTTCAGTAGATCGGAATAATTCATGTTCGACATCGCCATTACGCATGCTCCTTTTGAATCGTCTTTGAAAATAATTATATAGGAAGATTCTTCAAAAAGCAACTGCATTCGACTAATTTTTGCTCCATGGTGTTTGGCTTTCTTTTGCTTTCGTTTTTCTGCCGACAGAACGATGATACCTCGTTTTTTAAAAGCACAGGCGTTGGGACGGAACATTTTTTGTTTTTTTCAAAAAAAAGAAACGTGAACTGCTCCATTTTGTACGGACAGTACAAAAACAGCCTAAATGGTAGAAATAGAATAATAGATTAAGCAACGAACTGGCATCGGTATTCCATCGGTGTCAGTTTTGTTTTGAGTTGAATACGCTGGTAGTTGTAGAAGTGGATGTATTCACCTATGAGGAGGCGCGCCTCCTCATAGGTGCGCGGCCGCGCCCGGTAGATACACTCTGTTTTCAGAATTGAAAAGAAATTTTCTGCTAAAGCATTGTCATATGGATTTCCACGTCTTGACATTGACGGCGTAATGCCGTATGATTGAGTCAGGCGGAAATATGCTTGTGAGGTGTATTGAAAGCCTTGGTCACTGTGGAGTTGCAGCTCTGCAGTGACATTTTCTCTTTTCCGGGCGTCTCTGATTGTACTCAACACAAGGTGGATATTTTGTTCCGTGCCGGTTTTGTATGCAACAATGCTGTTATCATACAAGTCACGAATGATTGAAAGATACAGAAATCCTTGACCTGTTTTGATGTATGAAATATCCGTCACCCACTTCTGATTTGGTTTGTCCGCATGGAAATCTCTGTTCAGCAGATTGGGATAACGGTGTAAACAATTGCCGTAATGCTGATATTTCTTTCTTCTGACAACGGAAAGTAGATTGAACTTCTGCATCACACGCAACACCGTTTTCGGATTGCGGTGGATACCTTGCCGGTCAAGCCAGATCTGTACTCTCCGATAGCCATATGTCTGTTTGACTTCTGACTGACAAGCGCGGATCTGCTCAGCCAACGGCAGGTCCCGATCCGGCTGCTCCATGCGCTTGACGTAATCGTAATATCCACTTCTTGATACGTCAAAAAATCTGCACATTTCGCTGATCGTATATTTCTCTTTGTGGCGATAGATTACCAGATATTTTACGCTTGTCCTCACTTCCTTTCTGTGAGCGAGAGAAAATCCCGCATCAATTCATTCTCCATCTCCAACGATTTGATCCTGGCGTCCTTCCGGTCGATGATGTAGCGAAGCTGTGCGACCTTATCTTCTTCGCTGACCTGATAATCCTTCGGCGGGCGCCCTTTCTTCCTTATTGCTATTCCTGCTGCTATCTTTCGTTTCTTCTCATTATATCGCGTCTTAAAATTTCGCACCTGTTGATACGTGAACCCATATGCTTCCCCGATTTCTCTAAGTGTTTCTCCTTTTTCTATTCTTTCTATGATTTCCTTTTCATATTTCTGTATGTGACTATATCCTCTTGCCATAACAAAACCTCCTATGGTAGTTTCTTTCATTCTACCATAGGAGGCTGTTTTTTCTATTGTCCGTTTTTACTGGACTTGTTCAAACACAGGTATCACAGTGTGATTTGAAACAAAAAAGAGGCGCCTGCCGTAAGGCTGCGCCCCCTGAAGCTTCTTCCGTAAGGATGTGTCGGGTGTTATAAGTAGAATTCCTGCAGATCGTCCAGCCGCAGCAGCATCGGCGCGAACTCCCAGCCCGCGCCCGTGTCGATATTGATCCAGGTCTCCGTCACGATCGCCTTGCCCGCGAACTCCTGCCCGTAATTCACGGTCGGCGTGTGGCCGAACACCGTTGTGACGTTTTCGTAATAACGATCCGTCAAGCGCGGACGGTTCCAAAGCAGCTCGTCGCGCCCGTAGTCGTCGATCTCCTTTTCCGACGAAAAGCCGCCGAGCCCGCTGTGGGTCAAAAGAAAGTGCCTGTCCCCGGCGGATACGATCTCGAAAAGCGGCGCATCCCGCAGATAATCAAAAATGTACGCCCGGTCCTCTGCAGGGAGCGCCCGCAGCGCACTGATGGTCGGCGCTCCCCCGTTGGCGAGCCAGTTTGCCAGCGCGTCCAGCGTTTCCGGCGTCAGCGCATCCAGACTGCGCTGCGTGATCTCTTCCAGCAAAAACGCGCTTTCCAGCATCATTTCCTCGTGGTTTCCCAGAATCAGCTCCACGTTGGGCTGACACATCATCCATCGCAGCAGCGTGATTCCCTCCGGCCCCCGGTCGATCACATCGCCCAAGACATACAGCTCGTCCTGCGCAGTAAATCCCGCTTTTTCAAGCAGCGTTTTCAGGCCTTCCAGCGGAAAGCCATGCAAATCGGCCGTTACATAGATCATAAGTATCCTCCTTTACGAAGTGTTTTTGACCTTTAGAAAACAATGTGTTCAAAATCAACGCCGCCCAGAGGAACGACGTTGAGAAAAAGATGCTTTTTGCCGCTTTGAACGCCACGAGATTCGCCGGCTCCCTTTGAAACCGAAGTACCAGAAACATCAAAAAAAGAAATATCCGGTTAAAACATCGGGACAGAAATCATCACAATGGTTGGGTTGTACGATTTACACATCCTGCGGCAAAACATGAGGATTCTCCCAAATCCATTCAAACTGCCTCTCATAGAAGTTAAAATTATCATAATCACTTGACTTGATCAGCAAACTGCGCCGATCCTTATCCGGGCAATTAAACGAATAATAGTCCACTTTGATGTTATCTTTTTTCTGATCCTGGTATTTTAATATCATAATCGCGCAGGGCAGATACAATTCCGTTGTGCGGTAAAAAATTTGTTTGGGATACGCTTCGACCCAATCCATTAAGTCTTCAAAAGCATCTCTATGTATCCGATCCCGCTGTCTTCGAGTTCCGCTTGCGCTTTTCAAATGAGCTGCCTCCAACGCTGCAGGTGAATTCGGTGTATTCATAATAACTCGAATCCTGCAACCATTTTCAAGCATCAATTCAAAATATTGACGCGCATTCCGGAGCAATGCCTGGCAGGAAAAAGAACAAATATCAAGAGATTTGACATCAGAGGTAAAAAAAGAGGAGAGTGCTTGATCTTTATCAACAACTTGCCTATTCTTAAGAACTGTTTTCGCAGAAAAGACTGAAATTGTTTGTTTTAGTTTCAGATTGGTTGTATGGATCATCTTCGCAAATAAATCCGGTATCAGATTATCCAAATCCCGATCTGTTGTCAAAAGCACGGATTGAAGCCGCACCAAGAAAGCAAGTTCCGGAAACAAATCCTCCGGATACGAAAAATCTTCACAAAGAACAGGAATAATCGTTTTATTCTTTTTTCTTGCATAGAGAATTTCCTGTAGAAATATAGATTTTTCTTTTTCTGGAATTGTGAAGCACTGATCAGTCAGAATCAAAATGAAAAAGCCTGCGTCATCAATATTGTTCTGCAGTTCCAAAGTAAATTCACCAGAGTACTCCTGCAAGCTTTTAATATCATAAAAGGCTTCTACTCCGGAATCCATTAACTGATCATATACAGTCTTTGCATAAACAAAGCCTTTTTTTCTTCTGTAACTGATAAATGCGTCCATATACAACCTCTCAATTTGTCCGAAAATCACTGATATTACATCAAATGCATTCACAAATGTCAATTGCAGACAGAGATATCTGTCGAATAATCATTTTATAAGAGAGTCTCCTCACTCGCCTTTTCTGCGCTGCTGGAGCGCTTCGGCGATCTGTTTCTTTTTCTCGCCGGTGAGGTCGTATTTCAGAATCGGGAACACCGACAGCAGGCTGAAGATCCCGGGCATGGCCACGTAAGCGAAAAAGATGATGTTTTTCGTGTGGAGAGAAACCTCCGCCGCTTCCGCCTGATAGCCCGAGACCTGCACGAGGATGAGGCCGAGGGCCGCGCCCACGGCAAGGCAGACCTTGATGGTGAGCGTCAAAACGGAAAAGGCCGGGCCCTCCCTGCGCTTGCCGGTGCGGTATTCATCGTCGTCCACACAGTCCGTGACCATGATCATCGGCATCAGCGTCACGGCGCCGAACTGCAGACCGATCAAGAACAGGAAGACGAACATCACGATCATGTTCTGCGTTACGAAAACATAGACGAAGAACGCCAGCATCGAGACCGCAAACCCGTAGAGGGAAAGCGCAATGTAGGCCTTTTTTTCGCCGAGCTTTTTGATCAGCACCGGCGTGAGCGCCATGCTGAGCATGGTGCCGATCGCGGTGGAGATCCCCAGCGCCAGCACATAGTTTTCGCTGCCGAGCAGGGCGTTGGAAGCCTGCACCTGGATCGCCATGGCCATCTGACGCCCCGCGCCGAGGAAATAGGAGACGATCACCAGCATCAGCGGCTTGTTTTCGCGCAGAGAGGCGAACATCTCCCGAAACGTCATGGTTTCACCGGCGTAGGTCACGCGCTCTTTGTTCCAAAAGTAGATCAGCGAGAACAGACCGCAGCCCAGCACCGCGACCAGAACGGCGACCGCCAGATATTCCGCGACGCTGATGGGATCGTCCTTTTGTCCCTCCGGGATCCCGAACACCCGGGAGCCGCCGGGGACCAGCAGGCAAACCACCGGCACCAGCACCGCCGCTGCGGAAAAGCCGATCTGCTTGAGCGTGTTGGCGATGGAGATCACATTGGTGCGTTCCGTCGGGTTCGGCGTCAGCACGGAAGCGATGGCCTGGGAGGGAACGTCCCCCAGCGTCATGGCCATGCTCCAGAGCAGGAAGGTGACAAAGATGTAAGCGTAAAGCGCAACGCCCGTCAGCGGCACGCGGATGAACACCACCACTGTTGTCACCAGCAGCGGCAGCAGCGAATACGCGATAAAGGGCCGCAGCTTTCCTTTCGGGCTTTTGCCGCGCTCGATCAGATTTCCCACCACGGGATCGAACACGGCGGAAACCACTTTGACCACCAGGATCAGCACGCCCACCACCGCCAGATTGGCAGCCATCTGCGCGTGGTAAAACTCCGCCTGATAGGAGTTGAGAAAGCCCACGATCGCCTGAAAGCCGAAAAGTCCCAGCGAATAGGCGGCGATCTCCTTAAACGTCATATATTTTTTCATGGTATCTCCTCCGAATGACTGTATTCAACATAAATATACACAAAACTCGGGAGAAAATCAAGACAGCGGCCAAAAAATCCCGCCGCCCGGGTGAAAAAACAACGCCGCCCAAACGGACGACGTTGATGAATAACAACTTGTTATCTCTTGGAGAACTGCGGTGCACGGCGGGCGCCTTTGAGACCGTATTGCTGAAATTGCAGAAGGCGAAAGCCCTTGTAAAATAAGGTAGTTAGAGGAATGGTCCTTTTCGGTTGTCCCAAAGTTGTCCCTCATTCGTCAAGAGAAAAGGGGGCTGTTTCACCAATCATCTAAGCAAGCACGCGTTGAACGCGTTTGAGAGCAGTGTAATTCTATAGAAAAGAGCCGCCCTTGAGGCAGCTCTTTCTTTTGTCTTTTTCGCCATCATCCTGCACCGTTTCGGCGCGTTTTATCCCCGTGTCTGCCGGCGGAACACTTTTCCGAAATACGCCGCCGAAGAAAACGGCAGCGTCCTTTTGGAGCGCCGCCGCAAATCATATAATCGGATCGTTTGTACGGTCATTTATTTCCGCCCGAACAGGTGGGCGAAGAAATACAGAATGGAGTGGAAAAACCGGATGAGCCTGCCAAAGAAGGACGTGCCGTGATCCGTGTTGTCCCACTTGCAGAGATTGTCTCCCGCTTGCGTGTCGGGCGCT
>CACYHA010000001.1 GCA_902774035.1 Oscillospiraceae bacterium | reverse complement strand
AAACAAGAGAGGTACCGAAGTATGTACGAAGACAAAACACTCATTTGCAAAGACTGCGGAAATGAATTCGTTTTCACCGCCGGCGAACAGGAATTCTACGCCGAAAAGGGCTTTCAGAACGAGCCGCAGCGCTGCAAAGCCTGCCGTGTTGCCCGCAAAAACGCCGCAAAGCCGGAGCGCGAATTCTTTATTGCGACCTGCGCAAGATGCGGCGGCGAAGCAAAGGTTCCCTTCCGCCCGACCGAAGGCAGAGACGTATATTGCAGCAACTGTTTTGCACAGATGAAAGAGGAGCAGGAAGGCTGATTCTTTTTTGCAAACAGACCATCCGATGAATGGATCAGGGGGCAAAGCCTTGGGATTCCTTCCGTAAGGACCCCGTTGCCCCTTGTTTTGTTGCAGAAAAGCGAAACAAACTGAAACGAGCATACAAAAAAGGACACTTTCAAACGAGCAAAAGTGTCCTTTTCTTTTTTGTTTTTCGTTCAGGCAACGACCGTCAGATAATCCTTGCGGCGGTCGGCCTCTCTGCTCTCGTCGCTGATCCAGGAATGGATGACGGTGGGATCTTCAAAGATCTCGTCCAGCCGTTTCATGAAGGGAACGATGTCGGCAAAATCGAGCGCTCTGTGGTCAAACGCGATGCAAAGGGGCAGCACGCTTCTGGCCTCGATGTCCTTGTTGCCCTTGGAATCCTTCACAACCATCGGCTTATCCTGCACCGCGCCCACGGAGATGGCGCAGACCTGGGGCGGAACGATCTCCAAAAGCGCCATGGCGCCCTTCTGACCGAGATAGGTGGAACCGATGTTGGAAACCGTGACCGTCCCCTGCTTCAGATCGTCGAGCGTCAGACGTTCCGTTGCCGGGATCGCCTCGTATTCCTTTTTGCGTCTGCCGGTCAGGTGCTTGGCCTTGCTGTTGCCGACGTTCGCGCCGTAAATGCGGCCGATGGTCTGAAAGATCCTGCCTTTTCTCAGGTTCTTCAACGTGTTGTCGATGGAAACGGAGTACATCGCTTCGGCAAGATTGGTTTTTTCGGCGCGGCGGCGGACGTCGTTGATGTAAGCCGTCATCTCGTCAAGATTCTTGTTGCCGAAATCGTGCAGATTGATCGTCATCATCTCGCCGTTGGGAAGGATCGTCGGCATGGAAATGTCGATGTTTTCAAAGGTGTCGATACGGCCGCGCACGAGCCTGCGGTTGAATTCGATGTGGGAATTCATGATCGGCGCCGCCTTGAGACCCTCGGCGATCACCCGCAGCATCAACGTGTTGAGGGTGATCTTGTTTTCTCCGCTGCGGTTGCGGTTCAGCCGTTTATACTCGGCAAAAAACGCGGTCACGTCCGGCTCATACATATAGGAAACATGGGGCACATTCTGCCACGATTCGGTTGTGACATTCGCGACGATTTTTCTTTGAATGGCAAAGAATTCCGTATTGATGATCTTCATTCTGCGTGCTCCTTTACATAGTTTGTTCATATCTTTTGGTTGAGTATAGCCGATAAACTTTAAATAAATCTTAAACTTTGTGAACCGTTTGTTAATTTCCATCCCTATCATAGCAGATTCTTTTGGATTTGTCCAGCGTTTTGGCAAGAAAAATATCTAAATATTTTCTTAAGATTTTGTTGAAATTGCCTTTTGAGTGAGCTGTCACTCAAAACGGAACAAAAAGGAAAGTGCTTTTTACAGAATTCCTCTGCAAAAAGCACTATCTCTTTTTTTGATGTTTTCCTTTTCAATCACGACGTTTCGTCGGGATTCGTTTCGCCCTCCGGCGATTCCCGGCCGCGCTTCGGCCGCCGCACTTTTTGCAGTTCGTTCTTATCCAGCGCTTTTTTGCGGATAAAGACGCGGCGGATCGCCTTATAAGCCGGCAGACGGCGGTTGATGCGCCGCACCGATTCATCCACAGCGGACTGGATATCGTCCTCGGTGAGTTTTTCCTTGTGCAGGCGCTCCTTGATCGCTTCCTCATCCGGCACGACCGTTGCGGCAACGCTCTCATCCGAAGCGTCGGAGTCATTGAAGATCAGCGATTCCAGCACCATCGGATCCCGGTTCAGATAGTATTCGATCTCTTCGGGGTAGATGTTTTTGCCGCCCTTGGTCACGATCACGTTTTTGCTGCGGCCCGTGATATGGTAATTGCCGTCGCTGTCGCAGCAGCCGAGATCCCCGGTGCGCAGCCAGCCGTTTTGCAGCGCCTGCTGCGTGGCTTTTTTGTTTTTATAGTAGCCGAGCATCACCATCGGTCCTTTGACGCAGATCTCCCCCGCTCCGCTGTCGTCGGTATTTTCCAGAATCACTTGCACGGTGTCCAACGGCTTTCCGACGCCGTCCGGCCGCGGATTTTCCGGGCTGTTGCACATGATGATGGGCGAACATTCCGTCATGCCGTAGCCGATGATCACCGGATAACCGAAGGATGCGAAATCCTTTGCCACATCCGGGTTCAGCGGAGCTGCGCCGACGATGATCATGCGCAGGCGGCCGCCGAACACCTCGTGCACGGCGGAATAGACATATTTTCGCAGGTCCTTCCATTCGAACCGCTGCATCAGGAACGACATTCTTCCCGTTGCAAAGCTGCGTTTCAGTCCGCTGAGGGCGGAAAGGCGGGTCATGATCCGTTTGTGCATCTTTTCCAGCATCAGCGGCACTGTCGTGATCACGGTCGGCTGATAAAAGGTCAGATCCCTCGACATATCGCGCAGGCTTTCGCAGAACGCGGCGGAGCCGCCGGCATAAAGCGTGGTCAGCAGCGCAATGGCCTGATAGGTGTGATGCAGCGGGAGCAGACACAGCGTGCTGTCGCAGCAAAAACGCCATGGCGTCCGGGTCGATCAGGCGGCGCGTGAACAGGTCGTACCCGGCGTTCAGCAGGGCTTCGCCCTCGCGCATCAGTTCGGCGCAGGTCGGTTCCCCGGCGAGCGAGGATTCCTCGAGGCTGAAGATCATCAGCCGCTTCGGCAGCTTTTTCTGCATGGCGCCGAGCTTTGTCAGCGTCGCTTTGTCCGCAAAGAGCGCGCGAACGCCTGCGTAATGCAGAATATTCACGAGGCTTTCTTCCTGCATCTCCCGCTCCACGGGAACCACGACCCCGACGCCGCAGCTCACGGCAAAATAACTCAGCGCCCAATTGACGCAGTTCCTTCCGATGATCGCGATGTTGCGGCCCTCCAGATCGCGCTTCATCAGAGCGCTGCCGAGACGCTGCACCGCAAGCAGAAGCTCCCGGTAGGTATATGCTCCCGTTCCGTTGTCCTCGGTTCGGTAAAGGAGGGCGCGTTTATCCGGAAACTGCTGGGCATGGTTGAGCAAAAGCTGCATCAGCGTTTGAATATAGAGCATCCCGTTTTCCGCCATGGTCGCGCCTCCTTTCGTTTCTTGCATTTCTATTTTATATGATAATTCGTTCTTTGGCAAGGTTTTTATTGATTTTTATAAAAAACTGTGTTAGAATGAAAAGAAATCAAAACAAAGGACGGATCTCTTTGGAGGAATCTTACCTCGTCAGCATTCATTCTGTGCAAACCATCGAGGGGCAAAAGGAATCGCTGGATATGACGGCGCCCGCCGCGCTGGAATGGGCGCAGGACAGCTATACCATTACCTATACCGACGCAGGCGGCGATCTCAAAGGCACCGTGACCCATGTTCAGGTGGAAAACGGCCGGCGTGTCACCGTGACCCGCGAGGGCGATTACCAGACCAACCTTGTGCTCGAGCCGAATGTTCGCCACCTGACCCATTACGACACGCCCTACGGCTCGTTTATGATCGGCGTTTGCGCCCTGCGGGTGGAATCCGACATGAAAGCGCAGGGCGGCACCCTGATTTTCCGCTATTGCACCGATGTGGACATGGTTCCCCTCGGAGAGGTCGAATTCAAATTCACAGTAAAACCGCGTCCCAACGGAGGTTGAACCCATGACGCTCACCATACAAAAAGCACAACAGCAAATCCGCGACCGCATCCTTTCCGCAGCCGAAAAAGCGCACGCCAAAGGCGAGCTGCCCGCCGGGGAGCTCAGCGCCTTCAACATTGAAGTGCCCGCAGACAAGGCCAACGGCGATTATTCCACAAACGCCGCCATGGTCAATGCCCGCACGATGCGCCTTGCGCCGCGCAGGATCGCCGAAGCGCTGACGGCCAACATGGATCTTGCCGATTCCTATTTTGCCCGTGTGAAGGTCGCAGGCCCGGGCTTCATCAATTTTTATTTCAGCCCGGCTTACTACGCCGACGTCCTGCTGGATGTCCGCAGCGCCGGGAAAAACTACGGCAGAAGCGATTACGGCCGGGGCAAAAAGATCAACATTGAGTTTGTTTCCGCAAACCCCACCGGCCCGATGCACATGGGCAACGCCCGGGGCGGCGCGCTCGGCGACTGCCTTGCCGGCGTGATGGATTACGCAGGCTACCGTGTTCACCGCGAGTTCTATATCAACGACGCGGGCAACCAAATCGAAAAATTCGCCTTGTCGCTCGACATCCGCTATCGGCAGCTCTTCCTCGGCGAAGAAAACGTCGTTCTTCCGGAAGACAGCTATCACGGCGAGGATATCATCGAACGCGCGAAGGAGTTCGCCGCGATTCACGGCGACAAATATCTGAACGCGAGCGAAGCGGAACGCCGCAAGGCGCTGGTCGATTTCGCCCTGCCGAAAAACATTCAGAACATGAAAAGCGCGATGGAGACCTATCGCATTCAATATGACACCTGGTTCCACGAATCTGTCCTGCACAGCGACGGCGAGCTGAAGGACACCATCGACCTGCTGACGAAAAACGGCTACACCTATGAGAAGGACGGCGCGTTGTGGTATAAGAACATTGAGGTGCAAACCGAGATGCTGCTTTCTCAGGGAAAAACGCAGGAGGAGATCGACAAGCTCGAGCTGAAGGACGACGTCCTCGTGCGCACCAACGGCAACCCGACCTACTTTGCCGCGGACATCGCCTACCACCGCAACAAACTGGAAAAGCGCGGGTTCGACAAGGCCATCGACGTCTGGGGCGCAGACCACCACGGCCACGTTGCCCGCATGAAGGGCGCCATGAAGGCCATCGGCCTCGACCCGGAGCGGCTGGACATTCTTCTGATGCAGTTTGTGCGGCTGATGCGCGACGGCGAGGTCGTGCGTATGTCCAAGCGCACCGGCAAGGCCATCACGCTGGTGGATCTTCTGGAAGAAGTACCCATCGACGCGGTGCGTTTCCTGTTCAACATGCGCGAACCCGGCTCACTGATGGACTTCGATCTGGATCTTGCCGTGGAACAGAGCGCGCAGAACCCGGTCTACTATTGTCAGTATGCCCACGCACGCATCCACAGTATTCTTGCAAAGCTGGCACAGGAAGGAAAATCCGCCCGGGAATGCACACGGGAAGAGCTGATGCTGCTCACGGCGCCGGAGGAAACCGCCCTCATCACCTATCTTTCCACCCTGCCGGACGTGATCATTCACGCCGCAAAAAACTATGACCCGGCAAAGGTCACGCATTACTGTACGGATCTTGCGACGCTGTTCCACAAGTTCTACAACGCCTGCCGCGTCAATGTGGAGGACGAGGCTCTCATGCAGGCGCGTTTGTGCCTTTGCAACTGCGTCAGGGACACACTGTTCAGCATTCTGACCATGCTGCGTGTGGACGCGCCGGAAAAAATGTAAAAAAAGCCCGGGTTTTTGACATTCTTTTACATATAATAAAGTCAATTTAAAGTTTCTTTGCTATGAATATAGTATCAAATCAAATCACGAAGGAGAACGACCATGGCTGCCGAAAAAATTCTTGTTGTTGATGACGACCTTAACATCTGCGAGCTGCTTCGCCTTTATCTTGAAAAGGAAGGATATTCCGTTGTGATCGCAAACGACGGGCAGGCCGCGCTGGAGCTTTTCCGCGAAGAATCCCCCGCCCTCGTCCTGCTCGATATCATGCTGCCGAAGCTGGACGGCTGGCAGGTCTGCCGCGAGATCCGCAAGTTTTCCGACGCGCGCATCATCATGCTCACCGCAAAGGGCGAGGTCTTTGACCGTGTCCTCGGTCTAGAGCTCGGCGCGGACGATTACGTTGTGAAACCCTTCGACGCAAAAGAAGTCATCGCGCGGATCAAGGCCGTGCTTCGCCGTTCGGCCACCAGCAACGCCGAAGAAACCAAAGAGGTCCACTATGAGAACCTTTCCATCAATCTCACAAACTACGAGATGAAGGTCGGCGGCGTGCACATCAATACCCCGCCGAAGGAGCTGGAACTCATCTATCATCTTGCAAAGAATCCCAACCGCGTGTTCACCCGCGACCAACTCCTTGACGAGGTCTGGGGCTTCGATTATTACGGAGACTCCCGCACCGTGGATGTGCATATCAAGCGCTTGCGCGAAAAGCTGGCGGGCGCTTCGGACAAATGGGAACTGCGCACGGTTTGGGGCGTCGGCTACCGTTTTGAAACCAAAGACTGAAAGAACAAAAAGGAACAGGCACTGTAATATGTGCCTGTCTTCTTTGTGCTGAGGGAGGGTTTTCTCTTGAAAAAAACAAGAAAGAAGCTGAACAACGCCGTTTTCCGGCGCTATTTCGGTTTTACATCGCTCATTGTTGTGCTGTCTCTGATCCTGCTCGGCATTCTCATGATCGTGTTCACCGCCAGCCAGTGGTGGAACGAAAAAACCGAGGCGCTTTCCGGCAACGCAAAGATGATCGTGGAATCGGTACAAAAGCTCTATGCGGTAGACGGCTTTGAAAAGAAAGAAAACTTTGACGACTTTGTGGAAACGCTGCGGCTGGTTTCCGCGGCAACGGACTCCGATTTCTTTCTTGTCGGCGAAAACGGCAGGGTCATTGCCTGCAAGGACTGCGGACGGATCCGAAAAAAGAGCGACTGCGAATACCATGCCGAAATGAAGATCACCGATGATTTTTTGAAAAAAGCCATGTCGCACGGCTTTATGGATTATGTCGGCAACGACGTGTTCGGCATCGGAAAATTCGTGGTTGCAAGTCCCGTCAATGTGGACGACCGGAGCCAGGGCGTGATCTTCGGTGTGGAAGACGCCATCACAGGTCTGCTCCCCTATGTGCTGAGCATTTTGCAGATCTTTTTCTTCTCGCTGATCGCCGCCGTGATTTTGAGCTTTGTCATCATCTTTTTCTTCTCCCGCGGCATCACACAGCCGCTCAACGAGATGGAAGAAGTGACAAAGCACTTTGCCAAAGGCGAATTTCAGCACCGCGCCAACGAAAGCTATAAAAAGGGATATCTCAGCGAATTTGCGAAAGGGCTCAACCAGATGGCGGACGAACTCGCCATTGAGGAAGAAGCGCAGCGCAGCTTTATCGCCAATGTCTCGCACGAGCTGAAAACGCCGATGACCACCATCAGCGGCTTCATTGACGGCATCCTGGACGGTACGATCCCTCCGGAGCGCGAGCGGGAATATCTGCTTGTTGTTTCCAAAGAGGTCAAGCGCCTGTCGCGCATCGTGGTTTCCATGCTCAACCTTTCCAAGATCGAAGCCGGCGAAGTCAATCTCAGCCCGATCCGTTACGACATCGGCGCCCAGATCTTTGAGACATTGCTCCCCTTTGAGCCGGCGATCAACAAAAAGCACATTCAGGTCGTCGGATTCGAAAACATGGGCTCCGTCACCGCGAACGCCGACCGCGACCTGCTCCAGCAGGTGATCTATAATCTCCTGGACAACGCGGTGAAGTTCACGCCGGAGGGTGGAACGATCTCCATCCGCGCCAAAAACACCGCAACGCTCACCTATGTCAGCATCCGCAACACCGGATCGGTCGACCCAAGCGAGCTCTCCCGTATTTTTGAACGATTCTATAAGGTTGACAAGTCCCGCTCCTTCGATGTGAAAGGCGTCGGCCTGGGTCTTTATATCGTCAAAACCATCATCAACATGCACGACGGCGAAATCAAGGCCACCGGAAAAGAGGGAGAATACGTGCAATTCTCCTTTACCATTCCGCTTGCGTGACCGATGATTCCCTCAATGCGTGAATCATCCGTTGCTTTAATGTAACATTTAGGAAATATTTTAACTTGATTTTAGCGTCGGGTGTTAAAAAATAATCAACAAATGCAGAAGGCCGCGCTCGGGCGCACCCGCCGCTCTCCCCCGTCGGCTTTCAAGCAAGAAAGGCATTGGTGAATCTTATGACAGACAATTATGACAACGATCAGGGGTTCCGTCCCGAAGAACCTTCCGAGATCGAAAACAACGACGCCCCGGATGTTACGCCGGATGTCACGCAGGAACCGCAGGAGCCCTTCTCCGCCGAACCTGTTTTCGGCTCATTTTCGGCGCCTGAGACCCCGGCACAGGAGGAACCGCCCGTTTCTCCCTATACCGCACCGGAAGCTCAGCCGACTTCTTTCGGCACACCGGGCGGCTTCACCTCTCCCGGCGCACCCGTCGAGGAAGAACCGTCCCGTCCGTATATGGGAAATCCCTATCAGGAACAGACCAGACCGCCCTACACGCCGCCTTATCAGACGCAGAACACGGTTTCCGGCGCACCGCAGCAAAACGGCTATGTGCCCTACGGATACAATCATCCCGGCCAGCCGCCGAGAAAGCAAAAGAGCGGCAAAGGAAAAAAGGTCGCTATCATTCTTCTGGTCATCGCCGTGCTTGTCGGTCTCGCCGCCATTGTCGGTTCCCACATCCACATCAATTTCACCACAGGTTCCGAAAAACAGACCACGGCCGACAGTGCGCTGACGCTGGATGAGAACGCCAACGATTCCGCCGTTGTGATCGATTACGCCGAAGCGACGGACAGCGGCGCCCTCTCCGCCGTTGAGATCGCAAAACGCTGCAGATCCTCCGTGGTCGGCGTCATGGTCTATTCCAACGGAAAGCTCGCCGGCGAAGGCTCCGGCGTTGTGATGGGGCTGGACAACGACAAAAAGTTCACGTATATCATCACCTGCGCCCATGTGGTCAGCGGCAGCGGTTACACCTACGGCATTCTGACGCTGGACGAAAAGCGCTATGAAGCGGAGCTTGTCGCCTTTGACACCCGCACCGACATCGGCGTGCTCAAGGTGGAAGCGACAGACATTCCGGTTGCGTCCTTCGGCGATTCCAACACCCTGCAGATCGGCGAGACCGTCTACGCCATCGGCAATCCCGGCGGCTCCGAGTTCTTCGGCTCCATCACCAACGGCATCGTTTCCTCCATCGACCGTTCCATCTCCTCCACCTACACCATGACCTGCATCCAGCACAGCGCAGCCATCAACCCCGGCAACTCCGGCGGCGCACTTGTCAACGCCAAAGGCCAGGTCATCGGCATCAACTCTTCCAAGATCGCAGCCACAGACTACGAAGGCATGAGCTTCGCCGTTCCCATGGCGACCGTGAAACCGATCGTGGAAAGCCTGATCAAATACGGCTACGTGCGCAACCGTCCGAAGCTCGGCATCCAGTACGCCTCCGTCAGCTCGTATCAGCTTTACAGCATGGTCGTTGCGATCAAGGGCCTGCCTGCCGGCTCTCTGGTTATCGCGGGTATCAACTCCGACAGCGGTCTTGCCAACACGAAAGCCCAGGTCGGCGACCTTATCATCGCCGTCAACGGCAAAGATATGACGGATTCCAGCGTTCTGCTCGATCTGATCGACACCGGCGCTGTCGGCGACACCCTGACGCTGACCCTCTGCCGCATTGAAAACCGCAGCTATCAGACGTCCACCTTTGACGTTACGATCAAGCTCGTGGAAGACAAAGGCGACAAGACCGAGACGACCACCTACGGCGACGTCAACGGTTACAACTACGGCGGTGCGGAAAGCTTTGAGGATTTCTTCCGTCAGTATTTCGGAAGCAACTTCGGCTGGTAACGCTCAAACCCCACCGGCTTTGCGCTGACTTCTTGCGGCGCAAAGCCGGTTTCCGTTTTTTTCGCGGTTTTTTGAAAAATATCAAAAAAAGACTTGATTTTTTTCTTCGTATCCGCTATAATATATAAGCTGCATCGGGGTGTGGCGAAGTTTGGTATCGCGCTTGGTTCGGGACCAAGAGGCCATGGGTTCAAGTCCCGTCACTCCGACCAACACAACGAAAAGCCTGAAACCGCAAAGGTTTCGGGCTTTTTCGTTGCTCTCGGAACGCGCTTGGTTTTTTGATGGAAAATGGAGGAACCAAGCGTGATGAAAAAGATGACCAAAATGCCGACAATCCGTTTGAAATCAAGGGAAAGCGTACGGGAATGCTTTGAACGATTTCTACTAACCAAGCGCGCTGATGGCGTAAAACCAAGCACGTTACGAACGTATGCGCAACAATTTCACGCCATTTCCAAACATCTTGACATAGACCAAGAGATGAAAGAAATGACGGCGCTGGACTTGAAAAACATGATCGTTTCCATGCAAAAATCAGGACTTGCACCGAACTCGATCAAGAGCTACACGATCACCCTGAAAGCCTTTTTCTCATGGTGTAACAATGAGGACATCACCGATCTGAACATGAAGAAATACAAGGGCGAGGAAACGATCAAAGAAACCTATACCAACGAGGAATTATCGCTGCTGTTGAAGAAACCGAACATGAATGAATGCTCCTTTGCCGAGTATCGAAGTTGGGTGATTGTAAACTTCCTTGTGAACAGCGGAAGCCGTGCGGCGACTGTTCGCAACATTCAAAACCGTGATGTGGATTTACAAAACAGGGTCATTTGCAATCAAGCATAACGGTTTTGCGGCAAATCAGGGGAACCGGAACGACCGCACAAAAGCCATGACCGTGTTGAACAGCAGTTTCAGCAGATCCAGCACACCGAAGCGGGCAAATTTGCTTTTCACTTTTTCCGGAACGATCTCATCAAAGGCCGTTTGCTGCAAAGCGTTTACAAAGGGGGTTTCCGAATCAAAGGCCGGGGCGTCTCCGTTCATCAGCGTGAACACCAGCGTTCGACTGCCCAGCGGCGTTTTGCTGTCCTGCAGATAATAGTTGATTGTGATGTCCGCCGTGGTCAGGCTGACCGCAGAAATCGTTCCCTTCAGCGGCGCGGTGTAGGTTTCTCCGGGGGCAAGCGACGGACGGCTCTTGATGTCAAATGTCACGTCGGCGCCGTCCACGGAAACGGAAAAGATCTGCAGGTTGTATTTAGCCGAAAGGTTCTTCAGCGTCAGCGCAGTGTCCGCGCCGCTCCAGTAGCCCTGAGGTGAACGGTCCAGCGATGCCGAAACGGTATAGATCGGGCAGGTACTGTATTGAAACTGCGGAAACTCGGTAAAGGCCTTCACATCCACCGGTTCGTTTGCAAACAAAAGCGTTTGGCAAAGCGCACGGCAGTACGGGTCTTTCCATGTCATACCGTGGTACATGCCGTTGACGATCCAGGTGTGTTCGGGCAAATAGCCGCAGGAAAGGTCGATGCACATATCCGGCGAGAGATGGTTGTGCGCCGGGTCTGTGCAGACGTTGCGCTTCTGCGGATAACCGTTTGCAAAGCGGCTGCCGAAGGGGGCGGACTTGGCGCCTGTGGAAGAACCGATGGCAACCACAAAATCGGACTGTTCTTGCGTTCCGGTCAAAACGGGCATACCGGCGCCGGCAACGATGGAGATGTTCATACCCGCGTCCACACAGGAGGATAATGTTTCGGTGATGTGCGGCAAAATCTCGTGGTGAAATTTGTCGCTTTTGGCAATCAGTTCGGGGCTTTCAGCAGGATCGAGAAGCTGCTCTTTCAGCGCGTCATAATGCTCGGCCGGAATAAAATCCCAGATGCTTCCCCAATAGCCGATGATGTCTTTGACATAGCGATGCATCAGCGCGTTGCACACATCGTCCAGCACACCGAACTGATTGGCACGCACCAGCCAGTTGACATCCTCTTCCAGCAATTCGCTGTTTTCAAAATAAGTGACCAGACTTTCTTCGTCCAGTTGTGCCGTTTCACTCATCAGATCGTAGGCCGCGGCCACGCCGCCGATGGCCGGCACGATCATCAGGAGGTTGTTGATCACGTTTTTTTCAAGGCCGTAAAGCGCAAGATAGGTCGCAACAGTCTGTCCGCCGTGGCTCAAGGCGATGATATTCACCTTTTCCTTGCCGGTAAAGGCCAGCACGTCGTCGATATACTTATCCAGCGTTGCGGCGCAATCCACTGCAGAAAGGCGGAAATCCTGCTGATAGGCAAAAATCTGCTTGTTGCCGTCTTTGCCGTATTGTTTGGCAATATCCTTCATGATTGCGGGCTCGTGCACATGCTTGCCGCCCTCTTTTTCATAAAGATAGGCATACTGTGTATGCGCCGCGTCCTGTTGATAGGTCTCAATGTCATAGACGCTGGTGCCGTCGGGATTCATGGCGAGCTTTCCAACATATTTTTGAATCTCTTTACCCAAAAGATCCGTGAGATAATCGGGCTTTTTGAGCGCCATTTCACCGATCCCCCTGCCGAAAAAGAAGATTTTGGCAAGCACGGTGTTCAAAATATCCTTCTTGTCCAAGCCCCAGATCTGTTCCCCGTCAAGAAAGAGATCGGACGAGGAATAGCCGGGGACGATGATCGTTGGGTAATCGTGCGCGTCTGGTTGATCAGCCGCAAATGCAGGAACCGCAAACGACACAACGCCGAGCAACAGCACCGCGCTCAAAAGAAGCGGGATCATTTTTTTCATTGTGATCATCCCCTGAATCAAACTATATTCAGCATAGCACAAAGCGTTTTAGAAGTCAACCGAAAAAGAAGGGGAAAAGTTCCTGAAACATTACAGAAAAGGCGGAAGGCCGCAGCCATGTGGTCGCAGTCGATTAAAAATCATTTCACGCTAGAAAAAAGAACGGGCTTTCCCAAAAGAAGGCGCTTCTTCCGCGCAAAAAGCGTGAACAAGAAGTGAATTTTTATCACAGAATGCTGTCCCAAAACGCTTCCGTGATATCCTCCACGCGACGCACGGAGACGCCGGCGAGATACATCTTAATCAATGCTTCTTCAACATTGCTTTTCCTGCGGCGGTACCGCTCGATGATGGCGGTTTCAAATGATACGCCTTTGAGCCGCGGCATATGAAGGGTGACATCGCCGGAGGTAGTAATGAGATTTCGATCATAATGCCCGCTGCGGTAGCCTTGACGGGCCTCATTTCGTTCATAACGTGCGGCTTGGGTGAGCTGTTCGGCCTCTTTCTCCAACAGCTCGTTGAGCGTCTCTTCTACGCTTCCGCGCACCAATTCTTTGATCTGCCCCTTGATTATTTCCTCATTTAGTTGTACAATCTTTTCGGACATGGTTTGCTTTCTCCTTTCAGAATGTTTGTGTGGTTACTTCATTCTATCACAGATTGCAAACCATGTCTTCCTTTTTTTGAATTTGCGCAATTAATTGTACCTTATCCTCGCATTTGCTGATAAGTAAACCCAAATCTTTCTCCTATTTCTTTTAATGTGGCTCCCTGTTCTATCTGTTCGATGATTTCTTTTTCATATTCCTGTATGTGTTGATATTGTCTTGCCATAACAAAACCTCCCACGGTACTTTCTTTCATTCTACCATGGAAGGCTATTTTTTTCTATTGTCCGTTTTTACTGGACATGTTCAAATTGTGAAGTCGCTGCTCTTTTTCGTTTTCGTGTCATGATGCTTTCTCCTGTTCTTCTGAAATTACTTCGTGCAGAAAACTCTCACGATCAACAAGTGATACAGATTTTTTTACATAGAACAAGGGGTCACTGCGAAACTTGGGGAACTGTTTCACGAACCACTTATTAACAACGGAGTATTGCTGAATTTGAAGCTTTGCCGCCGTTTCTTTAATAAAGAGATTTTATGTTGTTTAATTCTCGCTCAAATATGCAGCGCATTTGATTATTTTGGTTTTTAGAATAGTATTGAATCGCAGCTTGATACAGCTTAATCGCGTCTTCCTTATATGTTTCTGGGTCAATTGCTATAGCCTTACGAATATACTTAATCATGTTTTCATCATATGCTCGATCAACATCATAGCAAAAAGCCAGAGTCATGTAGCTCCTGGCAGTACTTTGACCGGATTCTGAAAAAACCATTGTTTTGATTTCAATCGCCTTTTTAACATATTCGTAAACCGTGCTGCTTAAATGTGTAAAGTCCGGTTGCGCGATTTCGTAGTCTCTTAAAAACCTTGCATAATTATCATATGCTGTTGCTACATAAAAACTGTAAGGACCAAAATATTTAATCTTTTTATTCAGTGATTCATTAATGTCAAGAAGACTTTTTCTGTAGTGTTCGTTAGCAATATTGATTTTTCCCATCTCGACTTCGGTGTTTGCAATCTTGTTGCTACAAGCGGAGCGTTGGTTTAACACAAGTGAAAAAAAGCCTGTTTGGAGATCATAATCATCTAGATAAAAGGTGACGATCAAATCTTCTGCTTTGTCTAAGCATCGTAGCGCTTGTTCATATTGTTTCATGTCATAGTAAATGATTCCCTCGTGATAAAATAAATGAGCCAGACTGTTTTCATAATCTTCATATTGTTTTGTTTCTTCATACTCTCGCAAATCTTCCAAGATTGATAAGGCCAATCGAAGACTTTCGGGAGATTTGTGATTGATCAGTCTGGTATTGAATGCGATGTTATCCATAACGGAGCCATATAGTCTTCCGTATTCCGGCAGTTCACTAAAACTCTTCTGGACAAACCAAAAGTATTCAATTGCTGTTTGACAATTGTCCGCCGTAACAGTTTGGGCGTTTATTTCAGTGCTGTTTGGAATATGATTGTCCCTAGCCAATTCAACTTCCCCATAAGTATTATATGCTATTGCAAGATAAAATCGCTCTCGTTTTGAATAATTCTCAAAGTGCCGGGCATTGCGTTTGATGACCTTAAAAACTTCGTCAACAAAGTGTAAATCCGAATGCCGATATGCTTCCCATAGAACCGCAGATAAGAAAACAATTTCGTTTTTCTTAAACTTTTTTGAATCCGCTTTTTTCAAAAAACGCAAACAGCTTTTATATACAAATTTCATCAATGTATAATCAAATCCGTTTTCTTCAGCGTCTTCAAACAAATCAGTTCCGGTTGCATCTGCATAGTCATCCTCGGAAATCTGACGGAAGTCATCTAAAATTTGTTCGCAAAACGAGGTAATGATGATTTTATAGAGAGTGGCGTCAATAAAGAAATATCCAGCATCGCTATTATTAAACCAATCGTTCAGAGCCTTGTGATAAAAACAAACATACTCTCCGTGTAGTTCAACAAATGATTTCATTTGTAGAATAAACCTCGGAATGCTCCACCCTGAAACATGGGTTCTCATAATTCGCTCCAGCACACTCTTCTCAATACTTCCTCCGTTTGCGACCATAATGCCCAATGGTAGTTTTACTTCTTCAAACTGCTCATCTGAAAAGGCTTTCAAAAAGTAATCTTGCAAGAGACCATTATAGCCTTTGGGAAGAGCGTGGATGTCTGCCAAGGTCTTCACTTCTATGAGCCCGTCTTCAATTGACTGAACCAAAAGGCGGGCGTATGTAAAGGTTTTCTCGCATGTTTGAACCAAAACTGCAAATTCTTCATCATTAATATCTTCTGTTTTCAGTCTCTTTCGCAAATATTTCTTTACGTCTTCATCACTTTCGTTTACAGCCATTCGAACGATTTGAACGTCGTTTTCAAAAAAGTCAAAACGTTTCAGAATATTACCGGATTCTCTTGATGAGAGGATAAACTTGAAGAATCTCGGCCATTGATCCTTCGTCTTTATCAAAAGATCCACGATCGGATTGTTTCCGTCTTGCTCGGATTCGTCCAGCGCGTCGATGCTGATAATGATTTTTCCGGGATTTCCGTCAATAAAATGAATAGAATCACAATGAAAAAGGCAATCAAACAACCTTTTATCTGACAATTCCAAAAAGAAGTTTAATACTTCGGATAGTCGGCTTTCGGAAAAAATCGGATATGTCTTGATAGAATCAATTAAACTGCTTCTATAGTCAGGCATTTTTGCTGCCAGTTCGAACGCAATTGTTCGCAAGAGAATGTTACAGCTTTTTTGCATTTCATTTTTATCAAATTTGATAAAATAATAGGCATAGATGTCTTCAATATTATGAATGCAATGAGCCAAGAACTGGCTTTTACCATAACCTGGACCGCCAGTGAGAAGCAAATAGTGTTCTGAATCATTAATAAAGCTAAAGACCTTTTCTTCCAGCCAAGCGCGCTTTTCATAGATTAAGTTTCCATTGAAGTCACTTTCTCGTTCGAGCAATCTGATTAGATCGGTATTGATTGTGTTGGAAGGACAAAGCGTTTGCATTAGAAAGTTGATGTCATATTGATAGATGAAATTTTCCTCTTGCTCTATACGCTCAATGATTTCAGAAAACTTTGTCTCAAAATAACCATCGTCAAAAAAGCATTGCTGCTGCTTATCATAATGATCTTCCCAATCAGACATGTCGACCCATTGAATTCTGGAAATAGTGGGCGGGATTTTCATCGTTTTCTGGCTTTCCAACAAAACGGTTACGATTCTTCTGCCTGGCTTCGAGACTGCAATAGACAACTCGTCCAAACAGACACCGCAATCCCTCAAAGCTCTTTCGCTCAAAAAGCCGACAACATCATCGCTGTCGTTGATCGCACGGTAAATTGCGCTTCTCCAGTCTGAATCTGGCCAATTTGTAATAGCTGAGTCCGGTAGTTGTTCAACGTCAAGCCATACATGATGCGCTCTTTTTTTCAATGCGACAACTATTTCGTCAACAACGCCGGGAACCTTTTTGCTAGATGCGTTATTTACATGTCCGTAACTAATAAAAATATTTAACTTTTTTTCGTCATCCATTTTTATGTCCTCCAGTCAGAAATATATGCCACCTAAATGATGTGTAGGTCAATGCCTTTCATATTGATAAAACCCAAATACCTTATTAAAAAAAATGAATCTTACGCAATCCAAAAATGTATGACAGATGCTCTTTTTCATTATTTACTTTTCAATTATCCCACAAAACTCGGTGAAGAGGGGAAAAGTTGTGTTAACAAAAGGGTGTAAAAATCATCAAGGCAGAAGCATGTCCAAATCAAATCCATGTACTGGTAAATATTCCGCTGATTTCTCTTTTGATCTTTCTGTAGATTTCTTTCTTCTATACCTTGGCACAAACACAATATGATACTGACATCTATACTTTGAATGGGCTGAACTTTTCACCTCATTTTTATCACTTTTATCAATTTTCATGGTATAAACCTCCTGTCATATTTTAGCAATGCGGTCGGCTAAACCTTTGCTATTATATATGGAGGTTAATTTTTGGCAAAAATCATGGGCTTACTTTGAGCTCGCCCGTTTTGGCTTCGCTGATGCCTTTTTTCTCTCCCGGTAGAACCGGGAGTTTATTTCTACGTCTGAAGACACCAATCAGGTGGGGCTGCTTTGAAAACAGCCCCACCGATGTTTTTATTCCGCAGTTTCTTCTGCCGCCGTCTGATACACCCGCACGTAATCCACTTTGAACTCCGCACGGAACGTCTGCCTGTCGTTGTGTTCGATGTTCCCCGACCAGCCGAATGTCGGCGTGGCAAGACCACCGTCCACCTCGCACGAAAGGATCATGTACTCGGGCTTCTGTGAAACGCCGCCATAAGCTGTTCGCGCCACTTCACGGCCGTTGATATAGAACACATAGGCCTCCGGCGTCCAAAGCAAACCGTAGGTGTTGTAATTCTCATACGGGTTGTTGTCCAGCGAAAAGATGCCGACATTGTGATACTTTGTCTGCAGGCCATAACCGCTGTAGTGCAGATTCTGCGTCACACGCCAGCTTCGTTTGCCGCCAAGGTGCCAGAACGGCGATTCCATGATGTCGATCTCCGCGCCGTTTTCGGCGTTGTCGGAAACCTTACCCACATTTGGGTTGATCATCCAGAAGGCGGACCAGAGGCCTTCGCCCTTCGGGAGAATGCAGCGGCACTCATAATAGCCGAAGGTGGATTCAAATCGTCCGGCAGTGTCCAGCGCAGAAGTGTACCAGCCAGGGCCGAATTCACCGTCTTCCAGATACTGCGTCGTGATGATCAGATTGCCATCTTCCACTCTGGCCTGTCCGGCGCTCCAATAGCCGCCCTTGCGGACGCCGTAGCAATTGTGGGGGCCCCAGGTTGCCGGATTGATCGTGTCGCCGTCGAATTCTTCGGAAAACACGAGCGTCATGCCGGAAAGGTCGACCTGCGGCGCATCGGCAGACACGGCGCCGGAATGAAACAGCAGCAAAAGCACGTTGACAAATGCGATCACAAAATTGACGATACGTTCGCGAAACAAATCCATATCGGGAGATCCTTCCTTTGTTTATATTTTGAATCAAGACTCAAGCGCTTCACGTTTTGCCTTATTTTCGATCACGGTTTTGGTCACTTCGTCCATGAACGCGCCGTGGAGCTTGAATTTCGTGGAGAAGATGAGAAGCGAAACGGCAAACAGCACCGGCGGGATCACGCACAACATGAAGGTGATGCCCAGCTTTGCACCCTGAGAGTTGTTCATATGCAGTTCGCTGTCGTAACCCGTCAGGCCGAGGGTCGCAAAGAGAATGATCGTCTGCAGGGTATAGGCCATCTTTTGCAGAAAGCCCTTCATGGAGAAGGTGATGGATTCCGCACGGAAGCCCATTTTGACTTCGCCGTAGTCCACGATATCGGCCAGGAAGATCGTCTGGGCGATGAACATGGAGGAGATACCGATGGCGCCGACGATGTAGCACAGGTTCATCAGCATGAGCTGACCGGCAAAGGAGCAGACCGCCATTCCGACATAGCCGAGCGCGGCAACGCCCAGCGAGATCATGTAGGCCACGCGTTTGGAAAAATACTTGGTCAAAATCGGCAGAAGGAGCATGCCGACCACGGAACCGACGGCGGAGGCCGTGCTGAACGTAGACTGCTTGTTCGGGTCGCCGACGACCACATCAAAGTAATAGGTTGCGACGCCGCTGGTCAGATACCAGCCCGCGTTGGAGATCATGGCGAACAGCATGAAGACCAGAAGCTGGTCGTTGCTCTTGATGATGGAGATGCTGCGCTTCAGCGAGAATTTTTCACCCGAGGCTGTGGAAACGCGCTCCTTCGTCGTGCCGACACAGATGCCCGCAAAGAGGATCAGGCAGGCGGCACAAACAAGCGCGGCAACCATGTAGCTGCGTTTGTCGTGGAATTTGACCATCTCGCCGGTCTCGTTGTCCAAAACGGTGGAAACCGAAGCAGCCGTCATCAGCAGCGGTGCGCCGATGGAAACGATCCCCTGGCCAAGGCCGGAAAACGCGCGGGCCACTGTGGAGATCAGGTTGCGTTCCGTCGGGTCGCTGGTAAAGGAGGGAACCATCGACCAATACGGGATGTCAGCCAGCGTGTTCGTCATGCCCCACAGGATGTACGTGGCGGCAACATAAACGGCAAGGCCGACGCCGGTCAGATGGAGCGGGTTTGTGAACAGCAGCACCAGAACGACAGCGTTGAGCACCGCGCCGGTCAGGATCCACGGGCGGTATTTGCCCATTCTTGTGTGCGTATTATCCACGATCGTGCCCATCATCGGGTCGTTGATGCCGTCCCAGACGCGGGCGATGGGCGTCAGGATCAGCAGGAAGGTGGATTTCATGCCAAGCACGTCGGTCAGATATTTTGCAAGGAAGGAATAGAACATGCCGTAGCTCAGGTCGAGCCCGATGGCGCCGACGCCGTAGCCGAGCTTGCCCTTAATGAACTTGATTGCCTTCATAAAACACACTCCTAACATCAGATATCTTTATTCTACAAGAAAAAAGACGGTTCGTCAACCGTCCTTTTCAAAAAACAGAACTTTTTCCATCTGCGCCTGCGTGACAGCGCACGAAACGGCAGACGGCAGATGCTCTGCGCATTGCGTAACCGCCGCGCCGCAGAGCGTTTCACTCAGAAAATCGCATCCGAAGGCAGAGAAGGAATCTTGCCCGGCAAAGGGAGCAAAATCCAGCGTATCGAATCCGTGGGAAAGGCCCTCCCCCGTTTGCTTGACCAAAGCCTCTTTTTGCGTCCAGAAGCGTGTAAAGCACATCGCCTTGTCATCAGCGGCAGCATACACCGCCCGTTCCGCTGGCGTAAGAACCTTACGGACCAAAGCATCAGACGGGTTTTTCGGCGTTTGCGCGTCAACGCCGATCTTCCCCGTCTCGCTCAGCGCAAGGCAAACCAGCGTATCGGTGTGGCTGAGATTGAAATGCAGCGCGCCGCTTTTGAAAAAAGGCTTTCCCCTTTCTGCGAAGGAAAGAGGCGGCAGCGGTGTGTTGGGCGCGGAAAACCGCCATGCAAAAACGAGCAGCCCCCAACCGAGAAGGCTTTCGCGGCGGGAGCGTGCATGGCGGACACTTTGCAGCGCAGTCTGCTTTTCCGGCGGCAAAAGCGGGAGCAGACGTTCCGCAAACGCCGGATCAAACTGCGCGGGGTCAGCGTAAAACATGGAGGTTATGCCTGGGGCGGAACATCGTCCGGGTCGCTGTAGCCGGCAGCGTCATGATAGCCGTAGGCGTTGTAGTCCTGCTGCGTCGCGGTCTCCATCGGCTGCGGCATAAAGATCGCGCCGAAGATGTAGGTGTAAAGGCCGTTTCCGATCAGCAAAAACAGCAGCACAAAGATCAGACGAACGATGGTCGGATCGATGTTGAAATACTCCGCAAGGCCGCCGCAGACGCCGGCGATCTTCTTGTCTGCAGTCTTGGTCATGCGTTTGGCTTTGTTGTCGGGCGTATAATCCGCAGGCGCCTGAGGGATCACGATGGCCATGATCAGATAGACGATAAAAGCCGGAAGGATCGCCGTGAAGAACGCGATCTCACCCACAATGAAGCGCATGATCGTCGGATCGATGCCGAAATAATCGGCAAGACCGGCGCAAACGCCGCAGATCTTTTTATCGGGAGAACAATAGAGCTTTTTTTTCATGAGAGATACCTCCGATTCAAGTATGCTGCAAATCGTATGCAGTCAGCGTATTTTGCATCAACATGGCGATCGTCATCGGCCCGCAGCCGCCGGGAACCGGCGTAAGATAACCGGCCTTTTCCTTCACTTTCTCGAAATCCACGTCGCCGCTGAGCTTCCCGTCGGGCAGTCTGCTGATCCCGACGTCAATGACGGCGGCGCCGGGCTTGACCATGTCCGCAGTGACAAAGCGGGCGATGCCGACAGCGGAGATGAGAATATCCGCCTCGGCGCAGACAGCGGGAAGGTTCGCGGTTTTGGAATGACAGATCGTGACGGTGGCGTCTTTTTTGAGCATGAGTGCCGCCATGGGTTTGCCGACGATATTGCTGCGGCCGAGGATCACACAGCGCTTCCCGGCGCAGTCAATGTTGTAATAGTTCAGCAGCTCGATCACCCCGGCGGGGGTGCAGGGCAAAAACGCCGCCCCGCTGGACCAGAGCTTGCCGACGTTATAGGGGTGGAAACAGTCCACGTCCTTTTTCGGGTCGATGCGCGAAAGCACCGGACGTTTATCCAGCGGCTTCGGCAGCGGAAGCTGACACAGGATGCCGTGGACGTTCTCGTTCGCGTTCAACCGATCGACCAGCGCCAGCAGTTCCTCCTGCGTGGTCTCCTTCGGCAGTTTATACTTCAGCGAGCGGATGCCGACAGCCGCGCAGGCCTTCTGCTTGTTGCCGACATAGATTTGCGACGCCGGGTCGTCGCCGACCAGGATCACTGCCAGACACGGCTCGATCCCGCGCCGTTCGATCTCTTTTTTCACGCGCTCCTTGACCGCAGCGCTCACGGTTTTCCCCTCAATCAGCGTCATTGGCTTCCTCCTCAGCGGGTTCGACGGATGCTTCGTCCGCGGGTTCCTCCTGCGCGGACGGTTCAGCTTCTTGTTCCGGTGCGGCGGGCGTTTTTTCGGCCGGGCGCACGATCTTTCCGTCGCGGATCTTGATCTGCTTCGCCTTTTGGCGCAGCGCTTTCTGCTCGGCGCGTCTTTGCTCGGCGGCCAGTTCCTTTTCGGTCTTTTCCGGGAAGTAGTTGATGCCTTCGATCGGCTTCGGATGGCGCTTGAAGTGGATCTTGAACACGATCAGCAGGAGCAGACACAGCGCACACAGCGCACCGGAGAGCACCTGCGACACGCGCACGGAGGTTTCGCCGATGAACAGGCTGTCGGTGCGCAGACCTTCGATGATCATGCGGCCGAAGCCGTACCACACGCCGTAGCACAGGAACAATTCGCCGGAGAAGGTGCGAAATTTTCGAAGGATCAGATAGAGGATCGCAAAACCGACCAGGCACCACACGGACTCATAAAAGAAGGTCGGATGCACATACAGGTCGTTGTCGGCAAGATACTGCGGGATGTTTTCGATCCCCTCCAGACCGAAGGTCTTCGGATTGCGGGCGATGTAATCGGCCACGGTGTCACTCATCATGCCCCAGTTCTTGTAGGTGATGGAGCCGAAGGCTTCCTGGTTGGCGAAATTCCCCCAGCGGCCGATCCCCTGCCCGATCAGCAGGCTCATGCCCACCATGTCCAGCAGATTGCGCACGTTGATGCGCTCCAGCTTGCAGACCACAAGGGCGGCGAGGATGCCGCCGATGATGCCGCCGTAGATGGCAAGGCCGCCGTTCCAGATCTCGAAAATGCTCCAAAGGTTGTCGCGGAAATCTTCCCATTTGAACGCAACATAGTAAAGGCGCGCACCGATGATGCCGAAGATCACGCCGTAAAGCAGCACGTCGACCATCTTATCCAGGCTGATCTTCCATTTATAGGCGATGCGGCCGCCGAACAGCGCGGCAAGCAGCAGCCCGAAGGCGATGATCACGCCGTACCAGCGCACGGAGATAAAACCGAGGTCGAGGGTGTTCGACACCATGAATTCTTTTGCAATGCCGGCAAAACGCACGGCAACGGTGGATGAGGACATGGGAGATGACTCCTTTCCTGAAAGGTGAAGATGTGGGGAATATCCGTTGTGAGCGGAGGAGAATCCATTCGGAATGCGGAATTCGGAATTGAGGTCGCGTGGAATGCAGCCGAATTTTCACGTTCGTACCGCGAACACAGGCGGCAAAACCCGCAGCATCCGTTATTTAATTAAAGCTTTTATGCTTGTCTAAAGACTATATAATCGACGAACGTTCCGTCTTTTTGTTCTTGTATTTGCGGCCGAAGTGTCCGGATCAATTGTTCTGAAAAATCGCGACCGTAATTGCGAATTGCAAATTGCGAATTGCAAATTGCGAATTGCAAATTACAAATTGCAAATTGCAATAGCGCCGTGCGCTACTGCAGCGCCTGCGCCGCAGCGATCATCAGCGGCATGGTGACCATGGAAAAGGCGCTGACGAGGGCAACGGTCTTTGAGCCGACGCCGACGTCCTTATGAAATTTCGAGGCGAACATGAACGTGTTGTTGCCGGAGGGCACACAAGCGGTGATGCAGCAGGCGATCAGCAGTGTGCCGCGCACACCGATCAAGCGGTAAAGGCAGATGCACACGCCGGGCAGCACCACGAGCTTGAGCAGCGCCACAAGGTAGATCCGCTTTTCGCGGAAGATCGTTTTCAGATCCGTGCGGGCAAGATATGTGCCGAAGATCAGCATCCCAAGCGGCGCGTTCAGGTTGCCGAGGTATTCCAAAGGCTTCGCGAGCACCGTCGGAAGATTGACGTTGAACAGAAACAGCGGCAAACCGATCAGCACGGAGATCACGCCCGGGTTGAACACCAGCTTGCGCCAGTCCATGTGATAATGCTTTCCGGCCATGAGCTTGATGCCGTGGAAGAAGGTGATCACATTGAACACGATGTAGCCGCTTGCGCAATAGAACACAGCCTCCGGCCCGACGATCGCCTGCGCCAGCGGCAGTGCCATGAAACCGACGTTGCCGTAGATGCTCGCGTATTTGAAGATGGGGTTCAGGCTGTCCTGCCGGCGAAAGAACGGCAGCGACAGGCCGATGGCGATCAAATGCGTCAGCGTCATCAGGCCAAACGCCAGAAAGAAGGATTTGATGTGCGCCGGGGTCGGCTCCATTTTCAAAAAGGAATCCACCAGAACACAGGGCGTGACCACATACAGCAGCATGTCGATCAGATGCCCCGCCGTGGACGCCGAAAAGAGCTTTGCCTTATCCAGCACAAAGCCGACGAGCACCAGCAGATAGAGGATGACCACCTGAGTGGTGGCGGATTGCACATTCAGCCAGAACAAAGGGATTCACTTCCGATTTTCAGGTAACCGATCAGTTGGCCTTATTCGCCGAAATTGATCGGAGAAATATCATCAAAGGGAGAGGGCTCCTGCGGCGCTTTTTCCGCTGCCGGGGCGCTTGTTTCCTCCTGCGCTTTCGGGGCGCGCAAAAGCACAAAGCAAAGGACGAGCGCAAACAGGCCGAAGCTGAGATCCGTCATGGAAAACGGGTGGTTTTCGTTGAGATAGGCGCCGGAGTCGATGAAAACAAAAACGAAGCGCGGAATCTGCATGGCAAGCATGATCATCGCCGCCGGCAGACCGAAGCCGATAAGTCGCCAGGACATTCCCGTGCTGTAGACGCCGCTTGCCGTCTGCGCAAAGGCGAGGAAGAAGAGGATCATGAACGCGCAGGCAAAAATTTCGAAGAACAGATCGGAAACGCGCACAAAGGAGATTTTGCGCACAAACATGTGCAGCAGCCTTGCGGCGACCCAGGCCGTGGGCGCGAGGGCAAGCACACGCCGCTTTGCGGCAGCGAGGTTTCCCTTGAGATAGGACACGGCGACAAAGACGAAGTACACCGCGGAAAGCAGAGAGAACACCGCCTGGAACAGCAGCGGCAGCGCGCCGGTGCTCATCAGCTCCTTGAAAGAGCCGAAGCCGTAGCCGGCGGAGGTCAAAGAGAACCCGTCGAGACATTTGACAAAGTTCAGCACCAGCATCAAGGCAAAAAGCAGAGAAAGGACGAACAAGCCGGTGTTTTTATACGGCAGGGGCCGCAGGTTTTCCGCGTCCTTGCTGAGATAGCAGCAGACAGCAACGGCAACGGCGCCGCCGACCAGCAGCAGATTGACCGCCCAGGTCAGCGGACTGCTCTTGAGATAAAACCCGGTGGCGGGGTCGATCAAAGTGCGCACTTGCAGAAAGCGCAGCACGATCGCGACGGGGAGCAGCGCAAAGCTGACGATCTTGACAAGCGGCGAAAGCTTCACCTGGGGAAGGTTGTTTTTCAGTTTCATATGTCTTTCACCTCCGAAAACATACGCTCTTCCGAGGGGATGTAGTGGCTCGGGATCACAAAGTTGTTGATACGCTCTTCCAGGGGCACATATTTCTTCGGCAACGCAACGCTCTTATAGGCCGGGCGGATGATGCGGCCGCCGGTGAGCAGCTCTTCCATGCGGTGCGCCGACCAGCCGACGATGCGCGCCGTGGCAAACAGGGGTGTGAACATATCCTGCGGGATACCGAGGATATGATAGACGATACCGGAATACAGATCCACATTGGCGCACATGGGCTTCGTGTTGCCCGTGACCCGGTGGAACACCTCCGGCGTCAGGCGCTCGATGCTCTTTGCAAGGAAGAATTCCTTTTCATAGGCGCTGCCGATGGCGAAGCGCTCCGCCTTGTCGCGCAGGATCTGCGCACGCGGGTCGGAGATGGTGTAGACCGCGTGGCCCATGCCGTAGATCAGGCCGCTGCCGTCGCCGGCTTCTCTGCGGATGATCTTTTCAAGATAGGCCGCCACCTGGGCGTCGTCGGTCACATCCTCGATGTGCGCGAGCATATCCGCGAGCATGTTGCAGACCTTGAGATTCGCGCCGCCGTGGCGCGGGCCTTTCAGTGCGCCCACAGCCGCGGAATACGCGGAATAGGAGTCCGTGCCGCTGCTCGTCAGCACCCGGCAGGTGAAGGTGGAGTTGTTGCCGCCGCCGTGCTCCGCCTGCAGCATCAGGCAGATATCCAGCAGCTTTGCTTCCTCATCGGTGTATTTCCGGTCGGCGCGGATGGAGCGCAGAATGGTTTCCGCTGTGGAAAGCTCCTTCCGGTCGGGGTGAAAGTACATACTTTTGCCGTAATACTTCATGCGCTTGACCTGATAGGCGTAGCTGGCAAGCAGGGGCATCTGCGACATGATCTGCAGGCTTTGGCGCAGGACGTTGTCAAGGCTGATGTCGTCGGCCTTGTCATCAAAGGAATACAGCACGAGGATGCAGCGCGCGAGCTTGTTCATCACATCCACGGAAGCGTTTTTCATCAGAACGTCCTCAATGAAATCCGGCGGGAGCTCACGCGAATAGCCCAGCGCCTCCTTGAACAGGTTCAACTGGTCGGCGGAGGGCAGAGAGCCGAAGATCAGAAGATAGGCGACCTCTTCAAAGCCGAAGCGGTTCTCTTTTTCGCATCCGTCAATGATCTCGCGGATGTTGATGCCGCGGTATTTCAAAACGCCGTCCTTCGGGACACGTTCGCCGTCGTCGATATAATAACCTTCCACGCTGCAGATCTTGGTCAGTCCGGCCATGACGCCGGTGCCGTCCGGGTTGCGCAGACCGCGCTTGACGCCGTATTTCCAAAAATCCTCCGGATTGATCTGGCTTTTGCGCTCGATCTTGCTGCACATGGCTTCCAGAAGCTCCGGCGCAATGGGATTAAAGTTTTGGGTATTCAATCGTTGCCCTCCTTTATCTATTTCTAACAAAAGGCATGTTATGTTATTATACAACATACACATAAATAAAGTCAATCGAAAAAATGAATTTTCTTGGTAAAGGAGAGGAAAATGAGGGCCTATTTGCTGCACACCGCTCTGCTCGCCCTGCTTTTGGCGCTTTTGCCGCTGATCACGCTGGCCGTCACGGAGATCTCCGTGACATAAAGTACCCGCCGATTCCCTAAAATCACACCTCGTCGAACGCGAGCGCACGGGCATAAAGCCGGGTGCGCTTTTCGTCAAAGCACAGCGGCGCGGCAGGGACAAGCTCGCACAGGGGCGACAGCGGCAGACACGAAGCATCCGGCGTTCCGTTGAGATAGAGCTTGAGCGTGCCGCCGGGTTCTCGGACGGCGCAGACCTGCACGGCGTCGTCCGTGCGGCTGTTGGAGCGCAGCACGGCGTCGCCGACGCGGAACGTGATGTGGCCGTCCTCCGCTACAAGGGACAGGCGCTCGGTCTGCACATACATCTGCAGATTCGCCTCGCTGCCGAAAGTGACCTTGATGGAAAAAGCGCCGGTTCCGCAGAGTGCGCCCGGGGGAAGCAGACCGTTTTCGCTGTACATGAAAACTGCCGTCACATCGAAAGCTTCGCCGAAAAGATCGCGAACGCCGGTAAGACGCACCGTGTTCCGCTGTGCAAACGGATACGTCAGGCGCAGCGCGGCGCCGCAGAGATCCCCGTCCGGCGCCACGGCCTGAACCGGGTTTTCCGCGCAGGCGGCAGCGGAAAGCTCGACCGGCCGATCAAAACGCAGATGTACCGTCGTCAGATCGGACGCCTGCGAAAAGACACAGACCGGCGCCGTTTTTCGCCGCCCGAGATGGAGCACCTTCGTTTCAAAAGGCGCAAGGGGCTGCGTCAGGCTGTCGCCGAAGCGAAGCGGACTGCGCGAAACACACGCGGGCTTCGGCAGCAGTTCGCACACGCCGACGCAGAGAAAACGCGGCTGCACGCCGAGCGTTTCATCCAGCGTCAGGCTCAAATTACACGGTTCCCCGGTCCGGCTGCAGAGCGTCAGCAGACCTTCGCCGTTTCCGAACGCGGCAAAAACACGGCAGCCTTCTCCTGCGTCGCAGTCAAAAGGCACGGTTGCACCCAGAAGGGCGCGAAGCCTCCCCTGCTCCGCCCGGAGGCTTTGCAGCGCAAACGGATCGGGATTTCCCGGAAAAAACAGATTGCGCAAAAACGGCACAGAAGGCACAGGCGCCTGCGCATGGGGCAAAGGCGAAAACAGCCGTTCCGGCGGCACGCAGATCCCGGAACCGAAAAGATCGGAAAAAGCCGAAGCGGCTGCCTGACCGCCCGGATCGGCGCTGTCGGGAGTGAGGGGCAGACCGATTCCATCGACCCATTGCAGCAACCAGGGAGAATACGCGCCGCAAAGCGAGAAGCGCAGCGGCTTTTTTGCCGTTTTTTTCAATGTGACAAGGCAGTTGATCCATTTTTCAAACAGATCGCTGCAGTAATATAGCTGATGATCGCCGCCGATGGGGTGGACGTGGTGTTTTTCGCGGCAGAGCTTTTCCATCGGCAGATGGAGCTGCCAGTCGGTCACGCCGCACTTTTCGGAAAGGGCGAGCACAAAGGACCGAAAAGACGCAAGCAAAGGTTCTTCCGCAAGGCAAAACACGCCGCCCGCGTCCTTTCGACGGAACAATCCCTTCGATTTGACCGGCAGACCGACCGCCAGACCCGGCGACGCGCCGAGTGCAGCGGCAGCCGCGCAAAAGCTGCGCAGTCCCATCGGGATCTGTTCCGGGAAAGCAAACGGCGCATTCTCCGGAAAAACGCTGCGCTGATCCAGCAGCACTGTGTCGTAAAACGGCGTTCCGCCCGCTTGCAAACGCTTGTCTTCTTCCAGCAAAGCCTGACAGGCGTCCTTTTCCAAAGGCGAGGAAGCGAACCAGAGCACACGCTGCGGCTGCGCGGGCGGCAACAGTTTTTCGAGGCAAAGCAAAAACGCTTTGCGCACACTGACGGGATCCTCCTTCGGCGCAACGCCGCAAACGGCGGCGTCACTGACGAAGCGTCCGCTTTCGCCGCAGAGAGCGGACAGGCTGCGCCCGTAGTAACGCCGGGCGCAAAGGCGGCCGTCAAGCTCCGCGTTCAGGCTCGCCGGAAACGTGCAGCCGAAAAAGGCGTGCTCCAGAAACAACGGCTGACCGAGGACGGGAACGATGCTTTCTTTGCGTTTTCCCGGGAGACGGACTGCGTTGTGCTTTTCACCCTCACGCAAAGAAAGCGGCGCGAAATCGAGGTAATCAAGCACCGCTTTTTCGCTGCCGACGGTCCGCAGTTCAAGATACGCCGACAGGAAAGAATCCATCCTTCCGAGCGTTTCCGCGTATTGCAGCTCGATTTTGCAGCCGCGCACACGGAAGGGCTTGAAAAACACCTTCAACGTCCAGCCGGACGCATCCTCCGCCGGCAGCGCATCCTGCACCTTCAGCTCGCTCGCTTTGATCAGCTCGCCGCCAAAGGGGCCGCAAAAACGCAGGGCAAACACTTCGCTCCCCTCGGCAGGCGTCAGCGTCTTTCCGCTGAGCTCATTTGTCAGTGAAAACGAAACCAGCCTCCCCTTTTCGATCCGGAAGGTCTTGCTTACAAAATCATTGCCGATGGAGAAACGGTCTTTCAGAATGTCAACGCTCATAAAACGCCTCGCAGTTCAAAAGGGCTGCCGCATCAGATGCAGCAGCCGAAAACTCAATACGGATTGTATCAGATGACGGTGTCGATCCAGGCGACCAGATCGGCGCACACGGTATCAAACAGCGCGCTTTCGTTGAGGATCTCGTGGCGGCCTTCGTCATAGAGCTTCATGGTCACATTCTCTTTGCCCGCAGCCTCCAGCAGATCCTTGACCTTGGTCACGCCTGCACCGTAAGTGCCGACAGGATCATCCGCGCCGGAAAGCAGCAGCACGGGCAGCGCCTTCGGGAAGTTATTGAACCAGTCCTTGGAAGAAACGCTCTTGAGCAGACCCATCATATCGCGATACCCGTAAGCGGTGAACAAGAAGCCGCAATACGGATCGGCGATGTATTTGTCCACCTGGAAATCGTCGCGGGAGAGCCAGTCAAAGCTCGTGCGGTTCTGGGTGCGTTTATTATAGGAGCCGAAGGCGATGCTGTCGATCATCTTGCTGCGGTAGTGGTCGCCCTTGAAGGCGGCGACAAGCTTGGAGATCAACTGGCCCGCGGAAGCGGCCGGGTTCGGACCGGAGGTGCCCATAAACACAGCGCCGGCAAGCTCATCGCCGAATTTCGCGCTGAAGGAACGGGCAACAAAGGAACCCATGGAATGACCGAAGAAAATATAGGGCTTGCCCGGGTTTTCGGCCTGGGCGATCTTCATCAGGCTGCGGCAGTCTTCAATGAAGTTCAGCCAGCCGTCTTTTTCGCCGAAGTAGCCCAGCTCGTCGTCGCTTGAAACGCTCTTGCCGTGCCCGAGATGGTCGTTGATATACACAGCGATGCCGTTCTCGTTCAGGCGCTCAGCGAACGCTTCATAGCGCTCCTTATGCTCCGCCATGCCGTGCGCGATCTGCAGCACAGCCTTGATGCTGTCCTTGTTTTCCGGCAGGAAGGACATTGCGGAGATGTCGCACAAACCGGATGCCGAGGGGAACGTGAATTCTTTTTTTACGCTTGCCATAAAAGTACCTCCAAAACATCTATTTTATTGATTATACCATATTTCGCAGCGTTTTTCACGTTTTTTTTGCAAATGATTCTCGGCGAAAGCGACAAAAAACAAGAAAGATTTTTGTGAATATCTACCGTCATGCGCACGGCTGCGCCGTGCGCATGACGCCGGCGGCGGAACCGCGCGGCCCCGGGCCGCGCGAACCGGGGCGCGATTTCGCGCCCCGGTTGCCCCGTGCGGCGCACGGGGCGTTCCGCCGCCGGCTCACCGCGCAGCGAAGCTGCGCGAAAAAGGTACAAGGGTTCTTTGCCGTCACTCCGGCCGCTCTCTCATTCCACATTCACGCCCTTGCAAAACAATCGTCTTGCGGCAAAGTACAAACCGACGTCTGCAAGCAGATACAGGATGCAGGTCACTGCCAGCATCAGGCGCATACTCGGCAAAGAGAAGAGCTCTTCCGTCGAAACGACCTGCGTGAACAGGGCGTGCAGTTCCGGCTTCAGGAACGAAAAAGCGAACAGCAGACCGAGGATCACGCCGGAGCCCAGCATGTAAACGCCTGCGCTGAACAGGATGGAGAACGGGATGCGCCCGCGTTCTCTGCGGTGGCCGAGGACAAAACCGAACACAGCGGCCAGATACAGCGTCAACAGTTCCAGCACAAGGATCGCGCAGATCAGCAGCAGGGTCGATTTTGCGCCGGGAGCACGCAGCATTTCAAGGAGCATCTCCCACTTTTCGCGCTGGGTCAGCTCAACGATCCCGATGCCGAGCGCGGCTGACAGCAGTGTAAACACCAGCGACACCACCCCGGAAAGCGTTTTTGCGTCAAACACGGCGCCGCGTTTGATGGGCAGCGTGTGCGTCAGGTAAGAGGGGTCGCCGTAAAGCGTGCGGCGGAAGCAGACCAGCGAGCGCATGAGCGCGTTGATCTGGATCGCGATCGCGCAGGAAATGAAGGCGCCCGTAAAGAATTTGTCAAGGATCAGCCAGATCGTCGCCTGCTGGGCAAACGTATGAAAAACTCTGGCGAAAACAGCAGTGAGAAGCGTTGCCGCCGCATAGTAGGACAACACTTTGTTGATGATCCATTGCAGATCATAACGCATCAGTTTTTTCAGCATTTGAATCTCCTCCGGAAATAGTCGTCGATCGAGCAGCCCTCACGGTCGCGCAGCGCATCCGCCGCGTCTGTTTCTGCGATCCTGCCCTTGTCGATCAGGATCACGTCGTCAAGGATCCGTTCGATGTCCGCGATCAGATGGGTCGAAAGCAGCACACTCGCGTTTTCGGCAAAGTTTTGCAGGATCGTGTCGAGGATATAATCCCGTGTTGCGGGATCCACGCCGCCGAGCGGCTCGTCCAGCACATAGAGCTTGGCTTTGCGGCTCATCACAAGGATGAGCTGCAGCTTTTCCTGCATTCCTTTGGACAGCGTTGAGATCCGTGCCTCTTCGCGCAGATCAAGATCGGCAAGCAGCGCTTTTGCTTTTTGCGGGTCAAAGGACGTATAAAACGTGGAAAAATACTTGATTGCCTGCGCCGCAGTCATGCTGCGATCAAGATAGGTGCGTTCCGGCAGATAGGCGATGGCTTCCTTTGAGCGAACGCCGAGCGGCTCCCCTTCAAAGAGCACCTGTCCGTCCGTCGGCACCAGAAGATCGTTGATGAGCTTGATCAGCGTGGTCTTGCCGGCGCCGTTTTTGCCAAGCAGACCGACAATGCGTCCGCGCGGCAGGATCAGATTCACATCCTCCAGCGCGGCGGTGTCGCCGAAGCGTTTTGTAAGATGTTTGCATTCCAAAAGATTCATAGGGTCTCCTCCTTCGTCAAGTATGCAGCCGCTTCGTCTGAGCTGAATCCGAGGGCTTCCATCTCGTGCAGAAAGCGGTGCGCGATCTCGTCGGCAAGCGCAGACTGCGCCGCCGAGATGACCGACGGATCCCGGGTGACGAATTTTCCGTTGGTGCGCTCCGTATAGATGAGGCCTGCGCTTTCGAGCTCGGAAAGCGCCTTTTGCATCGTGTTCGGATTCACCTTGGCCTGCAGCGCCAGGTCACGCACCGAGGGCAGACGTTCTCCGGGGGCAAGCCGGCGCGAAACAATGCTGCGCCGCAGCGTTTCCACAACCTGAAGATAGATCGGCCGTTCGTTGTCGAATTGAAACTCCATAAGCGACTCCTAACTGTATCACTTGACTAATACAATGATACACCCCTGCAAATGATTTGTCAAGTGGGAAAATGAAAAAAAATGAAAACCCCGCCGCGATTGCAGCAGGATTTTCACTTGGCAGGGATGGCAGGATTTGAACCTACGAATGTCGCAGTCAAAGTGCGATGCCTTACCCCTTGGCTACACCCCTACGGTCCTAAAATAAAAAAATGGGGTGGATAATCGGATTCGAACCGATGGCCTCCAGGGCCACAACCTGGCGCTCTAACCAACTGAGCTATACCCACCATATGTATGGCGCGGTTTGAGGGACTCGAACCCCCGGCCTACTGCTTAGAAGGCAGTTGCTCTATCCAGCTGAGCTAAAACCGCATTTTTGGAGCGGGTGATGGGAATCGAACCCACACGACCAGCTTGGAAGGCTGGGATTCTGCCATTGAACTACACCCGCGTTCTGCTGTGACGGGAAATATTATAGCGAAAAGGCAGCGCATTGTCAAGCCTTTTGCAAACATTTTTGAAAAAAGAAAGGGGCCGTTTTGAAAACAACAGCCCCTTTTCCTTGTACATTATGACTTGATCAGTCCAAGCGCACGCAGGGTATTAAAGAAGAAAAAATTGTAGAGCAGCAGACCGAGGATGGAAAAGACCTCGCTCGGAAGACGGTCCTCGTTTGCGTTTAAATCGGCTTCGGAAGCGGACTCATAGATCTTCAAAAGCTGTTCGCTCTGGGAATTCGTCACCTTCATGATGCCCTTGGCGCCCGCCCAGACCAGCATGTGGAAAGCCAGCTCACCGGCGATGTGTTCATAGGTCATCACATAGTCGTAATTGCCGTCCGGATCCTTGATCATCTCGGCGTTCTGCTTCGCGACAAGATCATCTACCAGATCGCGGAACACGGCGTAGTTAAAGATCTGCCGGTTCTTCTCAATGTCCACGTGCAGGTAATAAGTGCCGCCTTCGCCCTCAATGACGTCATAGTCAATGCCGGAATCGTCCGCAATATACTGCGCGACCTCACTCGGATTCTCCAACTCGACATAGAGGTTCCGCTTAAGAAAATCGACCAGCTCTTTGATCTTTTTCTGCGCCTGTTCCAGTTTGGACTCCGTGGTCGTGGGCTTTGTCGGCTCGGTCGGACCGCTCGGACCGGTGGGCTCCGTGGGTTCCGTGGGCTCGGTCGGCTCGGTCGGTTCGGTCGGTTCACTGGAAGGTTCGGTCGGCTGCGGTTGGGGCTTGCCAATGTCCTGCAGCTTGGAGATCACCTTCGCCATCAGCGTGGACGCAAGGCTCATGAGTTTGTCCATATTCTCTTCCGTCAACACCACGTTCATCACGTACGGCACCATGCTTTCGCGCAGACTGTGGGTCGCGTTTTTGAGCTGTCCGCCGGCAACGCGGGCGTTGTCAAGATCCAGTTTGAACGCCTCTACAACTTCGGCGACGTCAATGTTCTTGACGTCCTCCATGCTGTAGGCGTTGGCCAGTGTGGGCACCATGGCGCTGACAAGCAGCACCAGCACGGAGATCAGAGCAACCAGTTTCTTTTTCATTTTCAAGACTCCTTTTCAGAATAAAACAAATACAACATGCAAACGAAGGTCGGGCCGAGAGGCTCATTTCTCTTCCTGCTCGCCGTTTTTCTTTTTTGCTTTGATCTTCGGGATCAACACGGCGCAAAGAATCGCAATCACGGCAACGCCGATGACGATAGCAGGAATGATATAGGGAAAGTTGCTCTCCCCTGTTGCCGGGATGGCTGCCGGACGGATCGTTTCATCAACGCCGACGATCTGGAAGATCACGGCAAAAACACTCAGTGCCATCAATGCGGCCAGCACAATGGCAATGATGCGGATCGCTTTTTTACTCAGCATGGGTTTTCACTTCACTTTCTCTTTGAAGTCGGCGGCAAGGCGATCCGTGATGGCCTGCGCCGCTTGCGCATCGGCGGCCACGGCGGTCAGATAAACCTTGAGCTTCGGCTCGGTGCCGCTGGGTCGGACGATGACCTTGTTGCCGCCCGGAAGACCGTAGCAGAGCACGTTGGACTTCGGCAGGGTGATGGCCGTCTGCCTGCCGGTTGCGCATTCGGTCTCGACGCTCGTTTTATAATCGGCCACGGTCAGCACATCCATGCCGCCGATGGTCTTCGGCGCGTCGGCGCGCAACGCGTCCATCAGATCGGTCATCTTCTGCATGCCGGCCGCGCCCTCAAAGGCAAAATTCAGCAGGCTGTTCTGATACATGCCGTGCTTTTTATAAAGGTTCTGCATCTGCTCATACAGGCTCACGCCCTTGGATTTATAGTAGGCGGCCATTTCACAGATCAGCGTGGAGGCGACAACGGCGTCCTTGTCGCGCACATGCATACCGGCGAGGTAGCCGTAGCTTTCTTCCATACCGACAATAAACCGCTGCGCTTCGCCCTTTGCTTCCAGCATCGTCATATATTCGCCGATGTATTTGAAGCCGGTGAGCAGATTGACCACAGAGGCGCCGAATTCCTTTGCAACGGCGGTCACAAGGTCGGTCGTGACGAAGGATTTGATGACCACGGGATCCTTCGGCAGCAATCCGAGCTCGCTTCTGCGGGTGAGCAGATAATCCGTCAGCAGCACACCGACCTCGTTGCCGCTCATCAGCTTGTATCCGTCGGCGGTCCTCACGGCGATGCCCACACGGTCGCAGTCCGGGTCGGTGGCGAGCAGCAGATCAGCCGGGAAGTCTTCCGTCATGGAAAGGCCGCATTCAAAGACCTGGCGGATCTCCGGGTTCGGATAGGGGCAGGTCGGGAAGTTGCCGTCGGGCAGCTCCTGCTCTTTGACCACGCGGACCTCTGCGATGCCGATCCGGCGCAGCATCTCGCGCACGTGCTTGTTGCCCGTGCCGTTGAGCGGCGTATAGATCACCTTCAGGCCGCTGGACGCGCAGATCTCCTTGGACAGGCAGGCTTTTTCCACCTCTTTGTAGAACGCTTCCACGACCTCGGCGCCGATGTATTCGATCTTTCCGCTTTCCACGCCCGCGTCAAAGTCCATCGTTTTGATGCCGGTGAACATGTCGGTCTGCTGGATATAGCCGTAGGTTTCGGCAGCAGCCTCGTCGGTCATCTGGTAGCCCTTGGGGTCATAGCACTTGTAGCCGTTATACTTGGCCGGATTGTGGCTGGCGGTGAGGATGATGCCGCCCTTGCAGGAGAAATAGCGCACCGCGAAGGAGAGCATCGGCGTGGGAACCAACTCCGGATAGATATAGACCTTGATGTCGTTTGCGGCCAGCACACCGGCGGCAAACCTTGCGAATTTTTCGGACTTGATGCGCGAATCGTAGGCGATGGCCACGGAGGGCGCGTCATAGGTGGTGTTCAGATAGGTTGCAAGGCCCTGGGTCGCCTGGCCGACGGTGTAGACGTTCATACGGTTCGTTCCGGCGCCGATGACGCCGCGCAGACCGCCCGTGCCGAATTCGAGGTTTTTAAAGAAGCGGTCGAGGATCTCGTCCTCGCTGCCCTCCACGGCGTTCAGCTCCTCGATCAGGTCGGGATCGGCCGTTGCGTTCTTTTTCCAAAGGTCATAAAGTGCATGGATATCGTTCATAGCAGTTCCTCCTGAAAATGATTATACGCGGTAAATGTTGACTTCGTAGGGGCGCAGCACAGAGCCGAGTCCCGGATAATTCGAAAGCAGCAGGCTGCCTTCCGCCGGACGCGGACGAGCACACCTGTCTTTTGTCAGGTTCATTTCGATATAGAACCTTCCGCTGTCCCCTTCTCTGTAGAGGCAGAAGGTCTGATCGTTCGTTTTCAGCGGCAGGAAGTCGCCGTAAACAAGGATATCCTTATGCTCCCTGCGCAGAGCGATCAGCGCTTTGAAATAGTTCAGCACGCTGGTGCGGTCGGCAAGCTCGGTTTCGGCGTTGCACTGCTTGTAATCGCCGTTGACACGGATCCACGGCGTACCGGTGGTGAAGCCGGCGTTCTTTGCGGTGCTCCAGCACATCGGCGTTCTGCCGTGGTCGCGGGAACCGGCAAGGATGGTCTTCCACGCCTGCGCGGGGGTTTTGCCCTTTTGAAGGAGTGCTGCGTATTTGTTGATGGATTCCACGTCGCGGATCTCGGACATATTGCGGAAATCGCAGTTCATCATGCCGAGTTCTTCGCCCTCAAAGATGTAGGGCGTGCCGCGGCCGGTGAGCAGCATGGCGCCGATGAGCTTGCTGAGCGGTTTGCGATAGAGCGGATCGGGGTTCACCTTGCTGGTCATACGCGGATTGTCGTGGTTTTCCACAACGAGGGTCGGCCAGGAAGAGCCGTGCAGGGCGAGCTGGTATTTCGTAAAGAGCTTCTTGAGGTACTTCAGATCGTACTGATAATCGCTCCAGCGCTCCTTGCCCGGGTTTTCGAGCTGATCGAACAGGAAGGTTTCGCGGATCTCCTCACGGGAATCGTCGATGAGATACTTCGCCATCTCGACGCCGATGCCGCCGGTCTCGCCGACGCAGAAGGAATCCGGAAACTTTGCAAACGCGTTTTGGTTCAGCTCATGCAGGTATTCCTGCAGGCGCGGACCCCAGAAATAATGTTCGCCGCCGTAGCCGATGACCTCGCCGACCAGCGCGTTGCCGTCGGGCAGGTCATGGGTCTTGGAGATCATGTTGATCACGTCCATACGGAAGCCGTCCACACCCTTTTCCAGCCACCAGCAGACCATGTCCGCCACATCGGCGCGCACGTCGGGATTCTCCCAGTTGAGATCCATCTGCTTGGTGGAGAACAGGTGCAGCGCCCATTCGTCCAGCTCGGGATAATAGTTCCACGCCGGGCCGGAAAACAGACTCGTCCAGTTGTTCGGCGGAACGCCGGGACCTTTTCCTTTGCGGAAAATATAGTAGTCCTTATACTTTTTGTCTCCTGCGAGCGCTTTTTGGAACCATTCATGCTCATCGGAAGTGTGGTTCACCACGAGATCCATCACAAGGCGCATCCCGCGCTTATGGATCTCGGCCAGCATCTCGTCGAAATCCTCCATGGAGCCGAACTCTGTCATGATCTTGCGGTAATCGCGGATATCGTAGCCCATATCGTCGTTCGGAGAATCGTAGATCGGGCTGACCCAGATCACGTCCACACCGAGATCTTTCAGATAATCGAGCTTTGAAATGATCCCCTGCAGATCGCCGATGCCGTCGCCGTTGGAATCGCAGAAGGAACGCGGATAGATCTGATAGATCACGGATTCCTTCCACCATTTCGGATCGGTCTCGTCCTTCGTGACAACCTTTTCCGCCGTGTAACCCAAAAGCCTGCAAAGGTGCTCCATTGTCGCCGCAGGCAGCTTGTCGCCCAGCAGCTTTGAGATCGTTTTCAGCTTGATCTTTCCGACAACGGGGTTATACAGCACCGCGTCGGGGATGCCTGCATGATAGCCGACCATGGCGACAAGATCGCTGCCGACGGGGGTTTGTAGGACATCGTGCAGGGTGCTGTCGAGTGTCAGTTTCATTTGTATGCTCCTTTCCATATTTTCTCAGTATCTATTATAGCGCGTTTCTTCGGCATTTGCAAGAAGAAATTTGCAAACCAAACACTTTTTGCCGCAAAGCTGCGCTTTGCGGCAAAAAAAGGCGGCGGCGGAACCGTGCGGCGGCGCAGCCGCCGCACGGGCGCGGGGCGCGGATGCGCCCCGCGCAGCCCCGTGTACTGCACGGGGCGTTCCGCCGCCGCAACTGCGCACGGCGTTGCCGTGCGCAAAAAAACGGACCCGCAGCGCGGATCCGTTTTTCAGATCGATTTCACCTCAGTCGGCCGGCGTGAACATATCCTTGCCCAGGCCGCAGATCGGGCAGACCCAATCCTCCGGGATGTCTTCAAACGCGGTGCCGGGCGCGATACCGCCGTCGGGATCGCCGACTGCCGGATCATACACATAGCCGCAGGGACATTCGTACATAGCAAAGGCTCCTTTCGTATTTTCTTATCCACATTCTACCATGAAGACAGACAGTTGTCAAGCCGAATGCTTTTTCAAAACGATCCGAATAAAATTCAAGTACCGTCCGCCGCCGGCCTCCATCGCCTTTCGGTCGCCGACCGCATATGGATTTTCCTGACGCAGCCAGTCTGCCCAGACCTCCTCATTCGATTCCATCTCTTCCACACAGAGCACATCTGCGCCTTTGCACCGACTTACGATGTTTTTCCAGTAGGCCGTATCGTGGAGATAGTCAAGCTGCTCGGGCGTCCAGGACAGCAGCAGCTCCGGCGGAAGTTTGTTGTGCATGTCGCGCTTCATGCCCGGCACGGTTATATAGATCAGACCGGCAGGTTTCACGAACGGCAGCAGATGCGCGTCCAGATATGCGGGATCGCGGCCAAAATAATTATAAGAATCCGCGGACACCACAGCGTCAAAAAAGTCCTGTGCAAACGGAAGCGCAATCGCATCGGCTTTTACCGAGATGATCTGCTCCTCGGTCAACCCCAGAGACGCAAAGAAAGCGCGGTTTTCCTCCGGGTCGCTCCACAGGTCGGCAGCGTAAACCTTAAACCCGTACTCTTTCGCGAGGAACACGCTTGTCAGCCCCTGACCGCTGCCGAGATCGCAGACGGTCGCGCCGACCGGGATCTCATGGCTGCGCAGCAGCTCCTCCTCCAGCTTCAGCGGGTTCGGGCCCATAATTTTCGCCATCAAAGCGGGCGTATTGTATTTTTCACTCAGCGGATAATTCATTGTTTATTCTCCTTTCTCTTCAAAAAAGAATGCGTACCATTGTGCAAGATGCGTTTGCAGCAACGCGAAAACAGCCGGTTTATCCGCCGCCCGGTCATAGACGCCGTAAAGCATATGCATCGGCCCGTATAGCGCCAGCGCCCGTGACGAAGAGTGCAAAAGATCTTCCGTGTACTGCAGTGGTCCGGCGCCGAGATATTGATGATAGAGCGCGTTCATTTCAGCGTTTTCATACTGCTCGACCGTCAGCATTTTTCGGAATTCGCTCGCAAAAGGATCCTCTGTCCAATAGCGGAACTGCCATTTGCAGTATTCCATAAACGCCGGAACGCTAACGTCCGCATAAGTCTGCGGCGCAGTCTCAACAGACTCCGTGGGCAACGAGAATCCGGCGGCGTTTTCCGCGTCCCGCCGCTCCATTTCACGCAACACAGACTGAAAAATCTCCTGCTTGCTTTTGAAGTGCTTATAAAGGGACGGCGCTTTGATTCCCACCGCCGCGGCGATCATTTCAACCGTTACGGCCGTGTAGCCCTTTTGGGCAAAAAGCTTGACCGCTTCGGTCAAAATGGTTTGCTTGGTGTTGGATTGACGCATAACGCTCCTCCGAAAGCTAATAATCATTAGCTTTATTATAGCAAACGCAAAACCGCCTGTCAATGTGCAAGATTCACAAAAGCAGCAGGAAAACCGCTGCAGCTTTCACAAAGGACGCGATCCGCATTTTTTTGCGGGGAGTATCCCCCATGGGGGCTTGCTTCTTTCGCTTCACTGTGCTAAAATAGTAAAAAAAACAAAAAGGAGATCATTGTTATGGCATGTTTTCTGGTTCCCGGCGCGGAGGCCATCGTTGTGACGGCTGCCGCCATCATCCTCAAAAAGACCGAAGAAAAAAAGGCGCTGCCGAAGCTGCAGGGCGTTCCTTCCAGCAAGACTGCTGCGGAAGAAGGCAAACGCGGCTTTTCGCAGAAGCTGTTCTGGCTGGCAAGTCTGCTTTGGGGCGGCGTGGTGCTGCTTGCGTTCGAGCATTTGTGGCACGGTGAGGTGCAGCCCTTCTTCCCCTTCCTGACAGCGGCGACCGAAGGGCCTGACGCCGTTGCGGAAATGCTTGGCGAAATGGGTACGGTCGGCGTCACCATGGCCTTGCTTGTTACAGTCGTTTGGGTCGGCATGGTCATCGCCGCACGGATCATTGAAAAGCGTCCGGCGCAGCAGACCGCGGAGGCAGCGGCATGACACTTTTGCTGACCGTTTTCGCTGCCGTCATCACAACAGCAATCTGGTATCAGAAAAACGATAAAACGATGAACCTCGGCCTTTTGTGTTGGATGTTCTGGGGCGCGTCGCTGATGTGGCTCGTAGACGCCGTGTTCGAATATGTCGAGCTGAAAGCGGAGTATTTCACTCCGGCGCTCGAAGATATGATCAACGACAGCTTCCTCGGCCTTTCCGTGATCGCTCTTGCACTTGTAATCTGGATCGTCGTTTTACTCATCAGAGATCCGAAAGGCGTTGTAAAAAGCCGTTTGAAAAAGTGACAACAAAAAAGACCGCCCGAAGGGGCGGTTTTTTCATTCAGAACGCAGAAAGCGCAATCACTTCATAAACTGATCGATAGCCTTTTTCAGTTCCTCGATCGCCGCAGTGTCGCCGCATTCGATCGCATCCACAAGACAGTGCTCGATATGATCCTTCAAAATGAGCTTGCCGGTGTTGTTGATGGCAGACTTCACCGCAGCGAGCTGAATGAGCACCTCGCTGCAGTCCACGCCGTCCTCCACCATCTGCCGTACCTTTTTGAGGTGGCCGGTGGCGCGGGCAAGACGGTCGAGCACAAGCTTCGTGCTCTGATGGGTATGTGTATGACCGTGCGCATGGGTAACGACGGTTCCGTCCTCCAGCACATGGGTGTGCTCGTGCTTGTGTTCCTGTTCCATTTTACGCCTCACTGTTCTTTCATTCTCACACCGAGCCACGCCGCGAGCGCCGAAAGCGTCTTCACTTCCTGCGTCACGGGCAGCGCCCGGTCGTTTTTGTTTTCTTTCGGGTTGAACCAGACACAGTCCAGCCCCGCGTTCGCCGCGCCCTGGATATCGGAACCGAGGGAATCGCCGACAACAAGCACACGCCGCGGGTCTTGCTCGGGGATATGCGCCAGAACGAAATCAAAAAACGCGGGAAACGGCTTTTGCGCACCGATGGCCTCCGAAACAAACACATCGGAAAACAGCGGCAAAAGCCCGCTGTGTTCCAGCCGCAGCCGCTGCGTGCGCGGAATACCGTTCGTGATGATATAAAGGTCGAACCCCGCCGCTTTCAGCGAGCGGCAAAGCGTCTCGGCGCCCTCGATGAGATAACCGCCCTGCGAAAGGAACTCCAGATAACGGTCGTTGACCGCGCGGGTGTCGACGCCCTGTCCCACGCCGAATTCCGCAAACAGGCGGCGGTAGCGTTCGTTTTTGATGTCCTCTTTGGTGACCTCGCCGCGTTCAAAGGCGTGCCAGAGCGCGGCATTGATCTCGCTGTAACGATCCATCATCCCGTCAGTCGGAATCACGCCGAAGAAAAGCAGCACCTGCCGCAGCGCCGTGCGTTCCGCCTTGTGAAAATCGAGCAGCGTATCGTCCGCGTCAAACAGGATCGTGGTGTACGTCGGCGGCATGTGATCTCCCCTTTCTCCGATTATCTCATATTCTATCCGAAAGAAAAGCGATTGTCAAGGGCGGAAGCTTGAAGGTTAAACAAAAAAGCCGCCCTTGGGGCTCCTTCCTTGCGGAAGGAGCCCCAAGGGCGGCAAAACGCAGCGGTTAATAATCTTCAAAATGAATCTCTGCTTCTTTCGGGATATAGTCCGATCTTTCCGAAAACAGCACTTCGATATCCTTATCATCGATCGCGACAGGATCTTCTGCCGCTTCGTTTTCGTCTTCCTGCGTCGGTTCAGCGGCATAGTCATCGAAGTACCAGTGAATCATGTAAAGATAGATTTGCGAACGCTCCTTGCCGTAATCCCTCGCATCCTCCTCACAGGCCTGCATGTAATACGCCTCAAAGTCTTCGCTCACGTCTTTATAGTCTTTGAATTCAGCAATGTACTTTTCTGCGGCACGGAGATCAAGCAGATTTCGGCTCTCTTGCGGAACGGATTGATAGGCGTCGATCAGACACCGCTCGTAGCCATGATAGGTCTCGTGACAAATCGTTTCGATCATTCTTTCACCGGGCACATCGTGAAAATACATCTCGTTGACACAGATCCTTTTTTGGTTGTCGGTGTAATAAGCAAATACTTCCTTATCCGCCTCGCCGAAAAAGACCTCCAGCCGCTTCGGCAGACCAAGATTCTGCGCTTCGATATCCGCAATGAGCTGCAGCAGCTCCAACCGCTCATCATCGTTCAGCGTCTCCCACACCTCATTGCGCATTCCACCGAGGTTTTCAAGCTGCGCTTCGATGGAATAAGAGCCGTTCGGATCCGGAACACCTTTTTTCGAGTGCATCAGAGCAGGGGCAAACCCGAACAGGTTTGCAACACACAAGACGGCAACGATACAGGCAAGGGCAAACGAGGAAATGACCTGCGTTCCCCAAAAGGACTGGCGCAACCGATTGCGGATGATCCGCTTGCGCTTCTGCGGGTTCTGAATTTTTCGGGTCATCCGAAGCACAACGAATCCAGCAGAGAGTGCTGCGGTAATTCCGAGGACGACAGGAAACAACACCGGAAAGCAGTTCCAATACGCCCAGAGAGTGAACACACCGTACGGCAAGACCGCAAACACAAAAATATGCATACAGTCGCGATGCCGACTGGAAGAGAAGAAAAATCCGAGCCCGAAGAAAGCCGCGATCAGAAGACACAACATGAGCTTTGATGTAGATTTGGAGCAACCCGGAAGCGTTTGAAACGCTGTGTTGATAAAAAGCAGATACGGAGACAATGTCGCGGCCAGACTCCAAAAGATATACTCGTCGACATCAAGGAGATTGTTGATCTTTTTCATGTGTTTCCCGTTCCTTTCTTCTTTTTCAAAGACTTCAGTTCGGTTTCAAGTTCTTCGAGCCATCTGCGCAGCTCATCCTCGTCCAAGCCGCGGCCGCTTTCATAAAGGCTTTGCGCAAAGGCTTTGTGCCTTTGCAGGGCGGAATCCTCCGCATTCTTTTTTTTGACGTTCATCGCAGCGAGCCTTCATTGTTCAGCTTTTGGAAGAAGCGGTACTCCGGGCTCTGCGGCGTATCATAGCGCTGCGTGACGACCGGCTTTTTTCCGGACTGCATAATGATCACCTGACCGGGCGGCGCGTACATCACGTCGGCCATCGGCACATCCAGCCTCTGAGAGATGTTCCTGCAGGTCGTCAGATCCATACCGCCGGGAAAATAGACATAGGTCGAGCAGTTGTTCAGGATCGTCGTCGCCTCGTCGTCGCCGTAAAGGCTGTTGAGCTGGCTTTCGCTCTGGATCAGCAGCATGGCACTGATCTGAGCGGCACGAAAGATGGCAATATGGCGGCTGAACTCGTTGACCTTCGCGGCGCAGGCAAAATCGTCAAAGAGCAGGCGCACGGGGTTCGGCAGCTTTTGGTCCGGGCAGCTTTCCGCGTATTCCAGAAGCTGCTTGATCGCCGTTGAAAACAGCAGATTCGCAAAAAAGTAGAGGGAAGTGTTCACCGGCGAGGTGATCACGATCAGCGCGTGCCGTTCGTTGGCAATCCTTCGAAAATCGAGCGTTTTCCGCTCGCGCATGAAGCGGCGGATCGGTTCGGGGAACATCCGGCGGATCGCCTTTGCCAGCGTGTCGCGCACGCAGCCCGCGGTCGCATACGGAAGCTGGCGGAAATCGTTGAAGCCGGAAACGGCGGGGCACGCGGGGGCGCGGACCTCGAGAGAATCAAACGTGGAATCGAGGGTCGTGGTGATCCCTCTGCCGCTCTCGGTGATCCGCAGCTTGTCGAACATATCCAGCACATCGGCCATGGACGGGTTCTTTTTTTCCATCAGCGTGGCGCTGATCAGGGCGCTGAGCAGCGTGATGGAGCTGTCGTTCCAATAGACATTTTTCGGGTCGTTGTTTTCCGGATTCGCAAGCACGATGCTCGTTGCCAGTTCGTCCACATCGAGGTAGGACGCGGTGTACTGCAGCGGATCGAAGCCGACCGTGCTGAGCCCCGGTTCAACAAGGTCGACAACGCCGACGTCATAGCCGCCGGCAGCGAGAAAGGCGGCGACCTTGCGCGCCTCGCCCGCTTTGGAATAGGTTGCGATCATGCTGCTCTCCTGCATCTGCAGGATCGTCGGAAGCAATACCGACATCGTTTTGCCTGTGCCGCTGCAGCCCACAACAACCTGGTTGTTGTTCGGGCGAAAACCGCCGATTTCGTCCTCCAGGCAGCAGCCCTGTCCGAGAATGACTTTATCCATTTATCATTCCTCCTTTTGATTTATCCGAGCAGAGGCAGCGGCACAATCGCGTCGCAAAGGCCGAAATCGACCGCCTCCTGCGCATTCATGAAATTATCGAACGAAATTGCCTTTTCGATCTCGTCTGTGCTTTTGCCGGTGTCATTGGCAAGCAGTTCCACAGAGATCCGTCTGGTCTCCATGATAGATTCGGCGGTGCGCTGGATCGACGTTGCACTGCCTCCGACGCCGCCGGAAATCAGCGGTTCGTGGATCATGACCTTGGAATGGGGCAAAACAAAGCGGCGCCCCTTTTCGCCGGCAGCCAGGAGAATGGCCGCCATGGAGGCCGCCATCCCGAGGCAATAAAGATTTGTTGGCGTTTTCAGGCTCTTCAGCGTGTCATAGATGAGCATTCCCGCGTTGACTTCGCCGCCCGGAGAGTTGATGAAGATATCAATCGGCTGTTCTTTGTCCTCTGCCAGCAGGATCATGATCTGCCGGACAAAGGCGCACGCCGAAGCCGACGTGATCTCGCCTTCAATGAAAAGCTTGCGCTGCGCGAGCAGCCGCGCCTCCTCCGGCACCAGCGTGATGCCGTTGCTGCTTTTGACCATCGTTGTCATGGAACGACCTCCTTTTCTGTTTCAGATAGATTTTTGCGTCTTTTACCACGTGCGCACCAGACCGCCCTGCGGCGTCGGTCTCAGTCCGACGGAACCGATCTCGGAAAAGTCCGGTTCGTCATAGTTGTAAACGTAGCAGATCTGCATCCCCTTTTTGCGGTCACTGTGCTGCATCTCCCAATCATTCAGACTGCTGCTGACATACAGGTAAACGTCCTGTTTGCCGAGAGATGTTTCGGACCGAACGACCAGATAAACCAGCACACCGAACATCCGCTCCACAAAGCGGATGCGCTGCAGGTCGCTGCCGTCGGCGCGGCAGAACGTATCGCCTGCCGCCTCGCAGACCGACACAAGATCGGTCTGCTGAAAGTCGTGGATGATCTCGGGGTCAATCCCCCAGGCTTTCATCTGCGCTATGGCCTCTGTTTTCTTTTCTTTCAAAGTGATTTCCATGTTAAAACTCCTTTCATGGTTTAATTATTTCATTCAAAAACTTCATCTTCAATCCACACGCTCGAAGAGAAGTGCTTTCGCCGTTGCTTTTGTTGATCTATACACGCTCTTGTTCCGTTTCATCATCTGTCCTGTCAATCAAGAAGCGTTTTTCAGCATTTTATTTGATATTTTTTCAAGAATTCTTGTTGCTTCTCCCGGTTTCAGGCTTTCATAACGATTTGGGCCGATCTCTTTCAGGAAAAACGTAGCGCCTGAATCCTCTTTCACGGAGCGAACCAAATAGAATTCCTGCTCCGTATCGTCAATCGAAAACTTATAGGTTTTGAGTTTTTCAAATTCAGTGATTTTTCCGTATTCATTGACGAGCTTCAAGATTCTTGACGGACTCACGTTGCAGACCTTGATAGGCAGCGTCCTTTGCGTGCTCACGATGAATGTTTCGAGCTTCAGCGTACCGATATTGATGAAATCGCGATCTTTTTGAAACAAGATCAGGTTTTTATCCAGCGTGATTCTATAGGGTCGCGACACATTTCCGCCCGCGCCGTTGCGGTGAGGCAAAACGGTTGCCACAAGAAAGCGGGACGTTTCCGCTTCCACCCGCATTTCCCGAATCTCGCCGCCCCACAGGCATTCATTGGTCTCGCCTTTGGTATGAAGAACATGGATGATCCTTCCCGTGAGGCCGTAATCCTTCAGAAAATCCGCCATGCGTTTCATCTTTTCTTCATGCTTCGTGTATTTCATAACGCCACATCCTTTCTTTCGTTTCGCAGCTCCTGATTTTCTCTTTTTCGCGACGCATATCCCGTGCGCAGTTTCTCAAGTTTTTTCAATTTTCAAGGTACAGTTGAGACTGTCAGTCTCTGATTGATTCACATCCTTTATTTTAAATTATGATTCTTATCGATCACATCAAATAATTTACACCTAGAATCCGGAATTCAAGGATTGGGGGAAAACATTTTCAAAAAAAACTCCAAATTTTTTTTTGAAATTTTTCAAATATTTTTTGGGAAAACCGCTTTCTTTTCTTTCTGAATTATGCTATGATAAAATGAAATAACAGAAACTGAGGAAACGACAAGGAAGTTTGACTATGGATCAGGAAAAAAACACATTCAGCGAAGGCGTTGTTCCCGGCGGACTGACCACCTCTCCGGAGATCAAGCTGCTCATCTGCTATCTGCTCAAAACGCTGCGGCAGCCTCTTTCCCGCAGCCAGATCAACGAGATCCTGCAGGAATATCCCGTCGCCAACTATTTTGAGGTGAACCAGGCGCTCAGCGAGCTGGTCAAAAACGGCAGCGTGCTCAGCGAGCTTTCGGGCGACACGGAGCTGATGACTCTGCCGGGGAAGCTCATGTTCGACGTTGCGGCCATCGAGCGCTCCCTGCCGCGCTCCGTGCGGGAAAAAGCGATGTCTGCGGCTCTGCAGGTGCTTGCCCGGGAACGGGTCAAACGCGAGAGCCGGGTGGAGGTCACAAAGCTCGCCCACGGCTTTCATGTCTCGTTCACCATCAATGACATGGACACCGAATTGCTCGCGCTCAAGGTCTATGTCGCCGACGAGGGACAGATCGAGACGGTGAAGCGCAATTTCTATGCGAACGCGGTCGCGATCTATTCGAACATCATTTCCGCGCTCACGGTGGAATAACGGAAAGGCGGGTATGCTATGAAAAAGTTTTTGTTCTTTACCTTTTTGACCATTCTTCTGCTTGTCGGCGCGGCGGGATTTCTCGGCCGTTATCTGTTCATGAACGACTATGTAGTCTTCATTGAAAGCTTCGGCGGCGGCGTGCTGACCGTGGACTCTCTGAACACCGACGGCGAAGACAACAAGTACCGCGTGATCTGCAAATACAACCAGCCGCTGACCGTCAACATCAACCCCGAGCGCAACGCCAAGCGCTACTATGACCTTGCCCGTCTGATCGTCAACGGCGAAGATGTGACCGACCAGGTGTCCATGCTGCAATACAAAACGCATGTGACCAAAAAAATGAGCATCGTCGCCACTTTTGAGCGAGTCACGCCGCCGGGAGAGAGCACCGTCAGCTCCCCAGGCGGCAATGTCCGCGCCCCGAAGATCTCGGCAACCAACAACACCCCCTATCTCGGTTCTCTCGGCGCTTATAACCTCTCCGACCCCGCCATCCTCTATGACAAGGAGAGCAAGTATTATTACGCCTTTGCCTCCGACAACTATGTGGTCCATTCCAAGGATCTCATCAACTGGACGGGAAAGACGAATTATTTTGACACCGTGATCACCGACGACGCCGCGCTGGCACTTGATTTCAGCCAGTTCAAAAGCGTCAATGCCTGGGCAAAGAAACACGGCTACGAAGCCGACCTGAAGTATTCTTCCCCCACGAACAACCGCAAAGTCCTTGCGCCGGACGTGATCCAATGGGGCAAAACGACCTATCTCTACTTCTCGCTTTCCAAAGAGGAAAACCAGAACGAATCCGCCATTTTCTGTGTCTCCACAACGGATCTGGAAGGCGCGATCGCCGGCAAGAAATGGAAGGACTGCGGTCTGGTGATCTCCACCTGCAGCGACGACAAAAACAGCAAGGCCAACGCCGTGCATCCGGGCGTTTTTGAAGGAGCGGACGGCGGGCTGTATATGGTCTACGGCGGCTATTTCGGCAAAAACAAGCTCTCCGGCGCCGTTTACCTTGTGGAGCTGGATCCGAAAACCGGGCTGATCAAAGAGAATTCGCCCATCAATCAGTCCGGCGACCTCATCTCCGTTGCCCACAGCAAAAAGCCCCTGCGTTCCGGCACGCTGCTCGCCGATCCGGGTTCGGTTTCCGGCAAGGATAAAAACCACGGCAGCGTGATCTCCGGCGCAGACGTGATCTATCAGGAGGACACCGGCTACTATTACCTGCTGATGACCTACGGTGTGCCGGAGCGCAACCAGAGTATCCGCGTGGCGCGTTCCAGGGTCGTGACCGGCCCCTACACCGACCCCGTGGATCACGAGATGGGACGTTTCGAAAACAGCAGCGTGCGCAACCAGTACACAAAGGGTCTGCCTCTGCTTTGCGGCTACAATTTTGACAAGAGCAACAGCGGCGGCGTTTCCTACACCAATGTCGGCAAGGCTTCGCCCGGCAGCCCGACCGTTTTCCGCGCTGAAAACGGCGAATGGTTCCTCGGCTCCCACTCCGAGATCTACTTCAAGGTCGAAGGCGTTCTCAGCACCGGAACGAACGCCGCCAAAAACGCCGAGCTGGACGTGGACGCCGCGCCCTCGCTGGAGGTCCGCCGATTGCTCTGGGGGCTGGACGGCTGGCCTGCCGCGCTTCCGGAAGCCTACGCCGGCGAAACCACGAGCGAAAATGTCACGACCAAGCATATGTACGGCAACTGGGACGTGGTGGTCTTTGAACGCAACGAGGACATCGAAATCGGAAAAATGGTCTGCAACCATTCGCAGACAGTTTCCATCATCGACACCATCGCGATCAGCGAAAAGAACATCTCCCGCGGCACAAAAGCCAACCGACTGCATTTTTCCGCCAACGTCAACGGCACGTTTGAGCTTTTGCTGGACGGCGACACCTACACCGTTACGCCGATGCTTTGCTGGGACTGGGAGCTTTCCACCGGCGTTCTGACCTTCACCGGCACCGCCGAAAACGGAAACGTCGTCTGGGGCAAAAAGAACTTTTCTTCCAAGATGGGTCTTTACACGAACACCTTTGATTATCTGCTCGCCCAGGCGGACGAGGAGACCGCAGCCTCCTATCGCCGCGCGCTGAAAAAGATCGAGGGCAACCCAACCCAGGCGCAAATCGACAAGCTGGCCATCAAGCTGGCGCGGGTGATTCTGAAGGAAAACTGAAAACCGACATAAAAAACGACAGGCAGCCGCTTTGGTTGCCTGTCGTTTTTTGCTTTTTTTTGAAACGCGCAAAGCGGCGGCGGGGCAAAGCGCTTCGCGCTTTCGCAAGGGGGAAACCACCGCAAAGACAAGAAAAAAACGCACCTTCAAGCAGTGCGTCGTTTTTCCGAACGTGAGAACGCCCCTTGCGCGTGCGCCTGCGGCGCACGGCCCCGCCGCCGCGTTACCGCAACGCGCCGATGGCGGAGAGATAGGCGCGCACCGCCTGCTCCCAGGGGCGCAGACGGGAAAACCCGTTTTCATCCAGCGAGCGGAAAGAAAACCGGGAATTCAGCGGCCGTCTTGCTCTCGCGCCATAGTCTGCCGTGGAAACAGGTTCGACCTCTGTCTCTTTTCCGCAAAGGGAAAGCACGTACCGGGCAAGCTGGGCCCAGGTGCACTCGCCGGTATTTGCCGCGTGGTAGATGCCGTAACGCTCCGTGGAGATCATCTCGACGAGCAGCGCGGCAAGATCCGCGGAATACGTCGGCGCGCCGAACTGATCGTTCACCACACGTAGGGAAGCATGAGTCTCGCTCAGGCGCAGGATCGTCGCAATGAAGTTGGTGTTTTTTTCGCCGAACACGCCGGAGGTGCGCACGATGAAAAAGCGGCTGCAGTACTGCCGTACCGCGTCTTCACCGAGCAGCTTCGTCTTGCCGTAGATGCACGACGGCGCCTTGACCGTGTCGATTTCCAGCGGTTCCTCGTCAACCGCGCCGAACACATAATCTGTGCTGACATAAAGGAACTTGCAGGCCGCCGCGTTTTTGGCGAGGTTTTCCGTGCCGTTTGCGTTCACGGCAAAGCAGCGCTCCGCGTCGTCCTCCGCCCTGTCCACTGCGGTATAGGCCGCGCAGTGGATCACACTGTCAATTTCGGGGTGCGCAGCAAAAAACGCCGCCACGGCCGCCTCGTCGGTGATGTCGAGCTCTTCCGCATCGATCCCGAGGCAGGGCCGACCCTGCGCGTCAAGCAGGGCGCATACGTCGCCGCCGAGCTGCCCTTTTGCGCCTGTAACAAGTATCATCGTTCAATCTCCATAGGTAAAATTCACGTCGCTGTCTGCCAGAAGCGGCGCGTTTTTGTCTTTTTCGGAAAGTGTCGGATCGCTGATTCCCCAGGGGACGGCGATCTGCGGATCGTCAAAGCGGATGCTGCGGTCGCTTTCCGGACAGTAGAGGGCGTCCACCTTATAGAACACCTCCACGTCGTCCGTCAGCGTCAAAAAGCCGTGCGCAAAGCCTTTCGGCAAAAAGAGCATCTGCTTGTTTTCGGCAGAGAGCCGCACGGCAACATGCCGCAGATAGGTCGGCGATCCCCGGCGAAGATCCACGGCGACATCCAGGATCTCTCCGCGGGTGCAGAACAGGAGCTTGCTCTGCGCGTGGGGCGCCTTTTGAAAATGCAGACCGCGCAGCGTTCCTTTTTTGGCGGAAAAGCTGCGATTGTCCTGCACAAAGGCCACGTCGATGCCGAGCGATCCGAGAACCTCGGCGTTGTAGGATTCATAGAACCAGCCGCGATCGTCGCCGAACACGCGCGGCGCAAGAAGCTTCACATCGGGGATGGCTGTCGGGAGCAGATTCATGGGTACCTCCAAATCATTACTTGAAAAGTAATCGCTGATTACACGATGGCTGCATCTAATGCAAAAAGGTTTCTTTCCATCAAGGTGAGATATGTCTCGCCGCTTTCAAAATCTTCGGCGGAGATCACGTGGCAGGAATACAGGGTTTCCACCCGGCAGCCGGCGGCCTCGGCAATGGTCTGCGCCACAGCGCCGCTGCTGAGATCCACCTTGAAGATCACGGGGATCCCCTCCGCCCTCGCTTTGTCAGCGAGGAAGCCGACCGTAGCCGGGTTCGCGTCGTTTTCCGCAGAGCAGCCGGGAAAAGCGGCAAAGAAGGAAAAGCCGTAGCGGTTCATGAAATATTGGAACGGGAAACGGTCGCCGACGATGAAATGCTGTCCCCGCGTTTTTTCGGCGAGCGCAAAGAACGCCTCGTCCAGCGTTTGGAGCTTTGCGCTGTAGGCCGCTGCGTTTGCACGGTAGCTTTCCGCGTGGGCCGCATCTTTTTTGCAGACGGCGTCGCAGACGGCGGCGATGATTTTCTGTGCGCCATACACCGACGTCCAGACATGTTCGTCATAAGCTTCGTCCGCTTCCTCTTCGCCCTCCATGCCTTCCAGCGTCTGTTCCTGCTGCAGCTCGACCACATCCATCATGCGCACGATCTGCTTGTCGGCGTCTTCAAGGGAAGCCAGAATCTCATCCGCCCAGGCGTCGGACTCCCCGCCGCCGTATATAAACACGTCGCACTGCTCCAGCAGCACAAGGTCGTTCGGCGTGGGTTCAAAGGTGTGGATCTCCTCGCCGGGAGAAAGCAGCATCGTCACATCCGCGTTTTTTCCGCAGACCGCCCGGGCAAAGTCATAGGGCGCAAACGACGTTGCGACCACGGAAAGCTTTTCCCGTTTACTCGTTTTCGCCCCGCCGAAGAACGGCAGCGCAGCGCCGCAGACCAGCAAAAGGGCGATCACAGCCGCCAGAGCGCGGCGAAACGGAAACAGCCTCGAGCGCCTCGGCAGATTCAGCACCGCGCCGAGCAGCGAAAACATGGCCAGGAAAAAGATGTTCACGCAGACCACGCTTGCGCCTGTCGGCGCTTCAAACCGCACGGAAACGACCAGACCGAGCACAAAGCACAGCACGGAAACGGCAACGCTTGTCAGCACCACACGCTTGAAGCTTTTGCACACGCGCATGGACGTGACGGTCGGGAAGATGATGAGACTGGAGATCAGCAGTGCGCCCATCATGCGCATCCCGACCACGATGGTCACCGCAGTGAGCAGGGCGATCAAAAGGTTATAGGCGTTCACGCGGGTGCCGGTCGCTTTGGCAAAGCTCTCGTCAAAGGTCACGGCAAAGATCTCCTCGTAAAACACGCAGAACAGGACGATGACTGCCGCGGAAAGAACCACAGACAGCACCACGTCGCCGCGGCTCATGGCAAGGATACTGCCGAACATATAGTTATAGATATCCACATTCATGCCGGTCGTCATCGACGTGACCATCACGCCGACCGCCAGCGCCCCGGTGGAGATCAGCGCGATTGCGGCGTCGCCCTTGAGTCTCCCCCGCTCGTTCATCGCCAGCAGCAGAAAGGCCGCGGCGATCACGATGGGGATCGAAAAATACAGCGGCGCGACATTCGCTGCGCAGGCAATGGCCAGCGCGCCGAAGCCCACATGGGACAGCCCGTCGCCGATCATGGAAAAGCGTTTGAGCACCAGACTGACGCCGAGCAGTGCGCAGCAAAGGGAGATCAGCACGCCAACCAGCAGCGCACGCTGCATGAAGGCGTGGGTCGTAAAGAATAAGATCAACTCACGCATGGCTGCTGCCCTCCGCAAACTGCCGGTAGATGTCGCTTTGACGGTAAGCCTCCACCGTGCCGAAGAACGCGCCCCCGCCGTGCATATGCAGAATGTGGGTCGCAAGCCCCAGGCAGGAGGCCAGATCGTGGCTGACCATCAGCACCGTGATGCCGAATTCCCGGTTGATCTTCGCGATCAGGCTGTAAAACTCCGCCGTCACCAGCGGATCCAGCCCGGTGACCGGCTCGTCGAGCAGCAGGAGCTTTTCCGTGCTGCAAAGCGCCCGCGCCAGAAGCACACGCTGCTGCTGGCCGCCGGAAAGCTCGCGGTAGCACTTGCTTTTCAGTGGGAGAATGTCGAGTTTTTGCATATTCTCCTCGGCGCGTCTGCGCTGTTCCCGGCTGTAAAAGATGCCCTTTTTCCCGGGCAGGCACCCGGAGAGCACGACCTCGGACACGCTGGCCGGAAAGTCCTTTTGCGCCGTTGTCTGCTGCGGCAAATAGCCGATCTGCTTTTTCAGCAGACCGTCGCCGAGATGCAGGTGGCCGCTGTAGGTCTCCTTGAGTCCGAGAATGGCTTTGACCAGCGTGCTCTTTCCGCTGCCGTTTTCGCCGACGATGCACAAAAAGTCGCCGTTTTCAACCTGAAAGTTGATATCTGTGGCGACCAGTTGATGTTCATAGCCCAGCGCGACGTTTTTGCATTCAATCAGAGCCATGCCGACCCTCCTTCATGCAGTCCGCGCACAGGCCGACAAGCAAGGATTTCGAATTGTCGACCCGAAATTGATGGTCGGCAAAAATATGGGCGTTGACCTGCTGCATGGTTTTGCAGTCCAGATGGATATACTTTCCGCAGGCGGAACACTTCAGATGCATGTGCCGCTCGCAGTCCGTGGGGTCGGGCACATACTGAAACGCCGCGCCCTTCCCGGCGGGATCCGTGAACTTGCGGACCCTGCCTTCCCCGAGCAGAGTCTCCATGAAACGGTAGACCGTGGTGCGGCCGACCTTTTCCCCTGCGCGGCCGATGCGCTCCGTGATCTCGTCAACGGTCAGCGCCTGTTCGGCGTTTTGCTGCAGACAGTCCAGGATCGTTTCTTTCTGTCTGGTTCGATAGGTGTTGCCTGCCATCGTTTCACCCTCTCAAAACGAAATTGAATTTCAATTTCATATTATAGCTCAGCGAAGGTAAATTGTCAAGGAAAAGTTTGGACTACCGATTACCTAACGGCTGCGGCGCGGCCGCTTCCAGCAGGCAGACGCAGTGGGCGGCGATGCCCTCGCCCGCTCCGGTGAAGCCGAGTCCTTCTTCCGTGGTCGCTTTGACGCTGACGCAGGAAACGTCCACGCCGCAAACGCCGGCGATGTTCCGGCGCATCTCGTCGATATAAGGGCGCAGCTTCGGCTTTTGGCAAAGCACGGTGCAGTCGATGTTTGACACGCAAAAACCGGCGGCGTTCACCGTGAGCACGACCCTTTGCAGCAGCAGCAGGCTGTCCGCGCCCGCAAACGCAGGGTCGTTATCGGGAAAAAGCACCCCGATGTCGCCCTTTGCCGCCGCGCCGAGCAGAGCGTCCGCAACTGCGTGCAGCAGCACGTCCGCGTCGGAATGGCCGAGCAGACCCTTTTCAAACGGAATCCGAACGCCGCCGAGAATGAGATCTCTCCCCTCGGTCAGACGGTGCACATCGTAGCCGTGTCCGATTCTCATATCAAAGCTCCTTTACAAGTTCCAGAAATTCGTCTCTGCTCACAAAACAGTTGAGCAGCTTCAGCAGATTGCCTGTGGAAAGCCGTTCGGGCAGACTGAGCTTTTGCAGCAGCTTTTTTCGCTTTTCGCGGCTGTTTTCCCGGCCGGAGAGACCGGCTTCATAGAGATCGAGGTTGGTGATCGGTTCCCGGGGCGCCGCGCTTTCTTCGGCAGTGACGCCGCTTTTGCGGAACGCTTCGAGCAAAACGTCCTCAGCGATACCCTCCACGCCGAGCTTGCCCTCCGCGCCCGGGGCGGTCTTGCGCTTTTCTTTTCCGAAAACGTCGGGGATATAGACGTGCTTCACCTCGCCCTCAGGCACAGCGGAGCGCAGAAAGGCGCGGATGAGAAAACCGGCGGAATCGCTGTCCGTGAGTACGATGATGCCCCTCGTTTTCGCAAGGCGGCGCAAAAGCGCCTGCTTTTCCCTGTCTTTGAAGATGCCGAAGCCCTCCGTGGTCAGGATCAGCGCATCCACCACATTCGCCAGCCGGATCGCGTCATACTTGCCCTCGACGATCACGGCTTCCTTCAGCTTCAGCATTTTGTCTCTCCGTTCATGACCAGCAGCAGGCGCACCATCAGCGTTTCCAGAATCAGGACGCCGCTGTCGCCGGTGCTTTTCAGCTTGAGATCGGCCTTCTGCAGCTCCTTGAGGCAGGCGCGAATCTGCGGCAGACTGAGCTTTGCGGCGTCGCGGGCGGTATAATTCAGCGCAAAGGCGCGGTTTTTATAGTTGAAGACCTCCGTCAGCGGCGAAGTCGAACCGCGACAGACCAGCGCGACCTTCACACGGTAAAGGTCCACAAAGCAGGAGATGATCGTGCCGAGGATGAAGTTCGGCTCCGTGCGCAGCGTCAGCAGGATATCCAGCACACGGTGGGCTTTTTCGTAGTCGTGCTGCATCAGTGCCCGCGTGAGGTCATAGACACGCGCGTCCAGCGTTTTGACCGCCAGCAGGTCGATGTGTTCCTTCGTGATCTCTCCGCCGACGTAGGCGCAGATTTTGGAAAGCTCCGCCAGCAGGACGTTGAAATCGTCGCCGACACAGGAGGCGAGATATTGCGCCATAGCAGGAGAAAGGGTGCAGCCGCGCTTTGCCGCAGCGGCGACCAGCGGTTTCAGCAGCTCCTGCCCCTTGCGGCGGTTCAGTTCGCACACCGCCCCCGCCTTCTCGAACATCGACATGAGCTTTTTGGCGTTTTTTCCGAGGCCCGCCTGCATCTGGCGGAAGACGACGACCGAGGTATCGGGCAAAGCGTCCAGAGATTCCGCCAGTGTTTTGAGCGCCTTTTCGTTCAGACTGTCCAGCGGATAGTCGTCCACAAGGATGCAGCGCCGCGCGCTCATCATCGGCATCGTCGCCGCCCGGTCAAACACATCGCGCAAATCGGCGCTTTTGCCCTCAAACCGGTCAAAGTTCAAAGCGCGGAAGGCTTCTTCCGTCGCCTGATCGCACAGGAGCATCGTGTAATTCTGTTTGAGATAATCCTCGTCGCCGCAGAAAAGATAAGCGCGCAGCAGAGCGCCCTCCTTCAGGTGGCGGCGGAGTTCTTTTTCATCAAAATGTGCCAATCGTTTTCACCTCGCAAACGCAGACTGCCGTTTTTCCCGACCGCAAGGACCAAGGTGTCCTGCGCCGTTGAAAACGCAGACGCGGCAGCATCTGTATGTATTATACCTGAAATCGAGGAAAGTGCAAGGGTATTTCGGTCGGAAAGGAAGAATCTTTGTCCGCGTCCCTCCAGCAGCACGCCGTCCGCCAGCAATCGCACCTGAAAGCCGGCGAAGGAAACGCGGTCTTCGCCGCACAAAGCGGCCGCAAAGGGATCCGGCACGGTGTTTTTGCCGCCGCGCACAAAGACTTTTTCGGGCTGCAGGCGGCTGCACAGAGCGGCGTCGTTTTCGCTGCCGGTGAGAACGGCGAAGCGAAGGCGCACACCGCTTTCTTCCAGCGTATCCATGGCAAGGTCGGCTTCATAGGCGCCGCAGTCGAACCGCAGAAGGGCCGCCTCGTTCCCCTGTCTGAGACAGACGCAGCTCCCCTCCCCGGCCTGCAGCATCACAAACCGCGCCGTACCCGCCTCATAAACCGCGCAGACGCAGACGACCGACGCAAACAGCACCGCGGCAGCGGCGCCGACGGAACGTCGTTTTCGGGTGCGCAAACGGCTTTGCGGCAGCCACAGAAGAACGCAAAGACAGGCCGTGCAGAGCAAAGCCGGGACGGCGTAGATCTTTTCCGCGGAAAGCGCGGCAAAAGGCAGCGAAGAAACGCCAAAGGCGATCTTCAGCACCAGGAGCGCAAACAGGCGTGTCAGGCCGCAGACAGCCGCGCCGAGAAACGGCAAACCGCCCAGCAGCAAACTCGCGCCGGCGCAAAGCAAAAGCGGCGTTGTCAGCGGAAGGAACAGCAGATTGGTCAGCACGCCGACAAGCGAGACCGAACCGAAGAAGTAGATCAGGATCGGCGCGGTCACCGCTGTGACGGAAACGCTCACGCAGACGGATTCGCACACGGCGCAGACCATCCGACGCAGCTTCGGCCGTTTCGTTTCAAACCGCGACATCCACTTTTCAGACAGCGGAAACGCGAACAGAAAGATCGCCGCCGTGGAAAGCACGGAAAGCAGAAAGCCGACATTTCCGGCGAGAAAGGGATCAAGCAGCAGACAGACAATCACGGCAAAGCCCAGACTGTTGAGGCCGTCGCTCTCGCGGCGCAGGATGCCGCCGAGAAGATACAGCAGCAGCATGAAACCGGCGCGAAGCACCGAACCGGTGAACAGCGCGAAAGACATCACGAGCAGCGTTACGCCCATACACAGGAGCGACGCCAGCCGCAGCGAAACGCCGCGCCGCCGCAGAATCGAGAACAAACCGAGCACCCAGATCGACAGATGCAGACCGGATACCGCCAGCAGATGCGCGGCGCCGGCAACGCGCAAAGCACGATAGGATTCGCCGGAAAGAAAGCGTTTTTCGCCAAAGAGCAGCGAGATCAACAATCCGCCGGCATCACCGGGAAAGCGCGTATGCAGTGCGGTGATCGCCGCTTGCCGCAAAGAGAGAAACCGCGCCCAAAGCGGCCTCTTTCCCGCCGGATTCCGCGTTGCCGCCTTTGTGGGATAGGCGCCCAAAAACAGACGGCGGCTTTGAAACGAGCGGCGCACGGCAGCATTTACGCCGCCAAGCACATAAAGCGTGCCGGAAAAGGTCACGGTGTCGCCGGGTTCCAGATCGGCCGCAAAATCGCATTGCCGCGTTTCGCCGGCAGGCAGCGACAGACGGACCTTTCCCGGAACGCGCGCACCGTTCGCCGTGATGCGGGCGGAAACATAATATCGTTTGCGGTTCGCCGAAGGCTCAGGGAACGAGAGCACCTTTGCACAGACGCCGACATTCTCCCCCGCCGCGGCACGGGCAGGCGCCGAAACAAAGGCCGAGGAAAAAAGAAACAGCAGGCACCCGACCAGCGCAGCACCGCAGCAGATGCAAAGCCGAAGGGGTCGCCCGCAGAAGAAAAGCGCAAACAACAGGACGCCGCCAGCGATCACCGAAAGCGCCACGGCCGCGCGAACCGACTCCGAAAGCGAAAGGGCGGTCAGAACCGCAAACAACGCAAAGCCTGCGGCAGCAAGCGGCCGCCGCAGACCGTGGATGTTCCGGTTTTTCCCGCGCCGCATGACGCTTATTTAAAGAACAGCGGCAACGGCTCGAGGAAGATGATGTCGTCGCGCTTTGCGGCGTCGCCTTCCGCAAGGATGGCGGCTCTGCCGACGATGTTCGCGTCGAACTGATTGATCAGCGCTTCGATCGCTTTCAGCGATTCGCCGGTGGAGATCACATCGTCGAGAACAAGCACACGCTTGCCGCGGATGCGTTCGCCCTCGGTACTGTCAAGAAAGAGGGTCTGGATCCGCGCCGTGGTGATCGAACGGACGGTGATGGACACGGGATCCGTCATATAAAGCTTTGCGCCCTTGCGGCAGACAAGATAGGGCTTGCCGCTCTGCCGCGCCATCTCATAGGCAAGGGGGATCCCCTTGGCCTCGGCGGTCACGATGAAATCGAAGTCCGGGCACTTTTTCAAAAGCTCCGCCGCGCAGGCGATCGTGATCTCCACGTCGCCGAGGATCACAAAGCCCGCAATGTCCAGATGTTCGTTCACCGGGCAAACGGGCAGATAACGGGTCAGACCGGCAATTTTCATTTCATGGGTTTTCATTGGAAGCGCCTCCGTTTTTCAATTCAAATACGGTTTTATTATACGAGGAACGGCGGGGTTTGTCAAGGTGTTTCAGCGGTTAGCTGTTCGGTGTCAGCAGTTTGCAGTTAGCGAGCAGAAAAAAACCGCCGCGGGCAATCAGCCGCAGCAGTTTTTCGAGTTTAACAACAGTTCTTTTTTACCCCTCAAAAATATACTTCAAATCATTCATATAATCCCGTGCTTCGTTCCTGTAGTTGTTAATTGTCTGTATGACTTGTTCGAAAGAGCCTTCCGGATTCTGGCAGAAATCAAAAAGAGCGCTCGTTGTTGTGTAGAATCCTTTAAGGCTTGGATAATGCTCATAGTCAGAGAACTTATCGCTTAATTCTTTCATCTGCGCCTTGGCTTGATCCAAAGCGGCCTGGATTTCTTCAATCTTTCCGTTGACTGTGTATGCCCCTCGAACCATATGTACGCAAAAGCTGAACATTTCACTCTTTGCCGTGGTGAAAACGACAGACTGATAATTGATCAGATTACTCTTCTCTGTCTCAGAAAGCTCTGAAACGTCTTTCCCCAGTCCTTCGGCATAGGAATAGATCAAGCCCTGTTCAAGCTCGCTCTCGCTCAAATGAAGCTCTGCATCCAAATACTTGATTCCGTTTTCGATGAGTTTATCCTTATCATAGATTCCCAAACGCCAGGCTTCATAGATATCTTCACTGAACTGTTCGGAGATCTCATATGCGGTATTGATGTTATCATATGCCGCCTTTGATGCTTCGAATGCTTTCTTCTTCTTTCCGCCGCAAGCAGTCAACGATACGCACATGATTGCCACTAAAAAAATCGCAAGAATTCTTTTCATAGTTTTTCCCTTCCCATTTGTAGTTTCTGATGTTTTTTTGAAAAAAGTCTTGGGTGAAACAGCTCTCTGCATCTCCTTCAAATACAATTTGATTTGTTTCATTTCCGCCTTTTTCACATTGACATTATAGCAAGCTTTTTTCTTTTTTCAATCTGCAGGGAACGAAATGCGCAAAACAGGGAACGAAACGATGCATCACGCTCCTCCGCAGCAAAAAAGCAAAGCCGGGAAAGCTAAACCACCTTGCATTTTAACCGAAATCATGGTATATTTTTATCATCCTGAAACAATCGAGGTGCAACTATGGATCAGTTTTCTTCCGTTGATTTTTCAAAAGTTGATATCACCGGCGGATTTTGGGCAGACAAGCAGAAGCTCATCCGCGATGTGACGATCTTTTCCGTGCGCGACCGCTTTGCGGACACCGGACGCTTCCGCGCGTTCGAATTTGACTGGACCGAGGGCAGCGACATCCCGAAGCCCCACATCTTCTGGGATTCCGACATTGCGAAATGGATGGAAAGCGCGGCGTTTTTGCTGCAAAAGGCGCCGAACGACGAGCTGCAATCGCAGATCGAGCACATCATCGACTGCATCGAACAGCACCAGCGGGAGGACGGCTATTTCAACATCTATCACACCGTGGTTGCGCCGAAGGAACGCTTTCGCAACCGTGACCACCATGAGCTGTACTGCCTCGGCCACCTGATCGAGGCCGGCGTCGCCTATTTCAACGCCACCGGACGCGACCGTCTGCTGAAGCTGCTCGAGCGCTACATCGACCTTGTGATCCGCGTTTTCTGTGTGGAGCATTCGGCAGGATTTATGACGCCCGGACACGAGGAGATCGAGCTGGCGCTTTTCAAGCTCTATCGGCTGCGGCACGACAAAAAATATCTGGATCTTGCCATGTTCTTTTTGAACGAGCGGGGGAAAAAAGAGGAAAACGACATCGGCTGGTGCAAGTCGAACTACAACCAGTCGCATCTGCCCGTCAGGGAACAGCGCGAAGCCATGGGTCATTCCGTGCGCGCGTGCTATCTATACAGCGCGATGGCGGACGCAGCCAAAGAAACCGGCGACAAAGCCCTGCTGGAAGCGTGCCGCGCTCTGTTCGATGATATTACGCGTAAAAAGATGTACCTCACCGGCGGGATCGGCTCAAGCCACATGGGCGAAGCCTTCACCCTCCCCTACGATTTGCCGAACGACACCGCCTATGCCGAGACCTGCGCGTCGATCGCCCTTTCCATGTTCGCCGACCGGATGAAGGAGATCGACCTTGACAGCAAATACGCCGACACGGTGGAGCGCGAGCTTTACAACGGCGTGCTGGCCGGGCTGTCGCTGGACGGCAAAGCGTTTTTCTATGAGAATCCGCTGGAGATTAATCTCCCCGACCGCGCGCGTCACACCAGCGTGAACGACAGCGAGCGTCTGCCGATCACGCAGCGGCTGGAGGTTTTCGACTGCTCCTGCTGCCCGCCGAACGTCACGCGGTATTACGCCGCGCTCGGCAGCAGCGTCTTTTCCGCCGGAGCCGACGCGATCCTTGTGAACCAGTTCGCAAACTGCAGCGCGGACATCGGCGGCGCAAAGCTCCGGATGGAAACAAACTATCCGCTGGACGGAACGATCCGCCTCACGCTCACCGGCGCAAAGGGAAAACGCCTTCTGATCCGCGTGCCCGGCTGGTGCAAAAAAAGCGCCTTTTCCGCCCCGCACACGATGCAGCGCGGCTATGCGGCATTCAACATCGACAGCAACAGCTTTACACTTTGCGTCGAATTCGAGATGGTGCCGACCTTCGTCCACGCCCATCCGGCTGTGCGCGCCGACGCGGGCAAGGCCGCCCTGATGTACGGGCCGCTGGTCTACTGTCTGGAGAAAATCGACAACAAGGGCGCACTGTTCGACCTGATCGTTGACGCAGGCAGCACACCGGAGCTGCGCTTTGACGCGAAATTCGGCGCGAACGTGATCACGTTCCGCGGCACGGCAAGCAGCGAAGACGAGAGCGCACCGCTTTATTCCGACGGACAATCCGCCGCACGCAGGGAAGTTCCGGTCACGTTCATCCCCTACTATGCCTTTGCCAACCGGGGCGAGACAGATATGGCCGTCTGGATCCGGGCGGAATAAGATAATCAGGAAAATTTGCGGCTCTTCGCGGCAGCCGCGGCGGGACGCGCGGCCGCAGGCCGCGCAAAAAGGGCGCGCAGCGCCCTTTTTCACCGCGCGCAGCGCGGTGGTCCCGCTGCGGCGCAAAAGGCGACGCAGATTGGATGATCTGCGTCGCCCCTTGCTTTGATGTTTTTATTTTGAGCCGTAGGTTCCGGCGGTGTCAAGCACCGTGCCGCTCTCTTGTGCCAGCGGCTTTCCGCTTGCGCGGCGTTTGTCGAGCTCGGCGAGGTAGAGATCGTCGTCGATCGGCATATCGACCATCGTTCCGAGCCACTGCGAAAGCAGCATGGCGTCCATCATCTCCACGCCGTTGATGCCCTCGACGCCCGGCACCTGCAGCGGGGCAAGGCCGCGGATCGCGTCCGCAAAGTTTTGCAAAATCGCGACGTGCTGCCTGGCTTCGGCCTTTTCGATCAGCACGGTCTCGGTCATTTTCGGCGTGCCGAAGCCGCCCTTGTAGGTGCGGTTGAACTCACGTTCGTCGACCTCGCTTTCAAAGAAGGTCAGCTTTTCGCCCTTTTCGCAAACGAGCTTGCCCTTGGTGCCGAGGATCTCCAGCCGGTTCGTGCCGGGGAAATCGCCGGTGGTCGTCACAAATACGCCGGTCGCGCCGTTGGGAAATTCCATGTAGGCCGTCACGTCGTCCTCGGTCTCAATGTCGTGCCATTTGCCGAAGTGGCAGTGCGCCTGCATTTTAACGGGCATCATGCCGACGATCCACGGCAGAAGATCGAGCTGATGGGGCGCCTGATTGAACAGCACGCCGCCGCCCTCGCCTCGCCAGGTGGCACGCCAGGCGCCGGAATCGTAATAGGACTGCGAGCGGTACCAGTCGGTGATGATCCAGTTCACGCGCTTGACATCGCCGAGGTCGCCTTCGGCGATCATGGCGCGCATTTTGCGGTAGGCCTCGTTCGTGCGCTGGTTGAACATCATGCCGAACACAAGGTCGGGGTGCCTGCCCGCTTCGGCGATCATTTCTTTGACCTGCTTGGTATAGACGCCGGCGGGCTTGTCGGAGAGCACATGCAGTCCGGCTTTCATCGCGTCGATGGCGATCGGCGGGTGGAAGTAGTGGGGAGTGGTGATGATCACGGCGTCCACCTCGCCGCTTTGGAACAGCGCCTCATGAGAGGTGAACTTCGGGCAGGAAAGGCCGAATTTTTCGCACTGGGCGTCGAGCTTGGCGGCGTTGACGTCGCACACGGCGGCAATGACCGCGCCCTCGATCTTCTTTTCCAGATGGATGTGCTTGACATAGGCGCTGCCCTGATTGCCGAAGCCGACGATGCCGATACGGACAGATTGCATAATGATCGCTCCTTTGCGTTGTTGATGAAATGATTGTAGCACAAAGGAGCGGAAAAGGCAAGTGAAATGTCTAAATCAGTGATATTACACGTTTTTATCCGAAAAACGCATTTACGCCGCGTACAATGCCGTCGGCGATTTTGCCCTGCGCCGCCGCGCCGTAGTCGGAGCCGCGGTCGCCGACCTCGAGATCGACGGAAGGCACGGTGGAATAGGACGTCTGGGTGAGGTCGATGTCCGTTCTGCCGGTGCGGTAGATCTTGACTCCGGCGTCGCGCGCGCCCTGCAGCAGGGCTTCGCCCAAGGCGGTGTGTGCTTCAAAATGCGACTTCACCGGCTCCATGTTCCGATAGGATTCCACATCCGGCACGCCGCAATAAAACAGACCCTTGTCGTTCGTGGAAGAATCATAGTGCAGGGCGATGTGGCAATCGGCGCAGTTGTTGGCGAAAACCGTTCGCGCAATGTTGTCGAGCTGCACGTCGTCGCTTTCGCGGATCATCAGCACGTCATAGCCCGCGGCAAGGAGCTTTTCCTTCACCAGCAGCGCCAGCGAAAGCGTGACCTGCGCCTCGGGCGTTCCGTCAAGCATCGTTGTGCCGCCGCCAACTGCGGTCGCCTGAATCGCTCCGGCAGCCGTGCTGCCGCCGGTGACCTTCGGCGACCCGTCCGGGTGGCAGAGCGTGAACTGCGTGTCGCCGTCTTTTGTGCCGTGACCGGCGTTGACGCAAACCGTCCTGCCCTTGCGCTGCGCGGCCTGCGAGCGGTAAAGCGTCACGCTTCCGGTGTGGATCGCGGAAAAGGAAGCGTATTCCCAGTCGGCGCGGAAAGCGAGGGTCTCCGTCGCGGGGAGGGTCGTTTCGGCGCTTGTGCCCTCCGTCGGATCGGACGGCCGGGAGTCGCAGATCACCGAGGGGTCGCTTTCGGGCGGCGCGGTCGTTGTCGTCGGCGCAGCCGAGGTTTCGGGCGGCGTGTCGATCTCGATCTCCTCCGGCGCGGTTTTACGCGAAAAAAGGGAGCGCAGCCATTCGAAAAAGCGCAAAAACGCCGTGCGAAGGCTTTGCGTCACACGATCGAACACAGTTGTGTTTGAGCTGTCCCCCGCCGCAGCCGTTGCGGAAACTCCGGGCGTCAGGATCGACACAGTGGTGAACAAAAGCAAAATTGCAAGGAAAACAGACAAAAAGCGTTTCATACGCAGTCCTCCTCAAGTCTTCTTTATGTTTTATCATAACACAAACCGCTTCGAAACACAAGCGTTTTCCGTAAAACTGGCCGGAGGCAGGCGGCAACGCCTTTTTTCGCGCAGCTTCGCTGCGCGGGGAGCGGCGGCGGGACGCCTCGTGCGATGCACGAGGCGTTCGTGTGCGCAAATGCGCACACGAACCGCGCAGCCGGGGCTGCGCGGTCCCGCCGCCGCCTTCCGCACGGCACAGCCGTGCGAGAGAAAAAAGGCGTGCTGCCGATTTCTTCCGCAACACGCCCTGATGATTCCCATGTGACCGATGATTCACGCAATCGGTTTCCTGCCGCTTACTTTTTGCCGAGCCATTTGATCAGGCGCAGGAAGAAGCTCATGATCCCGTTGGCAAGCTGGCGGAAGAAATCCAGAACCGGGTTTCCGCTGCTGTCGGAATCTCCCTGCTCGGGTTCCGGTTCGAGCTTGTCGAGTGCATAGAGTCCGGTTTCGCCGCAGACGGTGCAGACGATCTCCACTTCACCCTCCTCAGTCTCGGTTGCGGGTTTGACCACGTGTCTGGAGCCGAGCTGGTTGTGGATCACCTCGTGGCCGGAGATGTACGTCTGACAGTCGTCGCAGAAGACGCCTTCGGTGAAGCCGTGGACTCTGCGCGTGGGTTCGGTCGCGGCAACGGTACGGGTGTGCGCATGGCCTGTTGCGCCGACCGCTTCCCCGGTGAGATACTGTTCACAGTCCGCGCAGTACCAGCCGGCGGTGTGGCCCGCTTCCGTGCAGGTGGCAGGGACTTCGGCTTTTTCCGTCACGGTGTGGGTGTAGTCCGTCGGGCAAAGGGGCGCGAAGTTCACGCCGCTCGTTGCCGCCGCGGTTTCGGCCGTGGAACCGGCATAGCCGTGGATGGTGATCCAGGGAGAGGGAACCAGCGGAACGGTGTGCGGTTCCATGTTGCGATCAAAGAGGTCGACCGGGGCGTTGCCGAGGAAGTAGCTGCCGAACATGGTTTCGCCGTAGATCGCCTGCACATAGGGTTCGATTTCCGTTTGCGCGTAAGCGTTCCACGCTTCGGTCAGCGCCGCGCTTTGCCGCGGAAAAACTGCACCGTCGGATTCCGGGATCGGCGGGCCGACAAACATCTCATCCAGAGTAGTGAAGCTCATGCAAAACTGTCCGTTCATCAGTTCGATGATCCCCGCAACAAGTTCATCCACAGACGTATAGTTCGTGCGCGCATGTTCGTTCCAGAAGGCAACGGATTCGTCAAGCTTTGCAAGCACTTCGTCTTCGGTCATTTCCATGCCGGTGAGTTCATAGGCATAGCCGTTTTTCAGGCAGAAGATCTCATACAGGAACCCGGTGATCGTATAGAAGCCTTCGGATCTGTAGCTTGCGCGGAACAATTCCTGCGCATAGTCGACCAGATCGTCAGCAGAGGCGAACGGGCTGCTCTCGCCCTGGAAGCCGGAAAGCTCGATATGAAGCCGGTCCATATCCACCTGCGGATTGTTGATATAAATATCCTGAATGAAACTGCAGTCCAAGGCGCCTTCTTCCATGAAATACTGCGCCGTGGGCGAAGAACCGAAGGTGGAGGGAAGCACCACCGTTTGCGGCAGGAACATGTTGAAGGTCTCGTAATCGCGGATGCCGGTGATGCCTTCGCCGATCACGATGGTGTGAACGGTGCTGAGCATTGCCTGTAACACTTCTGCTGCATCCGCAAGACCGAGTTCGATGAACGGTTCTTCAAATTGGAATCCGGGAACGCCGATCTCTCCGCCGACAGCCAAGTCAAATGCTTCGTTCCACGGAAAGTATTCCTCCGTTTGGGTCGTGGGCGCGGGGTCATAATCGCCGAGTTCTTCGTTCCATTCGCCGACTTCGCCCGGGGCGGCTTCATACGGCACAACGCGGGTTGCGGGAACGATCTCGCCTCTGCCGCCGACGGTCAGCACGCCGTCTTCGAGCGACCAGGTGATGTCGCCGTAGGTTCCGCCGAAGGCCAGCGGCACAAAGTTCACGCCGCTCGTTTCGGCTGCGAACTGCGCGGTGGAGCCGGCATAGCCGTGCACGGTCAGCCACGGTGCGGGAATGAGGTCGTACACAGCGGATGCGTCGCCGTTGATGTATTCGCCCTGCGGCGCTTGACCGAGCGGGAAGTTCAAAAAGTTTTCCGACAGCGACGCGCTGTCCCACGCGGCATCATACGCCGTCCAGAAGGTCGTATAGAAATCGTCTGTATAGACATAGAGGATTCTTTCATCGTCGGCAGGATGATAGTCGCCGTTTTTGCAGCCGCAGCATGCGCAGCCGGCATATTTGCATTCCAGCGCCGTGTGATGGTCGCAGGTCTCGCAGGTGCAAGCCGGCGCCTGAACAAGAATCTCATCCGCCGAAGCGTAGGACGTGCCGAGCTTGTCGTTAAAGATTTCGACCATCTTTGCCGCAAGCTCCTGCGGGGTGTTGACGCCGTATTTTGCCCAAGGCTGCATCACATAATCATAATAGTCCGCGTCGCCGTAGCCGTCCGTCAGCGCAACAGCGCCCAACAGAGCGTCCAAACCCTCGTCGCTCAAAACTTCAAGCGTACCTGCGGTGATGAAATCCTCACTGCAATAAAGCGTTTCAAACGCGGATTCTCTTGAGGTATACCACGTGGGCGCGGCATTCTGTTCGTCATGCCAACCGCCCACACGCAAGCCGTTTCCTCCGAAGGTCATTGACGGATTCTTGACATACAGGTGATCGGTATATCCCAAATAAAACGCCCATTCACCGACAGACTGCAAGGTGGACGGAAGGTAGATGCTTTCAAACGCGAACTGGCCGAACGCGCTGGCGCCGACGGAAGTGATGTCCTCTTCGATCACCAGCGTATGCGCCGTATTCAAGTATTTGAGGTAATAGTCCTCAAAGTTGGACAGATCTTCTTCGACCCAGTGAATCGCGTCCGCGTCATTTTCAAAGAACTGACTTTGATCCAGCTCAAGCACTTCATCCCACGGATAGAAGCTGACCTGTTCACGTTCGGTTTTGACTTCGAATTTTCGCGTTTCGCCGTTCCAAACGACTTGCGTCTGCGTTTTTTCGCGCGTCTGCGCTTCGATCGCGCCTTCGCCGGAAACAGTCAGCGTGCCGTTCTCCAGCGTCCAGGTGATGTTCTCGCCGCAGGTGCCGGAAAGGCGGAACAGGTCGTTATCGTCTGTCGCCGCAACAGGCGCCAAGGGCACGATGCCGATCAAAAGCAGGAGCGTCAACAGGATGGATATGGTTTTCTTCATTTTCACACATCTCCTTCATAAAAATAGGATTTGGACTTTGCTTTTTGATGATAGCACAAAATGTTTGATTTGTTTCACTTTTGGAGTGAAAAGCCGTTTCAAGGGAGTGAACTATCTGTTTCCGGCACATTGAGGAAGATCCGCAGCTCGAATATGCCGTTTTCCGCCGAAAAGCTCACGTTGTCGTCGCCGTACTTCGCGGCGGCTTTTTTGATCGAGCGGAAGCCGTAGCCGTGGGCGGCCCTGTCGGTCTTTGTCGTCTGGGGCAGGCCATCCTTCATTTTCACGTCGGCTGCCAGCGGGTTGCGGATCGTGATGTAAACGGTCTGCTTTGCGCAGCGGCAACGGAAGGTGATGACCTTTTCCCCCTGCGCTTTGCGGGTGGCCTCAATCGCGTTGTCGAGGGCGTTGGGGAAGATCGTGTAGATGTCGTCGGGGTCGATCCCCTCGGGCGGGAACACCGTGTCGAAGGAAACGTCGAGCGTGATGCCGTCGCGCTGCGCGATCTGCTGCTCGCAGAACAGCACGGTGTCGAGCCGGTAGTTCCCGGTGTGGAAGCGTTCGCCGGTGGTTTCGACAAAGTCGCTGAACTGCTGCGCCATCTCGCGGGCCTCATCGGGCCTGTCTTCGTCGAGATAGGCGATCAGCGGGCGCATCTTTTTCGGAAAATCGTGGCGGAACATACGCACATCCTCCACCATGTGCTCCATCCATTCAAACTGGCGGATCTGCATCGAAAGCTGCTTTTTGTAGTTTTCCGATTCGCTGCGCATCCGGAACAGGCGCACCAGCGCAAAGGTGACCGTTGCGGTCAGGGCAGGAATGTTCAGCAGCAAAAAGGCAAATTCGGTCTGCCGGGTCTCGGAATAGGCCGGGCCGATCAGCAGCAGCGAGGACATGAAGACCGCAACCGTGAAGACCATCAGCAAAAACAGGATCGCGCCGTCGCGTGTGACGTTCACATACACCGTGCGCCGTCTGGCGACGCGTGTGAGCACCAAAAACAGCAGCAGGAAGACCGAAACATCGACAAGGAAGCCGACGACCAGTTCCAGCGCGTCGTTGCGGTTGTCGTTATCAAAGCCGAAGAAAACCAGCAGCACGAGAAAGCGCAGCGCTTCGATAAAGGTGTAGCCCGCCGCGGTGAGCATCGCCTTCCACAGGCCGGGACGCTGAAAGATCAGCGCCATGCACACGAACGGCAGCGCAAGGGTCACGCCCGACCAGAGAAGCAGCGCAAGATCCGACGCGCCCAGCAAAAAAGGCTCCGCCGTGCCGCAAAAGGTGCAAAGCAGGGCGCACGTCACATAGGGCCAGGCCTTTTGCCGCAGGTTCAGATGGAACAGACAGACCGCAAAAAACGCGCAGCCCGCAATCAAAACATAGTTATCCAGCATGGAGATCAGCGCATAAAGCACCGGTGAGCGCCGGATAAGATCGGAAATGGCAAGCATTGGATCGCCTCCTCTCTCAATGGTTGAACAGGAACATGAAATTATGATAGGTCTTTTGAAAATCCTTTGACTTCAGCGGCAGAGTCTCGCCGTTTTTCAGCGTGACACTTTTTGCGTCGTAGGAATCGACGTACTGCAGATTGACGAGGAACGAGCGCGAAACACGGTAAAACAGGCCTGCGGGCAACAGCTTTTCCACCTCGCGCAGGAGATAATTAAACGACTGGACGCCGTCGAACAGATGGAATCGCACCTGCTTGTTGTCAGCCTCCACATAGAGGATATCCTGCGCGTAAAGGGTCTGGAAGCGCTTGCCCTGCCGCAGCTCCAGCCGGTTGAAGAACGACATGCGAAAAAACTGATCGAGCTTTTCCGTGAGCTGATCGGGATCCACGGGCTTTTTCAAAAATCCTTCGGCGTGGATGCCCCGATTGATAATTTCGGCAGCAACGGCGTCATAGTTGGTCAGGTAGCAGATCGTGACGGCGTGGCTGTATTTTTCCTTAAGCGCCTGCGCGACCTCGATTCCGTTCATGGTATCCATGCAGAAATCCAGAAAGTACAGGTCGAACTTTCCGCTATTCAGCAGATCACGGCCGTCGATGAAGCGCTCGCACTGAATGTCGTAATCGCGGGCAAAGGCGTAGGCGTGGATCAGTTGATCCAGTTCCGCCGTGACGGCGGCTTCGTCGTCCAGCAATGCAACTCTCATAAGGGTCCCTCCTTTTGGGTTCGGTTCTGTGTTCAGTATAGCATACTTGCTGCCGCAACGCAAGCGGGCTTCGTTTGCGGATCCAGCATAACACAAAGCGGGGAAATTGCAGCGGTTTTGGAGTGAAAAGCGGTTTCGAGGGAGTGAACGGCCATTTGTCTGCCGTTTTTTCGGCGCCCTCTTCCCTTTTTTCAAAATCTGTGGTACAATCACACGGAGAACCGATGCAATCCGAAGGAGACCTGTTATGAAACGATTTGTCCGCATCCTGTCGCTCTTTTTGAGCGCGCTGCTGCCGGTTTCGCTCCCGTTCGCCTGCGCTGCGGCGGCCGATTGCAGCAACCCCTTTGAACGCGGAACGCTGTTTTGCGAAAAGTTCCGCATTCCCGCGCTGCTGACCCTGCAGGACGGCAGCGTGCTCGCCGCAGCGGATCTGCGCTGGAACCACGGAAAAGACGCGCCGCAAAATCTCGACATTGCCGCCGCGGTCTCACCCGACGGTTACGGTCGCTGGAGTTACAGTGTGCCGAACCGGCTGGAGGATTACGCCGAAGGCGCCGGGAGCAGCGAGAGCGCCGCTTACATTGATTCCGCGCTTTTGCAAAGCGAAAGCGGCCGCGTTTTTATGCTGTGCGACCTGTTTCTTTCCGGCACGGGCTACCTGAATGCGCAAAAAGGCAGCGGCTGCCTTTCCGTCGGCGGAAAAAGCCGCATCGCCCTCGCGGAAAGAGAGAGCGCGGACTACCGCTATCATATCGGAGATTTTTCCGGCGGTTTTGCCCCGGTAATGGAGGAAGACAGGGAGACCGCGTACAGCGTTGACCGGGAATACCGTCTGTATCGGGACGGCGTCCCCTGCACCCTTGCGCAGCGCGGGGACGCGGATGCGCCAACGGGAAAAACCGTTGCGCAAAGCGTCTTTTTCGCCGCCTCCGAGCTTCATGTGTTCCCCACGCCGTTTTTATGCCTGCGGCACAGCGACGACGGCGGAAAGACCTGGAGCGCCCCCGCCCTGCTGAATCCGATGGTCAAGCACGAGGCGGAAGCTTTTCTCGGCGTCTGTCCCGGCCGCGGGATCCGCTTTTCCTTTTGCGGGCATGAGCGGCTGATTTTCCCGGTGTATTCCAACGAAAACGGACGGGAACACGCGCTGACGATCTATTCCGACGACGGCGGAAAGACCTGGCAGCGCGGCGAAGACGTGCGTCACAGCCTGCTGCTGCGAAAAACCAGCGAATCCCAGATCATTGCCCTGCCAGACGGACGGCTGCGCATGTTTTCCCGCAACAAATCGCACTTTGTGGGATGCTGCGACAGCACGGACGGCGGCGTTAGCTGGTCAAAGGCCAAAGCGGTGCTGCGTCTGTTCGGCACAAAAAACTGCATGGTGTCGTTCATCAACACCTCGAAGACGATCGACGGAAAGCCGGTGGTTCTGGCTTCCATGGGGTCGAATCTCCTGCGCCGCGCCGACGGCGTGCTCCGGGTCGGGCTCCTGGAAGCCGACGGGAAGATCCGTTGGATCAAAACGAACCGGCTCGGGAAAGGGTTCTTCGCTTATTCGTGTCTCACGGAGCTTTCCGACGGCAGCTTCGCGCTTCTGTTTGAAGACGAGGCCGCGCACATCAGCTACCGCGTTTTCTCCCTGTGCGACGACGGAACGCTTGCATTTGCAGACGGCGCAAAAGCATAAAAAAGGGGGCTGTTCTGAAAACAGCCCCTTCTTCTTTGCAACTGCCGATCATTTTGCCGCGCAATATGCCTCGATCGCGCGGCGCACAAACGCGGCGGTTCCTTCGCCGCCGGCCTTGTCGATGTTCCGCCTGAACGCGTCGTCCTCGGTGTACATCTGTCCGAGAGAAGCAAGAATCTCCAAGGTGCAGGTATAGCAATGCTTCGTGATGCAGGCTTGCAGCTTTTGCACCAGCGCCACGGCCTCGTCGCTGTCGTCGGCCTTTTCGCGCAGGGCGCCGAACTGCGTAAAAACAGCCGTCAGCTCACCTGCGAGTTCCTTTTCTTCCTGTGCGGTGCGGCCTTTGCTCTTTTCCGCGTATTCGGCATATGCCTTCGTATCGCCCCATTTCGCCCTGGCCTGCGCGGCATATTCTTCGATCTCGTTGTTGTCAAACGGCGTCCTATCCATGGCGTTTGCTCCTTTGTGTTTTTTTCACAAGGGCGATCCCGGCCTACGCGCGCCGCTTTTTCAGCGTCAGATGCTCCGTCTGCCGAGAAAGAACTGTTTCTCTGTCAAATCCGGGGGCGTCCGGAATCGCCTTGCATCCACAGTATAAACCAGGATGCCGCGTCAGGGTCAAGGGGTGTTCGCCGATTTTGTAGGAATGCACAAATCCCGAAGTGCCGAATTGTGCAAATCGCTTCTCCTCCCGCCCTCTCCCCTTTCGGCGCAAGCAAGTCTTTGTTGAAAGCGCTGAAATTCACCTTGTTTTTTTATACAATAATAACGATGTGATTTTTCCGTCAACTCTGATATAATAGAACCGTAAAACATGAGCGCAGCGATGCGCAGACGCTTCGTGTTTTACCAAAAAGTAAAAAAGGAGTTTTTATCATGAAACGCACAAGAAAAACACTCTCCGTTCTGCTGGCGGTTCTGCTGCTGACAAGCACGCTGGCGTTTGCCGCCATTCCGGCAGGCGCGGCGAACAAATGGGCGGCGCTCACCGCCGGGATCGACAACTTCTCCGTCAAGGAAACCGGCACGAACTACGACAAGGTGCATCTCAAGGTCGGCTCCGCCGTGACCTTTGACACACCGCTCTATGCCCTGACCGTGAAGCTCGCCGCCATCAAGGGCGCCGAAGCCACCGTGCAGACCGTGATGAAACAAAAAATCGACGACGACATGTTCTATGTGAGCTATCTTGCCGTCAGCTACCGCGACGGCGAGGACGGCGACTTCGTCAGCGCCGAAAACGGCGTCAGCACCAACACGGTGGATCTCAGCCAAATCGGCGACGGCGTGTGCTATTTCCGCTTCACCGTGCGTTCCCAGATCGGCTACCAGTTCAACAACGAGCCGAACTTCCGGCAATACGATGACAAGATCAACCACTTTGAAGAACGGCACGCCTTCTATTTCCAGAACGTCCCCAACATCGCGCTGACCGGCAAGAACCTCAAGGCAACCACGAACGCGATCACGGTCGGCACCGCCTACAAATCCTATTCCAACGGCGTCACCGCTTCCGGGACGATCCTTTACTACAAAGCGAAGGACGCGAAAAAGTGGAGCAACAAAACCTTTGCCGGCGGCAAGCCCATGACGGTCAAAAAGCTCAAAGCCGGCACGGTGTATCAGTTCAAAGCGGCCAATTTTGTGAAATCGCTTTCGCCCGAAGACGGCAAAACCGTGCGCACGGCCAAGAGCGACCTTTCGAAAGCGCTCAATGTCCGCACCGGCTTCGGCGCCGCGCCCGAGATCAAATCGATCAAGGTTTCCGGCGCACAGACCAAAAAGGTGCACGTCAACGGCTATTGGGAGTCCGACGGCGACTGGCATCCCGCCTATGATTACACCGTGACAAACTATAAGCTCACCATCACGCTCAAGAGCGCGCCGAAGGGTATGCAGGGCATCAAGGTCACCGGCGCCCACAGCTCGGGACTTCCCCTTTGGGCAAAGGGCACAGGCTCGACCTTCACCCTCAACGCCTCCGCAGCCGGCAACGCCATCGGCAAAAATGTGAAGCTCGCCATCTGCACCTATGCGAACAAGTTCGGCGCGGATTCCGGCCACAGCGGCTACAGCCCCGCCGCGAAAAAGAACGTTACGGTTCGCTGACGTTCCATGCAGCCGAAGACGCGCACATCAGCTACCGCGTTTTTCCCCTGCACAGGGACGGAACGGTCGCGTTTTTATCGAAAAAATGAAAAGGCGCCTTCATTATGAAAGCATTCAAAAAAACCCTTTCGATCCTGCTGGCGCTGCTCATTGCGTTCACCTGCGCAAGCGTCGCCTTTGCGGCCAAGGACATTCTCGTTTTCGTCACGGTCGACGGGATCAAAAAAACGCTCTACGACAGTGAACTGACGGTTCGGGCCGGTTCGAGCGTTCTGGACGTTCTGAAAGCCGCAGGGCTGGATGTCGTTGTTCAGCAGACGGAAGACGGCGCCCGCATCGTTTCGATCGAGGGCGACACGGAAAAAACCTTCGGCGGCTCGGACGGCTGGTACTATGACCTCTGGCCCGAAGAGACGTATTGCAGCACACCGGTGGACAAAAAGCAGGTGGAGAACGGCGACTGCATCGAGGTGTATTATGCCGATCGCGCCGTCGGCTTCCAAAAGCCGATCTTTCACGAGCAGTTGAACGAAGGCTTCATTTATCTTTACAGCAACGAGACCGACCCGGCGACCGGCGAGGAAACGCAGGTTCCCGTCGTCGGCGCAACCATGGTCATTGACGGGACGCACACCTTTGTGTCCGACGAAAACGGGAAGGTCTATCTCCCGGCGGAGCTTTGCGAGAACGTCCACACCATGATGCTGGAGCGGTATGCGGAAAACGGTCTGCCCACGCTGCTTAGAGCAGAGGGCGAGATCGGTTTTGACCCGACGCTCGGCCCCAATCTTCCGGTCGGCAGCTTTTTGATCCGTCTGGGCAACTGGTTCGGCAGCATCATTGATCGGATCGTTGCATTCTTCAAGGGCCTGTTCAAATGATCCCGGCGGAGCGTTCCGCCGAATCCCCTGCCCTTCCGGGCAAAACGTGACAGCAAAAAACGGCGCCGACTCTTGTCAGCACCGTTTTTTTGTTTGTTCGGTTGTTCAGCCGAAGTAACGCTCCAGCAGGCCCTTGAAGGCTTTGCCGTGTCTGGCTTCGTCGCGGGCCATTTCATGCACGGTGTCGTGGATCGCATCCAAACCGAGCTCCTTTGCTTTCTTGGCAAGGTCGGTCTTGCCCTGCGTCGCGCCGTTTTCGGCGGCAACGCGCATCTCAAGGTTCTTTTTGGTGCTGTCGGTCACAACTTCGCCCAGCAGTTCCGCAAACTTCGCGGCATGCTCCGCTTCTTCATAGGCGGCCTTTTCCCAATACAGACCGATTTCGGGGTAGCCCTCGCGGAACGCAACACGCGCCATGGCAAGATACATGCCGACCTCGCTGCATTCGCCGTTGAAGTTGGCGCGCAGGCCTTCCAGGATCTCGGGATCCACATCCTTGGCGACGCCGACGATGTGCTCGGCAGCCCAGGAAAGAGATTCCGCCTCACGGACCTTCATCTTCGCTTTGCAGATCGGGCAAACTTCGATGGGCTCGTCGCTCTCGTAACCGCAAACGGGGCAATAATACTTTTTCATTCTGATATCCTCCTGAAATACGCGAACAGAACGCGCTTGATTAATCATATTTTACTGAAAACAGGTAGGATTTGTCAAGTGCTTGCAGAAAAAAAAGACAAAATCCGCTCACATCTTTTATGAAACAAAGAACTGTCCCGCCGATGACGGGAAAAAAAGCCGCAAACAAGCCGCCGTCCGAAAGTTTCTGTCTCCCGGGCGGCGGTGTACTTTTGTTATGATTGCGTGTGCACCTTTCGGTTTCAGCGCTTTTTGATCTCGTCGTTCAGCTCTTTCGTCAGACGTTTGTAACGGAAGAACATGATCAGCCAAACGATGAAGAAAGCAACCAGCCGTATCAGCATCATCACGGCGATCTGCGAGAATTTGAACTCGATCCAGCCCTGGAACAGCGCAGACGGCAGAAAGACCGCTTCAATGAGCAAAAAATGCAAAACCGTAGCGGCGGCAAGGGGCAGATCGGTCTCATACAGCAGCACGCCGCCGAAACCCGCCGCGCCGATCAAACCGGAAAGTACGGTTTGGATGATGATCGCGGCGGTACTGCCGCCCAAGCGATCCAGAAGCACCTGTGTACAGAAATGACCTCCGGAGATGAAAAGCACGATCAGCGTGCCGATTGCGGCGCCTGCCGCAAAACCGACGAGCATATATTTGATAAGTCGTTTCATTGTTTCTCACCGCCTTTCAGGTAGTCGCGGATCACGGGGATATAACGCCGGGAGGCGAAAGCGGTCTGATCCTGCTCCAGCTTGATCTTGAGTTCTCCGACAATGGAAAAATCAAAGTTCACCGCCTTCGCGAGGTTGATGATCTCGAAGCGCGAGATGCGCAGAAAACCGCTGGTATCCAGTTGCTCCGCAAGCTCGTTCACCGACGCCGAGGTGCGAATGGTCTCGTCGGCAACACAGACATAGTTGCTGCGGTTCTGGCTGTAGATGCGGATGATGCTGTCGATCCTGACGCGGAAGATCCGCCCGCCGTCTGTCGGCAGATCGAGATACTGCTGCTTTTGCGCAAACTGCGCCAGCAGCTCCTCCACCTGCGCCGAACGCTCCGGCGCCGAGATCAGGATCTCAATGTTATCCAGCGTTTTATCCTCCCGAAAGCTGACAGTCACGTCATACCGGGACATCGGCGTCAACTCCTTCCCTTTGCTTATTCCTTGTTGTTGCCGTCGGTCTTTTCTTTGTCTTTTCCTTCTTCTGTTTTGATGCGGTTGATGATGGAGACCGAGGCGCAGGCGATGCCGCTGATGACAAACACGATCCACGCGTTCTCATAGGAATGCGCCAGCATCCCCCAGATCAAAAACACCGCAACCGAGACCATGCTGATGACGGCGCAGATGCCGCCGACAGATTTTTTACTCATGTAGCTCTCTCCTCCGGGTGACCGATGATTCGTTTTCATTATGGGGCGGCGCAGGTGTCTGTGCCGCCCGTTTCTGCGCAAATGACGGAACGTTTATCCGCGGAACAGGTTTCTGAAGAACGCGGCGATGCGGGCAAAGAACTCGCGGATGAGGTTCCACAGTCTGCTGAAGAAGTTTCCGCTGCTGCCGGAGCTGCCGGGTTCTTCCTGATTGCCCGGATCTTCCGGCTGCGGATCTTCTGCTTCGGCGGCGCGCTGCGCCTCGAGATCCGCTGTGAGCTGCGCGGTCACGGCTGCGGCTTTCGCGTCCACGGCGGCCTTGTTCTCGTCGAGCGATTTGTCTTCGTCAAAGGTCAGCGCCGCGATCTGCGCTTTTGCGGCAGCAATGAGCGCAAGGCTCGCTTCGCTGTCGCCGTCCAGTGCAAGCGCGTCCAGACCGGCGGCTTTGTCGGCCTTGTATTGGTCAAACGCCGCCTTGTCTTCTGCGAACGGGTCAAGTACACCGTTTGCCGTAAAAGTCTTGCCGACTGCGTCTTCCGTGAGCGTGAACTCCACGGGAGCGCATTCCGGGGTTTCACCGAAGTAGCCGTCCAGTTCCACAAGCGCCGTCATCACAAAACGGAGCTGACTGCCGAGCTTGACGCCGTTGGACATCGGCAAACCGTCGTTCCATGTTTCGATCTCTTCTTCGTCGCCGAGCAGTTTGATCATAAACTGTTTTGTGCAGACGCCGTCTGCCACGTCGTAATAGGGATCATAGGGATCGATTTCCTGCTCCTTTGCCGGCGCCATCCAGCCGCCGACGCCGCGCTTCACGATCGTCAGGAAGGGGCTGCATTTCGGAAGGAACCATCCGTTATTGACCAGCACGCCGGGATAAAACTCGCCCTCGGAAACAAGGTCGTCGGCATCCCAGGTCGCGGTTCCGTAAAAGAACCCCGCGGTTTTGTCGATTTGGTCAACGGAGATGTGCAGATGCTGCGGAATGTGGAGCTGCGCAAAGGCGTCGAAGCCCTCGGGTCTTTCAATGACCATTGCCGAGGCGCCGCATACGCAGACGGACAGGAGCATGACCAGTGCAAGGAGAACGGAAAGTGCTTTTTTGGTTTTCATGGGGATACATCCTTTCTTCGTGTTGTTTTGTTTTGTGAACGCCGCGCTGCCTTTTGCCGCGCGGTTCCAAGTAATCCCTGATTACCTGACGCTTTCACTATAAAACGGATCGGGACGGATGTCAATAGGATTTCTACGAGCGGTATGCGGGAGAAAACGAGCGGTATTTTCCATGGTTTACAAGGCGGGCGGAGTGTGCTATAATGAGAGCAGCTTATTCAACGGACGATTTTGCAGAAGGGAGGACGCCTATGCGCATACAGACGCGCAGCCGGATCGCTGCGATCGGATGCTTCCTTGTGTTTTTCGCTGTCGGCATCTTTGCGAACGTCACATGGGATAAACCGATCAGCATTACCAGCGCCATGGTATATTCTGTTTTTGTCATCGCGTGGACGCTCTGGACGCGGTACCGTGTCGTCCACCGGTGGGCGCAGCGGATGTTTGTCCTCATCGGGCTGGTGATGCTGCTGTTCATACTCGAGCGCACGGTTAAGTATTCGCGGTTCTTCCTGAACCAGACCGTGGAGAGAATGCTCTGGTACGTCTACTATATCCCGATGCTTCTTTTGCCGCTGCTGAGCCTGATGGTCGCCCTTCGGCTCGGAAAAACCGACAACGAAAGGCCGAGCCGCGCGTGGAACCTTCTGTTTCTTCCTGCCGGACTGCTGATCGCCGGATTTTTGACGAACGATTTTCACAGTCTTGCGTTCCGCTTTGCGCCCGATTTTGCGCAGTGGAAACAGGTGTATTCCCACGGGATCCTGTATGGTTTTGCGGTGGCCTGGATCATCGGCTGCGTCAGTGCGGCGCTCGCGCTGACCGTCCGCGCTTCGGCGATGCAGCGAGGCTACAGACAGGCGCTGATGCCGGCGGGCGTGATCCTGCTTTCCCTCGTCGGGGCCGCCGTTTATAATTCCACAAATCTCCAGCTTCTGCGGCTGGTGAATGTGCCGGAGTTGTTTTGCTTCTGCGTCGCCGGGTATTGGGAGGCGTGCCTGCAAACCGGGCTGATCCCGTCAAATACCGGCTATGATCTGCTGTTTCGCGCCTCGCATCTTTGCGCGAAGATCAAGGACAGAACCGGCGCGGTTGTTTATGAAACCGTGCCGCAGCAGACGGACGGCGTCTTTTCCGCCCAGGAACAGCCGATCTCCGGCGGGAAGGTCACCTGGCTCAAGGACATGACCACGGTGACAAAACAGAAGGAAGCGCTGGAAGCCGCGCTCGCCGCGCTTGCCGAACGCGCAAAGCTGCAGCAGGCCGAAAACGCGCTGAAAGAGGAACGCGAACAGATCGCCGCGCAGACCGCAATCTATGAAACCGTCAACGCTAGTCTGCAGCCGCAGATGCACCGGATCGAACGTCTGCTGCAGCATTCGCAGACAAATGCGCAATCCCGTGCGTCCGATCTGCTGCAGGTCTGCGTGCTGGGCGCCTTTGTCAAACGGAAATCCAACCTGATGCTGCTTGCGGCAAAGGGCGGCCTTGTGCCGCTGCGGGAACTGGAGCTTGCCTTTCGCGAATCGCTTTCCTATTTGGAAAAGCTCGGCACCGAGGGGACGGTTTTTCCCGCGCCCGAGGCGTCTTTGCCGGCAAAATCCGCGCTGTACGCATACGACGAATTTGAAAAGGTCGTGGAAGAAAAGCTGCCGAAGCTGAAAACCGTTTCCATCCGCATGGAGGAGAGCAACTCCGCGATCCTGTTCAGCCTGCAGCTTGACGCCACGCCGCTGCGCCTTGCGCTGGAAAAGGAGGTTGGAGCATAATGCTGTTCTACCATCCCTTCCTGCGCGGCGTGCTGTCGATCTGGATGCTGATCGTCTGCCTCGCGCTGGTCTATGTCTGCGTCCGTCTGCTGCTGCAAAAACGGGCTGCGGCGTTCCTGCTTTCGCTTGTTCTGTTCGCCGGGTTTGATATCTATCGGCAAAACCTGAGCGCCTACATTTATTTCACGGGAGACAACGCCCCGTCTTACCGGATCGACACCTGCCCCGTTTGGCTCGCGGCGTGCGTCAACCTTTTGCTGACGGTGGTTGCCGCCGTGCTTGTGGTTCGAATCACGGCCTGGCAGCGCAGCCACATTTCCGCCGTGTCGATCAAGGAGAGCTTCGACCGCCTGACTGCCGGCGTCTGCTTTTATGATGAGAGCGGCAGAGTTTATCAGGTGAACGAACGCATGGATCGGATTGCGCAGACGCTGACCGGAACGCACCTGTTCAGCGGCGTCTGTTTCTGGCAAACGCTGCAAAACACGACGGAAAAGGCCGGAAACGAAGACCGTGTGCTGCTCCCCTTCGCGGATCGTATGCTCAGCTTCACACGCTACCACAATCAAATCGGAAAACAACGCCTGTTTGAAATCGTGGCGACCGATGTGACGCAGGAATGGGAGCAAAACCGACTGCTCTCAAAGCAGAATGCGGAACTGCAGGAGCTGAACCGACAGCTCGAAGCGTATCACAGCTCGCTGGACGCGGTCGTGCGCGAAAAAGAGCTGCTGCGCAGCAAGGCAAGACTCCACGACGAAATGAACATTTTGCTGATTTCCACGCTCCAGAACGCGGAAACCTGCGATGAAACGCAGACAGAGCGGCTGCTCGTGCGGTGGCAGGATCTGTTCAAGCTGACGGCGACCCCGGAAACAGACCGCGAAAAAGCGCCGGAGACGCTGGAAGCGCTGGCCAAAGCGCTCGGCATGACGCTTTGCTTCAGCGGAACATTTCCGAAAGAGAAAACGCAGGCGCGGCTGCTCGTCGCGGCGGTGAGCGAATGCATGACCAATGCGCTGCGCCACGCAAACGCGACCACACTGACCGTCCGGTCAGATCAGCACGGCGCAGTCATCACAAACGACGGCACGCCGCCGCAGGGTGAGATCACGGAAGGCGGCGGTCTGGGCAATTTGCGCGAGCTGGCGCAAAAGACGCCCGCGCGGATCACCGTCTGCAGCCGTCCCGCGTTTTCCCTGACTCTGACTTACGAAGGAGACGACCCGACATGACAAACGTATTGATTGTGGAAGATCAGGAGCTGGTACTCGAACTGCTGAGCGAAGCTGTGAACCGCTCCGAGCGATACCGGGTGGTCCACACCACGAAAAACGCTGACGTCGCCCCGGCGCTCTGCTCCCTGGGCGAGATCGATCTCGTTTTGATGGACGTCTGCACCGAATTTGACGCCAGCGGACTGGACGCTGCCCGCCGCATCAAGCAAAACCGGCCGGAGATCAAGATCATCATCATCACCTCCATTCCCGAAGCCTCGTGGATGGACCGTGCCAGAGAGATCGGTGTGGAAAGCTTCTGGTACAAACGCGCGAGCCGGGAATTGCTCGACATTATGGACCGCACCATGGCAGGCCAATGCGTCTATCCCGACGCCGGTCCGTCCGTTCGGCTCGGCAATGCCGCCGTCGGCGATTTTTCCGCGCGGGAGATCGAAGTTCTCCGCGAGCTGACCACCGGCGCCGGAAACCGCGAAATTGCAGCCCGCCTTTTCATCAGCGAGGACACGGTTGCGTTTCATATCAAGCGTCTTTTGAAAAAGACCGGGCTGCAGAACCGAACGGAGCTCGCCGTGGAAGCGCGGCGGCTGGGCGTTGTGATGAAGCTTCGGCAGGACGAAAACTACCAGAACGGGTAATTGTCACCCGCAGATAAAACAGGTATAATATCATCAAGGATATTATGCCTGTTTTACTTTTTCGGGAGGAATTGCTATGGGACTTTTTGGCAAAAAAGAAAAGAAAACCTGCCCGCTCTGCGGCGGAAAGCTCGGCTTTCTGGATGCGGATATGCTGAACAACAACGAAACCATCTGCGACAAATGCTCCGCCGCCGTCAGCAAATGGTGGCCGAAAACGATCTATGAGGCGTCGCCGGAAACGGCACAGATGATCCTGCGCTGGCAGGAGGCGGAACCCGAGGCGCGCGCACAGGAGTTCAGCCGGTACGGAGACCCGGACGCCGCGCTGTATGTGTTTAAGGCCGACACTTACGAAGACGTCTGCGAGGACGCGCCTTCCGCATACACCGAAGAATATCGGGGCACCCGGGTCGTGAACGGACCGGTGCTCTTCGGCGATTTCAAACGGGGCGACGACGTCCGCGTGGTCGGCGAAGGCGTTTCGCTCGACGCAAAGGTCGTCGACTGCACCGAAGCAACGCGCGGAGCGCTGGATCTGGAGCTGAGCGACCGGCCGGCGGACACCTATGTGCCCGACAGCGTGGGCGCGTGGCTGCTTCTTGCCGTGGAACCCCGCGAAGACGGCAAAATGATTTCGGAAAACTGCGTGGTCATTAAGGAATATTGAGCCGCGCAAGCAATAAAAAAACAATGAAAAGGAGTTTTCACCATGAAAAAAACAATTTCGATTCTGCTCGCACTGATCCTCATCTGCTCCGCGTTCGGGCTTTCCGGCTGCGGAAAACCCGAAACGCCCGAAACGCCCGACGCACCGTCGTACGTCATCGACACATCCAACTGGACCGACGCAAAGCTGTATTCCTGGGCCTACGCGAAGTATGACGAAGCCGTTGCCGAAAAAGACGGGCTTTACATCAACGCGCTGGACGGCACCTGGTGGGTCAGCTTCAACTTTGCCAACTCCGACGAGGAATTTGAAAGCGAAAAAGCCGAATACGAAGCCGTTCTTGCAAACGACGGTTACACCGATGTGAATACCTCGGAAAAGAAGCTCGGCGATTTCACCTACCAGGCGACGACCTATGTCGGCAACGGCCAGTTTGGCGGCAAATACTTTGCCGCGCTGGATCCGGCGATCGCGCCCGAGGGCGGCTTTGATCCTGTCCAGAGCGTCAAGGTCTCGTTCTTTGCCGAAGACCCGGCGCAGCTTCCTTACATCGAGGCTGTGATCGGAACGCTGAACATCCACGCCGCGTAAAGCGTTTTACAGGAGGATACAACTATGAAAACAAGAAAAACACTGGCGCTTCTGCTTGCGCTTGTAATGACGATCTCCACCGCCGCATTCGCCTTTGCCGCCGGGACCCCCGCCGCGAAGGGTCTGTATTGCTGGAACGCGGAAGACGGCGCCTGCGACGGCGAATTTGACCTGATGTGGACTGCGCTGGACGACATGGAGCGCATGAGCGTTTCCGGTTCGCGCGTGATGGTTTCCGCCGACCAGAGCAACTGGCTTGTCGCCTGGTCCACCACCGACCGTTCCAAGCACAGCGCAGCCATCACGGAATTCGAACAGGGCGGCAAACCCGTTCCCGGCACCACCTACTACTTCTACGCCCAGTTCATCGGCAAAAACGAAGACTTCGGCGAAAAGAGCAACGTCATCTCGCTGAAATTCAGCGACAAAACCAACGCCGTCCTCGGCGACTGGGACGCGCTCAAGGCCGGGCTCGACAATTTCCGGGTGACGGAAAGCTCGAGCAACTACGACAAGGTGCATCTTAAGGTCGGAACCGCCGTCACCTTTGACACAACGCTCTACACCCTGACCGTGAAGATCGCTGCCGTCAAGGGCGGCGTGGCCACCGTTCAGACCGAGATCAAGCAAAAAATCGGCGACGAAAGCCTGTTCTACGCAATGTATCTTTACACCGATTACCACGGTAACCGGGTCGGCGAATCTCTGAGCGAAAAGAACGGAACCACCTCCACCGCGATCAAGCTGGCCGATCTGCAGGACGGCGCAAACCACTTCACCGTGAGCGTGCATTACCACGGCGGCGCGCAGTTCAACGGTCTGCCCGGCTACAGAGATTACGCAAGCAGCCTGAACTACTTCGAGGAAAAGCACACCGTCAGCTTCCAGAACGCGCCGAAGGCCGGTGCGCTCGACCGCAACGCTGTCGCCGCGACCAAAAACGCCGTTGCGCTGGGCAAGGCCTACAAATCCGCGTCCAAAACTGCGGTCGGCTCCGGCACCATCGTCTATTACAAGGCAAGCGGCGCGAAAAAGTGGTCCAGCAAAGCCTTTGCCGCCGGCAAGAACATGACCGTCAAGGGACTCAAGGCCGCGACAGCCTATCAGTTTAAAACGGTCAACTTCGTCAAGGCGATCTCCGCCGCCGACGGCGAAACCGTCATCACGTCCAAGAGCGGCTATTCCAAGGCCATCCCCGTCACCACCGCAATCGCATCCGCACCGGAGATCGCCTCCATCAAGGTCAGCGGCGCAAAACGCGACAAGATCCACATGAACGGCTATTGGGAATCCGACGGCGACTGGCATCCGGCCTATGACATTGCCGTCACGAACTACAAGCTGACCATCACGCTGAAAAGCGCCCCGAAGGGTATGCAGGGCATCAAGGTCACCGGCGCCGACCGCAACGGCTACCCCGTTTGGGTCAAGGGCACCGGCAAGACCTTCACCGTCAACGCCTCCGCCAAGGGCAACATCATCGGCAAGAGCGTGAAACTGGGCATCTGCACCTATACGAACAATTTCGGCCCCGATTCCGGCCACACCGGCAACAGCGCCGTTGCAAAGAAAGCGGTCACCGTTCGCTGAGCCGCCCCATGGACAAGTACGACGAAGGCTATGTCAAGGAAGCCGAACGGGAGATCGAAGAGATCCGAGCCGCCGCGCGACCTCGTCCTGCGTCAACCCCCGCTCCCTGCGCAATGCGCGGATGCGTTCGCCAATGCTCAATATCATAAAGAACAGCTCCTTCGGTTTTGTTTCAACTCTATTATAATCGGAAAAAGATGAAAAATCAATCACCGAGGTGTTGCGTGAAAAATCAACCGGCGGTTGAGAAGTGCAAAGGCAGTCGTCGGGCAGACCTGTAACGGACTGCCCGGCGGGTTAAAGTTATGCTGCCGGCAGGTTTTGTTCGTGATTCTTCGGCACGGATCTGCTGTTGTTGAACCATTTCAGGGGAAGCAACGGGGCATTTCCTTCTTCGGGGACTTCCTTTGAACGGCGCTTGCCCAGCATCACAGCAACACGGGTAATCAGCAGAAAAACGAAAATCTCTGCTGCTTCCGGCACAGAAACCAGTTTGTCTTTCAGAATCATTACGGCAAGGGCGACGCCGCTGAGCGTACAAATCGTAACTATGATTGTCAATTTCTTTTTCATGCAAATCAATCCTTTCTCTCTGTCTGTTTTCGTATTGGGGATCATCGGAAAACCTTCTTTCGTCTGATCTCAACATCATCATACAAGACATGAGCAAAAGAATCAATAACCAGGATGTTGACCTGTATCACAACCCCCGGTTGAGAAGTGAAAAAGAGGCAATTCGCGATTGTCATCTTTTTTAACGGTGCTGGAAGCCGAAGCCTCCGATGCCTCTCCAAAAAGAGGAGAAGAAAACTCCATGTGTTATCCGACTCGCAACAGGCTGCGAAAGATTTCGAGAACGCGCCGGTAAGGGGCCGAACAAGTCGGAAGAAACCGTGCCGGCCGCCACGCCTGCGCCGATGTTGCCCCAGGAGGCGAACGGAAATTTGACACCGAGACCGAGGAAGGAAAGGGTGGCCTCCGTCAGAATCGTGGAACCGAGATCCATCGTGCAGATGACAATGAGCTGCGGGATCACGTTCGGGATCAGGTGGTGGAAGATGCGGCGCGGCTTTTGGTTCTGCATCACGCGATCCCCGAAAGGTCAAAGCCGAAAAGCCAGTCGCGGGCCTTTTGGCAGACGGAACGCAGACAGCTTTCGTCAAAGGGGCTTTGCAGCCCCGCGTTTTTCAAAAGCGCGGTGAACACGTCGCTGCCGCCCTGTTCGGTGTAGGCGAGGTAGGTGTTCCACGCCCCGTCGAAATCCTCCTGCATCTTTGCCCAGAACTGCAGCGCCACAGTCTGCGCAAGGCAGTAGTCGATATAATAGAACGGACAGGCATAGATGTGCATCTGACGCTGCCAGCCTTCGCCTTCGCCATAGACCGGGATTTCGCCGTCCAGCTTCTGCCAGGGAAGATAGATGCCGAGCAAATGCTTCCAGCAAGCGTGGCGTTCGCGCGGCGTCCAGTCGGGATGGGCGTAGATCTCATGCTGAAAATGGTCGACCATTGTGCCGTAGGGGATGAAGGTCAGCGCCCCGGCGAGGTGGCCGTATTTGAATTTGCGTGTCCGGTCGCCGAAAAACAGCTCCGCCCACGGCCAGGCGAAAAACTCCATTGACATGGAATGGACTTCGCAGCCCTCCATGGTGGGCCAGATGGTGGAGATGGGGACGCGGTCGATGTTCTTCCACGCGGCAAAGGCGTGTCCGGCCTCGTGGGTCACTGTCTCCACATCGTCGCGGGTGCCGTTGAAGTTGGCAAAGATAAAGGGCACGCTGTAATCCAGAAGCTCCGTGCAGTAGCCGCCGCTCTGTTTGCCCTCGGTGGAAAGCACGTCGAGCAGCTCGTTGTCCAGCATGGTGTCGAAGAACTTCCCCGTTTCGTCGGAAAGCGCATGATAGAATTTGCGTCCGGCTTCCAAAATCTCATCCGGGGCGCCGGTGGGCTTTGCTTCGCCCGAAGCAAAGAGGATCGCGTTGTCGTTGTATGTCATCGGGTACGCTTTGCCGCGGCGTTCGGCGGCCGCTTTGTAAACTTCGGCAGCCACGGGCACAAGATATTTCACCACGGCGGCGCGGAATGTTTCCACGTCGTCTTTTGTGTAGCAGTTGCGGCCCATGCGGTAATAGCCCAGCTCGATATAATCTCCGTAGCCCATCTTCTGCGCCATGGTGTGACGCAGACGGGTCAGCTTGTCATAGATCTCGTCCAGTTCGCCCTGGTGCGCTTTGAACCACGCGCCCTCCGCTTTCCAGGCGGCAAGGCGGCGCGCGTCGTCGGTGTCCTGACGGAAGGGAGCGAGCTGGGCAATGGTGTAGGCTTTGCCCTCGAAGGGGATCTGCGCCGAGGCGATCAGCTTTTCGTAGGCCTGCACAAGCTCGTTCTCCTGCTGCAGCTCGGAAATGATGGCGGGGGAAAAGGTTTTCAGCTCGATCTGCGCGTTGAGGAACATGACAGCGCCGTATTTTGCTTCAAAGTCGGAACGGAACGGGCTTTCCAGCAGCGCCGCGGTGAACGCCTGGTCGAATTCCTGAATTTCCGGCATCACGCTGTTGAAAAACTGTTCTTCCGCGTCGTAAAACGCGTCACGCGTGTCAATGGAATGGCGGATGGAGGCCAGATTTCTCAGCGTGGAAACGTGCTTTTCCAGCTCCTGCTTTTTCAAAAAGGCGGTTTCGGCCGCAGCAAAGTCCGCGGCGTTTTTCAGCGCGGCAGTCAGCGCCTGCAGCTCATTCTTCACCTGTTCGGCGTTCGGGCGGACATAGGGCATTTGTGAAAACTTCATTCAAGCACATTCCTTCTGCATAACACGGGATCATATTTTTATTATTATATCACAGTTTTTCCCGTGCGACAACAGGTTTGGCGGCAGGAAAAACGGAAAATGAAATTTTTGTTGGAAATGACAGAATTTTCGGTGAAAGAATTGAGAAAAGCGCCGAACAATGGCCGGGCAGAGTTCGTTTTGAACTCTGTCCGGCTGACTTTCATCGATTCGTGCAGGAGGCATTCCAAGGTTTTTTCTTGAAAATCAAGGCTTTGTGTGCTATAATTCACATAATCACCGTGTTCAACATTCTCATTCTGACGACTTTCAATCTTCTTTCAATGTTTGTCCGTACAATCACACTCGAACGGAGGGATGCTGCATGAAAGTTTTGCTTGCGGAAGACGAAAAACGAATGAACCGGGCGCTGTGCGAGCTGCTGCGTCAGGAAGGCTACGACGTGGATGCGTTCGAGAACGGCGAAGACGCGCTGTTTGCGATCGAAAGCGGCATTTACGATCTGATCGTGCTCGATGTGATGATGCCCGGCATGAACGGCTACGCTGTGGCGAAGAATGCGCGCAAAGCCGGCATCCGCACGCCGATTCTGATGCTGACTGCCAAGGGAGAGCTCGACGACAAAGTGGAAGGACTTGACAGCGGTGCGGACGATTATCTGACCAAGCCCTTTATGACGCGCGAGCTGCTTGCAAGACTGCGTGCGCTTTCCCGGCGCGGCATGCCTGCCGACGACAGCGGCCTTTCCTTCGCCGATCTGACGCTCGACACAAAAGGCGCCGTGCTGAGATGCACCAACGGCAAAAGCGTGCGGCTCGGCGAAAAGGAGCTGCGCATTCTGGAATACCTGATCGCTAATCAGGGGCAGGTGCTCACGCGCGAACAGATTGCGCTGAAGATCTGGGGCTATGAAAGCGACGCCGAATATAACAATGTGGAAGTGTACATGTCCTTTGCCCGCAAAAAGCTGGCCTTTGTGGATTCAAAATGCGAGATCAAGGCCCTGCGCGGCATCGGTTACGAAATGAGGTGCCGGGATGTTTCATAAAACAAAACGAAGAATCGTGTTTGCTGTTGTCGGCTCGCTTCTTGCGCTGATGGCGGTGGCGCTGACCACGATTGTTGTTTCCAACCATCTGGCGCTGCAGCGCGAAAACAGAGAGATCCTGCGCACTTATGTCGAGAGATATACCCTTGACGAAAAGCCGGATGCGCCGGGAAACGACAGTGCGCCCGATTGGAAACCGGATGCGCCGCCCGAGGAGGGCAACGCGCCGCCGATGCCGCCGGAGGACGACAGATTCCGAAAGAACGAGCCAGCGTTTCGGCTGTCCACCTTCTATTCCGTTGCCTACGCGCAGGACGGCTCGGTACTGGCTGTGCAAAACGGCAACGAGAACCTGCAAAGCGAAGAATCCCTGCTGGAGCTTGCCGCGTCTGTGCGGAAAAAGGGAAAGCGCAGCGGGACCGTCGGCAGCATGAGCTATCTGGTGGAGGAGAAAGAAGACTATACCCTCGTCGCCATGCTGGACGGAACGATCAGCAACAGGAACCAGGTCATGCTGGTGCAGCTCATGCTTTTGATCGGTTCGGTCACGCTGGCGGCGCTGTTCGTGATCTCAATCTTCATTGCCCGGCGGATCGTGCGCCCGCTGGAAGAAAACGACAAAAGACAAAAACGCTTTGTCTCCGACGCCGGGCACGAGCTGAAAACCCCGATCGCCGTGATCTCCGCCAACAGCGAGCTGCTGCGGCGGCAAAACGGCGGCAGCGAGTGGCTGGATAATATCGACTATGAAAACGAGCGCATGTCGGATCTGGTGAAGCAACTGCTGACCCTCTCCCACGCGGAAAACGGCGACCTGCCGATGGAGACGCTGGATCTCTCGCAGCTCGTCAGCGGCGAGGTGCTGCCGTTTGAAAGCCTTGCGTTTGAAAGCGGCAAACGGATCGAAGCCGATATCGAGCCTGCCCTTTTCGCGGCGGGCAACGCGAACCAACTGCGCCAGCTCGTTTCGATTTTGCTCGACAACGCCCTGTCGCACGGCAGCGGCGAAGAGATCTCTCTTTCGCTCCGACCTGAAAAGCACACGGCGGTTCTGCGGGTTTCCAATGCGGCGCCGGCACTGACAGCGGAAGAAACGGCGCATTTGTTTGACCGGTTCTATCGGACCGACAAAGCGCGGACCGAAACGGGTGCACATTACGGTTTGGGCCTTTCGATCGCCAAGGCGGTCACCGAAGCGCACGGCGGCACGATCCGCGCGGCATATAAAGACCGCAAAGCCATCTTTACCGTTTCGATCCCCGTCGCAAAATAGGATTCAACCTGTAAGAAGGGGCTGTTGCATTTCGGTTTTCTTCGCCCGAAGGCTGTACAAAAGTACGCCGAGGGCGAAAAAACGTCGAGTCAAAGCAAAGTATTATCTTACTTTTTAGAAAAAACACAAAGGAAAGAAAGCGCTGAACTCACAGAACCACGCTGTGGAAAGCGCTTTCTCTTTTATTTGCTTTGACGTTTTTCGCGAAATGCAGCAGCCCCTTTTTTGTTTTGCTGCATTTTTTTAGGATTCTTCAATCTTATTTCAATCTTCGCGGGGATAATCTGAAGACAGAAAGGAGATGATCCGATGAAATACCGACACGAATGGAAACATGAGATCAACACCCTGGACCGGCTGACACTGCTTTCCCGGCTTCCGGTCGTAATGCAGTGGGACAAACACGCGCCCGGCGGCGGCGAACGCGTCAGAAGCCTCTATTTTGACTCCCCGAACGACAAGGCGCTGCGCGAAAAGATCGACGGCGTGAACGCGCGCGAAAAGTTCCGCATCCGCTATTACAACGACGACACATCCTATATCATGCTGGAAAAGAAAAGCAAGCTCAACGGCCTGTGCCTGAAGGAGAGCTGCCGCCTTTCCTCGGAAGAAGCGCAGCGCATTGTGGACGGAGACCTTGCGTGGCTGTTGTCCTGTGACCGTCCGCTTTGCGTGGAGCTTTATGCCAAGATGCAGTCGCAGGGTCTGCGGCCGAAAACGATCGTGGATTACACGCGCGACCCCTTTGTCTATGTCCCCGGCAACGTGCGTGTGACGATCGACTACAACATCCGCACCGGGATGCTGCGCACCGATTTTCTGAACCCGAAAACCCTCACGCTGCCCGCCGGAGATTCGCCCATCATCCTGGAAGTGAAATGGGACGAGTTTTTGCCGGACATCATCCGCGACGCCGTCGGCGTTCCGAACCGCCGCGTCAGCGCCTTTTCCAAATATCAGCAGTGCCGCATCTACGGCTGAACCAAAGAAAAAATTTTTTCAGATAGGAGTTTTTATCATGACCTTCAAAGACATCTTCAAATCCAGCTTTCTTGAAAACATTGCCGAGGTCAGCGTGCTCGATATGGCGCTGACCCTCGCGCTCGCCTTCGGCATCGGCCTGTTCATCTTCTTTGTGTATAAGAAGACCTATCGCGGTGTGATGTATTCCGCTTCCTTCGGCGTCACGCTGATCGCCCTCACCATGATCACCTCGCAGGTCATTCTGGCGGTCACGTCCAACGTGGTGCTGTCGCTCGGCATGGTCGGCGCCCTTTCCATCGTCCGCTTCCGCACCGCGATCAAGGAGCCGCTGGACATCGCCTTCCTGTTCTGGTCCATCGCCGTCGGCATCATCCTTGCCGCGGGCATGATCCCGCTGGCCGTCGTCGGCTCCGTCATCATCGGTCTGATCCTGCTGATTTTTGTCAACAGGAAATCGCACAAGAACCCGTTCATTCTTGTGCTCTCCTGCAGGGATCATGAGGCCGAAACCGCAGCCATGAACTATATCGGCACCCAGACGGAACGCTGCGTCGTCAAATCCAAATCCGCGCAGAACGGGCTGGTGGAAGTCAACATGGAACTGCGCCTGAAGGACGAGAACACCGATTTCATCAACGCCCTGTCTGCGATGGACGGCGTCTGCAGCGCCGCGCTCGTCAGCTACAACGGCGACTATATGGGATAAGGAGCGGTACGCATGTCAACGAGCAAGCATATAGATAAAATTTGTATTGCCGCTGTTGCCGTTGTCCTTGCGCTAACGATCCTGTTCACGTGTTCGGGCTCCCTCGGTCTTTCCGTGCTGACCAAAGCCGTGAAATATGAAAAAACGATCTTCGATACCTCCTATGTGCATCAGATCGACATTGTGATGAACGACTGGGACAGCTTTCTGGAAAGCTGCGAAAACGAAGAGTATGCCGCCTGCACCGTGGTGGTGGACGGCGCCAAGCACGCCAACACCGCCATCCGCGCCAAGGGCAACACGTCGCTTTCTTCCGTGAAAGCTTCCGGCAGTCAGCGCTACAGCTTCAAGCTGGAGTTCGATCACTTTGACGACGCGGGCTCGCTGGACGGCCTCGACAAGCTCTGCCTCAACAATCTGATTCAGGACAACACCATGATGAAGGATTATCTCGTCTATCTGATGATGAACGAGTTCGGCGCGGACAGTCCGCTTTGCTCCTTCGTTTATCTCACGGTGAACGGCGAAGACTGGGGATTGTATCTGGCGGTGGAGGGCGTGGAGGACAGCTTCCTCACCCGCAACTACGGCGCCGATTTCGGTGAACTGTATAAGCCGGACAGTCTGAGCTTCGGCGGCGGCCGCGGCAACGGCAGAAACTTCAACATGGACGATCTGGACCTCGACGGCAGCAAGAGCGACGAAGACAGCGAAACCGGCGAAACCCGGGAACAGCAGGCAACAACGCAGCCGCAGGAAAGCCGGTCGGACAGCGACACCGGAAACGGCAGCATTCCCTTCGGCGGACAGATGCCCGGCGGCGGAGATATGCCCGAACCGCCCGACTTCGGCGGCGGTTTCCCGGGCGGGATGCCGAACGGCGAAGAACTGCCCGAAGGCTTCGATTTCAGTCAGATGCCGAACGGTGCTTCTCCGCCCGAAGGGTTTGATTTCAGTCAGATGCCGGACGGCGCCGCCTCGCCTGAAGGCTTCGATTTCGATGCGCAAAGCGCCGAACCGCCGACGAGCGACGCACAGGCTGAAGAGAACGCTTCCCCAGCCGCAAACGCCTCTGAGAAGAACGATTCTGACAAGAACGATTCCGACAAAAACAGCTCTGACAAAGACAGCGGCAAACGCTTGGGCTTCGGCGGCATGGGCAGCGACGACGTGAAGCTGAAATACATCGACGACGACCCGGACAGCTACTCCAACATCTTCGACAGCGCCAAGACCAAGGTGACCAAAGCCGACAAGGTGCGGCTGATCGCGTCGCTGAAAAAGCTCAGCGCGTATGAGGATCTGGAAAACGTTCTGGACACGGACGAGGTGCTTCGCTACTTCGTCGTGCACAACTTCGTCTGCAACGGCGACAGCTACACCGGCGCCATGATCCACAATTACTATCTGCACGAGAGCGACGGAAAGCTCGGCATGATCCCCTGGGATTACAACCTTGCCTTCGGCACGTTCCAGGGCGGCAACGCTTCCGACTCCGTGAACACCTCCATCGACAATCCGCTTTCCGGCGGCAGCATGGACGACCGCCCGATGCTCGGCTGGATCTTCTCCGATGAAAGCTATACCGCGCAGTATCACGCTCTGTTCTCGGAATTCCTTGAAAAATGGTTCGCAAACGGCGAGCTGGAAACCCTGATCGCAGACACCGCCGAAATGATTCGCCCTTATGTGGAAAAGGACCCGACGAAATTCTGCACGACCGAAGACTTCACCAAGGGCGTCGAGACGCTTTCAAAGTTCGTTTCTCTGCGTGCCGAAGCCGTCAGCCGCCAGCTTTCCGGCGACGACACCGCCGTTGAAACGGGCGCTCTGGATCTGTCCCTCATGGGCACGATGGGCGGCGGCATGGGCAAAGGCTTTTCCGGCCGGTTCGATGTCACTTCCATGGTCACGCTGACCGACAAGGACGGAAAAGAGACGACGCTCTCCGATCTCGTCGGCAAAGACGTTTCCATTGAGAGCGTCACATTGTCGGACGGCACAACCGTCAAGCTTTCCGAAACGGACATGAAAGAGCTGATGCAGCTCGACCTTTCCGCGATTGTTTCCGCAACGGACAAGGACGGCAACAAGATCGACCTTTCAGAGTACACCGTTTCGATCCGCAGATCGTCCGACCGCGACGGCAGCAGCAAAAGAGGCGGTGCGCCGACTGCACCGAACCAGAGCGAAAACGGCGACACAACGAGGCCCGACAGCGCAGCCGAAACGCAGACATCCGGGACGCCGGAAGCTCAGGACGAGAGCGCTCAGCGCAGCAGTAGAAGCGACGTGCCGACCGCGCCAAATCAGGGCGAAAGCGCCGGCAACGCAGCCGAAGCCAAATCGCAGCCCTCCGAGCAACCGGAAGCGCAAGGAGAAAGCTCTCCGCGCAGCAGTGGTACGCGTCCGTCGATGCCAAACGGCGGCAGCTTTCCATCGGGCGGCGGCACTGGCAAGTCCTCCGAAGCAAGCTTTTGGATCTGGATCGGCGTGTCCGTTCTCGTCCTTGCCGCAGGGTTGATGATAGCTATAAAGAAAAAGGATTGATTTTTCTTCATTTACAGGTACATCGATTCACCCCATTTGTTACCAACCGAAAACGAAGAACGACGTCGGCGACCTGTGAACAAGTCCAGTAAAATCGGACAATAGAAAAAAGTCCCCCTCCTAAGACACGATGGAAGAACGAAGTGAACCAATCTGTGCTGTCCGCACCAATTGGTTCACTTTGCTTTTACTTGAAGTATTCGGATACGTCAGTTTTGTCATTGAGTTGCTTTCTGACGCGAACAGTCAAAGAACCGTCTTCTTGTTCCGTCGTATCCAAAATATGATACCTGGTTTTTGCTCGTTCAAGCATAGCTTTGTAGTGCTCAAACTCTTCATGGTTGACTTTTGCCGCATGTTCTTCACGAAATCCAAGATCAGCTTTTTGCGAAAATGTCAATGTTTGAAGGATACAACCGGATTTGACACGCTTCATATACTCACCTCCTTTGGCGTCAATCGTTACGGCAGAAGACTGCGCCGGTCATACAGAGAGGAGGATCAAGCGTTGTGAAACAGGATATTCGGCTGCCGTCGAACAATCGGCTGAACGCACTCTCTTTACAGGTGTTCCTGCGCTTAGATTATAGCATTATTTTTCGGAAAAATCATGTTTAAAATGATGCTTTTTTTGATTTTCGGCATTTTTGCGATTTGCGATGCAAGTTTTTCATATTTTTTTCGTTAAAAATACCCTTTGATTTTTTTGTAAAGCATACTGAATTCAAAAAGTTGTGTTGGCGTTGTGATTCGATTCGTCAAAATGGCGAGCGCATTTCAGAGAATCCGTTTTTTGATATATGCTGCCACGTCTTCTTTTTTCACACCGAGAACATAGGCGAACTCTTCATAAAGCATTTTTTCCGCGGTATGCAAAAGATCCTCATCTGAGGAGTGGGGCTTCTTTTTGGCAGAGACCACCTTTCTGCGGTGTTGAAGGAGCATTCTGATCAGAACAATGATTTCACATTTATTTCCGCGCCTGATAATTTCATGAAACGCTTCTCTGCGTTGACTTTCATTCTCGATCCATGCAGGCCTCTCATCGTTGATGTGCGATAAAACGCAGTCAATTTCTTCTTTTGTGCATAGTCTGCGCAACTTTTTCACTACCTCTTCATTTTGAACGGGAATATAAAACGTGTTTTTGTCATCATAAACGCTGCGAAGAACATAGTATTCCCGGCTTTCACCGGAAAACCTGTGTTTCTCAACCGCACAGATTTTGCAGATGCCAAAGACGCCATACACCACAATATCGTTCACTTGAAACATACATATCACCTCAAAAAACAAGACGTGCGGCAAGTAACTGGATTTACGCAGTATCTGCCACACGTTCTTTTTAAATTATACGCCTTTTTTCAAGAGGATGCAAAGGCAATTTTGCACAAAAATGCTATCGTATATTCTGAATCCGCTGATCGTGCGCCCGAATCCTCAAATGGCCTTAAAAAACTCTGTAACTATATGTCGATATCCTCTTGCCATAATAATTCCTCCTATGATACTTTCTTCCATGTATCATAGGAGGGTTCTTTTTTCTATTGTCCGTTTTTACTGGACTTGTTCATGCTTATCTGCACCTGCATTTTTCAGGCGATTCACCTTTGAAAAGAAAGCTACTCTACGCGCAACCGTCTTATTCTTGTTTCGGCAAGCCTGTTGGCCGGTCCGAACAAATAGGAAACAAGCATTTCATTTTCACTGAGAAAACCGATCGCCGGATAACAAAATCCTGATTCCGAGTCGTCCTCAAGAACCGTGAAATCGGTGAAAGCGATTCCGTCCCTGCTCTGTGCAATAACAAGCGGCGTTCTTGTCCTTCCGCTTCCTGTACCGGAGCCGGGCACGTACGCGTACGGATTCCATATTGCGTAATAGAGTCCCGAATAAGGATTCCTTTCAATCAGCATCGGCGAAACCGGAGATTCAAAGCTTGACGGAAAGGGTGAAGTCCAGTTTATGCCGTCCGGTGAAAAGCTTTCATACTGATACCCAAGGTCTGTTCTTGCATACAATCTGTAAGAGCCGTCGGGAAGGATCTGAATACCCGGTTCCTGCATACCCGTTGTGCTGTTCGCGTGATCCAGCGAAATAAAACCGGAGCATCTTGAAAAGCCCGTAACATTTTTGTCCGAAATGTAGACAACATCCTCAGCGACATATCTCATTTGATTGGCGCCGTTTACATTGTCAATCCGGTGTCTTGCCGCAGCAACGATGATTCTCCCGTCAGCCAGTTGCTGCGTTCTGCAGTTGTTGACAACGTAATAATCTCCCGGAATGTTCGGAATCACATCAACAGGCTCGCCGAATGAGAGCGTGTCCAGTTCGCTCTTTCGCATCACATAGCTCGATTCGAGAGAACCGTCGCTGTTCTTCACAAGGTAGAACAGACATACTGTGCCGTCTTTGAGCACCTCAAGAGAAACGTTCATGATATTCACCGTGTTATGCTCGGACGCGCGCGCAAGAAGTTCCGGCAATTCGGTAAAGGTTCTTCCTTTGTCTGAAGAAATCATTCCGGCAATGTCGCACGGATCATCGTCATCGCCTGTGCCTGAACGATATTTGCTGTATGCAAACAGAATTCTGCCGTCAGGAAGAAACGCAAAATCTCCCTCGCTGTTTCTCGGATTATTCTCGCTCGTTTTCAGCTCGCACACCTTGTCGCTCGAAATAATCTTGATTGCCGTCAGAGGCTCGGGTTCTGCAGGCGGTTTCGGTTCTGAAGGCGGCTCAGGCGGATTTTCCGGCTTTGTGCCGCGGAAAAGATCCTTAATGGTTTGAAACAGACGATTGAAAAAAGCAACAAATCTCTGCCATATGCTTTGTATGCCGCTTTCGGATTGGTTTGTTGAAGCTGCCGATGCGCTGGGCGCGAAAAAGCAGAAAGCAAGAAGCAGAAGGCACAGAACTACAGAAACCGGTTTTTTAACCTTTGAAAACATATGTCTTCTCCTTTCTAATGAAACAGGCAAATCATAGTTCGGATGTATTGTAACATGATAAAAAATTGAAGTCGAGAGCCGCCGAAAAGCGTGAAGAACCCCTCTTTTGCCACAACAGGATGCTCATTCAAATAATCACGGAATTCCAGACGCCTCTGCGAGTTGAAAAATCAGTGAAAATGGTGTATAATGAGAAAAACAAACAAGAAAGGGATTTGCGAATGATACAAAGGTTACATAGCTCAAGAAAGAACAAATCGGCGACCCTGCGTTCCGTAAAGAAGCTGGACAACAATATCTATCTGCTGGATTACCGGAATGATTATCATCTGCCGGAGCTTTTGAACAAGGGCGTGTCTTCAATCGGCGAATTGACGGCCTTTGCGGCAGATGCTCTGACGTTCGGGCTGCGCTTGTTCAAGCCCGGCACGGATCAGGGTGCGGGCTGCACAACATTTGAAGCATTTACGGCGGAAGGGAATCATCTGCTGGCAAGGAACTTTGATTTCAAAACCGCACCCTGCTTTGTTGTCTGGACGCATCCCGATTGCGGATATGCTTCCGTCTCCGTCGCTGACACCAATTTTATGGCTTACGGCAACGCCCTGCGGCTTCACCGTCTCAACAGGTACCGGGCGCTACTGGCGCCCTATTGCTGCGTGGACGGTATGAACGAGAAGGGACTTGCGATTGCTGTTTCGCAACTGAGAGCAAAAGCCACCAACCAAAAGGATCCCGGCAAAAAGGACATCACAACGACTGCGATGATCCGGGCCGTGCTTGACACCTGCGCCGATGTGGACGAAGCCGTGGCTCTGTTTCAAAAGTACAACATGCATGATTCCCTCTGGACGAATTATCATTACCAGATCATTGACGCAAGCGGCAGGAGCGTCGTCATCGAATATATCGATCATACGCTGCATGTTTATGAGCGCGGCAATTCCGCATATCCCGTTTCCGGTTCTGTTTTTGAAGACGACGGCCTCAAGCTGCAGTATGCCGCGAACTTCAGCCTGACAAAGGACATCGGCTCTTTCAAAATTGAACAGCACGGCGAGGACCGCATCGAAGCGGTCAAAGCAGTTCTGCGCGCAAAAGACGGCATTCTCTCGGAACCGGAAGCCATGGACTTGCTTTCTTATGTGAAGCTGAATTACAAACACGACAAATATCCGTGGAGCGTAAACGCATTGTGGAGCGCGGTATACAACACCGACGCAGGCACAATAAAACTGGTCGGCAATATGGATTACAGGAACATCTATACGTTCAAAGTCCATGAACCGTGCAAAGTGCTTGCGCATGAATCGATCGATCATTCTGCGTACCCCGATACCAAATGGTCTCACTGAACGGCGACCACGGATCAAAACCGAAAGGCAGGCTTGTATATGAAAAAGGCAGTGAAGTATTCCGTTCTCGGCGCTTCCGGCGCACTTGCCGCAATCCATGCGGTCAGAGCGGCTGCGTTCAAGCCGGAAAAGAAAGACCTGTGCGCATTGCCCGCTGAAACCGTTGACGTTGAAAAAGCGTGCGCACATTTAAGCGAAGCAATTTCCATCCCCACCGTCAGCTATCCCGAAAAAGATAAAGTCGATTTTTCACAGTTCGACAGATTCCACGCTTTCCTTGATGAGGCATTCCCCCTTGTTCACGAACGGCTGGAGAAAGAAATCATTGAGGAAGCGAACCTCATTTATCGTTGGAAGGGCAAACAAAGCGACCTTGACCCGATCGCGCTGCTTTCGCATCAGGACGTTGTCCCGATCTCGGAAGGCACCGAAAACGACTGGACCCACCCGCCCTTCAGCGGGTTCAATGACGGCGAATTCCTTTGGGGCCGCGGCGCTGTTGATATGAAAAATCATCTGATCGGTGTGATGGAAGCGGTTGAAGCCCTGCTTGCCGAAGGCTTCGAGCCGGAAAGAGACGTTTATCTGCTGTTCGGTCAGGACGAAGAAGTCTCCATGAGCGAAACCGGCGGCGCAAAATCGATCATGGAAACGCTGAAAGCAAGAGAGATCCATCTGGATTCCATCATAGACGAAGGCGGCGCCATGCTCCCCGTGAATTTGAAAGGGGTCATCCGTCAGAAGTGTCTGTGCGGCGTCGGCGTTGCCGAAAAAGGCTACGCAGATATTGAAATCAGCATCAGCGCAAAGGGCGGTCACTCCTCGCAGCCGCCGAAGCACTCCGCAGTCGTCGCGCTTGCAGACGTCATCAAGGATCTTGACCGCCATCAGTTCAAGGCGGAAATCAGGCCCCATTTGATGGATATGATTCTGAACGTCGGCAGGAACGCCACC